>CAYTKQ010000011.1:0-105279 GCA_964438705.1 uncultured Christensenella sp. | reverse complement strand
CGTTTTGTGATTGAGATGGGGGCTTTTTCGATTTCGCTGGCCCATAACGGTACAATACCGCAGCGGGAAGCGGCAAGCGGGAATACACCGATTCCATCAAACAAGCTGCCTAATGTCAGCAAATATTTTCTCCTTTCCGGCTTCGGGTCAACTTGGCCCGATCTTTTGGGCTTCCATGCAAAGCGTCATTTACGCCCGCTTGCCGTTCCGCACGGCCTTGGCCGTTGACCGTCATAATGCCGTCAAGCGTCGTTGCTGTAATGCTCAAACGCCCGGCAACGGCAATATCATTCTTCACATCCTCGCTCATTCCATCGCCGCAAACGGCAAGCACATGGGAGCGGCGCAGCAGATCGCGGCTTATGTCGATACCGCTTTTATGTTCCTCCGGGATTGCGTCATTTAAAAACAATGGCAGATACAGCATTGGGCAGATGGGGGAGAACCCCGCTTCGTATACCGCCCGGCAATATCCGATTGCCCGTTCTTTATCTTCCTGTTCGTTGCCGCTCCACGCGGCGGTTATATATGCCAATGGCCTTTTCATAGTGCGCCTCCTTCTTGATCAATCCTATCCCCCCGCCCTTTCCACCTTTGGAAAGGGTGCGGCTCAAGGGAATTATCCCCGTCGCTTGAACAAAAAAAGCACAGGCCGGAAAGATAAGTCAAGGGTTGAAACCGCCTTATGGCGGCGCTATGCGCCCTTGACGTTTCTTTTCCGTCTGTGCCTCATAGTAACCGGCGACGGGGAATTAAATCCCGCTTACACATCGGGTCAAGTTGGCCCGATGTTGCCGGGTTTTCCTATTTCTCGTGCTCGTTTTTTCTCTGCGGGGTGGAAATATCCTTTTGTTTGCCTTTCCACTCATCAAGCAACGTGATAATGGTTTCCTTCATTTCACGCGGTGTTTTGTCTTTCCCGAAGAATTGGGCTAGTTCCTCTGTAGATATAATCACTCTGTCTACCTCCTTTTTTTCTTCCGTCATGATACCGTCGATCATGTCGGGTTTTAAAATGTTCTGATCCGCCATTTTTCTCATGCGCTGTGCCTGTGACAAGGATGGCGCGGCTTGCTGGCCCTCGATTGCAACGGCGATATATTCCTGTAACTCCTTTTGCTTGATGGCTGACAACTCCACGGCTGGCGTGAACCCGATTTTTAGCACCTTTGTTTTGTCACCAAAGGCAAAAGGCTTGCCATCAACCAGTTCCTGCAAAGCGGGAACCAGTCGGGTCAGGTTGATATGCCGCTGCACCTGTTTTACACTCATGCCGTTTCGTTCTGCGATAATGGTGTTTGAGCGCTTATTCACATCATCGGCTGAAATCGGTTCGTCTTTGTTTAGGGAATCCTGTGCTCCCTGATGCTTGATGCTTTCGAGCTGCATATTAAGCGCTCTCGCAAGCTCCATTGTTCCAATTTCGCGGTTGTTGACATTATCCTCAACCATTTGCTGTATAGCCTGATCGTCATTCAGGGCGCGGATGATACAGGGGGTGAATGGTATTCCGGCATCTTTGCTGCCCTCATCACGGCGATGACCGGAGATGATTTCGTATCCTCCGGCTTCACGAGGCCGGATAATAGCCGGTTGCGTTACACCCTGCGCGCGTATGCTCACAACAAACGCTTTATATTTTGCATTTTTGTCAACATTGAACGGATGATCCTTGAAGCTATGCAATTCCTTATGTGGGATGCGAACAACCTGTTCTACTTCGGGCGCAACCCACGCCGCTACAATTTTTGCGGATTTTGGAATGCTAAACTTTTCCCGCAGCTCTTTTTCAAGTTTTTCCTTCCGTTCAGCCAACGTTGACCCTTCCTCGATAGGCGGAGCTTTTTCAGGCAACTTGTTCTTATTTTCTTCTGATACAATGGGCTTTGAGTGTTCTTTTGTGCCAATCTTAGCCGTCTTTTCTGCTGATTTGTCATCCTTGACTTTTTTTGCGTCAGTGCTTCTGTTCGACAAGGGTGCAGACGCTTTTATATCTTTTTTTAGAATGGATTTATCACTTGATATAGCTGTTTTTTCAGGTGACGTGTCAACCCTTTCCAACTTTTCTGAATCGAGTTTGGCGGCTTCCTGCTCTGTCGCTTTGCTTTTCTCAAACGGCACAATATTTTCAGGGGCAGGGGCTTTGCTGGCTGTAGCAATATTCTTGTCACCCTGTTTTGGTGTGGTGGACTTGGTGTTGTCCTCCGGTTGCTTTTGCGTATCTTTTGCCATGTGGTTCTATTCCTCCTTTTTCTTGAAACTAAAAAAGCCTTGCTGAAACGCAAGACCCATTGGGTAGAAATACCTCCTCTCTGTGAAATATTATTTATACAAAAACACCGCTTTTTATCCATCAAAGCGGTGTTTGAGCTTTCAAATTCAGGTAGTAATCGTATGCTTGTGCCGTGAAACCTTATTATATAGCTGTTTTTCGAGTTTGTCCTTATGAATAGTAGCACCATTGGGTGTTCATAATGAGACCACATATTATGCGAATTGGGTAACTAAAAAGCTGCTCCTGTTTTATAATACTGATTTATTTATATTTTGCATAAGAATATGCTATAATTAGATAAAAATATAACTGAAAGAGGAGGGATTGTAATGAAAGCATCTATCCGTGTAAGCGGTAATATTATAAGTGAGCTATCGGAAAAGATACCTTCAAATGTTATTGCACTTAATGAATTAATGAAAAACGCCTATGACGCGGGTGCAAATTATGTAAAGATTAAATTAGATAGCAAAACTCGCACTATGACAATCACAGATGATGGTTGTGGTATGGATGTTAATGATATTAACACCCTATTTCATATATCTAATAGCGAAAAACGATATGGCGAAATAAACAAATACGGGCGCTACACTCAGGGATCCAAGGGCCTTGGATTTCTGTCTGTATTTAAATTCGGGACAAATGTATTATGGAGAACAAATAAAGCGGGAGGATTGCAGTTTTCTGTTGATTTTAATGGATTAGTTGCCTGTGATGATATATCTAATTATCCAATCGAACTATTCTCTGACGACTCTATCGATAAAGGTACTGAGATTCGAATTACTTTATCTGACTACAGTTTGAAATCTCTGCTTAGCTATTTATCTGCGCCAATTAATAGTTCAAAGATAATTAATGCATTTGATGACCATAACTTTTTAGTAGAATTGATTATTGATGAAAATACTCAGACAAGTAAAGGTTTGCCATCAATGTACAGCCTCCTGGACGACCGTCAATTATATCATGTGCGGTATAATTCTACACAAGGCAGAATCCAATTTCTTGTCAATAATGTCTTGGCACTTGAACAGGAAATTGCTATTAATGATCCGCGCTATCATGTTGATCTTGAACTTGTAATTTTTCACTTGCGCCCATATGACAAAGAAAAAATACATCCGTTTTTTAAAAACCCGAAAGATGAATTGAGCCCACTGGTTTTTGTAAATGCTAATTTATTCAACAATTACACACTATTTGACCCCAATATTATGCGACAGGTCAAAAGCTCTTCCGTTTTGGGACAAATGATTGGGTATATTCGCATTACAAGCAATGACAAGGCAATGAATTTTAATTCTGATCGAACACAATTTCTTCAGAATCAGTTGACGGATAGCGTGACACAGTTTTTGATTGATTTAAATAAAAGTATACAAGAAACAGGCTCCAGTTATAAAGCGTGCTTGCCCGATTTAGACATATTAATCAAAAACAAATTGCCACATGATGCAAGCGAAGAAGAAATACACAGCAATATTAAACCAGAATTTCGTTTCAAAGATAAAGTAGTCATGCATAATCATGGGAACTATATAGAATATTCCGTATTTGGCAAAAAGATTCCGGCTGTAATTGAAGAGAAAAAGGCATCTTGCGCCAAAACAGTTCCGGCGCGTATTGCATTATCAAATATAGATAGAGATATACCTATCCCATCAAAGCAAATAGACCTGTGTTCTTATGTTGAATATATACTAACTAGCAATAATGAAAGAATCACTTCTAACGATATACATGTTTATATTGATGGGGAACTTTCAGACAATAAAATTCTTAGTAGCGTAGCGGAAGAAACCACTATAAATATTCGATTTCTTTATAAGGATGCACAGACGGGCGATGTAATTGTGGATATTTCGCTTAATTTTTTCCAGCCAGAAGCAGAGGTGACGGCAGAAACCACTCAAGGCAAATTACTTACAATTCCTGCGATGGCTTCTTACAATGTGAGTTTTAATATTTCTATTCAAAGACTTATTCTGCAACTCAATAATCTTGATACATTTGATTATTTAGAAGTAATTGCATGTTCCTTACGATCCCTTTTTGATATTTCCACCAATGACATACGCCTCACAGGCAAATATCCTGCATTATTCACCACAAATGGCGGGCTTGAGGATAAAGTAAAGTCTATTATTCAATACATATCTTCTGACAATGCTAAAATTACTGCAATAGCAACCAAGTCTGGCATGGACTACAATAGTCTAAAAAATCGCTTGTTGCCTGATGAATTCTATACTGCTGTTAAAAAATCGCACTTAGGGGCACACAAGTCGACAGTTTATCTTACAGAGCCAGAGATAAAAGACATTGCTAATAAAGCAAGTTTATTTGTTGTCGCTGCAAATGAAATGATTCTCACGACTATTTAGAACAGAGAGATGATTAGAACATGATAGAAAACATTACATATGCGGATTATCGAAAAAAAAGCGATGTTCATGGAACTGTACTGTACCCGGCGGTTATGGCTGCGCCAGTTCAGAAAGACATTCTTAATGATCTTATCGACAAACGCACAACGACAACAGTATTTGAGCCGTTTCATGGGTCGGGAACAGCCCTATACGAATGCCATGAAGTCTCTGATAATGTTCTTTTGTATGGATGCGACATAAATCCTTTGGCGAATTTAATCACAAAAACAAAATTACTCGGTGTAACTCAAAATATCAAAAAAGATATTTCAAGGCTCCAATCATTAATTAATAACAATCAATTGGCAGAGCCGTATCGTTTTGATAATATTGACAAATGGTTTCGCACAGATATACAAAAAGATCTACAAGTTATTCGCGAAAGCATCATGCAGATTGAAAGCAAAAGGAACCGTGCTTATTTTTGGTGTATGTTTAGCGACATTGTTCGCAGGTATAGCAATACAAGAAGCTCAACATACAAATTGCATATAAAGCCCAATGACGTAATTGAGCGTATGGAAAACCATGTCATAGATGACTTCCTTAATTCCGTTGAACAAAACAGTGAGAAATACAGCAAAACATCAAGTAAATTTAAATTATATAAATGTGACACTATTAGTTTAATGGAAACATTTAGAAAAAAGCGTTTTGATATCTCAATAACATCACCACCTTATGGTGATAATGCCACGACCGTACCTTATGGACAGTTTTCTATTCTCCAATTGCTATGGATTGACAACCAAGATTTAGAGCTTGAGGGATGGGAGTTTTCTAATTTTTCAATAATTGATTCCAATAGTCTAGGCGGAAAAGCAAAAAAGATTCAATTTAGCAACTATGGACTCCGTCTCTTGCTTCCATATTTAGAAAAAATTTCCGAACCCAAACAGCGGAAGGTCATTCGCTTTTTCAATGATTATTTCATCTTTTTAGATCAATTGACTCGCGTGACAAAGAAAAACATCGTACTCACTTTAGGAAACCGCACAGTAGATAGGGTAACAATAGACCTTGCAAAAATTTCAATAGAATATCTTGATAATAAGGGTTTTAGAACGAACCAGTTTCTTGAGAGAGCAATTCCCGTAAAGAGAATCCCCAAAATAATATCAAGAGTTGGAGATTTCCCAGTAAAATCAATTAACAACGAGTATGTTTTAATCAGCGAGAGATTTACATAAAAGTAAAACCAGCATCGATTATGTGGTTTTTTGTAAATAGTAATCGTATGCTTGTGCCAGAAACATTTATTTTAATAGTGTTTCAGAGTTTGTCCTTATGAATACTCGCACCAGTAACGGTGTTCGTAAAGGAAGTGAGAATCTTTCATACGGGCACTGTTTTATTTTGTGCCGTATTTGAGGGTTACGCCCTGCCTCGTGCCGATCTGTACGTTCGTCGCGGGAATTGGCAGGATGTCAGGGATTTCGATTGAGCCGATGCAATGATAATGAATGTCTATGTGCTGAATCGTAATACCGTCAATCTTGTGCGCGTCGTGTACCTCTATGCGCTCGACAAGTGATTTTTCTGTTGACACGGCATAGATAGGGCTGTATATTAAGGCAAAGACTTAGGAGCTGCACCCGGCTCCTGATCCTAATAAGAATCTTATCATTGAAAGAGAAGCTTCACAGACTCATCTTTACAATTTCCAAACGCTGTGTTTGCTGCTCCGTTCTTAGCTCTTTTGCCCTGCTTCCGCTCGCTTTTGATATATAAAAAACAAGCTGCCTCAGTTTTATTCTGAGACAGCCTCTTTTTCATTCTCAATAATCGTTCATACTTGAGCCGCCCATATCTTCTTCGGGCATTTCCTCATAGCGCTTGAGTATGATCTGCTGGATCATCTCTCGCGTATCCGAATTGATCGGGTGGGCAATGTCTTTGTATTCACCGCTTGGCGTTTTCCTGCTGGGCATCGCAATGAAAAGCCCGCTTGCACCCTCGATGATCTTCATGTCGTGGATCACAAACATATCATCAAACGTTACCGATACGATTGCCTTCATTTTGCCTGTTCCGTCGATTTTTCTGATCCGAATATCTGTAATTTCCATTTCTCAATCCTCCACACCTTGTTGTACTTTCAGAAAGTCACTTCAAAATGCCCAAAAACAATCCACCCCGCTGCATTGTTGTTATTAATTAATTTATCACAAATCTTTGGAAATTGCAACCGCCTAAAACCCGCATTCATACGCGGAAATTTCTATTTTTGTCTCACTGAGCTCCTCAAGCTCGAAAATGGCTTTGTAGTCGGCAATTCTCTTCTTCTGCGGATAGCGGTTCACGATCGCCACGCCCGTTCCCACGACATCGATGTTGAATTCGGCGAGCATATCACACAACGCCTTCACCGTACCGCCCCCGGCAATGAAGTCGTCGATCACGAGTGCGCGCGTTCCCTCGCGAATCATGCGCTTGGAAAGAGACATCGTCTGCAGCCTGCGCGACGAACCGGAAAGATAGTTGATCGAGAACACCGATCCATCCGTCAGCTTGCTTTCCCGCCGCGCGATGGCAAGCGGCAGATTCAATATCCGCGCGACGCTCATCGCGAGCGGTATGCCCTTAGTTTCCACCGTCACGATGAAATCCGCCTTTGAATCGGCGAACCATTCCGACATGATCTGCGCCATCCCGTCCACATAATACGGCGTGCAGAAAAGATCGGCGATGTACATATATCCGCCGGGCAGAATGCGCGACGTATCCGTCATCTTCTCTGTCAGCTCTTTTAGAAGGACTGCCCGCGCACCGTCCGGCATCCGCGGCACATAGCGAATGCCGCCGTGCGCCCCCGCTACCGTTTCCACCTGCCCGATCCCCGCTTCAGCAAACACCTGCCGGATCACTGAGGCATCCTCTGAAAGGCTTGACTTTGCCGCACCGAACATTTCCTTGAAATAGTTCAAGGAGTAAAGCTTGTTTGGGTTTTTGGCAAGGATGGCGCACATCACCGCGATCCTTTGCTTCTTGTTCTGCATAAAATTCCTTTCCTACAGGGCCAGCTCCATGATATGATCATCCATCACAAATCCGCCGCCGATCTCCTTGCAAATATCCTCCGTGTTCACGAACCCCATATGCTCATATGCCGCAATGGAAGCAGTATTGCTTTTTGCCACAGTCAGCCAAATCGCCCTGAGGCGCAATGCACGCGCCATCTCCGCCGCCTGCGCGATCACGTCCCGCGCATATCCTTTTCCGCGATACTCCTTCAATAAATAAATCTTGCTCAAAAACATCTTTCCCGGCGGATCGCAGGGCGCAAGCGCTATATATCCTATGTTGGCAAATCCCACGCGGATCAGATAGTATTCACATCCCTCCGCCTCCGCCTTCTTGATTGCGGGCACGGACTGAAAATGCTCCAGCATGTACTCGATCTGCTCATTTGAAATAACGCCCGCATAGTGCTCACGCCATATCTGATGCGCAAGCCCGGCCACGCACAGAAAATCCCGTTCCTTGCTGATCCGTTTCAGCTTTGCCTTCATTTCAGACCTCTGTCGCGCAAAAACGCTGCAATGCTGCGGTCGCCTGTCTTTTCCGTTTCCTTTGAAAAATAACAGCCCGGCAGTTCATTTTTATCCCTGTGATACTTCACGCAATCACAGCACACGCCTTTTTTTGAACAGGAAAAGGAACAGGTGCACATTTGCATGTTCCGTTCTTTTTTACATTCCATCTCAAAACACCTCCATAAAAATCAATTATTTTCTTTTTTTTCTAAAATACATGCTCAAAAGCGCGGCACACTCTTCCTCCAACACGCCGCCGCGCAGCTCCGGCGCGTGGTTCAGCTTGCCCTCTGCAAGGTTATAGAGCGTTCCAAAGGCCCCGGCCTTTTTATCATAGGCGCCAAACACCACCTTCGGAATGCGCGCGTTGACGATTGCGCCCGCGCACATCGGGCAGGGCTCCAGCGTCACATAGAGCGTGCAGCCGAGAAGCCGCCATCCGCCCAACACCCCGGCAGCCTTATTGATCGCTTCGATTTCCGCATGCGCTAGCGGATTTTTATCCGTTTCGCGCTTGTTGAACGCAGCCGCAATCATTTCCCCGTCGCGTACGATCACCGCCCCGATGGGGACTTCGTCGATCTCTTCGGCTTTGCGCGCCTCTTGAATCGCGCGCAGCATCCATTGCTCGTCAGTCATTCACCGCTCCCCCCGCCATTCTTTGGCAGCAAATAAATCATCCTAAGTCCCTTATCAAAATATGCCTTGGCCTTTAGGCAAGCAATCTTTGCCGCGTCTGCATCTTCTTGCTCCACGGCTGCTTGGCTCTGCCGCAAAAGGCGTGTGGCCTCCACAAAATTTTCATTGATGCGCAGCAGCTCATCGTCGGACGTGCGAAGTGTGGAGAGGTCCTGCTCGAGCGTTTCCATATCCGCCGTAACATAGGCCGTCATGCCGCCCTCCTTTTGCTGCTGCAGAGCAACCTCCATTCTCGTCACCACATCCAGATCGTCAATGAAATTGTTATACCGTTCCCCTGGGGAAATCGCGCACGAGCACAGCGTCAAAACAAACGTGAGCACAACGCCCATACACAACGTTTTTTTCAAAAGAGTTTCCATCCCATCAAAATTCTTTTCTATTTCTATTATACGAATTACATTATCATATTGCAATTGTAAGTGCTTTTTGGTACAATAAATCACGTTGCACGGAGAGGTATCGAAGTGGTCATAACGGGGCGCACTCGAAATGCGTTTGTCTTAACGGGCACGTGGGTTCGAATCCCACCCTCTCCGCCACACCTTGTCTAAAAACCCGCTATTTAAGCGGGTTTTTGGCGTATTTGGGGGGCTGTTTTCGGACGGTTTTGGACCAGAAATGAAGGGCGAGGATATCATCCCCTCATTGCTTCGATCAATTTCCTTGTTCCCACCATGTTGATCGCTCGTTTTAGGTTGTAGGCAAGGAAACTTAAGCCCATTTCTGCTTCTGCCATCTTTTTTCCGCGACACAAAAGATAGTGTGCCCCATCCGGGTGCTCTACGCTGCACATTCGCTGTTTGAGCTTCTGCTTATCTTCCCTTATGGTGAGCAGTACCTTCTTTTTGACTCCGTCCTTGCGGTAAAATGAATTGTGAAACACATGACCCATGGGCGGCGCGTTTACCACGTCTCTTTTTTATGCACTTTTCGGACAGCCTGGCCAAATGAAAAAGTTCACGCTTATGGCGTGGGCTTTTTTATTTGGTGAAATTAGGAAAAAATGTGCCGATGGGTGCATTTTGCATCCCAGTGGTTCTTTTCTGCTGGGAAAACAGAACCGCCTTAAATCCTGTACGGTCTTTTATGAGAAATTCGTTTCAAACAAAAGTCCACCGGTCAAAACTCCGGTGGACTTCTTACGTTTCAGCTCTATGGGCAAATTTTTATTCACATATCGAGCGTGAAACGCTCATTCTTTGATTTTAAACGCCGCCACCAGTTCGTTCAGCATTTGTGATTGGCTGCTCATTTCCTGGCTGGCCGCTGCGCTCTGTTCTGCCGTAGCCGTGTTTTGCGATACGACCTGCGTAACCTCTTCGATTCCGTGGTTGATCTGTTCTATCGCGGCATTTTGTTCAATGGAGGATTGCGCAATTTCTCTGACGATCCCGGTGCTTTCCCCAATCCCCGCCACAATCTCGCTTAGGGACTCCGCCGTGATCTTCGCAATCTTCGCGCCGTCGTCCGCCTTTTGAATAGATGCGGTAATCAGGTCTCCCGTTTCCTTGGCAGCGTCCGCACTTTTCGCTGCCAGATTACGCACTTCGTCCGCCACCACCGCAAATCCCTTGCCCTGTGCACCCGCGCGCGCGGCTTCCACCGCGGCGTTAAGCGCTAAAATATTGGTTTGGAATGCAATGTCGTCAATCACGCGAATGATTTTGTTGATTGCGTTGCTTGATTCATTGATATCCACAACCGCATTTTGCAGCATTTCCATTTGTGTCGCCCCATGCTCCGCGTTTTGCTGGATCTGGGTGGTCAGTTCCGCAGCTGTTTCGGCGCGGTGCGCGTTGTCCCTTGTTTTTTCTGAAACCTCGGTTATGGAACGGGATAGCTCGTTGACAACGCCGGACTGCTCCATGGACCCTTGTGCAAGATGCGTTGCGCCGTCTGCGACCTGTTTGGAGCCTTCCAGCACTTGCGCAGTCCCCGAGCGGATCTGGCTTACCATTCCGCTCAGGTTTTTCACCATCTTCTTCATCGCAATGCTCATCAAATCATAGCTGCTGCGTTCGTTGATACCGACAGTCAAATCGCCGTCGGCAATGACCTCAAGCGCCTCGATTTGCTCACGCGTACTCGTAATCATTTCGTGGAAAGATGTGGCCAGATGCCCGATTTCATCATCCGAGTGAAAATTGATCGTCACGTTTGTGTCGCCCTTCGACATCTTTTTTGCAACGTCGCTGATATCATTGATGGGTCGCCCGACATTGCGGTTGACGTAGCGCCTTACATAAAAACCACATAACAAACTGATGACGGCGATGATCGCAACGATGGAGAGGCCAAATATCATAGAACTTTGCAGTACATTGGTCACTTCGTAATCTACCGCCATGACGGCAATCGTATTTTGATCCGCGTCCTTGATGGGCGCAACTGCGGAAACAAGCTCCCCGTAGGCGGGAACATTATAAAAATCGGATACGACAGGCTCCCCTGTTTCGTAGGACACAAACGCTTCTGCTGCAAAATTATCTTTGACATCCAGCTTGCCAAAAAAGGCGCGGTCGTTCGGATCGTCTCCCGGTTTTTGGCCTTCGAGTATAAATTCCACCTGCCCGTCGGCAGTCTCGCGCAGCGCATAGATAAACCGGATATCAGTGCGCGTCTTTACATCGTCGAGATATTTTTCAAAATTCTCGAGATACTCGTTCTGTGAGCTGATCTCAAGTGCGTCCTTAAGCTGCACCGGGTCCATTGCCGCTGCGGCAGCGCTCGCGATTCCAAGCGCCTCTTTTTTTGCGTCATTGATGGAATTGGTGCTGTAAAGGGCAAAACTAAGCACGCCTATGACGACGGCGCACAGCACGATCATCAAAATCGCCATACGGGAAAGTTTCATCGCAATGGAACGTTCGTGTTTTTTTGCTTTCATGATTGTCATCCTTTTCTAGTTGCTGGACAAGAAGCGCAAAACGCCCAAACCGTGCCGGGTCCGCTGCTTCTCAAAGAACTGCCTATTCAATAAACAGATCGACCCGCCGCGTAACATTAATCCTCGCTTCGCTCATTTCCTTTTACGCTTAAACTCCTTTTGATATTTGATAAATAACAAGACCAATTTTTTACATTAAAATTTCGTTTTTTATGATAACATATACACGGCCGATTCGCAATTAAAATAACAGCATAAACACCTCTCCGGCATAATTAATAAGGCCCTGTGTTTGTGCAAACAAGGGCGGAACGGCAGGCGTGGCATTCGTTGCTATTTTTTATAGTCGCAGTGCTTTCAAAAAACAGCTCTATTTCAGCATGAAACGCGGAAGGTCCTTGCGGCTTGTGATATGCAATTTTTTATAGATCGAGTAAATATGCGTTTTGACCGTGCTGACGCCCACGCCCAGATGCTCGGCAATCTTTTCGTTTTTCCAGCCTTTGCTGGCCAGCATTGCCACGGTAAATTCCGTGGTGGTCAGTGCATCGGCGATCTTCCCGCCTGTAATGGGATTATGCACCTGCCTCCACGCTTTTGCAAACACATACACCTGCCGGACAATACGTTCATAGCTATCTGGATCCATCTTCCGCAGTTGTACCTCGATCATACCGTGCAGCAATCCATGATGCTCTGAAAACGGCTCGATAAAGCCCTCCGGCTTTGCGATCTCCCACGCTTTTTTGAAGTGTGCGACAGCCTTTTCATGCTCATTCATGTTCATATAAGCGACGCACGCGATGATATGCAAATAAATCTCTCCGATCGGATAACGCGCTTCGCAGCAAGAAAGCGCCGTTTGCGCAACCCCCGCTGCCTGCCCATATTCGCCCGCCAAATAATGATTGTGCGCCAAAACATAAAAGGCAATGAGACGGATGCCTGGAGGCAGCTTAGGCATATCCATCTCTACAAACGCAGCGTTTTCTAAATGCAGCAGCACCGTGGTCAGGTTCTTCAAAAAAGCGCCATAGTTCTTTTCCGCATCGCTGCCCTGTATCTTCCGCTTACGTCTGTTCGTATATTCTCCCTTCAGCTTCAAAAACATTTTTGCGGCACCCTCCGGATTCCCCGCACAAATGCTGCCAAAGGTAAACATCAGCGCGGCTGAGATTTTGACAGCCCGGCGCTTACTGTTCAGCAGTTTTTTTACAATTTTCACACATTTTTGGCCTTCGCCCGCGTAGTAATAGCGTTCGCCAATGGCGATGGCTTTCATTTCCTCGTCGTCGATAGAATCGACATATTGCTGTGATTCGCCCGGCACAAAGCTGCCCGCCATAAAAGGCAGAGGACGATCCTGCTCTGGCATTGTTTTTTCAGTTTTTTCCATAATTTCCATCCCTTTATCGATGAGCGTTACTCCAAGATGATATACCTAGGAAAGCATCGGCTGATGCTATATATAATTATATCATACTATGCGATTCCAGATAAAGATGTATATTTCGCCATATAGATATATTTTGTCAACCTACGCCGCCAACCGAATGTTCGCATGCGGCGTTACCTCTGTTTGCGATGGTCAATGAAAGCTGGGTGGCAGCAAGGTCAGTCTTTTTGAGATGAAAAAGTCTAATTGCGGAGTGTTTTTCCCTTCATGGTTAAAAAAACAGCGTATTCGTCATAATATGCTGGATTATTGCACGAAATAATGATATAATTTCAGAATAAATTTATTGCGCACTCAAAATGGTTGGAGGCTATTCCAATGCTGATTGCTACTATTTTTTTGGTGGCCATGTTCCTTTGTTATAACTATATGGTTTTTGAATTGGTGGACGCTTTTTTGAAAAAACCGCGATTGAAAAAGTTGTCTCGTATTCCTGTCGCAATTCTTAATACGGTGATTGCCGCATTTCTGACGCTGTTGAGCGCGAGCACCACTTTTAGTGTCTATGTGATCATCGGCGTTATATTGTTTATAGAGTTTGTCATTTTTTATAAAGATAAGCCCTCTCGTGCTTTGTTTTGCATGCTAGCCTGCATCATTCACGTTATGGTGCTGCGCGCCGTTTGCGTTTCCATTTTTGCACTCACGATGCAGCGTACGCTGTATGAAGTCGTCGCCGATCCGTTTACGCTTGTCCTGTCGACAGGCGTCACCTTTGCGTTCTTGAATATTGCCATTTTACTGGTCATACGGTTTATTCCGGCGAAAGGTGTGCGCATCATCAATCAGCACAAAGAGCAGCTTCAGTTTATGACGGCATGTCTTGTCGTTTTTTGCGCATATATGCTCATCAACTCCACGGTTTACAGTACGCCAAGTTCCTACCCGACGCTATTGGCCAATCAGCTTGCCGTGTCACTCACGCTCCTTGTCGGCACCTACATTGTCCTGTTCTTTTCGATCAGAACGAGCACACTGCTCGGGCACAAAGAGCTGAATGAAGAATTACAGCAAACCGTTGAGAAAGAGCGTCAATACCGCGCATCGGTCGATCGGGATGTTTTTCGCATCATCGAGGTCAATTTCAGCAAAAACGAAATCGTTTCCGGGTTTGAAGATGACGAACAGCAGCTCAGCAACGCGGTTCACGATTATAGTGAAATGCTGGCATTTATGATTCAAACATCAGTCCACCCCGATGACGTCCCCGAATTTGAGAGGTACAGTTCCCCGCTTACGGTCATCGAAGAATTTGAAAATGGCACGATTGAAATATCTTTCGATTATCGCCATTTGGTGTCCGATGGTTCCTATAGATGGATGCGTTTGCTCATGCCGCTGATGCGCGACGAAAAGACAGGGGAAATCCAGGGCTTTGTCCAGATACGCGATATCGACGCCGAGAAGCGCCAGCAACTTGAGCTTCAATACAAGGCGGAACGTGATTCGCTGACCGGCCTCTATAACAGGGGCACGACCGAAAAATTGATCGCCGAATACTTGTCTGCCAAAAACACCACGATGCCCACTGGTGTGCTGTTTGTGATCGACATCGATAATTTCAAGGACATCAACGACCATATCGGTCATCTGTATGGCGACGCGGTGCTCTCCGAGCTTTCCGAAAGCCTTCGGATGATCTTCCGTGAACACGATATCGTGGGGCGTATTGGCGGGGACGAATTTCTTGTGTTTGCAAAAGGTACGCTTGGAAAGCCCTTGATCGCCCAAAAGGCAAATGCCATATGCACGGCATTTTTGCGCACCTATACCAACAACCGAAACGAAGGATACACTGTTTCAAGCAGTATCGGTATCGCGCTTTGCCCGCAGGACGGAACAACGTTTGAAAGCCTGTTCAAGCGCGCTGACGCGGCGCTTTATACGGCAAAGGCAACGGGCAAAAATACACATTCTTTTTATGAACAGGATCAGGAACTGTCCTATATTTCTTCCAGAACAGAAATCGATTCACACGGCACCGTTCAAAAAAACTTTAGAGACAACCGTGTCGAATATGTATTTCGTATGCTTTACGGGTCGAGCGATACAAAATTTGCCATCGAATCTGTGCTTGAGCTCATCGCCAAAAACTTTGGTTTTTCAAGGGCGAATATTTTTGAATTCAACGAACTTTCCACGCATTTTACAGGTGTTTTTGAATGGTGTGCCTCCGGCATCGAGTCGGTTGGCCATAAATACATCGATATGCCTGTGAGCAGCTTTGCGTTTGTTGTGTCGGCGCTCGAAAAATCGGGCGGCATGTTTATGGCCACTCCAACGGATTTTCCAGACTATGCGCAAGAAAGTTATACCTCCATCGGCATCAAGTCTATCGTCCATTTTTCCATCAAAGAAGGGGATAAGCTCATTGGGGTCGTCGCCTTCCAAAACTGTACAGACGACCATTTTGCACTTTCCGAAGCGGTGCTCGATGAACTGCGCACCATTTGCCAGGTGCTTTCGGTCTTTATGGCCAAACAATTGAGCAGCGAACGCGAACAGCGTCACCATCTGGCAATCGAAGCAGTGATGGATAACATGAACAGCATTGCTTATGTCGTGGATCGGGAAAATTTTGATGTGTTTTATGAAAATCAAAATGTCGTTCACGTCACCGGGCATTCATCGATCGGCATGAAGTGCTACAAGGCTTACCGCGGTTTTGACGCACAGTGCGATGATTGTCCGCTCAGGCAGCTTTCTGAAGAAAATCCACGCTGTACGTTGGAGCTTTACACCGAGCGCTACAACATCTACACCAAAACCTCCGCGTCGCTCATCGAATGGTCAAACGACAGGCCTGCCATGCTGATCAGCAGCGTAGATATCACGGAATATAAAACGCCCGATAATTAATCATGTAAAGGTTTTTTCCAACTGCGCTTTGCGATGCACATGACTGCCAGCAGGATAAACACCCACGATGCGTTGCTTACGATCATCGAAAATGGATTGAGCTCGAGCAGAAACATCGCCTGATCGTGAATCGTCCACAGCATTGCCAAAACAAGCGCCCACCCCAGCGCAATCCAGTTGTTCTTCAGCCACACGCTGGCGGAAATCGTCGCAAACACAAACAGCAGCACCATTTCATTGCTGGACCCATAACCAATGTCTGTGTTTGCCTCTCCAAAGCAAATCGCCGCAGCCCATCCTGCCAGCGCGCCAATCAATGCGATCAATCCATATATCCAAAAAAACTTCATTTGTCCGCGTACGGTTTTCCGCTCCTTTGCAAATCCTCCCGTTTGCCACAGCACAAAAATCGCAATGCCCAAAGAAACAAGAAGCGCCATAACGGCCGCCATCACATTCATCTCCAGCCATTCCTTTGGAAGGATCACCAAGAGGTCGTTGCTGGCCCACATCGCAATCCCGCGTGTCAGCATCGCACTCGCCGCCGTAACCAAAATGGCGGGCACACGCAGCACCATAATAAACAGCCCATTTAAAACACCCAGCGCAAAACAGATGATCAGTGCCAGCAAAAAGCCAGCACCGGCATTGTTTTCGGCTGTATTCATCGCCAGAATCACCGCCGACAATGCCATCATGCCACCAGTCGAAATATCCAAACCTCCGGTTCGCGTTGAAACCATCGCGGAAATCGCAAGCGGGCCGATCAAACAAAATTGCTGCATCACATTTGCCGCACTTCCTGTCGTAAAACCATGTGATCCTACCGCAAATAAGATCATCGTTATTGTTGTCAATACACCCAGAGCCGTAAATACAAGCCAATGATCCAGAAAAAAAAGGCCTTTTTGCAGCCTTTGCCCGGCAGCTCCGTCGTTTTGAGATATTGAAGAAATTTTTTCTTTCATTTTCTGCACATCTGTGCCTTTATTCTAATTTTTCTTTTCATCGTGCTCACTCCTGCAAGTTTAAATTTTGTTTTGAAAACATGTCTTTTTTGCCCACGCATTTTTAATGAAACAAGCATATCACAGTTTACGACAATGTTCAATCAACCGTTTTTCGGAAGCTTTTCTGCAATTGTGAAACATTCTCCTGTCAACATACGCAACAAAAAAAGACGAATCAAGCGCGAACCCAGAGCGTTCGCATTTGATTCATCATGGTGTACCCGGCGCGATTCGAACGCGCGACCTTCAGAGTCGGAGTCTGATATTCTATCCAGCTGAACTACGGGTACATAGGAAGCTGTCCTCGACAGCTTATAACACTTTTGAAAGAAAATCCTGCAATCTCGCGTTCTTCGGGTTTGCAAAAAATTCCTGCGGCGGCGCCTGCTCCAAAATCTTTCCTTCATCCATAAACAGGCAGCGGGTCGCCACCTCCCGCGCAAATCCCATCTCATGCGTGACGACGACCATCGTCATGCCTTCATCCGCAAGCGTATGCATAAAATCCAACACCTCGCCCACCATCTCCGGATCGAGCGCCGAGGTAGGCTCATCAAACAGCATCACGTCAGGATTCATGGCAAGCGCACGCACGATTGCCACGCGCTGCTGCTGTCCCCCTGAAAGCTGCGAGGGATACGAATCTATTTTATCAGCAAGACCGATTCTTTTCAAGAGCATTTCTGCTTTTTCATTGGCCTCATCCTCTGTCATCAGCCCAAGCTTCAACGGAGCAAGCATAATGTTCTGCCCAACCGTCTTATGCGGAAACAGGTTGAACTGCTGGAACACCATGCCCATTCTTTGCCTAACTTTATCGATGTTCGTATTTTTATCCGTCAGCAATTCCCCTTCAAACCAAATTTCGCCGCTCGTCGGGACCTCGAGCATATTGAGGCACCGCAAAAACGTCGATTTCCCGCTTCCCGAAGGGCCTACGATAACGACCTTCTCCCCGCGCTCGATGTGCTCGTCGATTCCCTGGAGCACTACGTTATGGTCGAACTGCTTATACAGCTTCTTTGTAATCAGCATTACGTGCTCCTATCTGACGTCGCTTTGCGCAAGTTTCTTTTCCAATTTTCTCAGACCCCACGTGATCAGCATAACGATCGCAAGATAAACAAGTCCGATAAAAATAAGCGGAACGAAGGGCATAAATGTACGCGAACGAATCAGCTCCGCTGCGCGCGTCAAATCCATGACCGCAACATAGCCCACGATGGACGTTTCCTTAAACAGCACGATGAATTCATTGCCCAACGCAGGCAGGATATTTTTGATTGCCTGCGGAAAAATAATCGTGCGCATCGTCATACTGTTGGTGAGGCCAAGAGAGCGCCCCGCCTCCATCTGCCCGCGCGGCACAGCCATGATGCCCGCACGAACGATCTCTGACACATATGCGCCGCTGTTGATGCCAAATGCAAGCGCCGCAACATATGGGACCATATCAAAAGATGCCGTAGCAAACACGATATAGACCATGATCATCAGCTGCACAAGAACTGGTGTGCCACGGATCACAGTGGTATATACCTCACAGATCACAGACAGCCATTTCAGCTTTCTGTTGCGCAGCGCATTGACCTTCGCGATCGCCACAAACGAACCGATCACAACACCCAGCAGCACCGCGATCCCCGCAATCATCAGCGTCGTCAGCAGGCCGTCCAGAAAAAGCGTCCAGCGGTCGTTCGCCACCAATGTATTATATATTTGTTCCGGCAAATTATCAAACATGATGAATACGATACTCCCAATGACAAACAAAATATGATACGGATTATATTATATCAAATAACCTAAAAAAGCGCAAAGAGAATATTTCTCCTTGCGCTTTTTGAAGCGAACTTATTTTACCTTTGAAGCCTCAACATGCTTGGTTGTGAATTCTTCAATCTTTCCGCTGTCCTTAAGCTGCTTGATCACCTTATTGACGACCTCTGCGAGCTCCGTATCATCTTTGAGCATTGCAATCGCATATTCCTCATTGTCGGAAGACATCTCAATCGTCTGCAATTTGTCGTTGGACGCGGCAAGGTTCTCCGCCGGAAGCTTATCGATCACAATCGCATCAAGTTTTCCGTTCACAAGATCGAGGCCCGCCTCTGTCGGCACCTTATACTGTTTGAGGTTTGCACCCTCAACGTTCTGCGACACATAGAGGTCACCCGTCGTTCCAAGCTGTACGCCAATCGTTTTTCCAGCGAGATCATCGATCCCGGAAACCTTTGGGTTCTCTTTCGTTACAACGATCAGCTGTTTTGCATTTGCGTAGGGATCTGAAAAATCAACGCTCTTCGCACGCTCCGGATCAACCGTCATGCCCGCGGCGATCAGGTCGCCCTTCCCGCCAAGAAGCGCGGGGATCGTGCCGTCAAAGTCCATGTTCACGACCTCCAGTTCCACGCCGATCTCGTCCGCGATCGCCTGGCAGATATCCACGTCGATTCCTTCCACCTCGTTGGTCGAACCGAGGTACTCATAAGGCGCAAATTCCGCGTTTGTCAGCATGATAAGCTTGCCCGCAGCTTTGATTTGATCGAGATGACTTTCGCCCGCAGCCGGATCGCCCTCAACCGAGGGGATCGCGGACTCCTCTGCCGTTTCCACCGGCATAGAGGGTTCCCCCGCCGGAGCCGCCGGCGCGCATGCCGCAAACACCGCGACTGCCATCAATACTGTAAGAGTCAATGCAATAATCTTTTTCATGTTGTTCCTCCAAAAATATTTAAAACTCAATATGTATAATTATACACATCATATTCGGAAAATCAAGCATTCTATGCAATTCTATGTATGAAAACATTCTACACGCCCAATACCTGATGAACATCCGCCGCGATTTGATCAAATACCTTCTGCGCCTGCGCCTCATCTTCACATCTAAGCGAATAATACACCTTGATCTTCGGCTCTGTGCCTGACGGGCGAATCACCACGCGACCACCTTCCAGTGCATATCCAATCACATCCGATTTTGGAAGATCTATCTCTGCTTTGCCATCTGCTCCTGTTTCCGTAGATTCCAGATAATCTGTTGTGCTGATCACCAATGTACCACCCAGCGCATTGATTTGCGCCCCACGCAAGTCCCTCATCATTTTCTGCATATGCTCCATTCCGTCCGCGCCTTCAAATGTGAAGCTTTCCAAACGGTCATCGTAATAGCCATGTTCTGAAAACAACTCGTCTAAACGGTCACAAAGCGTCATGCCTTTCACTTTGTAATATGCCGCCATTTCGCAAATCAGCATAGCTGCGTTGATCGCATCCTTATCTCGCGCGTGTGTTCCGGAGAGATACCCATAACTTTCCTCAAACCCAAACACATAGCGCCCCGCTTCACCTTTTTCTTCCAGCAGGCCGATCTGCTCACCGATAAATTTAAACCCTGTTAATACATTCTTTAGTTCAACGCCATAGAAATCCGCTACACGCTGGGCCATCTCCGAGGTTACGATCGTTTTGACCGCAATTGGCTTTTGGGGCATCGTTCCGTTCATTTGATGCATTCCACACACAAAATCCAATAGCAAAACGCCCATTTGATTTCCGCTGATCAACACATATTCTTCGTTATGCCGCACTGCCGTGCCCACCCGATCACAGTCAGGATCGGTTCCAAGAAGCAAGTCTGCCCCCAGCGCCTCACTCAGCGCAACCCCCAGTGCAAGCGCCTCTTTTTCTTCCGGATTTGGATAAGGGCAGGTTGTAAACGCCGCGTTAGGCCGTTCCTGTTCAGGGATCACCGCAATATCGCTTATACCCACCTCGTTTAAAATACGCAATACAGGCTTTAGGCCCGTGCCATTCAACGGTGTGTAAACAACTTTCAGCGGAACATCGCGACAGTCAAACACACTATATTCTTTGACCGCATCAAAATATGCGCCGATCGTATCTTCCCCAATATAACGAACCGTTTCACAAGCAACCGCCTGATCGAGCACCTCATGTTTGACCCCAAACGCGTCAACAGAGACAATATAGCCCGTGATCTGCTCTGCCGCTTCAAGCGTGATCTGACATCCATCCGCCCCATATACCTTATATCCGTTGTATTTTGCGGGATTATGGCTGGCAGTCAATACGATCCCGCCGCTGCATGACAGCTGGCGTACCGCAAAGGAAAGCATAGGGGTCGGCATCAGTTCGCTGAATATGTACACCAATATGCCGTTCGCAGCAAATACTTCCGCCGCTGTCTCTGCAAATTTTTTTGAATTTTTTCGGCTGTCATACGCGATCGCAACCGACGGTTTTTCAAACGCTGCGTTCAAATAATCCGCAAAGCCCTGCGACGCCTTACGCACCGTATAGATGTTCATCCGGTTCGTTCCCGCGCCGATCACGCCGCGAAGCCCCCCCGTACCAAACGCAAGCTCACGATAAAAGCGATCTTTTATCCCCTCGTCGTCGCCTTTGATCTGTTTCAGCTCCGATATGATTTCTTCGTCCTCAACGGCCTCCATAAGCCACTTTTCATATAATTCTCTGCTTGTCATAACACTCTCCAATTCAAGATGTTGCCGTCTTCTTGACGCGCGCAAGATTTTCCCGCAAAATTTTCCCGCAGGCATCATAAGAAAATTCGGTATCGATCACTTGCTTCGCATGTTTGCCAATCGAATCGCGATACCGGGCATCCTCAACCAGTCTCTTCATATATCCAGCAGCCGCATCAATATCCGCTTCGGCCCAATGCATCCCTTTTTTATAGATGATAAGGTTCTGCTCGATTTCCACCAAACGATACGGCACCGGACAACAGGCCCCCTCACGCATATATTGTGTGTTGCCTCCAAAATCTGTAAGCACCGCAGGCTTACCGAAAGCCATGGCCTCTGCCGGCCCAAGGCCGAATCCCTCGCTGCGATGCAAGGAAAGATAGGCGTCACATAAAGAAATCAGACTGTTGATCTCCACCTTCGACATCTGCCGTTCCATAAGATCGATATTGTCGTTCTGCTCCGCCAAAGCAATCAAATCCTCGTCTCCTGACCATGCAAGCGGCGTATTCATCTTAATCAATAAATGCACATCCTCGTTTTTGCCAAACGCTTTACAAAACGCGGCAATCGCCGCCTTCGGATTTTTTCGCTCAGAAATGCTGCGCGTGTCATAGGTCAAAAGAAAAATAAATTTGTCCTCCGGCAGTCCAAAATCTCCTCTTGTCAGAGTATGATCCTTCTCTGGAGAGATGGCATACGGAACAGTTCTGACCGGAATCGGCGATCTTTGCGCAATCGCCTGCGTTGTAAAATCCGAGCATGTCCATATCTCATCAAAATACTGAAATGTTTTCTCCCAGCCATCCGGGAATTCGGGCATTTCCCATGCCCAATAGCCGATGTTCCATCTTCCCGCAAAAACGCTTTTGTCAAATTCGCGGATCGTCTCTTCAAAACAATCCGGATTGTAGGCAAAAATATTCGTATCATATTTAAATTCGTTGGATATTTTATCTTCGAATTCCGTATTGGTAAAGGTATGCAGCACAGGGTCCTGTATTTCGACGATCGTAAATGGAATCCCGGCATGTTCAAGAATTCGCGCAAGGATCCTTGCACTTTCTCCCAAACCGAAATCACCTTTGATAAATCCGCACAAATTTACACCCTGCGGATAATATACGGGCACCGCTTCTTCCGCCGCTCGGCCTTTGCGAAACGCTTGCTTCAAACGTTCCAGTTTGCCAACCTGCTGTTGCGCACACTGCTGTTGCTCGTCAAGAAATATCCTGTGCTTTTCATATGCTTGCCTGACCGACTCCGTGTAAGCACCATCCAGTTGATATTCCTCCGACGCATACTGTAAAAACCATCCGCAAAGCGCCATACGCGCATCCGGATCGCTTAGGTTGGGAAACGCCTGCCTCAAATCAGGCCGCATCATATAAATCGCTTTTACTATGGCCGTAAGCGGAACAGGGTAAGTGTCTCCAACAACCACCGATTCACACGTGAACAAATCCGAACGTAAGAAAGGTTGATGCCCGCATTTTTTCCTCAGCCTATAGTCGATCCCATAGTATTCCCGAATTGGTGTCGCGACGGGCGCCCCGTCCTCAAATTTTTCAAAATCCTCCGCAGCAATTGCTTCCGTGCAAGCTGGATGCATCATTTTGAGTCCACACCCAAATAGCGACGAATAGGAGAGCCATGTTTGCAAAAAACCTCTGTTTTCGCCGCGCCGAAACAATACACGGTCATACTCCTTCTCACACCATAACAAAAACGCAGACGTAAAAACGCCGCCGCTTGCCGCAAATGCCCCATTATAATATAAAGGCTGACGATCCAGACTAAGCGTCCCTGCACCTTCGGGTTCCTGAAACACACATGGGAAAATCGAAAATTCATTTTCCGATTCTGGCAATCGTGGCAAATGCGCAGAGTCTGCAAGTACAACAACAGCGTCGTAACGCACAAGGAAATGACGCACAACTCTGAGCGAAAGAAAACAAATCAGCTCCCGCGGTGCAAGGCAAAATGCGTAATCAGCGTATTCTCTGCCCACCAATTCATCCGGCCGCACCACATGCTCTTGCTCATGATCCGTTTCACGAGTTTCACGAATGGGGCACATGAAAAAATCACTGCCTTCATACGCGTTTTTTACGCATTCTATATCCAATTGGTTGTTTTTCGTCGTGATACAAATAACCGCGGAGGAACTCACATTACTCCCCCCTCTGATTCTCCTGTTTTTTCTCCAACCATCGTTTTGAGCAGAACAGCATTGCCGAAAAGCGTATACGCACCCATGCCCGCCGGAACAAACACAGAAGTCCCGAGCGGGATATCAATTCTGCCCTTGGGGTAGGAAAGCGCTGCTCCCCCATCGACGCACAACAGATGATGGAACGAGTCGACTCCGGCACGAAGCTGCCAATCGCCCGCTACATCAATCCGTTCAATCTCAAAAGCGCCGCAGTTAAGGGTGTTTTTCAGAGCACAAATCGTCGGCCTCACAAAATCAAGCACATCCGCCGCTTTTTCGATATGCAGATCGCGCGGCTTCCCTTGCGCATCCACGCGCCCAAAATCGTAGATCCGATAGGTTATGTTGCTGTTTGTACCGATTTCCGCGACAGTCATATCCTTACCGATTGCATGCACGACACCCGGAGCAATCAGAAACGTGTCGCCTTTTTTGACAGGAACTCGATTGAGCACCTCTGTAATCGTTCCGTCTTCGGCCTGACGCTTAAATTCCTCTTTCGATATCTCTTTTTTGAACCCATAATAGAGGCTTGCACCCGGCGCGCAATCCATAATATACCACAGCTCTGTTTTCCCATCCTGTCCGCCCTCGCACATAGCCGCGTAAGCTCCGTCTGGATGTACCTGAATGGAAAGACTGTCCGCCGTATCGATAATTTTTACAAGAAGAGGAAGTGCTTCCATCCCCGTTCCCAGAACACATTTGCCCTCTGCGAAAAGATACTCTCTAAAGGACTTCCCCGCATAGGGCCCGTTTTCGATGATGCTTGTTCCCTCTGCATGGCAGGCGAGCTCCCAGCTCTCGGCAACTCTCGCGCAATCAGTCTTTTTATGATAAACATCTTTTAATTTTGTGCCGCCCCATAAATAATCTTTCAAAACGGGCTTGAGCACGAGCGGGTACAACATACCTTCTCCTTACTTTACATTCAATTGTTTCGCAATTTTTCCAATTTGCTCGGACATATCTTTACGGGAGACAAGAATCGCATCCTCTGTTTCCACAACGACCAAATCATTGAGTCCCACACAAACGACGGGCTTCTGGCAATTGACATAACAATCCCATGACTGCTCCATGATCGCGCTTCCGACAGTCACGTTTCCGTTTTGATCTTTTTCATTTTCCTCATGCAGGCTTTCATAACCGCCCACATCGCTCCACCCAAAATCAGCGGGCAAACAATACGCCTTTTTCGTACGCTCCATGACGGCATAATCGATGGAAATGCTTTTTGCTTGTTCAAACGCCTGCGCGACCTGCCCTTCATGATCCGGATCAATCGCCGCGAAGATTTCATAAAGTTCCGGCTCATAGGCCTTGAATTCATCGATCATCGTTTGGATGTCAAAAACGAAAAGACCGCTGTTCCAAAGAAAATTTCCCGCTGTAAGATACTTTCCCGCAAGCCTCCCGTCTGGCTTTTCATGGAACGACACCAGCTTTTCCACTTTTTCATTGAGTCGATATTCCGACGTGGCAATTTCAATATATCCATAACCCGTTTCCGCACGGGTCGGTTTGATTCCAAAGGTAACAATCGTCCCCTCTTCCGCTTTTTTCACCGCCGCACGCAAGGCTTGGTGAAATGCTTCTTCCTCACGGATGGTATGATCGGAAGGCATTACGACCGCCACACCGTCTCCCGATTGCTTCTTGATTTTAAAAGCGGCCCACAGAATACACGGCGCCGTATTTTTGGCCTGCGGCTCCGCCATTACGTTCACTGTCCCGTGAAATTCTTCTTCCACAAGCGGGATATATTTTTCTCCTGTCAGTATATACTGGTGTTCCATCGGAACGACAGCTAAAACCCGTTCGCTCGTTTCTTTGAGCATGCTTTTTTCAGACAACAGGCTCAAAAACTGCTTCGGCTTTGCCGAGCTGCTCAGCGGCCAAAGGCGCGTACCGCTGCCTCCAGCCAGAATAATCGAACTAATCATACTTCTGATTCCTACCCTTCGTGTTCTACTATCAACCCATTCAGCAACTTTATCCAAGATCCTAGCGTCTCAGAATATTCTAACGCAATATCTCGAACCTTTCTTTAGACCTTCTGCAACATAATACAGTTCATCATAAGCTGTGGACATGATCTACAATTTTATCGGTTCCGCTTAATCGGGCTGCTTACCTGAGCGCAAATTTTCTATTTCGGCAATTCCCACCTATGGATTATGTTGCTGATTCCGGGTGCGCGAGAATGCGAAGTGACACCAAACTCCAGATAATTTCTATAATAATCCAAAGGAGTCGCATCTTCATTGATAATAGCAACACTGAGCTTATATTCTCCCGTAAGCAACGGAAAAGAATCAATCACAAACTTTACGCAGCCTTCTTTGGGCAATTCATCTTTAAAGACATTATCCAAATACATATTGGTTCCAAATATCTGTACATCCTGAAGCGAAAAAAATCCCACACCAAAATTACACTTATTGCCTTCTTTCAGGACTTTATAATGCATGTTGATCGAATACATTTCCCCTTCAATAAGATTTTTGGTTTCTTTGCCATTTTGATCTGTAAAGATCGCCTTAGTAATAATGACATCCCTATTTCCAAAATGATTTTCGTCTGAAGGCTCTTCGGATTTGCCTTCCTGCTCAGCTACCTGATTTTCCGGAGGCGCCTGTTCGCTTTCCTCTATTTGCTCATCTTCTTTTTCCAACTGCTTCTGCTGCTCCATAGCCATATAGGACAGATATTTATCAGATGTGCTTATAGAGTCTCCGTCTGCATGTATCATCCCGTCATTGATCCAAATTGCACGACTGCAAAATGTTTTTACCGTGCTCACATCATGTGTCACAAAAACAATCGTAACGCCGCTATCGCGCAATTGACGCATTTTCCTCAAACACTTCTGTTGAAAATTTGTATCACCTACTGCAAGGATCTCATCCACCAGCAATATATCCGCATCAACGCTTATCGCGACGGAAAAAGCAAGCCGCGTATACATTCCCGACGAATAGGTTCTGACTGGATTGTCAATGAATGCCTCCAGCTCCGAAAAATCAATTATCGTTTTTAATCTTGTATCAATCTCTTTCTTTTTCAATCCAAAAATTGCTGCATTTGCGTAAATATTCTCTCGCCCCGAAAGATCCGGATGAAATCCTGCACCAAGCTCAAGAAGACTCGACACTCTGCCTTTCACTTTCACGATCCCTTGATCAGGATAAAGAATCCGCGTTAGCAATTTTAAAAGCGTACTTTTACCACACCCATTGTGGCCGATCAGACCGACAGTCTCACCTTCTTCAACAGAAAACGATATCCCTTTCAACACTTCCCTGTTTTCGTGGACGCGCCGTTTTTTAAAAAGTAACCGCTCCTTTAATGTATTTCCCTTATCCGAATATATTTTAAAACTTTTATATAAATCTTTTACTTCTATCGTCGTCATTGTCTCACGCTCCATTACATTTCTTCTGCAAAGTTCCTCTGTAATTTATTAAATACAAGAACACCAATGGCCAATGCGACGGCTGCGCACAGCACCGTGGCAACAAGCGTACTCATATCCGGGGCTTTTTGATAAAACAAAATATCACGATAAGCTACTATCACCGCTGCCATTGGGTTGAACGACAGCACCCCTCTTAGATGTTCCGGCACCTGATCAATAGAATAGAGCACCGGCGTGAGATACATCCACACCTGTGTCAGTATCCCAAGAATATACTCCAAATCTCTAAAATATACATTGACCGCTGAAACAATCAGCGTAAGCCCCAAAGCGAAGAAAAATTCGAGCACCATAATAAACGGAAGCAAAGCCGCCGCCGGGCTTATCCCCACGCCCGTCAGGAGTAAACTTGTGAATACGACAGCAAAAGAAAACACCATATTCATAAAATTACTGCAAACGACCGAAATCGGGATAATGATACGCGGGAAATATATTTTCTCAATCAGCCCCTGCGCTCCCCTTATGCTGCCTGCACCGGCCAAAAGCGAGGTGGAGAAAAACAGCCACGGAACAAGTGCTACGAACAGAAACATCGAATAATTGCTAATTCCATTTGGCAGGATGACTGAAAACAGCAAAGTATATACAAGCAATTGAAGCAGCGGATTTAGAAATGTCCATAAAAATCCTAAAATTGATCCTTTATATCTGGTTTTTAAATCTTTTTTCACCAAACTGGAAAGCATCTCACGATAAGCCCAAAGCTCTTTGAAACTATTCATATAAATATATTATGCCTTTCTCCAATAATTCAGAACATCCCGTAGCGTGCGCTCTATATCGTATTCGGGCGTGTAGCCGGTGCTTTCTTTTAACTTCCTAATGTCGCTCTGAATCAAAGGGAGTTCTACGGGTCTTAGCTTTGTTTCGTCACACTCGATTGAAATGTCTACCTCCGACATCGAGATCAAAATATCAAGCAACTCGCGGATGGGATAAGCCTTCCCCGCTCCAACATTATATACCTCATTCGGCTTCCCGTGCAACGCAAGCAGACAGTAGGCCTTTACAATATCACGCACATCAGAAAAATCCCGTTGAGCATCAAGGTTCCCAACCCGAATCACACGGCCTCCATCTTTCTCCATTTTTGCAACCTGTGATGCGAAATCAGGGATAACAAATCCTTTTTTTTGCATTGGCCCCGTATGGTTGAAAGATCTCGTTGCAATGATATCCATGTCATAGGCAATTCCATAGAGCAAGGCCATTTGTTCCTGTGCTATTTTGGAAACCGCATAGGGATTTGCCGCCTTCAATTCCTGTGTCTCTTTGATTGGACAATCTTGGGAAGCTACGCGCCCATATTCATCCGAGGAGCCGACAACTACTACTCTTGTCTGCAGCTTCGCGCTCCGTACTGCATCCAACAGATTCAGCAAACCGTTTACATTGATGTCAATCGTCTTTTGCGGGTTACACCAAGAAGCAGAAACCGAGGATTGTCCTGCCAAATGGAAAATATAGCTTGGTTTTACCTCCTGTATCAGCTGGCCGATACCATCAAAATCCAGCAAATCCGCAACAAAATCAGCGTCTTGAAGATCAACTCCTACTGTCTTGATACCTTGTCGCTCTAATTCTGCTTTTAGGTAATACCCTACAAATCCGGTCGCGCCTGTGATTAATGCCTTCATGCTTTTTACCATTAGTTCCCTATCAACTGTAAGTCATTTTTCACCATGCGTTCCACCAATTCATCAAACAAAATCTCGCGCTTCCATCCAAGCTTTTGTTCTGCTTTTTCTGGCTGCCCCAAAAGCAATTCCACTTCCGCAGGCCTAAAAAACTTCGGATTCACCTTCACGATCGTTTTCCCATTTTCCTTACTTACAGCATACTCATCAACGCCCACACCATGCCACTCCAAATCAATCCCCGCCACTCGAAATGCAGCGTTTACAAATTCGCGAACCGTACGGGTTTCTCCGGTGGCAATCACATAGTCATCCGGAGTATCCTGTTGCAGCATAAGCCACATCGCCTGAACATAATCTTTTGAATGCCCCCAATCACGCTTTGCTTCCATATTGCCCAATTCCAGACAATCCTGCTTTCCAAGCTTGATTGCTGCAACTGCATTGGTAATTTTTCTCGTTACAAACTCTAACCCGCGTCGTTCACTCTCATGATTGAACAAAATTCCAGAACAGGCGTAAAGACCAAAGCTTTCACGATAATTCTTCGTGATCCAGTGTCCATAAAGCTTCGCAACGCCATAAGGACTACGCGGATAAAACGGGGTTGTCTCGCTCTGTGGAGTTTCTTGTACAAGACCAAACATCTCCGATGTAGATGCTTGATAAAACCTTGCCTCCGGTCTTACAATCTTAATTGTCTCAAGCAAATTGGTCACCCCCACTGCATCGATTTCAACCGTCGCAATAGGCTGCTCCCATGATGTTGCAACAAAGGATTGTGCTGCAAGATTGTATACTTCATCTGGCATTGCAATTTTTACTGCACGAATCAAGGATACACAATCTGTCATATCAGCATAAATAAAATTGATTTTTTGTTTGATATGCTCGACGTTGCCATAATCAACAACGCTTTTTCTGCGCATGAGCCCATGCACTTCATATCCTTTTGCCAACAACAATTCGGCCAAATAAGAACCATCTTGTCCAGTAATACCAGTAATAAGCGCTCTTTTCATATTGCCTCCCCAAAAATAATGAATATATTATAACATAACACAACAGCAAATGCCACCCTTGCAAGGCGACATTTGCTCTGATTGGTAACGAAGTAAAACCCTCCATTTGACAAACAAATTTGTTCTACCGCGACGATCTCATCGAAGTTCCCGCGAATACATACAAATAATCTTATTTCATTAAGCGGGCCTTTCAACAAAACTCAGGTTGCAGATTTTGTCCGTGAACGCCGTCGATCACGACATCTACAATTTTCACATAACCCGCTTCGACCAATCTTCTCAATTCAGCAAGATGCTTGTCCATAGGCCGCCATCCGCATACGCATACATGGGCGGCTTCATAATAGAGAGACCATCCCGTATCATAGGTATATATATTATGATCTGAATATGGATAACCGTAGGAGGTATAGATGTCTAAATGTGTCTGCCATGACTCCAGCGCTGTATAACCGTCACCTCCATTAAACGTTTGGCCGCATTTGCATTTTACATGCTCCGTATAAACCTTCATTTCTTTTGTGCCAAAGTTGTGCACATGCCCGGTTCGTTCATAAAACGAGCAGTTTGGGCACCGTCTGCCTGTCACGTAATTGAACCCCCATCCCCAGCTCGATTGGCAATCATCCGCAAACTGATGCAGATAAAAATCAGGTATGTTTGCAAAAAACATTGCCTCCCCTTTTGTGGCATGGACGCGGCACTCCGCAACATAATCATAGTCAAAGCTTTCCCGCCATGAATGGGTATGGCCAGGTAATCCTGCCTTACAAGAGGCACAAGTGCCGTCTGGGATTGAGGTGTAGTGGGATGACACATAATTTTGAGCACCGGGCCGTATGCCACATTGCGCGCACAACAATGCAAATTCCTTGCTGCTAATAAACCCGGTAAATATACTGCCCTTCGTACCCTTCCTTAATGCATCTGCCCAATATGCTTTTCCAGAGGGCTCGGAGCTTCGGTTCAAAAATATTTTATACACACACTCAATAAAATGATCATTACATAAATTCTTCTTTTTGAGTTCTGGGCCGAAAACAAAACCATAGGCTACTTCTGCGCCTGTTTTTCCACTTTTCAATTCATTGTTCCAATAGTTCAATCCTCCTTGATCCGGCTCCCGGCCAAGGACTTCCTTATATAGGCGCGTAACAAATTGGGTTGTCGTATTATTCTTTTTTCCACATTGCCTGCAATTATCTGTAATAATGCATATTGTTCCGCTCCAGTCCCCCGTGCCGCAAAGGATACCGTACCTTTGACAAATATTATTGAACTCCGCGCTCATCACAAATCCGTTAAAAATTGCGCCGCGTGACTTCCCTGCCAAAACTTGATTTAACCAATATCTTGCTCCTTCGGGTTCTGCTTTGCGATCAAAAAAGCACTGGTATAAACTGGCGATATAGTCCTCATTACAGAGATTCTGAGAATTGAATTCATTGCTGAAAACAAACCCAGAGGCAGCGCTTGCCCCTGTGCAATCGCCAGATTTGAGCCGTTGTACCCAGTAGGCGAGACCCGCTGCATCCGGCTGTCTTTTCAAGCAAATATTATAGAGACGCGTTACAAAACCCTCAACACCTCTTGCGGCAGCCAACGCCTGAAACTGTGTATCTTCTGCTGCGTTGGCCGCGCCTAAATTAGGCACTCCGGTGATGACCGCAACTGCATCCTTCGTATTTTCTGCCTTCACTATGGTGTCGTCTGCTGTGGCCGCATCAACAGGCTCCTCGGTATTTTCCGCGGCTTCGCCTTCGCTGATTTTTTCAGAAGCATCCTGTGGATATGGGTTGAAATCTTCTTGGGGAAAATCATTTGCTTCGTACGGTAGACCGTTTTCTTCTTGTTCCGCCGCGCTGATTTCAATAGGTGTATTCGTTTGTGCAAATGCCGATGCTGCCACACTTAAAATGAGGATGATCGACAATAATCCAGTAAAGACCTGTTTGCACCATCTTCTTTTCTTCAATACACTCCCCCTCTCTTTGCAAATCTGTCTATTTCCACTATGGCTTTTGCGAAATCATCCTAGATGAAACACCTTTTTTTCCGTATAAAACATTTCTCCATTTTTCTATATTTCCCGCTCTGACTAACATGTCCCCCTCCTTTTTTCTCGATTTGATGGACAAAAACTAACATGATAAAATAGAAATGAAGAGAGGAAACATAATGGAACATCAAACATCAAACTGCAAAACGAGAAGCGCCACCGTGCTGCGACCAATCCTTTAAGGATGGCGCTATGCGCATGGTTGCTGAACAACAGCGCTCCACTCAATCTGTCACTAAGGAGCTTGGTATCAGCGTCGACACCCTGCGTAACTGGCTGAAGGCCGCAGGGCAGCAGCCTACACAGCTCAACCGTGACAACCGCGCTGCTCGCCGTGTCAAGGAGCTTGAAGCCGAGAATCGCTCTTTGCGCAAGTCCATCGATCAGAAAGACGGGGTCATTGACGTCTTAAAAAAATCCATCGGCATTCTTTCAAAACCATAGCAGATAAATACAAGTACATTGATTCCAGCCGCTCCGGGATCTCTGTGGATAAGCTATGCCGTATTCTCAATGTCTCCTGCAGTGGCTATTACGTTTGGAAAGATCGTTCCCCAAGCAAATTTCCTCATTTGCGACAAGGCGACATGCGCAGAATGAAATTTTTGCCTATATCAAGGCTTTCTACAACAATGTGCGCCCACATTCTTCCATCGGCTGGCTTTCACCTAACGAGTTTGAAAACCGCTTTTTTGATCCACTTGCTACGTAATTCAAAGCATCATCGAGCTATCCTAAGTTTCATTCTGTTTTTGGTATCTTTTACTGTCCACTATAGCGGTGATGCCTCATTTTCTGTCTGTTTTTTCGAGAATGTCTCATTTTATCTATTTCACTACTCTTTATGCGACATCCGGCATCACATTTTCGCTTTCTTTAACAGACGCTTCGGAGGGCGAGGCTTGCGGTTCGGTCGTCTCAATTTCCTGTCCTTGTTGCTCCGTCCCTGTCTCGTCAGCCGGGTTGGTACCTTCAGCGTATGTCTCGAGATACTCAGCCGACATTTGCATCGTGAGTATTCCCTTGATCTCTCTTACTAATTCCATACCATAATTCGCATCATTGTACCATGTTCCTGCTCCTAACAGCGCTACATCATTTATCGTCCCGCGTTCGGATTCTTTCCACTGCTTGTCGATGATAACATGTACGCAGTTATCAGTAGAGGCATACCATTTTAAATGTTGTATTTGCGCACGCACACCATCTCTGACCGTATCATATCCGGTATCCGTCGTATCTGCCGATATATCTTCAGCACAAAACATATAGGCGCTCATTTTTAACTCGTTTCCGAACCTTAAGAAGTCCGTATCTTTCATCGCCTGTGCAAACGCAACTTCCGGATTGATCCCTTCCGCATTCGCTTCATCCATATAAATTTGAACAAAATCTTTCAACTGCATCCCGTAATAATCAGACGGAAACGCTGTCACTGCATCAGTTTTTACCACATTTCCAACATCATCCGTCCATTCTGCGGTCAAATCCTTTGCATGCTGGATATAATAATTGATCAATTGTCCTTCCTTTACATTTACAGTCTCCTGCCGCATGATCGAATATTCCGGTTCAGTCGGCGGCGCTGTCTCGGTGGGCAGGGGTACTGCACTCTCTTCCATCTTCGGCGCATCCGTTTCCTCCGGCGGCGCGATCACAGATGCACTCGCAACTGTTTTGGGCTGTGTCAGAAGCCTTTTTACCATTTCGGCAATTTCTAATCCATAGGTCTTGCTCGTTGCCCATTTTCCCGAAAGCTTTTCGACGGTGGGTGCCGTGCTTCTTAAGTTAGTCCACCATCTGGGATCGATGGGTTTCCCTGCAGAGTCTTTGTATACAACTTCATCGCTGCTGGCATAACACTTCAAATGCTGCACCTGACCAATAATTCCATGCTTGATGCCATTTGAATCATTTCCATAAACCGCAGCAAAATCGAAGCCGGGCACTCCGCCTGTCGCGCCAAGGCCTGCAAAGTTGAACTGTCCTTCCTGAACATCTCCGCCATATTGCAGATACCCTGTTTCAAGGCACATCTGTGCCCACGCCACTTCCGCTCGCACGCCCTCTGTTTGGCATATTTCATAATAAAGTTGTGCAAATTTCTGCAAATCTGTCCCCAGGCTGCTGTAAGAGGCCGGATAGGTTTTTTTGCTTGCGTTAAAGAAATTCACCATCTGCGCAACAGTGGCCTTGCTTTCGCCCATAATCGGCGTGATTCCTATATTCACAAGCCGATATATCGTAGAATATCTCGCGCCTATGCTATCTGTGGCATATACCTCGATCGAATAGGCTCCGCCCTTTCCGCCGTGCTTTGCAGCGTCGAAGGTTGCGTGCCAGCCGCCGTCACCCGTCCAAATCGCCTTGTAAGTGTACGTCGAATTTTCGCGTCCAAAATCCGTATTCCACACCGTAATATCCACACTCTTGATATCGTACGATCCTTTCTGCACAACTGCGGAAATATCAAACAGCGTCTTATCCGTCGTGCTTGGCGCATCATAGTAGATCGTCGCTTGGGGTGCGGTAACATTTACCTTCACCATTTTGTAACCCGTCGCATAGCGTACGCCTTTGCTGTCCGTCGCATAGGTTTCTATTGAATAGGCTCCGCCTTTTCCGCCGTGTTTTGCAGCGTCGAAGGTTGCGTGCCAACCGCCGTCACCCGTCCATATCCCTTTATAGGTATGCGTCGAATTTTCGCGCCCAACGTCCGTATTCCACACCGAAATGTCTACGCTCTTAATATCAGCAGTTCCTTTTTGCACAACTGCGGATATATCGAACAGCGTCTTATCCGTCGTGCTTGGCGCATCATAGTAGATCGTCGCTTGGGGTGCGGTAACATTTACCTTCACCATTTTGTAACCCGTCGCATAGCGTACGCCTTTGCTGTCCGTCGCATAGGTTTCTATTGAATAGGCTCCGCCTTTTCCGCCGTGTTTTGCAGCGTCGAAGGTTGCGTGCCAACCGCCGTCACCCGTCCATATCCCTTTATAGGTATGCGTCGAATTTTCGCGCCCAACGTCCGTATTCCACACCGAAATGTCTACGCTCTTAATATCAGCAGTTCCTTTTTGCACAACTGCGGATATATCAAACAGCATCTTTTCCGTCGTTTCGGACGCATCATAGTAGATCGTCGCTTTCGGCACCATGTCAGTTGTCAGAGTAATCAGTTGGTAGCCCAATGGAATACTTTTCCCGTCCTTTGTGATCTCATACACCTCAATGGAATATACCCCCGACATTCCGCCATGATTATTTTGATTAAAAGTCGCATGCCAACCGCCGTCACCCATCAATACGCCTTTATAGGTGTAACTGGTCCCCCGGCCTATGCTTGTATTCCACACAGAAATTTGAACCCCCGAAACTTCTCCGTTAACAACGGCAGAAATATCAAAGAGGGTCTTATCCGTCGTGCTTGGCGCATCGTGGTAAATCCCTTTTAGGTAGGGGCCGGGCGAATATTTTCCAAAATACTGATCCACGCCGTTTGCAATCGAATCGACCAAAGCCGCCTGGCAGTCGCTTTTTTGCATGTTTTTCAAATCGTTCGCGTTCGTCATAAAACCGGCTTCAACAATAACAGCCGGCGCAGTCGCATATTTCACCAAAGAGTTTCTGATATAATCGACTGAGCGACTGCTTTTAAAGTAGCTCTTCATGTTTGCAGAAAATTGTGAACTGATTTGATCGGAAAGATATTTGGACTTGGCGACGATTTCTTCAGATCGTCCGTTCCCTGTGTTGGTATCATAGCCCACCAGCAGGCCATTTGCCGAAGAATCATTTACCGAATTCCTGTGCATAGAAACAATTAAGTCAGGCTTGACGGTGACACTTGGATTTATACTGGAAGGATTGTTGCATGCCGGAACCAGCTCTCCTTTTATTCCCTTATCAGGCTCATCACTGAACTGATATTGATTCCCTTTATAGCTGTTGTTCTTCGCCGGCGGCGAGGTGATTACAACCGGAAGATCGGAAGCCACGGTCATAATGTTGGTGAGGTAGACCGTATATCCAAGACTCCGAAGCTTTTCTCCCAAAAGCTTCGAAGTCCATTCGTTCATGTAATCTTCTGTAACTACGCTTCCATTAGGGTTCACGCCGTGGGTCCCTGAAGGTGTTGCGGAAGGAGAATGGCCGGGATTGATGAAAACCACGCCTTTGTTGCTTGCAGCTTCCGCTTTTTGCGGATTTATTAATGTTGTTGCTCCAAATGAAGCAATACAAATCAAAGCAACAAGCAGTCCCGTGACTCCTTTTTTCAAAGAATCTAATTTCACCATGTCTCTTCCTCACACTTTCTTATTTCAAATCTTATTTCTAAATCATAATCCTATTTGATTATAATATAGGAATTGTTATAAATCAATCACATAAATGTTAAATTGATGTAACAATTCTTTTTGCACACTTTACATTACTCTCTTTCTGTAATATTATAGATACAAATATCCCGCAAGAAAGGGCAAGGTATGTCCAAGAAACAAAAAGTACTGCTGCTTATTATTATATTCGCGGTCGCAGCTATCGTCATTTTCTTTATCGCCCGGGCGAATAGCGTCTTTCCTACCGCTGCACTTACAGAAAACGATCCTGTCGTATACGAAAATAATGCCATTGAGTACAAATATCTTGATGTTGCTTCCGGTTCCTACAAAACCGGCACAACTTCTGTGGAAAATTACAACAGCTCCCTGAAGTATGGTCTTGAGGTGATTGCGCAGGACAAATTTGGCAAAACACTTGCCGATACTCCAATAGATCCTCAGGCAATGACCCAGCAGGACGGCAATCTGACGATAGATTTTAAGCCTGAAATTGTGGATTCGAATCTTGGAGCCATGGGTGAGTCTTCCATATTGGATGCGATTGCTGATCTTTACCTCAATAATGTATCCGGTATCAAGGCTGTTTATTTTGGAATCTCTGGTGATAATTTCATTACCGGACACAGCGAAATATTTAGGAACGAACCATATCGCACAAAAGAATGAGGGGAGTTAATATACATGGATTTAGCAGAATTAAAAGGCATCTATGATATTGCGATCAGCTTGGGAGCGCCTTGCCAACCTGCAGAGCAATTAAGACAACATGGACTTCGCACATTTTCAGGTCCTTTTGATTGGACTGTTTTAGAGGATGTTTCTTCTCTCATCAGAGCAATTGATCACAAATTCGAAAATTACTTCAATCTCAAGAATTTGGTGATAAAAGGCAAGCATGATCATACTTATTTAGTATTTGATGAACAATATCAATGTATGTCTGTGCATGATTTTCCGCATGTGAAAAATGATGATCCAAATTTAGTTTTCTCTGCCTATCCTTCATTCATTGAGAAAATGTATAGGCGGATTGATCGATTTTACGAAAAAATTCAAAAAAGTGAAAAGACCCTGTTTGTTAGGTATCACGCGAGTTATGAAGATACAATAGCTCTACAACAATGTTTGAGTAATCTCACCAATAATAAGTTTGCACTTATAATACTAAACGAATCCCATTCTGAGAACTTGATTGAAGAGGACTGGGATGTTGACAACACATATGCCGCACAAATTAATCAGGGTCCCCAAGTTTCTTGGCAAGGCTATACTCCCCATTGGGATTATATTTTGGATGGAATCTCTATATGTGATAATCATGCAACAATTATAGATGATCCTATCATATAAACAAATGGTCGTGCTAACGTTGCCCGTGCCATGCGTAAAATCATCGGCGAATCAAAATCATTCAGTAAAACGACCCATTTGTTTTAAGTTGTTTACAATCCAAGCTCCTCCAACTTTTTTATAAAAGTATCCGCAATCACATTCCAATCAAAATTTTTCTCCGCAAATATCCTTGCCTGTTTTACGCGCTCCTGCTCTTCCTGTAAACAAAAACAGTTGATGCGTTCGGCCATTTCATGCACCGACTCCGCAATCAAGAAAATATCCTTGTTATCAATACCTCTGGTTCCAAATTCTGTCGTAATGATCGGCAGCCCCGCCGCCATATAATCAAACATCTTTAAATTAGTGCCCGAACCGGAGGTCATAGGGTTCAGCGCAAAATCCGCGAGTGAGAATACCCTGTTTTTTATATGCTCTTCCACGATTCCCAACATCCCGATATTAGACGGAACACTTCTCCTGTCGAAAAAATCACATTGACTCCCCATCAAAATAAACTTGACGCTTGGGCATAATAATGCCAACTCAAATATTTTTTCGCAGGCCTCAAGATTTGGCCCATGCCAACTACCCATAAAAATCCCAATTTTTTCATTGCCCAATCCGGCAGATTCCTGCTTTTGACGTCGCTGATCAACCGGCGTAAATATTGTTTGGGATACATCTACCCCATTGGGAACAACCAAAAACTTATCGGCACTGATATGATATAGTTTTGCCAGTGTATCGCTATCTTCTTGGGAGCATGTTGCAATAAAGGCGCTTTTCCTGCAGCACTCCGCTTCAATTTCAAAAACTGATTCAAGATATTCTTTTTTCTTTTTTGAGTTTGCCAATATTTCCTTTTTTATAATATATTCAACATCTTGCGCTTCATAAATAAACGGCTTATCTCCAATGTATTTTTGAACTTCATAAAACAAATATGGGTGGGAAAGCACCACGCAATCACTTTGATCGATCGCTTCCTTTAATGCGCTGCCGTAATCCGGCGTATCTTTCGAATAATAAATCATTCCTATATCAGTAATTGGAGTTCCCGCACTCTCCTGCATATTGCACTCCATCTCTTGATGTCGCTGACTTTTCGGTACCCTGCATTCAGTAAGCCGCGGAGAAATTAAATTACTGACAGGCGAATCCTCCGGCAAACCAAAAGATACGATCTCTGTCTCGATCGTCTTGGCAATATTTTTATACAAATGAAATGTCCTCGCCTGCCCACCGCCTCTCGGCGGATAGATAGGAAACGTAGAGGTCACTACAAGTTTTTTCGGTGGTTCCCTCACTTGATCCCACGCAAGCAGCTCATCTATCACATTTTCCCAAGTAATATTTTTCACTTTTTCAAAGGCATTGCAGCCCATACGTTTTGCTTCATCCGGCCGTGAAACAAAATAGTTGATTTTATCTGCAATCTTTTTTTCATCAAACTCTGTCACAAAACCCGTTTCACCATTTTCAACAAATTCGTTTGGCCCGCCCGCATCTACAGTCGTAATCACAGGCTTCTTATGCATCATTGCTTCCAGCGTAATATAGCCATAGTCCTCATCATAAGGAAAATATGGAATTACTAAACTGTTCGCATAGTACTTTTCAATCAACTCATCGCTCACAAAACCAAGGAATTCAATCCGTTCATCCGCCTTGGCTATTCCCCGCAGCCGTTCCTCGTCCGGTCCCGTTCCTGCAATATAAAGCCTAGTATCGCCAACGACATGTTTCATGGCCCGTATCAGCATATCAATTCGCTTTGGGGTATCCAACCTGCTGGCCATAAAAATATGCTTATATTCTCCTGCAGTGTAATCTTTAAGAACTGAAGGCGGATAAATAGCTTGCACATCAACGCCTTCTGGGAAATAATCTTTTCTGTTCTTTACAGTATTCGAAATCGCCGTATAGCGGTCAACTCCATAGCTCATCCCCACCAAATCTAGATAATGAACAATCTTGCGAATAAGTGGCCCGGGGAATGCAAACAACTCAGATGATATTTCCTGCCTCTTCTCTTTGAGCTCAAACAATAGCTCAAAAAAGTCATCTAAATTCATAGGCCGTGGGTTATCTTGCATATAACACAATACTTCTTGCACCGCCGGATGATCCGTTTCGATATCCTCCGGGAGGAAATAAGTATCATAAAGCCCACGCAGTGTGTGGAGCATATAACATATCTTATGCTTGTGGCGTACCATCCATGAGGGATACTTGGTTACAATCACCGTATCAAACTGCGATAAATCAAGTCTGTAAAACTGATAGTAATTATCGATAATATCCCAAAAACTATGTTCCCTTGAAGGTAATTTGATCAATTCTACTTGATGCATCGTGTGTTGAGTGAGTGTATTGTATAGACCGGCAAAAAGTTTCTCAGCTCCACCCACTGTAAAAGGTACGGGACTTGGCCCGACAATTGCAATCTTCATGTTTTTCATCTCCATCTACTTTTTCGCAATAATGGCATAGTCTTGGCTACCGAACAATAAATCCGATATAAACGCGATTCCATCGTTAAATTCAGCCAGATTATTCAAAAATTCTCCATTTAATAACGGCAATCGATATCCAGATCGGCTGGCCTCGGTATAGAGAATTTGTATCTCCTTGAAGCCCGCTTTTTGCAAATAATACTCCATTGCCTTCGGATGGATAGGCTTATTATGGGATGGATCCAGATAAAAAGAGTTCATATAGGTAGCAAGGCACATAGGATTTGGTGTTTCCGCAATCAAATACGCTCCATGCTCTAATTTTTTGTATGCCTCCGTACATAACCGGAACAGTTGTGCTATCTCCAAATGCTCAATCAATTGTGCGGCCATAATACCACCCAAGGAATTGTCCTTTTCGGCCGCCAGATATTCTATGGCGTCCCCCTGTAGTACCGACAGGCCATTCAAACTGCAAAAATAAACAAAATCCGGGTATAAATCCACGCCTTTTGCGGAGATGTCGTGTTCCTTCAACAGTTCCAAAAACTCTCCCCGTCCACAGCCAAGATCCAGTATTTCTGCTTTTCCTTCAAAATACGGCAAATATATCTCCTGGTTTTTTTTGATATTATCCCGCGAACCGCGAAAATGGTTTTCAAAATCAAAATAATCCACCTCCATGTACGCATCATTTTCACGCGTATCTTTCGGATTTGCTATAGTACTGCTCGTTTCTTTGATATTGGGTATCTCGGTCCGTTCTTCATGACTCCTCAAAAAACGCGCAAATATCTCCGCCTGCCGGTCTGCCTTCTGCGACACCTCTACCACAGATTGCTTTAGTTCAGATATAATTTCTTTTGTCTCCACAGATTGCTTTAGTTCGGATATGATTTCTTTCTGCTGTTCAAGTTCTCCAACCAATTCGCGGTTTTTCTCTACCAAATACGCAACCTTATCTTCCAATTCAAACTTTACACCCTTTAAAGAGCAATCAAATTCTTTTTGCTTCCGCGTTATTTCTGCAATCGTTGCAGACGTTTTCTGCGGATTTGCAACCACTGCGCCATTATATAGAATATTAATGGCCGACATAACCGCCGCATTGAAAGCATTTTGATCAATACGCATCGGATCAACCACAAAACGAACCGCCTTACGCAAGGCGCGTTTCACCGTTTTTTTTATCTTGTTCATTCCCGGCATAGGGCGATCATAGATTATATTATGCCCTTTTTCAATCGTATCTTTCCACTTTTTAAGTTCATCAATATTAAACTGCACCGCTGAAAGTCCAGACTGCGAACTGCCGGTCGCCCGCGCTTGTCCGCCTAATATCGTTATCACTTCATCCATAGACTTTAGGCTGTCCGTTTTTGCATCTTCCTTCTCAATCTCTTGAAGTATTTTCTTTATCTTTGCTGCGGTATCACTCATTTTATAAGCTCCTTCACTACGTTTTCCCATGAAATATTCATATCGAGTATATGCTCACCCGCATGCTTTCCCAACTTGCGCGCCATCTTTTCTGAGGCTGCAAATTCATCAATCGCATATGCAATTTCTTGCGGATTCGGTTCAACGATGAGGCCGCTTTTTCCATTCTCAAGGAACTCCAATGGGCCTCCACTATCCGTTGTAGTAATGACCGCTTTTTTTGCTCTCATAGCTTCCTGCGTAATATATCCGTAATCTTCATCAATTGGAATAAACAGAACTGCCCTTGCATTTGCATACATTTTCAGTTTTTCTTCCATTGGCACATATTCCAAATACTTCACTCTGTCGGCAATTTGGAATTTTTCGATCTGGTTAAGTAGTCCGGTTTTTACGATATCATTGTCGGCCCCGCCCATGATGTATAATTTAATATCGGATTTCACAAGCTTCATTGCCTCGACTGCCAACATTTGCCGTTTTGTTGCATTGATGCGGCTTGGCATTAAAATATAGTTTTCATATTGATCGACATAAAACTTTTCACTGTCTGGGCATGGATGATAAAGAGGCGTCGCCTCGATCTGATTATAACGCCTCATCCTGCCTGCAACATTCTTGGAGTTTGCATATATTCGCTTTGCTTCCGGCATATATCGGTCATCCGCACGCCTAACAATATCCCTGTAAATCCTCCCCTGCTCATCATTTTTCAAGTTGCTATACTCTGAATCAAATAATTCATAGGCGCTTCTGTGCTGGTGAAGGACCCACAACACTTTATTTTCATGCGGAATAAAATAGGCCGGAAATTTGAGCCCGATACATAAGTCGCTTTTCCCTCCCCATCCGTAAGTAAGCTCAAGAAGTCTTGCCGCAACAATATGGTCCTCAATCAGCTCTGGCGGTTGATCCATAAATGGCATTGTAACGATCTCCGCTTCATGTCCATGCTCAATAAACGCATTTTTCAAATTTTTCGCATGAAATTCGGCTCCTCCTGTTACAAACGGAATTTGCACTGTTGAAATCAATATCTTCATAATTCTTCCTCTGCTTATTTTCCTTTCACAAATTGATTAACATCATATAGCCTGCCGCATAGGCCCGGCCTGCTGCCGATTCCGCGTAAAACTCAACGGCGTAATGCCCGGGCTGTCCTCCGCTATCTTCTAAATCTATTTGCACACTGAAATTTCCGTTAGCATCCTTTTGTGCGGGATAGATTGCCGTCGTTGTGCTTCGATCCAAATCACTGTTCCACACCCAAAAATATCCGCCGTCTATTGTCTTTGTCCCGCCGTCTACCGTTGCGGTCACAGAATATTTCCAGTTTGCGTCTCCCTGCTTATAGTTCCAAGACTCCACGACTGGAACCACAATTTTCGCATCCGGCCTGACTCTATATATATATAAAGGCTGCTTGACAATTTCAAAATCCGTTGGGAAAATACCTGTCGTGCTGCTGAAAGAGCCTCCTTGATCCAACGTGTATTTGGCAATATTTTCGAAATTCTTATCTTCATCTTGCATTGACGTAATGTAATAGACTGCGCGGTCTTGGTAGGATGCGAGAGCCGCTTCTATTACATTTTCATCATTCATATCGTATACGAGATTATTGTTCCTCTCTTTTAGATTCTGCGCCAAAACCTGTCCCGTATATTCACCTTGTCCATTCCACTTTGCATCCACAACAACCACTGCTCCCGGCTCTATATTCGCGATCGCCGCATTCACCATTTCTGAGCTGCCCAATCGTTCCCGCACGTTGATTTGCGTCAAATTGAAAGGAATGGACGTTGCAATGCATACCAATACAAAGGCAATGATCACTTTGTTGCTTTTTATGGAAATAGCAACAAGAATGATTGCTGAGGGGATCAAAAAGATCACAAAATATCTTGCAATATAATAGATCAAAGAAGAATCTGTCCTTATCACAATTTGATAGGCGAACGCATAAATAAACACAAGCAAAAAGGCTTTCGCGATTGAACTCCATTCTGCCTTTTGGCTGAATATTTTATATGTCAGATATGGAACGCATATCCATGCGGTGGATAGAAGGATCGTAAAAATATTCATATAGCGTATCGCGCCAATGCCACTGCCGCCATAGGTGCGGTAAATCCCCGCCCCGCCTGTCGGCGGATAATAATCTGTAAAACACATCAAATATGTTTTATACACGCAAACCGCAAATATAAAAATCATCAACACACGGCAAATCAATAATAAGCGTTTATCTAAAAATTGCTCGACTTTGGTAATCGCGCCTTTCTTTTTGTGTTCCCACAACAAGAAAACAACTTGGATCGCGATCATGATAGCAACCATGCCGCTGAATATCAAAAGGCCTTGTTCAGACGTAATTTTTTCTCCCAGCATATTTCTCATTTGTTTGACTGTATAATAGCTGGAAACCCGGAACGCATAAACAAAAGAAAGCAGCAGAACAACATTGAACAAAATGCCGATATAATGATAAATCTTATCCTTCTTAATAATCCCCAGATATAATAAGGCAATGAAGATGATCGGCGAATATATAAGCGTTGTGAAATGAAGAAAGCATAAACACGACATCGGCACGATTGCTGTCATTTTTAACTTGCGTTCCTTTTGCAGGAGCAATAGAATACCGATTATCACAAAGCACACATATATCGTTTCTGTAAGCGCATTTTTGGCTACATTGATAATCAATGGCGAGAACGCAAACAGGATGAGCGCGAGGAATTTCGCGTACTTGTTCTTTGCAAGACTTTCAACAATAAAATACAGCCCCAGCGCGGCACACATAAACAACATGCTCAATACCTGCAACATATTCGCTGCTCCAAACATCGCCCCCCATAACGCCATGACGGCAGGCCACACCGGAAAACCGTGATATTCGACCAGTAATTGATCGTCCCCGACCGAATCGGCCTCTTGCGTCCCGCGGGTTGCAGCGACATTGTACAGTCCCTTTTGTGATTTCCAGAGATCTTTTGCCGAATCTTTAAGGATTTGATTGTCTACATTATATTCTTCAATTTCTGTTACAGCACTATTTTCCCCATACGTCATGCTAATTGCCTTTTGCCCGTATACGCCGGCATCATATCCGGGAACGATGTCATCCGACTTAACCAAGGTAAAGCATGTACAAATGCCTACAATCAGAAGCGCTGCAATACACCCTCTGATATTAAAGTCAATCCGCTTCATCCCTTCTTTGATATGCTTATACCTGCAGACGCATAGAACGAGATTGCACACAAGCGCGCCAATCAACGCATAGGATACATGGAAATGATCAAGTGTCAATAGAATGGAAGCGAAAATACAGTATTCGGCAAAAAACAGTGCAATCCCCACAACAACCAGTTTAACAATATTTACTTTAGAAAATATTGTTGAAAAAAATACGCATAATAAAAATAGGGTCGCTACAGACAGTGCAACATAAAATATATTAATATCCATTACTACTCCCATGCCATAGGTTTATTTGTGTATTATAGCACAGAACCCAACTTAACAAAAGTCCGTGGAGTTCAGCGTCCAGTTCCATAGTATTCAAATCCTTGTTCAGACAAAAGGCGTTTGCTGTAGATATTACGGAGGTCAAAAATAATATTCCCCTCCATTATTTCTTTAACCTTATCCAAGTCTGCCCCTCTGAATTGTGGCCACTCTGTAATCACTACCAACGCATCCGCCCCCTGCGCTGCTTCATATTCATTTTCACAGTATTGGATCGACCGCTCGCATTTTTTAAGCCGCCACCTTGCCTCCGTCATACCCTGCGGACAATAGGCCCGTATTTTCATGCCTGCTTGCACCAAGTCTTCAATGATAGCAAGGGAAGGCGCCTCACGCATATCGTCCGTGTCAGGCTTGAAGGACAATCCCCATATCGCGATGGTGCTTGCGTCTTCACAGCGCGCCAACAAACGTATGATTTTTTCCGCCATTTTCTTTTTTTGCTTTTCATTGGCACGAATCGCCGCATCTACGACATAAAATTCTTCACCATAGGCCCGTGCCGTATCCACAATGGCTTTGGTATCCTTCGGAAAGCAGCTGCCTCCATAACCAGGCCCCGCATGCAAAAACTTAGGTGATATCCTGCCGTCCATTCCCATTGCTTTGGCAATCTGTTGAATGTCTGCCCCTGCTTTTTCGGAAAGCAAGGCCATTTCGTTGATGAAAGAAATTTTTACAGCCAAAAAAGCATTTGAAGCATATTTGATCATCTCGGCTGTCTCACGATTTGTTAACACGAAAGGTGTTTGGTTCAGATATAAAACATTGTACACCTCCTGCATCAACTGTGTCGCAGTTTCCGACTCGCTTCCTATTACGATCCTGTCCGGATTTAGGCAATCCTTGATCGCCTTTCCTTCTCTTAGAAACTCCGGGTTTGATATGACGTCAAACGGATACGCAATGCCCCTTTTCTCTAAAACCTCCACAATGCGATGCTCAACCCGCTTCGCCGTTCCCACCGGTACCGTCGACTTATTGACAACCACCTTATAGCCATTCATGTATTGTCCAATATTGTCTGCAACGTCAAAAACATATTTTAAATCAGCGCTGCCATCATCCCGTGCAGGAGTCCCTACCGCAATAAAAATAATATCATTTTCTTCGATTGCCTTTTGATAATCGGCAGTGAAAAAAAGTCTCCCTTCTTTTGCATTTTTATCCATCAATTCTTTTAGGCCGGGTTCATAAATAGGTACTTTCCCTGATTTTAGCATATCTATTTTTTCCCGGTCAACATCAATGCAACTGACCTGCATACCAAACTCTGCCAACACGATTCCCTGTACCAGACCCACGTATCCAGTACCAATCACTGCAATCTTTTTCATTCCACGCCAACTCCAAAACCTTTATTTTACATGATAGGGTAACGATAACTGATATTTATTATACATAAAGTGCACGCCTTACACAAGGTACATATATTCGCCTTGCATTTTGCTCTAAATGTCACTATAATAGTGATAGTATCGTCTAAAAGCAATGTTGGAGTGTTATGATGGAATGTGCAATTTGCGGCAATGAAACCGATCTTTATTTGGATAATTGTCGAGATTATATAACAAATGTCGATCCTGATATGGTATTCAGCGTGGTTCGATGCAAAAATTGCGGAACTGGTTATACGATGCCTCCTATGTCGGTGGAAGAACTGAATCGGTTTTATCCGGCAGACTACGAGCCTTATACCGAAGGGAAACGTTGGTTCAAGAAAGCTTCCTCTCATCGCAAGCGAAAGATCGCGCACAAACTTCGCAAATTGAAGCCATCCAAGGATGCTACGCTTTTTGAAATTGGAACCGGAAATGGCGATATGCTCTATTTTTTACGCGAAGCCGGATTTCATGTATCCGGTTCTGATTTGGATGCCAATGGTATTGTCAACATCAAAAAGAAATACAATATCAATGTCATTCCGGGCGATGCTGAAAATTTAGAATTCAAACAAAAGTATGATGTTGTTGCTATGCGTCAGGTGTTAGAGCATATCAACGGCTTTCCTCAGGTGATTCAGAATATTTATAATAATGCCTTGCAAAAGGATGGCATACTCTATTTGGCGGTTCCGAGGCTTGATTCTCTGGAAATCCCTCTGCTAAAACAATTTAGCTATGCCTTGAGCATACCACAGCATCGCATTCATTTTTCCAAGAAAGGATTGCTCATGTTTTTGCGGCAAACAGGCTTTCGGGACATCAAATTCCATAACATTGAAAATCCTTACGATTATGTGCGCGGTTATTTTAAAATGCTCAAAAAACAAAGCAGTTCCGGCAAAAAATTTTTATTCGCGATTGCTGCTCCGTTCTATGCGATTTCGCTAATCCCTATGTGTTTTTGCAAAGCCAATTCAATGGAAGTCATTGCCAAAAAATAATTTACTTCCTTATTTTTCCGTTGGCTTGGCAAAATTTCTTTTCATCAAAAGGTTCTTGATTTCATCAATTTGAATGATTTTACATTTGATTGCAACAAACAGAAATAGCCCTAAAACAATAATATAGCCAAGAATCAACCATAACAAGTTGCTGAAGTGTATCGTGCGGAATATCAAAATACTTCCTACCGTAAACCCGGTCATGATAATCAATAGTTTTTTCCAATTAGGCAATGTTATGACACATTTTAATGCCCTGCACAGTAGCACATAAGATAATACAGCCCCTGCCACGCCAATGATCAAAGTAGCGAGCGCGGCGCCCGCCATCCCATAAATCGGGACCAGCCAAAAGAGCAGTCCGACATCCCCAACAACAAGGAGCGCAGATAACAAATTGGTAATTTTGTGTTTGTTGACACCATTAAGACATACGGTAAACACAACAAAAAGCGACAGGAAAAAGATCCCAAAGACCAAAATCGTAAGCGAAGATGCAGCAACTGTGTATTGTTCATTATAAAAATTTCCAAGCAAAGTTTCAGAGGATGCCGCAATCAATATCACAATTGGAAGAACAACAATAGAGAGGTAGTACAAATTTTTAGAAATCATTTTGACCGCCGCTTTGCTGTCGCCCTTCGCATAGCTTTCCGTTACAAACGGCAAAATGACCAAATAAACCGCCGACACAAGATAATACGGAACCAATGAAAAGTTATTAATCGCCGTATAATAGCCGGTAAGCTCCTCGCTTCCTTTTATAAAGGTCAGCAAGAGCATATGGAGGTTCAACAAAACTGTAACGCCTGCGAACAAAAACATGAAATGCAGCGCCTCTTTCGTGCTTTCCTTATAAGTAATTTTCTTGACAGGGAGCGGACTAAAATTGATTTTTTTATTTCGATATGAAAAAATAATCGCCAAAACAGCTGCTACAAGCGATCCCAATATAAAACCAATCACCGTTCCAATAGGCTTGGCCTCGGGAAAGACACCCGTAAATGGAATTGCCGAAAGCCGTACCATTGGATAGACAATCATAACGATTCCTTCCAACAAAAATAGCTTCATTCCATTCAACGCGCCGGTAAACCCAAAATACAAAGCCGTCAGCGGCACTAAAAAACTGGTCATCTCGAAATAAACGGCAAGAGCCGGATTTCCGAATGCATTTGCGACCAACGGCGCGAATAAATAATTTACAATGCCCAAACCCACACCGAAAACAATTTGAATTGTCATTCCTTTGCGGACAATTTCGCGATTTGAGTACATCTCTTCGGACATCTGCTTGGAAATCGATTGCCTGACGCCATTCGTCAAAAATAGGTAATAAAAATTCGTCAAATTGATAATCATTCCGACAATTCCGTACTCTTCCACCGTCATCATTTTCCCCAAAAAAAAGTGGAGAATATACGCGGATAAGATAACGGCCACTTTAGAAATCGTATGATAGATAATACCTTTTCGCATATACTAATTATTCTTCTCTTTCGACATAAGAATTTGATTTGCCAGCGCGGCAGCATCCCCTTGAGGCACATACGCGCAGGTTTCTCCCTCATCAAACAGTTCCCGATTCGCTAGACAATCTCCCAAGATCATCTTTTTCTCCATCGAACGATAAATATAAGCTTTTCCGGGAATCGTCCGCTGCGCCTTTTTGATTTCAGAATTGAAATGCCCTGCAAGACATAAATCACTCTGTGCTATTTGTTCCGCAAGCTGCTCTTGAGAAAGCCATTCATACAAGCAAATATTCTTTTGCCCTTCAATGATTTTTTTCTGTTTTTCATCCAGCGGCCCGATAAATATAAATTGTAAGTCCTCTTCTTCGCGTAAAATCCGCATCGCCTTTAAAACAGTGTCCACGCCTTGCAATGGCAGAACGCTTCCAAAATATAGAACTGTATACTTTGCGCATTGCGTTTGTTGTTTTGGATTGTCCCGCGGATAGTACACATCCCGATCCGCTTCTAAATACAGCGTGATCTGATGATTGCTGCACAACCCGAATTCTTCACAGAAAAACGCTCCATGCGCCTTGGTATCTACGATTACCAAATCTGCATATGCAATTGTTTTTCTATCCAAAGCGTGTAATCGTTTTGCAAAAAAAGAGCCTTCTTTCCATTTTTTTCTGTCATGGATAAACGTGTCATACAAAGAGATGAAGAAATCTGCTACAATTTGCTTTTTTTTGAACTTCCAATAAAAAAACGGTAATATCAATTGAGGCGCAAACCCAATCAATATGACATCATATTTCCGCACAGAATGTGTAAGCAGCCAAAAAAACACATACACCAGACGCTTTACATAAGATCGCTGCTCCCCTACGCATTCTTCGTAGTCGGCCGAAAGCTCTTTTAAAATGCGACGTTCCTGAACATTTCTTATGTAATCAGCATTTTTCGTCGAAATAAAGAGCACTTTCTTTTGTTTGATGCTTTCTTGCAATTCAAGCTCGTTTGTTATCATATTCTTCTTTCGCTGTATTGAAATATTGTGTTTTCAAGTGATTCCTTCGCAAAAACCGATTCAGCAAAAATGCATTTGCATATCTGTAAACAAAAAGGAATTTGGACGGCACTTTCTTGATCCGGCTATACCAGATCGTATCCTTTATCTTTTGATTGTTATAAATCATAAAACGGTTTGCCCGTTTGCTTATCTTTCCGCCAATCAATGCGTCGTCTCCAATTTGAAACCGATTGCCGCAGCGAGAATTAGCCTGTCGTATTCGCTGAGACACAGAAGTTTTTTTGGAATATATTTCTTTCACATGTCCATTCAGCACATCTTCCCATGGGATGTCCGTCACTTTTACTTTTCCATCCCTTTCAGCATTTCTTAGCAGCTCTTCTCCACGCTCAGTCCTAACAATTATAACCGTTTGTCCATAATATTCATCCTCATACTGTTTTCTGCCCCACGGGTCCCCAAACGAAAGATCCGCGTCCTCACAAAAATAATCGTTACAATATAAACACCCCTGGTTCGCAAACAGATAGCTGTTATACGCCGCCGCAAAAACGGAACGTCCTAAGTTGCAACGGAATTCACGATCCTTCGTTTTCATCATGAATGCGCCGGGCCATACCCCGTCCCGAAAAACAACTTGATCAATATCGCCTTTTTTCATCTGCGCTTTCCATGCCATGAAATCAATCAGCTTTTCGGTCGACAGTTTTGAACAAAACAGGCCCATGATAAAATCATCCTGCGATTGTTTGCGGATCGCCGATGCCTGGCAGGGCAATGCCGTGATTGCGGCGTTTCGCTGCTTATCATAGATGGCGCACAGCGGCGCCGATATATATTTTGATCCTGATGTCCCCGTTGCTTGGTCCGTATAAACCGGCCCCGCCACTATGGGATCGTTCTTGTGGGATACCGTTAAAACTTCTTCGAAGTAGCCGCTTTGTATTCCGTACTCAAGCAGGGCCGTTACTGCCCCACCGGACGAACCACTTTTGTGTTGCTCAATGTCTGTGCTTTCAACCAAATACATTCCCTTATTTTTGCCAAATATTGTTGCCCCCTTCTCACCTCTCAGTGTTCTGGCGCAGCATGCATTCCTGCATTTGCCGCAATCTACACAAGTCGTTTCGCTTAATCTCGGCAAAATCTCTCCGTAAATATTGGTCGAAAAATAAATGGATTCCGTAGGGCAAACTGCTTTGCACATGCCGCAGTTTTTGCACAAATATGGATATCTCAAAATATCATCATAAAACTGTACCGTTGCATTTTTCAGGGTGCTTTGCATTTCCCAAGCATCTTTTGCAATCTCAGCCGTTCTGTTGGCTGCTAGATATACAGGGTCACTATGCTCGTTCAACCTTTGATATATACGTTCTTTATTTGCCTCAACATATTCAACCTTTTCTTTCAGCAGCTCATATGTTACGCTCCGAATGTCTATTAGGCAGTCCTCCATATGAAACATACGCATTAGACCTTCCGCCTTATGCTCGTAGGCAATACAGACGCAAGGCACCAACATTTTGCACGCAAATACCGCGGAATGATAACGTGTGGCTATCATCATCTTCATTTTTGCGATCTCTTTTTGCTGCTCGATTCCCGACAACGCATTCGAAAACACTTCCGCACGTTCCGGATATTTTAAGCGTCCAATAATCTCTTCAATGAGCGGCATATCCGTATGTTCATTGTAAAGCTGCGGGAAAAACTCAAATTTTAGAGTTTCATCCTCACGCATCAAATCGTCAATTAGCCTCACGATCGACGATTTGTAATTTTCTTTTTCAACAAAAGGCGCCTCGGCGTGAGGATACGAATAATCAAGCGGCGTAAAACCTATTTTGTTCTCACGTTCCTCCAAAGATCTTTCATTATTCATCCTCTGCGCAAAGCAAGCATCTGCGGCCATAAAGATTTTATCCGGCGCATTGATAAATTTTTGCACATATTCATAAGAAATCGGGTCTCGAACCACAATTCTCTCCGCATGTTTTAATATCCATTTTCGAAATGGATTCATACTTTTCTTACGAAACGGTCCTATAGACGGTGCGGCGAACACGATCTTTTTTTTCAAAAGCAGCGGGATCACTAAGTAAAGAATATGCACGATTTCATGCTTCGCATATATGTCTCCGATATAAGCTCCTCCGCAGGAGGACAAGACAAGATCACACTTTTCATATAAACTGATTGTTTTTTTTGCGTCCTGCGAAAGAATCTTCCTAATATCCGCACCGATTGCTTTAAAAAGACCCCAAAAAAACAGCTGCAACAAACCGCCTATTTGGGTTATCATATCATATTCTGCAACGTTATATTCTTCCGTCAGAAATCGGTGCTTTTTCGTCTGTTTGAACATATCGATTTTGGTGTCATTTCCAAATTGGCTGTAGATTGATTCTAATAGACCTATCGTCGCAGATTGGTCTCCGCGATTATCGCAGTGCTGATTTGTTAGGATTATTCTCATAGAACGCTCTCTTCATCTTTTTCAGTTATTTCTTTGTCATATTCCAATTTTTTGACACGATATAATATTTCATCCAACACCTTACGCTGCGCTGAATTTGCATCCGCAAGAAGCGCAAACATCGCCATCAAAAAAGAACAAATCAGCAGGATTGTGGAAAGCAACAAGGATTGCAGGTGCCCCGCACCTTGACCCATTCCCCAAAACACAAGGTAACGTATTGCAAGAACCAAGCCAATCACAAACACAACGATCGCAACCGGCAAAAACATTTTCAGCGGGCTTCTTGATACAGACGTTCTTACGATCGTCGCCGCAGATCTCTTTATATAGGCCCATGGGCTTTTAAAAAGCCGCGATTCCCTTAACTTCCCATTGGTTCTGATGGGAACATTTTCGATCGCCATCTTTTTCAGACCGGCATCTATGATGGTTTCCAATGTATAGGTATATTCCGAAACCACGTTCATGCGCAGCGCAGCGTCCCTTGAGTACGCCCGAAATCCACTTGTTGTATCGGTTACATTGCTCTTCGAGAATTTACGTACAACACCGCTTCCCACTTTTTGAAGCTTCTTCTTCGTTTTCGAAAAATGCTCTATTGTATCGGTCTGTCTATCACCTATTACAATTTCAGCCCTGCCCTCAATGATGGGTTTGATCAATTTTGGGATATCTCCACCGTAATACTGGTTGTCCCCATCCGTGTTAACGATGATATCTGCCCCCAAACGCAAACAAGCGTCTACCCCGGCTTTAAAGGCCAAAGCAAGACCACGATTGCTCACTTGCTTTACGATGTGGTCTACGCCCAATTGACGCGCAATCTCAATCGTACGGTCGGTAGACCCATCATCAATAATCAGCGTTTCAACTTCGTCAATTCCGTCAATTTGTTTAGGAATGTCAGCTATTGTCTGCGACAATGTGTTTTCTTCATTATAGCAAGGTATTTGTACAATGAGTTTCATTTTTACTCCACTTATATTTTATCATAATATCCGCATTCGATTATACTTTTTTATCCTACAAAATGCAACTTCACATTAACAAATCGGCAAACCGCCGTGCTCTGATGGCGACGCTCGACTTTGTCATTCATTTTTCATTTGATATATGGCAGATTACACATCACCACGCACGATACCATAATAAGCGCAAATGTTCGTAAATTCCTGTGAATAGATGAACCCCCTAAATACATCCATCCTGCTTTTGCCTCCCGCCATAGCCTGCAGCCAATAGTTCTTTTCTGCTATACTGGGCTGCCGATCCATCATCACGCGATATAGTCTATTGATATATTCACTGTTGCTATAATTCGCTTTCAAAAATTCTTCGCTAAAAAAGAATCCTTGCGCCACCTTCCCTCCGCTCGAGGCCCTATTCAAAAGCTGTCCTGCCCAAAAATTAAGCCCGACGGCATCTCCGCTTCGCTTCAAACATTCCTTATAAAGCCTATTGATAAACGCCGTCACATTCCTGTTTTGATCGCGCAATTCATCTGAGGCATAGCTGCCGGACAAAATTCCATAATCGCCACAAATACGTTTAAACTCCGGGCAATTTAGAAAATTCCCAAACACATATTTTCGGCTCATACCCTCGTCAAGTATCCCTTGCCAAAAAGCCTTTCCCGCACTATCCGGCTCCCTGTCCATGAAGGTGCGATACATCCGATTCAGAAACTCGCCGTCTGGCAAACGCTGCTTTTCCATTTCGTCGCTTAGCATAAAGGCCGCTCCAACATATGCGCCCGTCGCCCGTTTTGCTTTAAGCTCGCCTACCCAATATGCTTTTCCCGAAGAATCTGAGGCTCGCCCCATAGCTTTTGTATAAAGGCGTTCCACAAAATCCGGAATCGGATTCGATTGCGCTTTTTTCAGGGCTTTTGAAGCGTTCACCTTGCCCCAGCCATAATAAATATCCTTGTTTGCTTCCCCCAGATCTGTGGCAGTCGTATATAAAATATTTTTAACCTCATTTACTGTAAGACTGGGATTTTCCGCGAATATCATCGCTGCGACCGCACTCACAACAGGTGCCGCCATGGAAGAACCACTCATATAAGTATAGGAATTTTGAAACGTACTCCACATCCTAATTCCTGGCGCGGCAATATCCTTTTGTGCGTTATAATCCGCCCATGTCGGTCTCTGATCGTTCTGATCGATCGGCACCACCGCAATACACGCCTCAAAATCGGATGGGTATACGGGCCAGGCCTGCCCTTGTTTATTGCTGTCCCCGTTTCCTCCCGCGCATACTGTCAAAATTCCTTTCGACCTCGCCTGATTTATTTTTTGTTCTAAAACTCTATCAGCAGCGTTATAAATTCCCAAACTCAAGTTGATCACGCGGAGATTCGGAATATTCATAATTCTGTCATATGCGTCCCTGATATCGCTGGTGCTTGCCACCGGCTCATTTTGGGTGGGATCGATACGAAAAACATTGATTGGAACAATTGACGCATTGTACGACACTCCCGCCGCACCAATTCCATTATTTGCTTCGGCAGCGATGATGCCCGCCACATGGGTGCCATGCCCGCTGATGTCCCCGGTCAAAGGCATATCGTTATATTCATCATAAGCGTTCACTTTATCGATGTTATTTTTCAGATCCGGGTGGTTCATTGAAATGCCACTGTCCAGCACCGCAACCTTGACTTCACGATTTGTTTTTCTAATATCCCACGCGCCATATGCGCCAATGCTGTCAAGATACCACTGATCTGTCCTATAAGGGTCGTTTATCGTGGTTGCCAGCGCAGAAATATCCTCTTTGCCAGACTCAAGTTGCCGATACAGATAGTTCGGTTGCGCAAACTCTACCGCCGGATCTTCTGCGAAAACCTCCAACGCCTCTTGAACGGAAAGCTCCTCCGGCAACTGGACGACGACAACGTCACCCTGATCGATCACCTCGTCCAACTGCTCCTCCGGCATCATCGACATCGCTGCCATCGTGTCATTCGCCTGCAGCACAGAAGCATTTTCTTTAAATTGCACCAAAATTTCTCCCGCTTCGTACACTACGCCCTCTGCGGGATCGGCAGGTGTTTCTGGCTGATTTCCCTCCAACAGCGATTCAGTCGGCGCTATAGAAGCTGTAGGCGCCACAGTCGCGGTGGCCGTTGGCGACACGGTCGAGTCCATGGAAGGTTCACTCGAGTTCACCGGAGGTGCTGATGGTTCCGATTCAGGGAAAGCATCAGCGCTCGGTTCTGCGGATTCATTTCCTGATTCCGCATCACTAGCTTCCAAATTTCCCGTGTTGCTCTGCGGATCGCTTTGCGCAAAAGATACCGTCGCTCCGGACAAAAAAAACACCGCACACAATGTAATAATGAAAATGGTTCTAATTGTTTTTCTCATATCTCTTCCCGCCCAAGTTTATATAGTATTTGCCACTAATCGATTGATACTATAAGAATATCATAAAATTTAGTTATTATGAAGTATTATGTGGCAATTTTTAAGACTGTGTTCCAATATCGTTTATCGTTCTTTAAAAATAAAAAAGCCCCTTTCATAAACGAAAAGGGGCTTTTGGCTGTCATTATAATATTTTTTTATTCAAAACGTTATAGCGAAACCTTATTTCACCGAATCGATATAAGAAATCAGATCCAGCACCTTGTTGGAATAACCCCACTCGTTGTCATACCACGCAACCAGCTTCACAAAGTGGTCGTTGAGCGCGATCCCTGCGTCCGCGTCAAAGATGGACGTACGCGCGTCCGTTGTGAAGTCGGAGGATACCACAGCGTCTTCGGTGTAGCCAATGATGCCCTTGAAGTCCGCAGACTCAGAGGCAGCCTTCATCGCAGCCTTGATTTCGTCATAGCTGGCAGCTTTTTCCAGCACGCAGGTGAGGTCAACGACCGAAACGTCAGCAGTCGGTACGCGGAACGCCATACCCGTCAGCTTGCCGTTGAGCTCCGGAATTACCTTGCCAACCGCTTTTGCAGCGCCTGTGGAAGAAGGAATGATGTTGAACGCCGCACCGCGTCCGCCTCTCCAGTCTTTCTTGGAAGGACCGTCAACCGTCTTCTGCGTCGCCGTCGTCGCATGAACCGTCGTCATCAGGCCTTCTTTGATGCCGAATTTGTCATTGATGACTTTCGCCAGAGGAGCAAGGCAGTTCGTCGTGCACGAAGCATTGGAAACGATCGTCATGGACGGATCGTAGGTTTTGTTGTTCACGCCCATTACGAACATCGGCGCGTCCGCCGAAGGAGCGGAGATCACGACCTTCTTCGCGCCGGCTTCGATATGCGCCTGCGCCTTATCCGTCGTCGTGAACACACCGGTGGATTCCACAACGTAATCCGCACCGACCTGTCCCCACGGAATTTCAACCGGGTTCATTTTGTCGAACACCTTGATTTCGTTGCCGTTTACAATGATCGCGTCTTCCTTGTAGGAAACCTCGCCGTCAAATCTGCCGTGAACGGTATCATACTTGAGCATGTATTCCATGTATTTGGGGTCGATGAAAGGATCGTTGATGCCCACCACTTGAATGTTCGGGTTTTGCACGGAAGCGCGGAAAACGAGTCTTCCGATTCTGCCGAAGCCGTTGATACCAACTTTAATAGCCATAAATTAAATCCTCCTAAAAATAATATAATTAATTTTTAACATCCAAATAATATTATAGGCGATTGCCCCCTGTTTTGCAACAGCTTTCGTTTACTTTTTCACAGGTGTTTCCGCCCTGTTCCCTTTTATCATTTTTTCGTCAAAATGTTACAAGACTCTGCAAATTTCAAAAAAAGATTTCACGCCGCATGCGGTTGTATTTTCATCCGCGCATATAGTATAATAAATTTGTATTTTGAATATTATTAAGGAGGGTTTATCCTATGCCATTGGTAACAACCAAAGAAATGTTTGAAAAAGCCTACAAGGGCGGTTACGCGATCGGCGCCTTCAATGTGAACAACATGGAGATCATCCAGGGGATCACAGAGGCCGCGAAAGATCTCAACGCACCGCTGATCCTTCAGGTTTCTAAGGGCGCGCGCAATTATGCGAACCCGATCTACCTCACAAAACTTGTAGAGGCCGCTCTCGAGGACACCGGTCTTCCCATCTGCCTGCACCTCGACCACGGCGACAGCTTTGAAACATGCAAATCCTGCATCGACGGCGGCTTCACCTCCGTCATGATCGACGGTTCCCACCTTTCCTTTGAAGAAAACATCGCTGTGACAAAAAAGGTTGTGGAATACGCGCACGACCGCGGCGTTGTCGTCGAGGGTGAATTAGGCCGCCTTGCCGGCGTGGAAGACGACGTTCAGGTGTCCGCAGAGGATTCCTCCTACACGCGTCCCGAGGAAGTGCTTGAATTTGCGACCAAGACGGGCTGCGACAGCCTTGCGATCGCCATCGGCACAAGCCACGGCGCATTCAAATTCAAAGGCGAGCCGAAGCTCCGCTTCGATATCCTCGAGGAGGTCACGAGAATTCTGCCCGGATTCCCGATCGTTCTGCACGGCGCTTCCTCTGTCATTCCTGAATTTGTTGAAATGATCAACAAATTCGGCGGAGATATGCCGGGCGCGCAAGGCGTGCCGGAAAACCTGCTTCGTCAGGCAGCAGAGAGTGCGGTGTGCAAAATCAACATCGACTCCGACCTGCGCCTCGCAATGACGGGTACGATCCGTAAGCATTTTGCGGAACATCCTGCCGATTTCGATCCGCGCCAGTATCTTGCTCCCGCGCGCGATGCAATCAAAGCCATGGTTGCGCACAAGATCGTCGACGTTCTTGGCTGCGACGGCAAAGCCTGAATCTAAAGCACCTAAAAACTCCTCGCAAAAAATGCGGGGAGTTTTTGTTTGAGCGTTTATTTCGATCAGTATCCCTCGGGATTGTTTTTCTGCCAGTTCCAGCTGTCGCGGCACATATCGTCGATGCTGCGCGTCGCCTTCCAACCAAGCTCCCGCTCCGCCTTTGACGCGTCTGCGTAATATTTGGGCGCATCGCCCGCGCGCCGGGGCGCAAATGCGTAATTGATCTTCAAATCGTTTGCCCGTTCGAACGCATGAACAACCTCCAGCACGCTCTGCGGCTTTCCTGTTCCCAGATTGTAGATAAACAATCCCTGTTCATTGAGCTTTTTGATTGCCCGCGCGTGGCCGTCCGCCAGATCCACGACATGAATGTAGTCGCGAATACACGTTCCATCTGCCGTCTCGTAATCATTTCCAAACACGCTGAGCTGTTCCCGTTTCCCCACCGCGACCTGCGTGATGTAGGGCATCAAGTTGTTCGGCTCTCCGTTGGGGTCCTCGCCGATCCTTCCGCTTTCGTGCGCGCCGATCGGGTTGAAATAGCGCAGCGCGACGATCGACCATGCGTTGTCCGACGCGTAAATATCCCCAAGCATCTGTTCAATCACCGATTTTGTGCGTCCATAAGGGCTGGTCGAATTGCCAAGCGGCGACGCTTCACTTAAGCATTCTTCCTTTGTCAAATCATATACCGTCGCGGAAGAGCTGAATATGATGCGCTTCACATCAAACGCACGCATCGCCTCTAAAAGCACGATCGTCCCGCTGATGTTGTTGTCAAAATAACGAAGCGGCTCACGCACCGACTCTCCCACCGCTTTGAGACCCGCCATATGGATCACGCCATAAATATCATTTTGTGTAAATATCTTTTCAAATGCGGCCGCGTCGCGTATGTCGGCCTCGTAAAAAATCACGGAAGCTCCCGCGATCTCCTCCACCCGTTTCAGCGCCGTCTTGCTGCTGTTGCATAGGTTGTCCATCACCACAACACCATATCCCTGATGCAGCAGCTCCACACAGATGTGGCTGCCGATGTACCCGGCACCGCCGGTCACCAATATCGTTTTCTTCATATTCCCCCCTTGCCAGACCAAAAAACAGGTGTATTACACATTGCAATACACCTGTCAAGGCCGCTCTGTTACTTCAAATTCTCAGGGTTTAGCCCCTCGAGCGCAGGAATCACGAACCTGCCGTCCTTACGGATCAGCACATCGTCAAACCATATCTCGCCGCCGCCCATTTCCGGTGTTTGCACGAACACAAGATCCCAGTGCTCCGCGCTTTCATTGCCGTTGTACGCGTCGTCGTAGGAACTGCCCGGCGTAAAGTGCAGTGAACCCGCGATCTTTTCGTCAAACAAAATATCTCCCATCGAGTGGTTGATGTACGGGTTCACCCCGAGGGAAAACTCTCCCACATAACGAGCACCCTCGTCCGTATCAAAAATCTTATTGATGCGTTTGGTATCGTTGCTCGTCGCTTCTATGATTTTTCCATCCTTGAACAACAAACTCACATTTTCATACTTGAATCCCTGATGAAAAGATGGCGTATTGTATGTGATGCGTCCATTGACGCTATCCTTCACAGGTGCGGTATACACCTCTCCGTCCGGCACGTTCATGTGTCCGTCGCATTTCACAGAGCCGATCCCCTTGATGGAGAATGTGATATCCGTATCCGGCCCATTGATATGCACCTTATCCGTCTTGTCCATCAGTTCCTTGAGCGGATCCATGGCCTTAGACATCTTTTTGTAATCCAGGTTGCACACGTCAAAATAGAATTCCTCAAACGCCTCGGTGCTCATTCCCGCCAGCTGTGCCATAGACGGCGTCGGATAGCGCAACACCACCCATTTTGTGTTTTTCACGCGCAATTCGTGATGCACCCGCTTGGAGTAGATCGACTGATACATTTCCATCCGGTCCGCCGGAACGTCCGTCATTTCCGTGGCGTTTTCTCCGCCCCGAAACGCGATATACGCCTGCATCTGCTTCATGCGCACACTGTTCCACTCCGTGATGTCCTCGATCTGCTCCTTGCTTGCCTGCATCAGCCATTGCCGATGCACCAGATTATGCTGCATCGAGTAATAAGGAACGCCTTCCGCAGCATATACTTCTTTGATCAACTGCTCAGTCAGTGCGTCGTCGCAGCCCACAATATCGAGCAGAACCTTCTCGCCCTTTTGCACATTGCATGAGTAATTCACAAGCGTATGACATAATTTTTTGATTCTATCGTCTACCATGATCTCTCCCCGTTTCTATCTGTCAGTCATGACATTTATTATACCACATCCGGAACGCATCAAACGCGTATTCTCAATGATCATTGCTCCAAAAATTTCTTTCTGGTGACAAAATTCCAGACCATCACGATCGCCGTCGCACCGATCTTCACGAGCATGTAATGCAGATGCAACTGTTCAACGCCCAGCCACATAATCAGCTGGTTGATGCCCAAGCCAATCACACTAAAAATAACGAACAGTATAAAATTTCTTGTTTTACTGTGCTTTTTATTGACGTCAAAAACCCAGATCACGCTGGCAATATAATTGAAAATAACGGATATGCTAAAGGACATAATAGAAGAAATCAGGTAATATATCCCGCACCACTCCGTAAAAACGAACAACAGGCCGTAGTCGATCAAAAATGCGATAACGCCGACAACCCCAAATTTCAACATCTGATTGATCAGCTTTTTCATTTCTTTCCTTTCCTGTGCGCGTCACAAATCAAAGATACAGATTGATTATACAATATCACGAAATATTATTCAAATGCATCTCACATCCCCGGCACAAAGGTCTGCGGATTGTCAAGCTTTCCCAGATATTTTTTATAGACATAGCGAAAACACACCACGCTCAAAACGAGCGAAACGCACTCCGCAATGGGGAACGAATACCATACGCTGTGCACGCCGCCCACCTGCGCCAGAATATAGGCGACTGGAAGCAGCACAATGATTTGTCTGCACAAGGAAATAAACATGCTCAGCACGCCGTTTCCCACGGCTTGGAACACACAGGAAAACACGATGCCCACGCCCGCAAATGCAAAGCAAATACTGATGATGCGCAGCGCGTTCGCGCCAATCTCGATCATCGCCGGCGTCGCGTTGAACATCTCGAGCAATTGCACGGGAAGCAGTTGAAACACGATCGTTCCAACAACCATGATCGCCACAGACAGAAAAACCGCAAATTTTACGGTGTCCAATATGCGCTGCTTGTTCCGCGCGCCATAATTATATGCCACAATAGGGATCATGCCGTTGGTCAAGCCGAACACAGGCATAAAGATAAACGACTGCAATCTGAAATATGCTCCCAAAACTGAGACGGCAGCGGCTGAAAAGCCGACCAAAATGAAATTGAAACCCACGTTCATCACCGAAACCAGCGCCTGCATGATAATGGACGGAACGCCTACTTTGTATATTTCCTTGATGATCCGTCCGTTCGGGCGGAACTTTTTCATCGTGACTGTGACTTCCTTTGCCTTGTGCCGCACGAAATACAGGCCAAAGCCCATCGCAATGATCTGCCCGACCACGGTCGCGATCGCGGCGCCCGCCGCGCCCATTTCAGGAAACGGTCCGATCCCGAAAATCAGGATCGGATCGAGCACAATATTGATACCCGCGCCAATCAGCTGCATCACCATATTGAAGATTGTGATGCCCGTCGACTGCAAAATGCGCTCGCATGCAATCTGTATAAATACGCCAAACGAAAACACAAGGCAGATTGAAAGATACTGCGTGCCCATGTCCGCGATCACATTTCCATTTTCGAGCCCCGCTGTAAACGATTCGAAAAACATACGCGAAAAAAAGATACCGATCAGCGCAAACGCCACCCAGCTCAAAATCCCAAGAAATATCCCGTTTGTCGCGGCCTTGTTTGCGTCGTCAAACTTCTTTTCCCCCAAACGGCGGGAAAGCAGGGAATTCATGCCCACCCCCGTACCCACGGCGACCGCAATGATCAGCATTTGCAGCGGAAACGCCAGCGATACCGCCGCAAACGCGTTTTCGTTGTATTGCCCCACAAATATGCTGTCGACAATGTTGTAAAGCGCCTGCACAAGCATGGATATCATGATCGGCAAAGACATTGTCACCAATAGTTTTTTCACGGGCAAAACGCCCATTTTGTTTTCTCTGATTGCTTCCATACATACCTCCCAGCCTGCAAATTGACATTTTAACACAGAAAGCGCATAATGTAAATAAGCCTTCGGGCCTTGCTTTTTCAAAACCGTTTTGAAGGAGGGACCAATCATGAAAAACGATACGATCATCACCATATCCCGGCAATTCGCAAGCGGCGGACGCACCATTGCAAAACGCCTCGCGGAAGAGCTCGACATCCCTTATTACGATAAGGAGATCATCACCCTCGCCGCCAGAGAGAGCGGATATGACGAGGAGTTCTTTGAAAACGCTGAGGAAAAGGCAAACAACAAATTTATGTATTATTTGTCCTCCGGTCTTGGAAATGTGTCCTCCTGGGGTACGGACATCGCCCTTGACGACAAGCTGTTCCTCATTCAGGCGGATGTCATCCGTTCTGTTGCGGCCAAGGGCTCATGCATCATCGTCGGCCGCTGCGCCGATTATGTGCTCGCCAACCATGCCAACTGCATCAATATCTTCATCTATTCTGATCTGAATCACAGGATCGAGCGCGCGAAAAACGATTATCATCTGGATGCGCCTAATTTAAAGGAAGCGATCATAAAATCAGATAAAAAGCGCGCCACCTATTATAATTATTACACCGATATGAAGTGGGGGCAGATGGAAAACTTCGACCTGCTTTTAAACAGCGACAGCATCGGCCTCGACGATTCCGTAGGGCTTTTAAAGCAGTATGTGCTCCTGCGTCAGCAAAACAAGTAAACGAAACACAATCAAAAAGGCATACCCTGCGGTATGCCTTTTTGATTGAAACTTTGCCTTCATGCGATGATGTCGCCAACCACCACGCGTGGTTCTCCTTCGACGCATCGCTCGAAACGTCTGCCGTATTTTTGATGGACCAGCGCAATAATGTCCGGAGTGTTTTCCCTCCGTTCAACGGACAACACATACGTGAGCCGTTCATCCGCTTCCTGCCTAACGCAGGAAACCTCTCCGATCCCATCCGCAATGCGGCAATACTCAGCGAGCTCCGCTACAAGCACTTCAAATTCATCCTGCTTGCTTTTTCTCACATCATAGGTGCAAAATTCACAGATCATCCCCATGCCTCCGTAAAATTTTCTCTGTTTCTGTCCTCCTAAACGTTTGAGTTGCTCATATTATAGCAATCAAAATCTCATTTTTCAAGAAAATACGCTTGAAATCACCAATTTTGTCACTAATTCACCGCGAAACATTTATTTACCTATCTTTTATTCTTGTTTTCGTTATATTTCGTTATTTTTAAATAAAAAACGGCTGTCCGCAGACCTGCCGTTTTTCACCATGCTATGCTATTTTCACTTTCATCCATGCATCCTCATATAAGCGCAGGATGCTTTTATCGAGGTGCTCGTAGTATTCGCACTTTTCAAGGTCCTCCTTCGGAGGGTTGAACGCGTAATTTTCAAGCATCTCCGGGTCAACCAGCTCGAGCGCCGCGTCCTCCGGCGTGGAATAGCCCGTATATTCGGCGTTTATGGCCGCGATATCAGGCCGCATCATAAAATCCAGAAACCGAAGGGAGGCATCATACGCGTCCGTTGTCTTCAAAATGCACATGCCGTCCACAAATATATTTGCACCCTCCTTGGGCACCACGTACCGCAGGTCCTCGTTGTCCGCCATGGAATAGGCCGCGTCCCCCGCATACATGGGCGCAAGGGCCGCACTGCCGTTCGTCATCGTCATGCGCAGATCGTCCGTTCCATACGCAAGCACAAGCGGCTTTTGTTCCACCAGCAAGGCCGCCGCCTCATTGAGCTCCTGTTGATTTTGGGTGTTGATGCTGTACCCAAGCTTGATGAGCGCAAGGCCCACACTGTCACGAATGCTGTCGTACATCAAAATCTGGCCCTTGTACCTCGGATCAAAAAGCGCGTCCCAACTGTCGATCTCCCCGCCTGTCATCTCGATGTTATACAGCAGCCCGAATGTACCCCATGTATAGGGAAGGGAATAGCGCCCCTCCGGGTCATAGCTGCACGTCTTTACAAAGTCCTCGATATACTGATAATTTTCCATCTTCGAATGGTCGATCTCCGCAAGTCGGTCCTCCAGCATCAGCCGTTGGATCATATATTCGGAAGGCACCACCACGTCGATCTGCGTACCCTCCGTGGTCGCGATCACATACATCTCCTCGTTCGAGGGCACAGTCGTCATATTGACCTTGATGTCCGGGTTTTCCTCCTCAAACATGGGGATCACCTCCGGGTCAATGTAGTCGCCCCAGTTCAAAAAATGCACGATGGTGCGCCCATCCGCCGTTTCAGTGCTCGCGCACCCGGCCGCCACAGCTGTCAGCATGGCGCATATCAATAAAAAACAAAGTACTTTTTTCATCCGTTTATCCTTTTTCAGCGAAAATTCTCCGCCTGCGGCGTCTTCCTTGTCTTTTTGACGGAACGCAGGTTGATGACGAGCAGCAGCGCGATCACAACCACAAACATGATCGCGGACAGCGCGTTGATCATGGGGTTGATGCCCACGCGCGCCATGCTGTAGATATAAGTCGACAGGTTTTGCGTCGTTCCCTGCGATGTGAAGAAGCTGATCATAAAGTCGTCAAACGACATCGTGAACGCCAACAGAAATCCCGTTACAATCCCGGGCGTGATCTGCGGCATGATCACCTTTCTGACCGCATAGGCGGGCTTTGCGCCCATATCGAGCGCTGCCTCGTAGGTCCCGGGGTCCATCTGCCGCAGCTTGGGCAGCACCGAGAAAATCACGAAGGGCATATCAAAGGTGATGTGCGCAAGAAGCATCGTCCAATAGCCGCGCGGGATGTTGAAGAAAATGAACAGCAGCAGCAGCGAAATGCCCGTCACGATCTCCGCGTTCACCATGGGGATGTACGTCAGGTTCACCATCAAATTCTTGCTTTTTCTGCGGTAGTTGTCGATGCCCACAGCCGCGAGCGTGCCAATGAACGTCGCCGTCAAAGACGCGATGATCGCGATGGAAATCGTGACCCACACCGCCTCCGCGATGGCAGGGTCGGAAAACAACTGCTCATACCAGTGCAGGGAAAAGCCCGTCCACTTCGCCATAGACTTCGACTCATTGAAGGAAAAGATAATGAGCGCGCCGATGGGCAGGTACATAAAAATCAGCATGACCGTCAGATAGAACCGTTTCAAAAACAGCTTCACATCAATGCACCCCCTTCCCCTTCTTTGTCATATTTGCGCATCAGCCACATAAACAGAATCGTCAGCAGCAGCATCACCACCGCGAGCGCACTGCCAAAATTCCACTCCGAAAGCAGTAAAAACTGCATTTCGATGAGGTCGCCATACATCATGAAATGGCTGCCGCCCAAAAGCCGCGTGATCACAAATGTCGTCATCGCGGGCATAAACACCATCGTCACACCCGAAATGATACCGCCCTTTGAAAGGGGCAGCGTCACCCGCCAAAAGGTTTGCCATTTGTTCGCACCCAAGTCCTGCGCCGCCTGAATGCACGAGGTGTCCATCTTTTGGAACACGGAATAGATCGGCAAAATCATAAAGGGCAGGAAATTGTACACCAGACCAAAAATGATCGCTCCCTCCGTGTACAAAAACTGCACCGGCGGCAATCCAAGCGCAATCAGCCCCTGATTGATGATGCCCGCGTTGTCAAGCAGCGCGCGCCACGCGTAGGTGCGCAGCAAAAAGTTCATCCACATGGGCAAAATAAACAGGATCGAAACGATGGCCGCGCGGTTCGGCTTCATGCGCGCCAACATATACGCCACCGGATATCCGAGCAGCAAACACACCGCCGTAGCAAGGAACGCCATCCACACACTGCGCCAGAACACCGTCATATAAAGCGGTGAAAAGGCCCGCGCCATATTTTCCGCCGTGAGGATCATCACCCCGCCCGATCCCGTGTCCGTAAACGCGTAAAGCAAGATCAGTATGAGCGGCGCGACCGTAAAGACCGCGATCCACACCGTGTACGGAAGCGCAAACACCTTGCGCGAATTCATCACGTTTCGCAACTGCGGATTTTTCATCGCACGCCCTCCGCCACGTCGTCGATGCGCATTTTATCGTACTGGCTTACTTCCATGACGTGAATATCGTTCGGCTCGAGGGCAAACCCCACGCGGTCTCCCACGTCGTAAAAGTCCGTGGAATGCACCAGCCACTGGAAGCCATTCTCGCCATCCACGCGGATCTCATAGTGTACTCCCATAAATAGTACAGATGCGACCGTGCCCGCGATCATTTCCTCTGTGATGTTTTTTGTGATCTCAATGTCCTCTGGGCGCACCACCACCTGCACCGGCTCGTTTTCGTTGAAGCCGCGGTCGAGGCACACGAAATCGCTGCCCGCAAAATGCACGAAATAATCGCGCTTCATGATACCGCTGATGATGTTCGACTCCCCGATGAAATCCGCCACAAAGGAATTCTTCGGCTCGTTGTATATCTGCTCGGGCGTGCCGATCTGCTGGATCACTCCATCATGCATCACAGCGATCGCGTCGCTCATGGTAAGCGCCTCCTCCTGATCGTGCGTCACATAGACAAATGTAATGCCCAGCGTTTTTTGCATGCGCTTCAATTCAAGCTGCATCTCCTGACGGAACTTTAAATCGAGCGCGCCGAGCGGCTCATCCAGCAGCAGCACCTCCGGCTCGTTGACGAGGGCGCGCGCGATGGCCACACGCTGCTGCTGTCCGCCGGACAGCTTTGCAATGTCCCTGTCCCCATATCCCGAAAGCCCGACGAGCTTGAGCATATCGTTCACCTTTTTTTCGATCTGCTGCTTTTCCATCTTTTTGATCTTCAAGCCAAACGCAATGTTGTTGAACACATCGAGGTGCGGAAACAGCGCGTATTTCTGGAATACCGTGTTCACGCGGCGCTTATACGGCGGCACGTCCTTGATGCTCTGCGAAAACAGATGCACATCGCCGCGCGTGGGCTCTTCAAAGCCGGCAATGATACGCAGCAGCGTCGTCTTGCCGCAGCCCGAAGGCCCGAGAAGCGTCAAAAATTCGTTCTGCTTGATGTACAGGTTGATGTTGGAGAGCACCTCCACCCCGTCATACTCCTTGTATACCCCTAAAAAATCAATGATATGCTCCGACATCTCTTCAAACCCTTTCGCTCATAATCTAAAACATGGGCGGTGTGGAAATCCACATCACTTCTGCGTCCTTTTTGCCGTTGTTCTCTATTTTGTGCGGCGCATCCGTCTTAAAATAGAAGCTGCCGCCCTTCCTGACCTTGTGGCGCTTGAGGCCCAGCACAAGCGTGATGGTACCTGCCAGCACATAGCCGAATTCCTCCCCCTCGTGGGGGCGGTCTTCCTCTGTGGCGCATCCGGCCTTCAGCCGCAGAAGGATCGGTTCCATTTTGTTTTTCTGCGCGTTGGGCACGAGCCACAAAATGCTTTTGTCCTCGTCCTCCTTTTCAAACAGGTCGCCCGGCGAAAAGGCCACCTTCTCTTCCTCGCGCTCATTGAAAAATTCCTGAAGATCCGTTCCCAAACACTCCAGAATGTCCATCAGCGTAGCGATGGAAGGAGAGGTCAGATCGCGCTCCAACTGCGAAATGAATCCTTTAGAAAGCTCCGCTCTGTCCGCAAGCTCGCTTTGCGTCAACCCTAAGCTTTGCCTGCGCGCTTTGATTTTCTCACCGATATTCATCATTTTCACCAATTACTAAGTATTTTGTTTATTTTTGCTAAACCAATGCCGCAGATATTATTAAACCACACGCCTCTTTTACTGTCAACAGAAAAATGTTTTTATAAAAGGGTTTTAACGCAAAATATTTTTGATAAATTGCTTGTATGTTCAAATATTTCGCACAAAATGTTTATAAATACTATACTTTTACTTCGTTATTCGCGTTTTTGTTCAATATCAAAAATAAAAACCGTTCATTTCAAACGGTTTTCGCTTGCCCGCCATTTTTCTGTTTTTATAAATCCTCTATATATGCCCCTCAACGCAAAAGACCGCGAAGCGGCCTTTCACAATGACAGAAAAATTTCGTTGCCCATTTTTAATTGTTTGCTTTTTACATCACATCACCTGCCCTCGATATATTGTGCGATCCCCGCCCCCACCGCCTCGGCGATGGATTGCTGGTAATCGTCCTTTTGTAATTTCTGCTCCTCCTCCGGGTTGGAAAAAAATCCGCATTCCACGATCACACTCGCCTGATCCCCCGGCCGCAGCAACTGATAGTCCCCGGAATTCACGTCCCGCGGATTTTTGATCTCGAGCTGATCGTTCAGCTTCTCCTGTATGATCTGCGCAAGCGCATAGCCCTTTGCGCCGCGGTCGTGGTAAAATACCTGCGGCCCCTTCGCGCCCGATCCTTTGTCATAATAATTCTGGTGCACGCTTACAAACACATCCGCGTTACTGTCCCGTATGATATTCTCACGCTTGTGCATATCCTCTTCTTTGGTCGGCGCGATCATATCGTCCGTTTCCCGTGTCATGATCACCTCATATCCCTTAGCGATCAGCTCCGCTTTTAATTTGTTCGCAATCTCGAGGTTCACCTCTTTTTCCAGCCGCCCTGTGGATACGCCCGTCGTTCCAGCGTCCTTGCCGCCGTGCCCCGCGTCCACGATCACCCTGATTTGTCCGTCGTCTGTCGGAAGCATTTGCGTCAGGCCCTGCACCTCCTCCGGCTGTGCCATCAGCCCGTCAGCCGCCCGCGAGATTTCGACGGGGAACGCGCGGGATAAGAGGAACAGCGCGGACGCGACGATCAGCGTCACCGCCATAAACAGAAAAAAGCGCTTTGTGATCCTTCTGTGTCTCGGCCTTTGTGTATAAGCAATCTGTGTAATATTTCTCATGATCCCGCTCCTTTGGCGTTTTATTTTCCAAACAAAAAACCCTGTACCTATAAAGTACAGGGCCTTCGCATCGTTTTCCCATCGGTTTTGCATCATTGTTGTAACTTTTTCAGAGGTCGGACGGCTTGAGCATAACAGAATAAATCACCCCGTTTGTTTTCATGGAAAGGATCGCCTCATAGTCCGGGTCATCCGTGGAATAGACGAGATCCTCATAGCTTGCATAGCCCTCACCCCAAACCTTGTCCTTGAGCTTGAGGCCGTGGGGCTCTAAAAACAGGCCCGCCTTTTCCTTCGCGCTCTTCATGTTGTCCCAACCCTCGAGTACGGTTTGATCGTCCAGCCCATATGCTACGTTCAGGCCATAAAGCTTGCCATCCTCGTCGTCCACAATGATCCAATAGTTGGTTTGGTCTTCTTCAATATATACATAAAGCATCCAAAAATAAAAGGTCGTGCCCGAAACAAGCGGGTCCTGCAGGCTCACAAGCTCGATTGTCGTATTTGTATTGCCAAAGTCCGCAGCATAATACGGCAGTCCGCCCCGCCGCCCGAGGTCGTCAAATGCCGCGCGTGCCGCCGTTTTTGCCTCTCCTATATCCAGACGCACTTCTTTGGGAAACTTGCTCGTCTCACTCTCATAATAATACTCCGTTTTCAACAAGGCAAATGCTTCCTCCGGCATCGGCGTCTGCAGATATTCCATCCCCGCCACAGCCCGCTCCTTCTGATTGATATCATAATAAAGCAGCGAGTTCACCGGCATTCGAGCATTTTTCATCTGCCATTCATACAGCACCCGCACCTTCTGGTATTTCGTGGGCTTATACTTGTAAGAACCCATCTCGCTGCCGTCTGCCTGCACCACATTCAAAAAGACGTTGTCGCTGCTCCTCGCGACGGCGGGCGGCACGATCACACTCCCCGCCACCACCAGAACGGCGGCGGCAATGGCAATCCCGTAACGAAAAAACTGCTTCATTCCCTTCTCTGCCTCCTCGCCCTTCTCACGCGTACGCACACCAGCGTTCCCTTCCCCTCGATGCTCTTGAACTCCAGCCGCGTCCCATGCAGCCGCGCGATCTTGTCGCACAGCGCAAGCCCCAGCCCCGCACCGTTTTGGGCGCGCGCGCGGCTCTTGTCCACCATGTAAAACGCCTCCGTGATCTTTCTGATCTCGTCGCTCGGGATGCCCCTGCCGTGGTCGCGCACACAGAACACATAATCCCGTCCGTCGATGCGCCCGTAAAGCTCGATCACGCTTCCGGGTTCGGAGGCCTTGCGCGCATTGTCGATCAGGTTCACGATCAGCGTCTTGAACAGATCGGGCTCAAGCATCACAATGCTGTTTTGTGCCTCCGTCTCAAGCACAAGCCCGTTTTGCTCCATAATGGGCAGCAGCAGCCCTTCGATCTCCTCTATAAACACCCGTGGATTGACGCGCCTTTTTTCAAACTCGTGCCGGTCGAGCACCATCAGCTCCAAAAGCTTTAAGGATAGCGCTTCCAGACGTTTTCCCTCGGTGAAAATGTAATTGGAGGAAAGAAACATTTCCTCCGGCTGCATCTGCTTGGAGCGCAGCATATCCGCATAGCCGATGATGGAAGTGAGCGGCGTTTTCAGCTCGTGCGCAAAGCTCGCCACAAAATCCTCGCGTTGGCGCGCCGTATTCTCCAGCGCATATATCTTGTCCTCCACCGCGTCCGTCATGGCATTGAAGTCCAGCGCAAATTCAGCGATCTCATCGTTGCCTTTGATGCGCATACGCTCGTTATAGTTTCCCTCCGCAATGCGTCGCGTCGCCGCAGAAAGCCGCCGCAGCGGACGCGTCAGCAGCATGGAGACGCCCAGCATCACAAGCGCGCTCAAAAGCAGCAGCGTGATGCTCCACTGCGTATAAGTGTTGAATTGCGCGTCCCGCTCCTGAAAAATCGAGGTAATGTTCCGTGTCGTTTCAAGGTAAGTCGTGCGCCCTCCCGCATCCGTTTTACAGCACACGGTGATCTGGTATCGCCCGTTTGCATTGCTGATCCGGTAGGCCCGCTCGTTCAATGCGTTTTGCGTAAGCTCCTGATCCGGATCGCGGTCCGCGCTCGAAAATATTTTTTCAAAATCTTCGTCAGTTAAAATAAGGCCGCGCCTGTTTCCGTCCGCAAGCTGCGTAGCGATGATTGTAACAGCCTCATCCGTCAGCTTCGATCCTTCGCTCGTATAGCTCGTGCTCGCGCTTTCATAGGCAAGCTTCATCAAAAGGTTTTCCTCGAGCGCGCGGTCCGTCTCCCGTGAGAGAGCGGATGTAAAAGAAGACGTAATCAAAACATAACCGCCGATCGCAAACACGACGGCAATCACCACAACGGTCGATAAAAATACCTTCCAGGCAAATTTCATCTTATAATTCCAACCTGTATCCTACCTTGTATACGGCAACGATCACTTTTTCCCACCCGAGCTTCTTGCGCAGGCGCTGCACGTGAAGATCCACGGTGCGCGTGTCCCCAAGATAATCGCTCTGCCACACGCGTTCAAAAATCGTCTCGCGGAACAGCGCGATGTTTTTGTTGCGGATAAAGAGCAGCAGCAGTTCATATTCCTTCATCGTAAGGTCGATCTGCACGCCGTTCTTTTTCACGCAGCGCGATTGCGTATCGATCTCCACGTCTGCTGCGCTCACCTTGCTTTCGCCCTTGTTGTATCTTCTGAGCACCGCCTCCACGCGCGCCAAAAGCTCCACGATCTCAAAAGGCTTGACGATATAATCGTCCGCGCCGAGATGCAGCCCCTTTACTCTGTCCGCCACGTCGTTTTTTGCGGTAATAAAAATGACGGGCGTATCCGTAGGCGCAATATATTCCATCAGCTCATATCCGCTTACCTTGGGCAGCATGATGTCAAGCAGGATCAGATCATATCTGTTTTGCTCGATCTTATCCGCCGCCTCCATCCCGTCGTTCGCCACATCGCAGCAATATCCGCTTTCCGTCAGATTTACCGAAATCAGATTGGAAATCGGAAGCTCGTCCTCTACAATCAATATATTTACCATATTTTGTCATTCCCCAACAATCAAAATAGATTTTATGTTTCCATTATCCATCCTCATTGTATCATATTTGCATCAAAATCGCCTCGTCATGCCGAAAATTAACTAAAAAAAGACGCCGCTTCTTATAGCGACGCCACTTTTTCTCCTTATTGATGTGCCAAACATCCGCTTCAATCCAGATAAACGTCCATCAGGCGTTCCACTTCTTTTTTCACATCCTCCAGCCTGCGGCCGATCTCCGCCCGGGTAAGGGGGGATCTGTTGTGCGTGTCGATATCGTTTGTCATCCGAAGATGCAGCCACCCAAGCGAACGCCACGTCCCCCGCAGGTCGTCGCGCAGCTTCACAAAAACCTCGTTCGGAAGAAAATCCTTTTTTTCATGCTTGCACACATTCGTCCAGTCTTTTTTGTCCATGATGCTTCACTGCTTTGCGCCGCAATTCGGGCAATAAAGATTCCCCGCATAGTGCTTTGCGCCGCAACCCTTACATTCCTTTAAGGACTGCGCCGCGTTGATCGCCACCTCGAGCTGCTGCAGCTCCGCATAAATCCCTTTGATGCGCGCTGCGGTCTCCGCCATTTCTCCGCGCAGCCTGCCCTTTGCATAAGCCATCTCGCCAAGCTCTTTGTATGCCTGCTCCAGCTCCTTTTGCTTCTGCTGCTTTTGCGTATTGAGCTTGGTGGTTTCCATCAATTCCTTCGATTTACTCGCGACCGTGCTCCCAAACGCTGCCAAACCTTCCTTCGCCTTGATTGCGGCGTTCTTTGCCGCTTCACCCACTGCCACGCCCGTTTCTTTCGTCACCTTTGCCGCCTTTTCACCGACCTCGCGCGCCGTTTTTCCTGCCTGCTCCATATTGATCGCCATTTTCTACCCCCAAAATTCAGCCCTTATCTTCCTTCAACTCCACAGACATTGCAAGCGAAGCCGCCTCGGCTGCCTCCTTTGCCGCCTCTGCTACCCGCGCCGTAAGCTCGGCAGAAATTTTCGCGGCCTGCGCAACAGCCGCGCGCGCCGCCTCCGTTCCATTCTCCGCATAGCTGCGCAGGCACTCCGCCATCTCCTTGGATGCGCTCATCGCCTGCTCTGCACGGGTATGCGCTTCTTCAATGGCACTCTGTGTCGCCTTGATATAAAATTCCTTGCTCTTGATACGGGCCTGTTCAAGAAAATCATCCAGTTTTCTTTCGCCGGAATCGTTCATCGCATCTTCTCCCTGCCGGAAATATATAATATGAATATTGATACACCGGGACGCCTTCTGTAAACCATAAATCCCGTATCTTTGCGTACCTTCATCAAAAAACGCAGCATTACGCTGCGTTTTTTTGATGAACACCGCATGCGCGGTTATTTCGCAAAATCAGGAAACTTATTTCATTTCCACATCTGCGCCGGCTTCCTTGAGGGAAGCAGCCAGCTTCTCGGCTTCGTCCTTGCCAAGCGCTTCTTTGATGGTGGAAGGCGCGCCGTCAACCAGCTCCTTCGCTTCCTTGAGGCCAAGGCCCGTCGCTTCTCTTACCACCTTGATGACCTTGATCTTCTCTGCGCCCGCAGCCTTCAGAACAACGTCAAACTCGGTCTTTTCTTCCGCAGCCGCGCCGCCGTCAGCAGCAGGAGCAGCGGCAGCAACCGCAACCGGAGCCGCAGCGCTTACGCCAAATGTTTCTTCAATGTCCTTCACGAGCTCGGCGAGCTCCAGAACGTTCATTTCTTTGATCGCATCAAGAATCTGTGTCTTATCCATTATTTTATATCCTCCAAAATTTTCATGGTTTCATTTTTCGTGCACAATGCACTGTTTACTGCTTTTGTTCCGCAACCGCCTTAAGCGCACATGCGAGGCCTCTCGGGATCGCCTGGAGCGCCAGGGCAAAGTTTGTGATCGGTGCGTTCATGCTGCCAAGCATTTTCGCGATAAGCTCTTCCTTCGAAGGAAGCTTCGAGAGATTCTCGATGCCAGCCGCGTCCATTGCCTTTCCGTCGAGCAGCCCGCCCTTGATCTGCGTTTTGTTCACGCCCTTGACGAACTTGCACAAAATCTTCGCCGCGGAGACCGGGTCTTCATAGCCAAAGGCAACCGCCGTGGGGCCCTTGAAGAAATCGTCCATGCCTTCGATCTTCAGCTCGTCCGCCGCACGCTTGAGCATATTGTTTTTGATGACCTTATACTCTACGCCCGCTTCACGGAATTTGCTTCTGAGATCGGAAACCTCCGCAACCGTCAGTCCGCGGTAGTCAAGAACGATCACGCTCTGCGCGCGCTTCATTCTGTCTACAACGTCGGCGACCGCCGCTTGCTTCTGTTGCAACTTTGCTTCTTTCAAATTTTTCACCTCCGTACCGCGCCGGATTTAACAAAAAATGCCCTTTTAAAAGCCATGAAGACTTTAAAAGAGCAACAAAGTTCTTGTAAAATCAACCTCGTCAGGATGTTCGAGTATTAAGCGTCGCCGCTCCTGAGTCTGTGGCTTATGAGCACTATTTATTTTTACGCGAGTTTTATGATACCACGCAAACGCCTCCGTGTCAAGAGTTTTCCACTCAATTCAGCTCATCGAGCGTGAGGGAATACCCCGGCAGGAAGTGTTCGATGAAATATGCCGCCTCCGGCAGCTTCATACTCTCCACCGCCTCTTTTGTGCGCACACACGCTTTCTCAAATTCGCGATTGCCCGCGTTCACTTCCTCCATGCACTTGATATACGCGCTCAGCCGGTCCGCCGCCTTCACGATTGCCTTCACGTCCTCGCCCGCGTCCTGCCGCACATACGGGCCGATTGCCTCCCGCATCTCCTCGGGCAGCATGGAAACAAGCGTGTCCTCCGCGTGCCGCTCGATTTTTTTATAGGAGCGCGTGATGTCCTTGTCAAAATACTTGATGGGCGTCGGCAGATCACCCGTAATCACCTCGCCCGCCTCGTGGTAGAGCGCGGCGGCAAGCACATCCCGCTCACTCACACTGCCTCCAAAATACGTATTTTTGATGACGCACAGCGCATGCGCGATGAGCGCTACGTGAAAGGTGTGCTCCGCCACATTTTCTTCCATGTTGTTGCGCATCAGCCCCCAGCGCTTGATATACTTCAAGCGGGACATATACGCGTAAAAACTCTTTTTCATCATTACACCTTGCATTTATTTTTTATTGGTGCTACCATTATAGCATAAAAGTGAATCCACTGCTGGGGGAGCTTTACGGCTGAGAATCAAACCCTTATCACCTGCACGGTAATGCGTGCGTGGGAAGCGAGTTTTTAACATGGTTTTAAGCTCCCGCGCCGCGGGAGTTCTTTTTTTGCAGTGCCTTCGCTATTTTAAGGAGGAATCAGTTATGTTCGACAGTTTTACAGAGCTCACGCTGCCCGCCGTCATCATCGTATGCGCCATCATCGCGGCAGGCCTCATCGGCTATTTTCTCTATCGCCGCAAAACCAACGGCGGTAAAAGCATTACAAGCAAGGCGCAGTGGACCACCAAGGAACTCACGACCGCCGCCCTGTGCATCGGCGCATCCTTTCTTCTGAGCTTTATCAAAATTTTTTCCATGCCAAACGGCGGCTCCATCACACCCGCAAGCATGCTGCCCATGATTGCCTTTGCCTATATCTACGGCTTCAAAAAAGGCTTTATCGCGGGCCTCTGCTATGGCGTTCTTCAAATGATCCAGGAGCCCTTCTTCGTTGCCCCCATGCAGGTGATCCTCGATTATTTCCTGTCCTTTTCGCTTCTCGCGCTCGCGGGGCTTTCCAAAAAGAGCATCCTGCCCGGCGTGGTCTATGCGTGCGCAGCGCGGTTTGTGTGTCAGTTCCTTTCGGGATGGATCTTCTTCGGAATGTACGCACCCGAGGGAATACCCGCTTGGCTCTATTCGCTTGGCTATAACGGCACGGTGGTCGGCATCGAATGCGCGATCATTCTCGTGATCTCCGCGATCCCCGCGCTCAGCAAGCTGTTCAACCGGTTGAAGACGGAAAATATAGCCCAGCATAAAGCATTCCAAGAATCCCCCCAGACCGTTTAAACTTCATATATCTAGAAACACGCCCGCAGTTGATTGCACCGCGCGCGTGTTTTTTGTTTCACCTGAAAAATTCCGTGACCCGCCGGTTCGTTTCCATCAGCTCGTCATAAGAGCCGTAATCGCCCGGATAGACCTCCAGCATCAGCGTACCGTCAAACCCAATCCCTTTTAGCCGGGTGCGCAGGCCGTCCCAGTCCATCTCGCCGGTGAAGGGCAGGCAGGGTACGATGCCCTTTTGCGGGTCCTTTTTGTAATCACATACATGAATGTGCGCAAGCCGCCCCCCCATATCGTCAAGGTAATCCGCAATCTCGTATCCAGACTGTGCCGCCTGCTTGATGTCCAGCGTAAAATACAGATTGTCGCTGTGCGCGTGTGCGAGAAGCTCCTTTGCAAAGCCCGGCTGCTGATACCAGCACCAGTGCACCGTCTCGTAGGCCAGCTTGATCCCCTTTTGCTTGGCACGCTCCGCCAGCATCGCGGTACGCTCCCCCGCAAACGCATAATTGATATTCAAAGCTTTGGCGCGTTTCACGTTCATCGGCCCGTGAAACACGTATATCTCTGCGCCAAGGTCTGCCGCCGCGTCGCTCACCCGGTCAAACACATCGAGCGCCTCTTGAAACTGCCGCGTGTGCGCGGAATAAAGCTGCGGCTCAAACTGTGTGCACAGCGCGTGAATCGACCGTATGCGCGCGCCCGCATTGTCCGCCGTTCGACGGAGTCCATTTGTAAAATCCTTTTCATATTCCGACATCGAGGAAAAAAATATTTCCATCTCCCGTATGCCGCTCTCCGCCATCTTTTCGACGGATTCTTCATTGTATAGCCTGCAAAAAAAGCAGGCCGTAGACATTCCCGTTTTCATACTGTCTATTTTATTTCTTTCTCCCTCTTTTGTCCAATTTATTTTTACGCTATAATAGGACTGTATTCATTTTAACAGGAGGAAAACCATGGAGTATAAAATTGCACGGATACCCGGGGACGGCATCGGCCCTGAAATCTCCGCGGAGGCGGTACGTGTCCTCACGCGCATCGGCGAACTTTACGGACACAAATTCCAATTCACAGAGGTGGACGCGGGCGGTGTTGCCATCGATAAATACGGCGATCCCCTGCCCATGTCGCAGCTCGAAATCTGCAAAAACAGCGACGCGGTACTTCTGGCGGCGGTGGGCGGCGAAAAGTGGGACGATCTGCCGGTCGATAAGCGTCCGGAAAAGGGTCTGCTTCGGCTGCGCGGCGGTCTGGGCCTGTTCGCAAACCTGCGCCCCGCCATCATCTACAGCGAGCTCAAGGCGGCGTGCCCTTTAAAGGACGAAATCGTGGGCGACAACCTCGATATCCTCATCCTGCGTGAACTCACAGGCGACATCTATTTCGGCGAACGCGGCGGGGACGACATCACCTACTCATCCGATCTGATGAACTATCACGATTATGAAGTGGAACGCATCGCGCGGCTTGCGTTCGAATCCGCGCGCAAGCGCGATAAGCGCGTGACGAGCGTGGATAAGGCCAACGTGCTCGCGACCTCGCGTCTGTGGCGCAATACGGTAAATCGCGTAGCAAAGGATTATCCCGACGTTGCGCTCACGCATATGTATGTGGACAACGCGGCCATGCAGCTCGTGCGCAACCCGCGTCAGTTCGACGTGGTGGTCACAGGCAACCTGTTTGGCGATATCCTCACCGACGAGGCAAGCATGATCACCGGCTCCATCGGTATGCTGCCCTCCGCTTCCCTGGGTTCCACGAAGCTTGGCATGTACGAGCCCATTCACGGCTCCGCGCCCGATATCGCGGGTACGGGCAAGGCAAACCCCATTGCCATGATCCTCTCGTGTGCCATGATGCTGCGCTATTCGTTTGATCTTGAGAAGGAAGCATCGGCCATCGAGGCCGCCGTCAAAACCGTGCTGAAAAACGGCGCGCGCACGGCAGATATCGCGGCGGGCGGTCCGTTCATTTCCACACGCGAAATGTCCGATCTGATCCTTGCGGAACTGAACTAAACCACACAGCAAAAAACGGACGGCTGATCATCAGTCGCCCGTTTTTGATTTCACTTTTTTTGTTACATCTTGTGCCTGCGCCCTGCGGGCGGCTTTGTGCTCACCGTCCTGCGCTGCACGCTGCTGCCCCCCGTGCCCGCCGTCCTTTTTTGTGACGGCACGCTGTACGCACTGCGCGACGCGCCATAGCGTGCCTTGCGGCGGCGAATGTTCACGAGACGTATGAGCAGGATCGTCAGCACCAACGCCGCCGGAATGATCACCCACAAATACCACAGTTCAAAGGTGAATACGGGCACCCCGTATTCCTCGCTCGTCTGCTCTTCCTCGCCCTTCTGAAACACATCCCTGCCCGCCACGAGCGGCGCCGTATAGATCTCCTCTCCATTCAAAAGATAGGATACCGTGCCCACCTGCTGTCCCGCCGTTATGGGCGCGATCAGCGGCTGCGTAATGTTCGTCTTTTCCTCCAGCTTAATGGTGCCGTCAATAAGTCCCTGCACGGTCGCCGCATCCATCAGCTGCGTTTCCGACTGTACGCCGCTCAAGTCCGCCTTCACTTCCACAGAACCCTTTTCCGGATCGTTTCCCGCAGCCCCCTCTATCGTCTCCGTGAGCGCAACCGCCGGAGCGTATTGCAGCAAGTCTACCTTCGCATAGTTGGCAAATCCGTAATCAAACAAATATTTCGTGATCGTCCAGCGCGCGTGCGCGCCCGGAATGCCCGCTTCCTTATCCTCTTTGGTTTCATCACCAAAAACGACAGCGATCAGGTTGAGCCCATTGCTCGACGCAGACGCCACCAAACAGCCGTAATTCTTGATGTAATCCGCAGCGCCCGGCGGCAATATGTTTTGCAAAAGACCGGTTTTCATCCCTGTCGTTTTATCATATAAATATTGCGCGCATTCGGGCTTGTTCGAAAGCGTGTTGAGCAGAAAATTAGAGTTTTCTATCGTATCCTCGCCAAGCGCCTCGCTGCTGTATAGGCCGCTGACGGATTCATAGTGGTATGTTTTTGTACCCATCACTTCCATAAGCATGGGAATCTGATATGCCGCTGCCGCCAGCTTTGCCATATCCGCAGCGGTCGAATAATGATCGTAGCCCACGTTGTGGATATACACTCCGTGCGGGTTGATGAAATGCGTACCCGTCATGCCGAGCTCCGCCGCCTTTTGGTTCATCATATCCACAAATGCCTGCTCCGTACCCGCGATCTGCATTCCAAGCACCACCGCCGCGTCGTTGCCCGAACACAACAGCAATCCGTACATCAGGTCCTTCACGGAAATCGTATCCCCGACCTTCAGCTTTTTCAGATGCATCAAGCTTCCGTTCGGGCTCAGCGCAAGCACCGCCGTCATCATTTCCGTCGTCAGCGTGACCGTATCCTGCATCTGAAGCTTTTCGGAAACGAGCAGCGCTGTCATCAGCTTTGTGGTGCTCGCCGGAAAGATCGTCCAATCCGCATTTTTGGAAAACAAAACCTCTCCCGTATCCGCGTCGATGAGCATCGCCGAAGCCGATGTAATCTGCGCCATATCCACCTCCGGCGCACCGTCCTTGATCTGCGAGGTTTCGGCGGGCGTTTGGGTGGGAACGGGGGTCGGTTCGGGCGTCGGTTCCGCCGAAGCCTGTGCTTCCGGCGGCGGGGCAGCCCCTTCCGTATTCTCCGCAAAAGCAGTAAGCGGAATGGTAAGGATCACAACCAAAGCAATGACCCACGCAATCAATTTCTTCAAGCAACTAACCTCTCTGATATCGGTGTAATATACTTTATTATACTGTATTTAAGCCATTTTGTACAGTACGGCCCGCCGATTTGTAACACTTTTTTCATATTTAGAATTAAAATTTATTGCCTTTTCCATTGAATGTCAAACCTCTGTTCTACAATCAAATCATACAATCATAACCAATCAGGAGGGGTTTATCATGTTGGACATTTTTTTATCAAAGGAACTGTTTTTTCTGCTTTTCATCGCACTCTGTGTCGTGGCCGCGCTGAGTGTTCCTGCGATCCTCATGGAGCGCAAGTCCCGCCGCAAATACCGCAGGCCCACTGAGGTGCGGCAAAAATAGCCGCCGGATGCACAAGCGCGATATAAATCACGTCAATGCTGTTTTTTCACTTGAAAACGCCGTCTCGTTGTTGGATAATATACGAGTGTTATTATTTTGAAAGAAACGGACGGTGTATTTATGAAGCATCAAGTCATCACGGCAAAAGAGGCTGCCGCGCTCGTTTTCGATGGCGCGGTCGTCTCCGCGGGCGGGTTCATCATGTCTTCGGCCGCAGACGAACTATATGACGCGCTGGAAAAGCGCTTCCTCGAATCAGGATCTCCCAAAAACCTTTCCTTGCTGAGCGTTACCTCAGTGGGCGACGGCGGCGAGCGCGGCCTCAATCGCCTTGCGCACAAGGGGCTTGTTAAGCGGCTTGTGGCGGGGCACATCAATCTCATGCCCAAGCTCCAAAAAATGATTTTTTCCGAAGATATCGAAGGCTACAATCTTCCTCAGGGCGTGATCGCGCAGCTCATGCGCGACGTGGGCGCAAAGCGGCCCGGCCTCGTGACGCACATCGGCCTTGGAACCTTCGTCGATCCCCGCTTTTCAGGCGGACGGCTAAACAGTATCTCCAAAGATGAATTGAACGAAATTGTGATTTTTGACGACAAGGAGTACATCCGCTATAAGCCCTTCGATCAGCTCGATTTTGCATTTCTGCGCGGTACGCGCGCAGACCGCAACGGCAACATCAGCATGGAAAAGGAAGCCGCTATGGCGGACGCGCTTTCCATTGCGCAGGCATGCCACACGCTGGGCGGCAAGGTCGTTGTTCAGGTTGAAGAGATCGTGGACGATATCGCGCCTCACGAGGTGCGCATCCCCGGTGTGCTCGTGGATTATGTTGTGAAAACGAGCGATATGAAATTCCATCCGCAGACTGCGGCGTGCGACTACAACCCGGCCTATTCCGGGCAGGAACGCGCTCCGCAGGGCGCAATGCCCGTACTGCCTCCGGGGCCGCGCCGCGTGATCGCGCTGCGCGCGTTAAAAGAACTGCAACCGGGTGTGGTAAACCTCGGCATCGGTATGCCGGAGGGAATCGCGGCAGTCGCCGAGGAAAAGGGCGTCGCAGGTTTCACCCTCACCGTGGAAGCGGGCGGCATCGGCGGTTCTCCGCTGTCCGGCGTGGAATTTGGCGCAACGCTCAACCCAGAAGCGATCATCTTCCAGCATCAGCTGTTCGATTTCTATCATGGCGGCGGGCTTTCACAAGCATTTTTGGGGTTGGCGGAGGTCGATCCCGCGGGCAACATCAACGTCAGCAAATTTGGCCCGCGCATTGCGGGATGCGGCGGCTTCATCTGTATCACACAGGCAACGCCCAAGCTGTATTTCATCGGCACCTTCACCGCCAAGGGCCTTGATGTGGAGGTAAAGGACGGAAAGCTGAACATCCTGCGCGAAGGCAGTATCAAAAAATTCAAAAAAGAGATCGAGCAGCTGACCTTCTCCGCAAAACGCGCGCGCGAGCTTGGTCAGGAGGTCATGTTCATCACCGAGCGATGCGTCCTGCGCTTGACAGACGATGGCCTCATGCTCACAGAGATCGCGCCGGGCGTTGACCTTGAGCGCGATATCCTCGCGCATATGGAATACCGCCCGCTGATCGCCGACGATCTGAAAGAAATGGACGCGGACGTATTTGCGTAACATACTCCGGCAATATAAAATAAGCGCACAGCCCTCTCAGGCCGTGCGCTCTTTTATTAGCTTATTCAGGATGCTCCGCGGAATAATCGCAGAAATTCCCCTCCACCTTCCACAGGCGCTCGAGCTGATAAAACTCCCGCTCCTCTTTGTGAAAAATATGCACCAGCACGTCGCCGTAATCGATAACCACCCAGCGCCCTTCACGTTCACCCTCTGTGCGGGTCGGGTTTACGCCCTCCTCTTCGCGCAGCTTAAACTGCACCTCCTCCGCCAGCGTTTGCACATGCGACGTATTCGGCGCGCTCGCCACCACAAAATAGTCCGAAATAATAGTCATATCCGCCACCCTCAAAATGACGATATCCTGCGCCTTTTTGCTGTCCAGTATTTCCGCGACCCGCTTTGCCCGTTCTGAAATTTCCATCAAATCTCCTCCCCCGGAAACATCTTCCGGTAATAATTATACGCCTTCACGCTGTCCATATCGATCAGGCTTCTATTTTCCACAATGTTTTCGATCGACATCTTAAGCCCCAAAAACACCGCTTTGTCAATGTTTGAAAACGCAAGCTCCCGCAGCCGTTCCACACCTTCAAAATCACGGTTGGGCTCCATGTAGTCGGCCACATAGACGATCTTCTCGAGCATCGTCATGCCCTCTTTTCCGGTGGTGTGCCACTTGATCGCGTCTAGCACCTCGTCATCGCTCACATACCCCTTATCCTTGAGCAGCGCGGCAGCCGTATGCCCGTGCAGCGTTTTTTCCGTCAGATAGGGGATATGATACTGCTTCGCAAGCGCCGCGTTGTCCTTTTGCTTGGTGTAATCGTGCAGTAGCCCCGCAAATCCCGCCTTGTTGATGTCCGCGCCATAACGCTGCGCCAGCTTGATTGCCGTTTCCTCCACGCCGAGGGAATGCCCGAATTTCTCACCTTTGATGTTCTTCTCCAGTTCCTTCACGATCCCGTCACGGTTGCCGATATAGTCCATTTGCAATGATATACTCCTCCACCTCTTTGGGAACAAGCCCCTCGATGCTCCGTCCCTTTTCTGCGCGTTCTCTGATATAAGAAGAGCTCACAAAAAGCCCCGTATAGTCCGAGAGCAATATTTGCGCGCCATAGTCCCATTTCAGCCGCGCGATCTCCGCTGAAAGCTTCAACAGATCGTTGTTCTGCCTGCGGACACAGATCATCTTCGCCGATTTGAACAGCCGTTCAAATTCATGCCACGAACACAGCTCAAACACCGTGTCCGCACCGATGATAAAGAAATACTCCGTCTCGGGGTTCTTCTCGCGCAGCGCCTCGATGGTGTCCGCCGTATACGAATACCCTCCGCGCTTCACCTCGATGTCCAAAACGCTGACCCCCGCGCGTTCCGCACACATCCGCGTCATCCGAAGCCGCATCTCCTTGGGGGTGATTCCGCTCTTGTGCGGCGGTGTACCACTTGGCATCATACACACTTCATCGAGTGCAAACTCCTGCTTCACACGGCAGCACATGTCCATATGCCCGTTGTGCGGCGGGTCAAACGTACCGCCCAGTATGCCCACCTTTTTCGGGCCGGAAAACAGGCGTGTCTGTCCTTCAATTGTCACGCATTCAAAATGCTCCATATTATAGCTCGATCTTTTTCTTTTCCACGGATTCGCGATACAAAACAAATTTGCGCCCAATGGCAGAAACGCCCTCCGCTTTGAGTCGCTCCGCCAGCTCGTCGCACGCTTCACGCGCGGTGTAGGCGCTGTTTTGCTGCACCGATCCCTTAATCAGCTCGCGTGCTTCCAGCGCGTCGTCCGCCTGCTTGATCAAATTATCCGCGATCCCGTCCTTGCCGATGTACAAAATCGGCTCCAGCGTCTGCGCCATCCCGCGCAGCTTCGCCCGTTGCTTGCTTGTGATCATAAATACCTCATTTCGTCTATTCTACGAAATCGAATTCCTCTCCATTGAGCCGCACCGTGTCTCCATCCCGCGCGCCCGCCTTCACCAGCGCCTTGATCACGCCCATGTCCTTTAGCAGCTTGTGGAAGTGCCGCATGGAATCCACCTCAGCCGGGTTGATGCGCGCAAATATCTCGTCGATCAGTGAGCCGTTCGCCTCCAAAACGCCGTCCTCTCCGCGTTCCACGTCGAGCGTCAGCTCTGCGTCCTGCATCTGCCATTCCTCGATCACGCCCTCCTCGTGGATCATTTCCTCCTCGGGCAGCGTTTTTAGGACCTCCATCATCGCGGTCTTTACATCTTCAACGCCCATATGCGTTGCCGCCGACGTCAAAAACACCTCTTTTTGCGGATATTTCTTCTTGAAGCGCTTTAGGTTTTCCTCTGCCTCGGGCAGGTCTGCCTTGTTCGCCACCACGATCTCCGGCCGCTCCGCCAGCTTTTGCGAATATTTGCGCAGCTCATCGCATATCTTTTCGTAATCCTCGAGCGGGTCGCGCCCTTCGCTGCCCGCAATGTCCAGCACGTGCGCAATCATGCGTGTGCGCTCGATGTGCCGCAGAAAATCGTGTCCCAGGCCCGCGCCGTCCGACGCGCCCTCAATGAGGCCGGGGATATCCGCAAGAATAAAATCATAGTCGTATGATTTCACAACGCCCAAATTCGGCGCGAGCGTCGTAAAATGATAGTTCTCTATTTTCGGCTTTGCAGAGGTCATGCACGACAACAGCGTCGATTTGCCCACGTTGGGGAAGCCCACCAGCCCCACGTCCGCAATGGACTTCAGCTCGAGGATCACCTCGCGCTCCACCACCCGCTTGCCCGGCGTCGCAAACCGCGGCGTCTGACGCACGGAATTGGAAAACCGCGCGTTTCCCTTGCCGCCAAACCCGCCGCGCAGCACACTCACGCCACGGTCGTCGCGAATATCCGCGACGATCCTGCCCGTCTCCTTGTCGATCACCACCGTGCCCACAGGCACCTTGACGATCATATCTTCGCCCGTTTTTCCGCGCATGTTCTTCTTTTTTCCGTTTTCGCCGTTATCTGCATGGAACTTTTTGTGGTAGCGAAAATCCATCAGCGTACGCATGCCCGGGTCCGCCACAAAGACGACGTTGCCGCCGTTGCCGCCGTCGCCGCCGTCCGGCCCGCCCGCGTTCACATACTTTTCCCTGCGGAACGAAACCGCGCCGTTGCCGCCGTCGCCCGCCTTGATCATGATCCTTACTTTATCTACTATCATGCGTTCTCCAAATAATACGGGCAAAGGTCGTTTAAGCAGCACGTTTCGCACAGGGGCTTTTGTGCCTTGCACACCCTGCGTCCATGCCAGATCAGCCAGTGATGCGCCTGCGACCAGTCCTCTTTTTTGATGATTTTTTTGTCCGCTTCCTCCACCTTGTCCGGGTCGTCGGAATGCGCGAACCCAATGCGGTTGGAAACCCGCTTCACGTGTGTATCCACCGGAAATGCAGGCAAGCCGAAGCCAAACGCCAGAACGACGTTCGCCGTTTTGCGCCCCACACCCGCCAGCGTGGTCAGCTCTTCTTCCGTGTGCGGCACCGCTCCGCCGTATTCGTCCATCAGCCGCTGCGCGCAGGCGATCAAATTTTTCGCCTTGTTCTTATAAAGCCCGCACGTTTTGATGTAGCCCTCCACCTCTGAAAGCTCTGCGGCCGCCAGCTCCTTTGGCGACGGATAGCGCTTGAACAAATCCTTGGTGACGATATTGACGCGTACATCCGTGCACTGCGCCGCAAGGATCGTGGAAACCAGAAGCTCGTAAGGGTTTTGATACACCAGCGCGGACTCCACATCCGCATATTCTTTTCTCAGCCGTTCGATGATTTCTTTATTTTTATCCATGCTACTATTTTAACACAAATTTTTCTCGATTATCAACAAAACGCCATTTTTCAGTATTTTTGTTTTTTTTCGCGCCCTCTGGTACAATAAAATCACTTGATTCCCGGAATATGGGAAGGATTCCCGGCATTGCGGCTGTGTTTTCCTGTGGCAAATATGTAGAATGCAGACAGACAAAACGCAAAGGAGATTCCCTATGGATAAAAAAAGCATCGGAAGCTTTATCTGCGCCTTGCGCAAAGCGAACGGACTGACGCAGCAGGACCTCGCCGACCGGCTGCACGTTTCCAACAAAACCGTGAGTCGCTGGGAACGCGATGAATCATCGCCCGAGCTTGCGCTTATTCCCGTGATCGCGGAGCTGTTTGGCGTAACGTCGGATGAACTGCTGCGCGGGGAGCGCATACAGTCGACGGGCAGCGAAACATCTGCCAAATCCAAAAAACAGATCGCGTATCTCATCAAAAGCAGCATGGCAAAATACCAAATGAACACTTTATTGTCCATTTTTCTTTCGCTGACCGGCTTTTTGCTGATGTTGACATTCGGCTACGGGCTGCGCGCGCCGGTGATCGGCCTTGCCCTCGCTTTTGTGTTGATTTTTGCCAGCGTGCTGCTTCAGTCCGGTTTTTTGTCCCGCGTCAGGCTTTCTCTTGGCGGCGTGGAAACGACGGCCTTCGTCGCCGCGCCATTGTACCGCTCGTGGAGCCTGTTTTTTTGGGTGTGCTGCCTGAACATTTTTGTATGTATGGGCATCTGGCCTTTTATTCAGCGCTATCAGGGCATCGATGAGATCATATCGCGGAACAGCTGGTTTTTGCTGCTGCCTCTTTACTTCCTGCTGGCGCTTTTCATCTGTCTCGCGCTGTCCTTCCTTGCCCCAAAATTCATCGCGCAAATGGAACGCTTTGGTGACGCTTATATTTGCGCGCAGCGGCGCAACACGCGGCTCAGGCTCATCTGCTCCGTCCTTTGTTTTTTCGCTCTGTTGGGCGGGTTTCTCGTTCAGTCGCTGCCTTCAAAAGATATTGCGGATATTGCAGACGGTCAGACCTTCGCTAGCTTTGAGGAGTTCAAGCAATACGCGCAAACACCCGTTTCCGTCAAGGACGACGGAAGCGGAAGCCTCGTCGAAATAACCGACCCTGCAACCGGCGAGGTGCTAAATTACAGGAAAGAGGACGAAAAAACTTGGACGAAAGTCTTGCTCGAGGACGCCGCCGGAAACCGTTATTCCTATATCGCCCGCAATAAAAGCATCGCAGCCGTCTACAACAATGACGATATGACGTCCATCATCGCCTATACCCATGCCGATCAGGCCGCATACAACCGTTATTTTGAAACGCGCATCCTTTTGCGCAACCTTTACTATATTGGGGTTCTCGCGGCCGCTTTCATCGTCTATTTCAAAAAGCGGACAAAAATCGGGGCTGTTCTTTCAGCTAAGTCATAGGGTGTCGCAATCGAAAAGGGAAACGCCTTGAATGGCGCTTCCCTTTTGATGCTAGTAGGTTTTGTTGGTCATCATACTTTTTACGGTCACGCCTTTGATGTTTCCAAGCCTGCCCGTCACCGCGCCCACCTGCTCGTTCGTCGCCTCCACCACAAGTGAAATGACGTTGATGTCCTTTTCATGATTGGGCACGCCCATACGCGCGTGCACGATTTCTGAATATTCCGAAAGGATGGCGTTGACCTGCGCGACACTTTCACGGTGCCCTTCAATGATGATCGCAATGATCCCGATTCTGTTCATGCCCTTATCCCTGCCCGATCGTTTCGTTTAAGGTGGTAAGCGCCTGCTGAAGCTGCGCGTCCGTATCAAAGGTAAGCCGCCCCGCCGGATTGCTGACCGGAATATCCGGCGTGATTCCGTCATTGATGGCCTTATCGTTGGGCGTATAATAAAGCGCGTTCGTGAGCTTCACACCCCCGCCCGAATAGGGCATATCCAGTATCTCCTGCACCACGCCCTTGCCGTATGTCTGGGTGCCGACCACCACACCGCGGCCGCGCGCCTGCACCGCGCCCGCAAATACCTCAGCTGCGGAGGCAGTGTTTCCGTCCGCCATAATGACCAGCGGAAGATCGAAATAGTCTGCGTTCACCGTGAGCTCATCGCGCTTTTGCTGTTTATCGACCGTATACGCCGCAAGCCCTTCGGGCAAAATCTCATCGAGCATAGAGACCGCGTTCACCACGCTGCCGTCCATGTTACCGCGCACATCGATGACCACGCCCTTTGCCCCCTCGTCCTTCAAAAACTGGATGGCCTGCTTGAACTCGTCCACACATTTCCCGTTAAACTCGGAAATCACGATCTCCGCAATGGTGTCGTTCAGCATGGTATACGTCACATACTGCATATTCACGTTTGCGCGCGCCACCTCAATTTCGCGCGGCGCTTCCGCACCCGTCTGCACGCTGAGCTTCACCGTCGTGCCGCTCGGTCCGCGTAGCGTGTTGAGCGCGCTTTCGTAATCAAGCCCCGCGACGTCCCGTCCGTCAACCGTCAGGATCACGTCGTTTTCCACGATACCCGCCCCTTCCGCCGGACTGGTGGAATAGACGCGTTCCACCTTCAGATGACCCGTTCCCTGATACGGCCCCGCCGTGATGCCGATGCCCGCGAGGTCAACGCTTGATTTCTGTGTGTGCTCCTTATATTCGTCCTCGGAGTAATACACCGAATAAGGATCGCCGAGCGCCTCCACCATGCCCTTGAGCGTGCCGCTCACAAGCTGATTTTGATCGACGTCTTTATAAAAATTCTCATTGATGATCTTTTCCAGATCGCTGATTTCCATATATTTCTGGATGTCCTGGTAATTGCCCTTGCCCAGCAGGATATCATTGCCCTTGATCCTTGACATCTGATAAAAATATACGAACAGCCCAGTCACAAAGCTTGCGGTCACGGCAATTACCGCGCACAATACAAATAACCTCTTCTTATCCAAGCGTGCCTTACCTCCATTGATTCCAAAACGAAACGGCGCACCCCCGCCTTCTATGCTTTCTGTGCGCCTCAATAATTATTACAAAGTTGTTACAACCATTATACCATTTTACAGCAAAAATGCAAGTTGCTCCGCCCTATCATTCACAAAATGTTTTCAACGCACGCGGAGAACAGGGCTAAATCCCTTTGGTACGTCTCTTTTAACGAAGGATTATAGATAATACTTGCAGGATGGTAGAGCGGGAACAGGTGATAACCCACTCCCCCAACCGTCGTTTCGCGCAATACGCCATGCAGCGCGCCGATGGTCGCAGAATCGCCCGCCACCGCGCGCAGAGGCGTGTTTCCCAGCGTCACAATGATCTTCGGCGCGATCAGGCCGATCTCCTCATGCAAAAAGGGCATCGCAAACGCCGTTTCCTTCTTTGTGGGCGGACGATTTGATACCGTGTTCTTCGCGCTCGTCTTTGTCGGGCGAAATTTGCATACATTCGTCACATAAAAGTCCGCGCGCGCGAGGCCGATCTCCGCCAAAAAGGCATCCAGATTTTTTCCGGCTTTGCCCACAAACGGCCTGCCCTCGCTCACCTCGTCCCTGCCCGGCGCCTCGCCGATCAGCAAAACGGGCGCGCCGCTGTCGCCGTCGCCAAACACGAGCCGCTCACCGGGATACGCCTCTTGAATCCTCTGATATAGTTTTTCAAGCGAGTGCAAGCTCATGCAGCGTTTCCTTTAACACCTGAAAATCCTTTTTCGCGTCCTCTGCGTAATCCGGGTTGTGCAGCAGCGCCGCCGGATGAAAGGTGGGCATGATATAAAAATTCTTCACTTTGAGACACACACCGTGCTCCTTCATCATCTTCACGTCCCGGCCCAAAATCAGACCCGCGGCAATGCGCCCCAAACACACGATGACCTTCGGGCGGACGAACGCCACCTGCGCGCGCAAATAACCGATGCACGCCGCTCGCTCGTCGGGCTGCGGGTCGCGGTTGTTGGGCGGGCGGCATTTGACCACATTGGCAATGTATACGTCCTTGCGCGCAAGAGAAATCTCATTCAGCATGCGGTCCAAAAGCTGTCCCGCTGGGCCGACAAACGGCCTGCCCTGCTCATCCTCCCGCGCACCCGGTCCTTCGCCGACAAACATCACGTCCGCATGCAGATTCCCTTCGCCGAACACCACGTTTTTGCGCGTCTTTGCAAGCCCGCACTTTTCGCAGTGCATCACCGTTTCATAGAGGTCCTTGATCGTTTCGTACATCGGCGATCCCTCCGTTTTTCGTTTATAATATTTTCTGCGCAGATACCCATCGCGGCCTACCGCTCAAATCGCATCCGCTTTCAATTTTACCAAATCCGCCGTCCGCAAGCAAGGCGCACACACGCTCCGCCTGCGTATCGCCGATCTCCAAGACCAGAACCCCGCCCGCGTTCAGAAGGCGCGCAAGCTCCTTTGCGGCCCGCTCGTAAAAAAGATATCCGCCGCGCTCCGCCAAAAGCGCGTTTTGCGGCTCATAGTCCCTGACATGCGCTTCCAGCCCCGCGTAATCCTCCGGGGCGATATATGGCGGGTTACACACGATAAGGTCGAACCCTTCCCTGATATTTTCCGTGAAATCCCCCTGCGAAAACGCCGTTTCCACCGCAGGGATCAGCGCCTGCGCGTTTCGCCGCGCCACCTTGAGCGCGTCTTCGGAAATGTCCGCAAAAACGACTCGCCCAAACGCACCCTCCGCGCCGAGCGTCACGCCCAAAATCCCGCTGCCGCAGCACAGATCGAGCGCCGTGCGGCACCCCTCTGCCCGCGCGAGCACAAGCGCGCGCTCCGCCACGCTTTCGCTGTCGTAACGCGGGATCAACACACGCTCGTCCACAAAAAAGCGTCTGCTGTAAAAATATTTTTCCTTGAGTACATAGGCAAGCGGTCTGCCTGTAAGACGCTCTTTGAGGAGCGCATCCAATTGCTCTTCTTTGCCGCATTCATCGAAAAAGCGCAGGCACAGCGAGGAAAAATCCCCGCCGTACACATGCGCCGTCAAAACCTTTGCTTCCGCTTCAGCTTCCGGAAATCCCGCGCCCTCAAGCGCCTTGACCGTCAGCCTGTATGCCTCGCCCCACTTACTCATTCGCCGTTGCTTCTTGTGCTGAATCCCCGGCGCACGCCGAAGGCTCCGCAGGGGAACCGTCGATCTTGTGCGCATATTGTTTTTTAAGCGCCTCGATCTCCTCTTCGGATTTCTCACCCTCCGCCGCAAGGAAGGAAATGAGGGCGATCTCGATCATGCCGTCGTCCGGCTCACGCGTCGTCAGATATTGCAGCATCATGCCCGGCTTTCTGAGCGCCATGGTAAACTTGTTGTCATATTTCGCCACGAGCTTCAATATTTCATAGGAAACACCCGCCACCACAGGCAGCATCGCCAGCCGAAGGCCGATGCGCACCGCCCAGTTGTCGCTCCACCCGAGCAGCGTGAACAGCAGGATGGAAATAATCATCACGATCAGCAGGAAACTCGTTCCGCAGCGCGGATGCAGGCGCGTATTTTCCCGCGCGTGCTCCACATCCATGGGCATATCGTGTTCATAGCAGTTGATGACCTTGTGCTCCGCACCGTGATACCCGAACAGGCGCTTGATTTCCTTCATGTTGGAGATCACCACCATATAACCGAGGAACATCCCCACGCGGATCAGACCGTCCACAATGTTTTTGCCGAGGGAGGAGTCCACATACGGCGTGATCCACCCCGTGATGAGGTTGGGCAGGATGAAAAACAATCCGACCGCCAACGCCACCGCAATGACCACCGCAAAGAAAATCGCCACGTCCATCGGATTTTTTCCCGTTTTTTCAGCGATGGCCTTGTCCGCCTTGCTCGGCTCGAGCTCCGCATCCTCCGGGTCATACATGCGCGCCGCGTCCGTAATCACCTTCACGCCCGAAATCAGCATTTCAATGAAGTTCGCCACCCCGCGGATGATGGGTACGCCCAAAATCTTATATCGCTCGTGCAGAGGCTTGATCGGGTCGATCTGCGTTTCGATCTCTCCGCATTCGCGGCGCACGGCAATCGCCATTTTCTTTGGCGATCGCATCATCACGCCCTCGAGCACCCCTTGCCCGCCTATACTTGTCCGTTTCATCGTTTTCCTTTCCAAAAAAGAAAAACAGACCGTACCTCTTAAAAAAGAACGGTCTGCTGTCTTTTAAAACACGTCGCCAAGAACGGGCATTATTTGATGCCGTATCTCTTCTTAAATCTATCCACACGACCGCCCGTGTCTACAAGCTTCTGCCTTCCCGTGAAGAACGGATGGCACTTGGAACAGATATCAACCTTCATCTCAGGTTTCACAGAGCCTGTTTTAAAAGTTTCACCACAAGCGCACGTCACTGTGCATTCGCCATACTTCGGATGAATTCCTTCTCTCATTGCGTTTCACCTCTTTTTCTACAAAGTAGCTTATTTATTATATCACACACAAAACAAAAAGCAACACTTTTCCCGCACAAAATTCATACTTTTTTCATAATCTTTGGCCGTCGCTCCTGTATAATTGGTCATATACGCTTTTGGAGGTCTGCATGAAACGACGCAAATGGAATTTGACTAACCTGCTGATTGCCGCTTTCTTTGCAGTCAACATCGTCGTGCCCGCGTTGATTGAAAACAGTACATTTGTCGTTTCGGAATTCAGCGTGCGCAGCGAAAAGATGGAAAATCCCATTGCCATCGCGCAAATTTCCGATCTGCACGAAAAGGAATTCGGCGCGGACAACGCGCAGCTTTTTGATGCGCTTGCCGCGATCAAGCCAGACCTCATCGTTGTCACGGGCGACATCATCAAAAATTCCTACACGGCTTCGCCGAACATTCCTTATATGGAAACGCTCGCGCGGGGCTGCGCAGAGATTGCGCCCACATTTTTCATTACGGGAAACCACGACCGCCACCACCCGCAAACGGTAAAGGACGCGTTTGCAAAAAACGGCGTGACCGTTCTTAATAACTGCGTCGTCCCGTTCACAATCGGGCAGACCACCCTGCAAATCGCGGGAATCGAAGATCAGTCCATCGATTTGCAGGGAATCGAAAAATTTGATTATCCGGACGACGGGAATTTTCGGCTGCTGCTTGCGCACAAGCCCGAACCCCTCAAGGAATACGCACAAAAGGGCACGGACCTCATCCTCTCCGGGCACACGCACGGCGGACAGGTGCGCCTTCCGTTCGGTAAGGCCGTGTTTACGCCCGAGGGTTTTTTGCCCAAAATTTCCGACGGTGTTTATCGGCAAGGCGATACAACGATGATCGTCAGCATGGGCCTTGGCGTTAGCGTCATTCCCTTTCGCCTGTTTGCCCCGGGCGAAATCACGATCATCCGCCTGTTGCAGGGATAGCCCATATCGTATATGATATCAGTATGAGCAAAAACAATATGTTCCGCACCAGAGAATTTGTGATCGAACACCCGAAAATCAAAACACCCGTGCGCATCGCGCAAATTTCCGATCTCCACGAAAAAGAGTTTGGAGAAAACAACCGCGCCCTTTTTGAGGCTGTGGAGGCGCTGCGCCCCGACCTCATCGCCATCACAGGCGATATGATCTACGACACCTTCACCAAAAATCCAAACGGCGCGTACATCGAAAACGTGGCGTCATGGGCGAAAAATGCCGCGCCGTCCTTTTTTGTGACGGGCAATCACGAGCGCATCTGGCCGGAATACGTCACCGATATCTTTATCAATGCGGGCATCCCCGTGCTGCAAAGCCGTTACGTTCCTTTTACGGTCGGCGGCACCGCGCTCAACATCGGCGGCGTGGACGACCCGCACATCGACGCGCACGGCGCGGACCGTCTTCGCTTCCCAAAAGATGGCCGCTTCAACCTGCTTTTGGCGCATGACCCCGCCCTTTTTGCGGACGGCTACGACCGAACGGGCGCGGATCTCGTTTTGTGCGGACACACGCACGGCGGGCAGATTCGCCTCCCCGGCGGCAAAGCGCTCATTTCGCCCGGCGATCACAAACCCTTCCCCAAATATTCCGACGGGCTGTATGAACGCGGCGACGTGAAAATGATCATCAGCATGGGGCTTGGCGTGAGTGTCATTCCGTTCCGCCTGTTTGCGCCCAGCGAGATTTTGCTCGTTCGGCTGACAGCTCCCGGCGAACAAGACGCTTAGAAGGCAAAATCAGCCGTTTTCGATTAAAATATTCTTCCTTGTTTATATATGAAGCATTCCATGCGGAAGGAAGGATATTATGAACCGCACATCCAGCGAATATTACGCAAAGCACAAATGGTCGATCCTGGCTGTTTTGATTTTTATGCCTTTCATGGCGACACTCGACGGCACGGTGGTCAATGTCGCGCTCCCCGTGATGGTCAAAGACCTCCACACTGATATGGAGTCCGTCCAGATGGTCGTGATCGCCTACCTGATTGCCGTTGTCGCGTCCATTCTTCTGTTTGGGCGTTTGGGCGACATCAAGGGCAAAGGGCGGCTTTTTATGTTTGGCACCGTTGTGTTCACTGCCGGTTCGCTTATGGCAGGGTTTTCCCACGACCTCAGCACACTGATCGTTGCCCGCGTCATTGAAGGGGTAGGCGGTGCTGCGGCCATGGCAAACAATCAGGGCATCATCACAGAAGTCTTCCCGGAAAATGAACGTGGTCGCGCCCTCGGGATTTCCGGCGTTTCCATAGCCCTCGGCACCATGCTCGGTCCGCCGCTCGGCGGGCTGATCGTCACCTACTTAAGCTGGAACTACATCTTTCTGATCAACGTTCCCGTCGGCATCATCGGCTTTATTTTGGCCTTGAGGCTGCTGCCGCGCGGTGAAAAAACAAAGCAGAAGGTGGATTTTCGCGGCGCGACGTTGCTTGCGGCGGCGGTCATTTTGTTTTTTTACGCCCTTCTTACGGGGCAAAACGCAGGATATGGCAAGCCCTACATCCTTCTTTCATTTGCTGCGTGCGCCGCGCTGTTCGTTCTGTTTTTTCTGTCGGAACGCAAAAGCGCACAGCCGATTATAGACCTTTCCCTGTTCAAAAATACACTTTTTACGATCAGCATCGTCTGCGTGCTGATCCAGTTTTTTGCGATGAGCGGCATCAGCATCATTCAGCCGTTCTACATCGAGGATGTACTAAAGATCAATCCGGGTTCGACCGGGCTGGTCATGATGAGCCTTCCCATCGTGATGGGCATCATGTCGCCTCTTTCCGGGTATATTTCGGATAAAGTCGGCGCTGCGAAAATCACGCTCATAGGGCTTGTTATTATGACTGCCGGATTGTTTTTGCTCTCCACCATGACAGCGGCGGAGCCCGTCAATAAGCTCGTCTTTTTCCTGTGCATTGTCGGGTTTGGCGCAGGCGTTTTCTCTGCCCCAAACACCTCTCTTATTATGTCCACCGCGCCCAGAGAAAAGCTTGGCACCGTAGGCAGCGTCAATGCGTTCACACGCAACTTTGGCAGCGTCACAGGCATTTCGCTCCTAACGACTCTGCTTTATTCCTTGATGAGCACACGCGTCGGTCATCAGGTGGATGGATTTATTTCCGGCAGGCCGGATGTATTTGTATACGGGATGCAAACAGTCTACGGCATTGGTGTTATGATTCTGTGCTTGAGCGTGGCGCTTACCGCTGTGCGGCTGTATCAAGACAAAAAATTGCATACAAAGCAATGAACGCCGCGATAAAAAATGCTGTCGCATGGCGGCATTTTTTCGTTCATAATTCCGTAACGTTTCCTTCAAATATTGTTCAAATCCAGTTCAAAAAAAAGTCACTTTCTGTGTGTATCATTAAATTGTAACGACGAATATACTTATTTGAACGAAATCACTGGATTGAAGGAGAATGGGAATGAACGATAACAGATTTTACCAGAACGGCAACGAAGGATACGACTCCACGCCGCGCAGTGCTGCCGGCGAGGGATATAACAATGATTACAGCAATGATCCGCGCCGCATAGACAGCGCGCAATTTTATTCCGGCGAACCCGCTTCGCCGCAAAACGGCGGCAGGCGGCCGCGAAAGGAAAAATCACCTTTTCTGACGAAAAGAGCCGCTGCGGCGGCGCTCGCTGTGTGCGTGGGCGCGGCAGGATTTTTTGGTTTCGGCCTTGGCATGATGACGGGAAGCAACAACGCGGCAGGGCAAAACAATGTCGTGCAGTCTGATCCCGGTGTCATTCAGACGGCAGAAGACCTTTCCGCGCAGAGCGGGACGCTTTCCGTATCAGACATCGTGAAAAAGGCGCAGGATTCCGTGGTCGAAATACAAACTGAGGTCGTACAGACCAATATGTTCAACCAGCAGGTTTCGGGTGAGGCTGCGGGCAGCGGCGTCATCATTTCCGAGGACGGCTACATCGTAACCAACAACCATGTTGTGGAGGGTGGCAGCAGCTACACCGTACGTTTATCAAACGGCGACAGCTATGATGCGCAGCTCATCGGCCGCGACCCGCAGATGGACCTCGCAGTATTGAAAATCGAAGCAAGCGGGCTTTCCGCCGCGGCCTTCGGCGATTCGGGCAGCCTCGTCGCGGGCGACACCACCGTTGCAATCGGCAACCCGCTCGGTACGCTCGGCGGCACGGTCACCAACGGCATTGTCAGCGCCACCAACCGCGAAATCACGCTGGAATACGGTTCAATCAACGTGATCCAGACCAACGCGGCCATCAACCCCGGCAACTCCGGCGGCGGCTTGTTTAACGATAAGGGCGAGCTCATTGGTGTCGTGGTGGCAAAATCCAGCATGAGCAACACGGAAGGCCTCGGCTTCGCGATTCCCAGCAACGACGCAAAGGAGATCATCGACCAACTAATTGAGAACGGCTACGTCAAAGGCCGCATCGACCTTGGCATGACGCTCGTGGATGTAAGCACAGAGCAAGCCGCCCGGACATACGGGCTGTCTTCCACCGGCGTTTATGTGGCGCAGGTCACGAACGGCTCGCAGGCCGCAAACCTCGGGATCAGGTCCGGTGACCGGATCGTCTCTCTTGGCGGGGTGCAGATCACAAACGCTGCCGATCTGGAAAGCGCGCTCGAGAAGTATTCTGTGGGCGATAAGGTAGAGATCACGATCGAACGCTCCGGCCGCACCGCGCAAACAGAGCTTACATTGCAGGAGCAGGTTCCGTCGAGTTCTTAAAAACTTCATGGGAATTTCATATGGAATTCACACAGAAGTATTAAGATAAAGTCATCAAAACAAGGAGGACTTGCCTATGACGGAATGAAACCGGAAATCAACATAACCCACCCAAACAGAACCTACAATTGATATAAGTCTTTAAGAAGAAGCGTCCGCCTCCCCAGCGGACGTTTCTTTTTGTTGTTATGTCGTTTCGCTCTCCTGCCGTTTGCACTTCCTGTCGCAATACCACGTTCTCAGCCGTCCCGATGCTTCCACCCATCCGTAAGCGGCATAAGGAATGAGCAGCGCAAACGCCGTGACCACATACTGCGCTTTTGTTTCCCAAAAAAGATGAAATAGAAATGTTCCCAAAAAAACCGCCGCCAACAGCATCTGCTCTCTTTTGATCCGTTTAAATCGAAGGATCAGAAACAACGCTGCTCCGGCGAAAATCAGCGTCTGATAGATGTTCATAAATCCCCGCAGAAAAGTACCGCCGCCGCCGTAAAAAAGGCTGTTTGAAAACGTGGTTTCCCGCGCACTGTTCGCTTGATGATTGTACGCCATGGTCGCGTAGAAGCTCTGGTAGGTTGGGTTATTCCATGTCGATGAAATTTTTTGGTAGAAAAATTTAGCCGCATATACAGGGTGTTCCACAAAATATCCAAGAGATTTTGCGATGTCTTCCCGAACGACCTGCTGCGTTTTTTCTACATCATTGCCCGATTCAGAATAAACGGTAGGTGCATAACCGTTGAACCATCCGGGGGCCAGCGGGCTCTCCTGCAACCCCATGGCTACCCACGCAGTCTTGGGTATACCGGGATTGATCGGCTGGCCGATGACGCTTGCATACGCGGCATGTAAGCCCATGCCTGCCAACCCGTTTACAACGATCAAAAGAACAGCAACCAATATCGGTGTGAATTTTTTAATTGCAATGGCGTCCAATACATAGAACAGCGCCATTGCAATCAACCAAATCAAGTTGTTCATCCGCCAGAAAATACTGATTGCAATCGCCACGATTGAAAACAACGCATAATACAGCTTTCGCGTTTTAAAATATTGAACTTCCAAGCATATCGCCAGAAGCCCAAGGCCAAATGCCGGAATTATGCCATAAGCATATACAGCGAACAATAATATTTGAAAACAGAGCAACATGAGCAGTATCGTTATGTTGTTCACCGCCTTCTTGCGGAAGACCGTCTGCGTAATCCGATACAAACAAAAGTATGCCAGCATGATCCACAGTACATTGACGACCTGCATAGCAAGATAAGCGTTTTCACCGGCGAACATCACAAATATCTGAAAATAACTCAGTAAACCAATTTGATTGGTAAACGAATAAAGGTATCCGCCCGATAGAAATCCATCATAATTTCCTTGCAAAAATCGATTTGCTTCACTGTAAACGCTCATCGCGTCCGCACCGGGTATCACGCGCGCGGTAAAAACGACGGAAAGTCCAAAAACAAATACAAATGCCGCCAAAAGGATAAGCAATCGCTCAGGCTTGAGCTTTTTGATTGTTTTTTGAAAAACCGCTAGCAAAAAAAGCACAACAAGTATGGATATTACATGCTCAAACACCATATCCTGCGTATACTCAGTAATCTCTCCTGCCACTTCATTTATCGCCGCCGTCATAAAAATGCTGTCCAGTGCAATCAACGCGATGGGAATCAATACCAATACGACCATGATACGTACCAGCATCTGGTTGAACGTCAAAAATGTTTTCATACCATCCTGCCTTTTTTTCGTATTCATTTCATTATATCACTTTTCAATAAAGATTCGACTCGGTTTTTATACATCTTTTGCAAATCTTCATTTCTGATTCATGCTATGTTCACAAAGCTCCTTTATACTATGATTAATGAAACGTGAAAGGAGGACTTGCTGATGATGTGATAGACAAAAACAACGGGCAACAAAAGCAACACAAAAATGTTTACTGAAAAACTTGAAATAAATCTTGGTGAATCAATTATACCTGTCAATCCGCCGAAGCTTGACCAAACAAAGGGAGGGTTTCCGCGATACACCACGATTCCGGGCATAACGCCCCTGACACAAACGGGAACCTTTCAAAAAGGCCAATGCCTCTCGGCGGATGCGACAGACAAGCAATCATAGGATGTTCAACAAAAAAAGGAGCTTTTGCTCCTTTTTTGATTCATTCGTAAAACCGGACCCTCTGCTCGAACGGCATAAAGCTCTTTTCCGGCGGGTTTTCCTCCGCTTTTCCAAACGGCATCTGCGCGATCAGCGTCCAGCTTTCAGGAATATCCCACTCCTTTGCCGCTTCGGCGTCCACCAGCGGATTGTAGTGCTGGAGCGACGCGGCGATTCCGTGCTCGCCGAGCGCCATCCACACTGCGTATTGCAGCATCGCGTTGTTGTGCTGTGCCCACTGTTCGAATTTGTCCTCATAGAGCGGAAAATCCTTTTTCAGCTTCTTTGTCGCCTCGGTATCTTCATAAAAAAGGATCGTGCCGTTTCCGCCGCGAAACCCATCAAGCTTTTTGACCGTACGCGCGAACGCTTCGGGCGGCGTCACCTTGCGCAGCGCCTGCTCCGCTATGTCCCAGAATGCTTCGCCTGCCGCATCCATCAGCACCACCACACGGCTTGTTTGCGCGTTGTACGCGCTGGGTGCGTGAAGCGCAAGCTTCAATAGCTCCTCCAGCTTTTCTTTTGTCGCATGTTCGCTCTTGCCAAGCGTACGGATCGACCGCCGCCTCTGCACTGCCTCTTCAAATTTCATCACTTTTACTCCTCATAGACCGCATCCTCGCCAAGATCGCGCCACGCGCGGCATTGTCCGATACGAAGCCCGCCGTCTCCATAGTCCTTGTCTTTTGCAAATTTCACCAGCTTCTTGCACGGGAATCCTCCGCACAATCCGCAATGCGCAAGTTTTTTTTCCTCGCAGCAGCTTTTGATGGGGCAGCGCGCCGCCCACACCGGCTTTTCACGATTCACGCATCCGCCGCATTTCTCAACATATTCGCAGTTACTGCACAATCTTCCGCATCTTGCTTCTATCATATAGATACCCTCTCCCAACTGAATTAAATCGGTTCCTTTTGATCCTTCTTCCACAATACTGCAGCGCCCTCATATCCGTTGCGCTCGATGGAACGAAACGTGGATTTGATATAGCCGCTCTGATCCTTGCCCTCAAACGGCAGGTGATACGCAATGATACGCTTGGGCGCAAGCTCCTCGATCATCTGCCTGCCGCGCTGCACCGTCAGAAACGGAAAATTGTAAAATCCAAGGTCTGCGTGCGCAAACAAAGGCGGAATATTTTCCGGGCCGCTGTCCCCCAGCACCGTCATCGAAAAACCGTCGATCTCGAAACGGAACCCGTAATTCACAACGTCGCGAAAACGCGCTCCCTCGTGCACAAGCCGCTGGGCCCCGATGCTGATCCCCTTTCGCAAATGCGTTTCATGCTCCTCTTTGAGCACCACCACATTTTCCCCTGAAAAATCGTCTATCGGTGAAACCAGACACGTCCCCGGATGGTTTTTCAAAAATTCCTTTGTCCACTCTCTGCTGTAATGGTCCGGATGATCGTGCGTATACACGATGAGATCAATGTCCGCAAAATCTCCCTTTCCATGCGCGATATCAAACAGCAGGTCGTCCGGCACGCTTGAAAACACCTCTGTATACCGGTTATGCAGCGCATCCACCAATATCTTCTTGCCGTGATAGCGGATCAATATGCCCGCGTTCGCGCTCAGTCTTACAAAATCGTCCATTGCCTCTCCTCGATTATCTTTTTTACCATAACGCGCACACAAGCGCCCGCCATGATGGACTGTGTTCTATTATAGTGCATTCCGCACAGATTTTCAATTCCGTTTGCGGCGCGCCGTCCATATCAAAATCACGACCATACCCGCGGCGGCAACAAGCCACCAGTCTCCGATCACGACATACGGCGTACGCCCGTCGATGAAGCTCACGCTCCCATAAAGCACGCCCTCTGTATCCGGCTCCAGCTGTGCGGTGATTTCGCCCGTGGGCGCGGCGATGAACGTCATGCCGTTGTTGCCCGCCTGCACAAGATATTTTCCCGTCTCCACCGTGCGTTGAACGGATTGCGCCATATGCCGCTTGAGCGGCACAGAGCTTTTGAACCACGAATCGTTCGTCGCAACAACGAGCAGCTCCGCGCCCTTGTTCACCGTATCCGCCGCGATATCAGGAAACAGGCTTTCAAAGCAGATCATCACGCCCGCCTTTCCCTGCTCCAAATCAAACACGCCGCGGTATTGCCCGTCCTCAAAGCTGAACGGACGTTCATATCCGTTCTCAAAGAATGGGACGAGCCGCTGCTTGTTGTACACATCCGGGATCTCTCCCGCCGGAGAGACGAGAAACACCGAATTGCGCAGCGCGTATCCGTGGATGCCGTACGCACCCGCAAGCACATAGCCACCCGCGCGTTTCGCCGCCTGTTGTGCCGGGCCGTAAAGCGCTTCCTCCTCCATAAAGGAGCCATACACCGCGTTTTCGGGCAGAACGATGAGGGCGGGGTTCGTTTCCGCCGCCTCGTCCATGAGCCGCACGGCCTTTTCATAGCGTCCCGCTCCGCCGTCCTTCCAGAAGGGCGCGTTCATTTGCACTGCCGCGACAGAAACACCTGCTTTGGGCAGGGAACGCGCATTCAGCACAAACGATCCATATGCAAAGTTCAGAAAGAACAGCAGCGCCGCAGCGCAGCAATACCACATGCGTTTTTGTGATTTTTGCGCGAATCCTTGTGCCAGCAAAACGTTCACCAGCACGATCAAAAAACTCACAAACAGCGCGCCCAGCAAGGCGGCGACCTGCGTCACCGGCAAAAATTGCCATTGCGTCGCACCAAGACGCAGCAGGGGCAAGCCAAGCACCCCCGCGCCCAACAGCCATTCCGCGCCCGTCCACAGCACCGCCAAAAGCGGGCCGCGCAGCGCGTCCGCGCATTTGATGCGCATCCCCGCCCACAATGCCGCGGTGAACACAATGCCGTGCAGAAGCGAAAGGACGATCCACGCAAGCACGATCAGCGCCGCCCCTCCGCCGCCCGCACGATCGGAAATATCGAGGAAAAGCATCTGCGCGTAATAAACAAGGCACAGCGCAAACGCAAACGTACCCGCATACAAAAGCGTTTTTTTGGATTGCTCTTTGTGCCTGAACAGCACAAAAAATACGGGCGACAGCACGACCCACACAAAGGGCGACAGCGCCGGAACATCAAAACACAGCGCGCAGAAAACTCCGCACGCTGCGCATAGTAAGAACCATTTACATTGTTTCATGCCGCCCTCACGGAGCAATATTCCCCACGCCGTCCAGCACATAATTGGGACGGTAAGGATATTCCTCGATGGTTTTGCGCGAGCTCACGCCCGAAAGCACCAGCACCGTATCCAACCCCGACTCGATGCCCGCCACCATATCCGTATCCATGCGGTCGCCCACCATCACAGCCTCCTGCGCGTGCAGGCCGAGCATCTTGATGCCCGTGCGCATCATCAGCGGATTTGGCTTGCCTACAAAATACGCCTTTTTGCCCGTCGCCACCTCGATGGGCGCGATGAGCGCGCCGCACGCGGGATATATTCCGTTCTCTCCCGGCCCGGTAAGATCGGGGTTGGTGCCAATGAGCTTCGCGCCGCGCAAAACGAGCTGCACAGCCTTTGCGATGCTGTCAAAATTATAATTCTTTGTTTCCCCGACCACCACATACTCCGGGTCCACATCGTTCATGGTGATGCCCACCTCATAAAGCGCATTCGTCAGCCCCGCGTCTCCAATGACATACGCACTCTTGTGCACGGTCTGCGATTTCAGAAACTTCGCCGTCGCAAGCGCGCTCGTATAAAAATGACTCTCGTCGATATCAAGCCCCAACCGCTCCAGCTTTTGCTGCAGCTCGCGCGGCGAACGCTCGCTCGAATTCGTTAAAAACAAAAACGGCTTGTTCTCCTGCTGCAACCACGCGACAAACTCCTTCACGCCGTCAAGCAGCCTGTTCCCGTGGTAGATCACGCCGTCCATGTCGCATATAAACCCTTTTTTTGCCCGCAATTCCTCTATATCCATACTGTCTGTCTCCTTTTTTTCTGCTTCTTTCATTATATGGACGCAGCCGCGCTTTTGCAAACCTTTCTTTTTGTGCGAGTGCGGCCAAAACGATGTAGCATACCGTCAAAATTCAAACTGTTCGTCCGCGTTGTAAAGCGTTTTATGTCCAAAATACAACGCGCCGAAAACCGCGAGGCACACCACCGTACAAATCGCGATCATGATGGCGATCTGGTATAAAATGGCGGTCGAAGGCAGTGTGCCAGATAATATCTGCCCGGTCATCATGCCCGGCAGGGATACGATCCCCATGCCGACCATGGAATTCAGCGTGGGCAAAAGCGCCGTTTCCACTGCGCGTGAAACGAGCGGCTTGAGAATTTCACGCGGCCTGCCGCCAACGTTGAGCAGCGCGTCCAAACGCGGGCGATCCGCCTCCAGCGATTCGCGGAATGTTTTGATGCCGAGGTTTACGCCCGTCATTGCGTTACCGTAAATCATTCCGCTCAACGGGATCACATATTGCGGATTGAAGATGTTTTCATTGACTACCGCCGCAACAAAGAACAGCACGACCCCAAGGCCGGAAAAGGCAAGCGAAAGCGCGATATAAAGACGAAATCTGCGGTTCAGCTCCTTGTTTTTGGACAGCACCCGCCAAATCGCAAATATGGTCATCGCGGCCACATAGGCGACGGTGAACAGCGGATGCGGATTTTGGAAAATGTAGGTCAGTATAAACCCTGCCAGCACAAGCTGTACGGTCATCTGCAAGCTTCCCAACAGCAGCAGCTTCGTCTGCGCGATCCGGCACTTTTTCATCACAAGCAGCACCACGAGCAGCAGTGCGTAGACGAGCAAAAAGCGCGGAATGCTGATTTGCGCGACCTCGTTCATTTCGTCCCCTCCAATTCCACCACACACTGCGCGAAGCGTTCCCGCAGCGACAAATCGTGGCTGACGATGAGAAGCGTGATCTTTTTTTTCGATGCAAAACGTATGATGTTTTCAAGAACACGATGCGACAACTCATGGTTCATCGCCGACGTCGGCTCGTCGAGCAGCAGTGCCTCCGGCAGCATACTGAGGGCGATCGCCAGAAACACCCTCTGACGTTCGCCGCCCGACATCACATCACACGAAGCGTCTCCCTCTACGCCAATGCCGCAAATGTCGAGGTATTCGCGCATTGCAGCCCTTGCGGGCGCGGTCGTCTCATGAATCTCATGATAAGCCAAAAAATTGTCCGCAACGCTGCCCCGGAACAGATAAGGCATTTGCCCCGCCAAAATCATGCGCCGACGCAGCGCGATCTTATCCATTTCACAAATATTCTGTCCGTCGAACAACACATTGCCCGAAGACGGCGAGATCGTCGCGTTCATCAGGCGAAGCAGCGTCGTTTTTCCGCTGCCGCTCGCCCCGGCCAAAAAAGTAACGCTGCCGCGCGCTATGTCGATATCCGGATAGCAGAGCATATCGCGGAAGCACAGCCCCCGCGTAGAAATCATTTCCATCCTCTTCCCCTTATCTTTTTCTATGTGATTTTACCCAGTGAAAGCCTGTTGCAAGCGCCGACCTCCCGGGGACGCGGCGTTGGTCTCGCAAAGGCAAAACCGGAGCATAAGAGCCGCCGCTCCGTGTTCCGGGCGCGTCAGCAAGAAATAAATCTCTAAGCGCCCTGCACAAGGCCCCGTCCGTCGGCATCTTGCAACAGGCTACGCTCTACGGCACAATAGGGTCGGTGGTGGTTATGTGCACCGCGCGCAGTTTAATTGCGAAGCAATTACCTGTTTGAGCACGGGCACATGACCATCGGCGGCCCCGCTGACCAGTCTTCTTGGCTGTTTGCGTCCCGCGCGCTTTCACACCGCGTAGCATCGGTTGGGTTAGCGGGATGCAAATTCCCGACTGGCGTGCAGTAGTATAGCACCCTGCCAATCCGCGTGGTCAAAATCACATACCCATTCTATCACAGCAAAACAGGTAAGAAAAAGTCCTCCTTTC
>CAYTKQ010000010.1:62087-112458 GCA_964438705.1 uncultured Christensenella sp. | reverse complement strand
ATAGAAAACTACAAGGCCATGATCGACACCATCATTGAGCACGGTCAGTATTGACCGGAAGTAGCATGAGTACGATCTATGATGTAGCGCGGCTCGCCGGAGTTTCCAAGACGACGGTTTCCAAGATTCTGGGCGGCAGCAAGAATGTGCGGCCCGCAACGCTCGAGCGGGTGAACGCCGCCATGAAGGAACTCGACTATGTGCCCAATTGCTTTGCGCAGGGTATGCGCGGGAGCGGAACGAAGACCATCGCGGTGCTGCTGCCCGAGCAATATAATTACGGCTACATGGAGATTCTTGCGGGCATCGAGCAGTGCGCAAACAAGAATGGCTATCTGACGTTTGTGTGCTCGACCGGACGCGAAGGAGAGCACGAGGCAAAGTATTTGAAGGAGGCGGTGCGGCGCAAGGTGGATGCAATTTTATATTTCACCTATCGGCGCAACGAGAAGAATCTTGCGTATTTGCAGCGCATCGCGGGCGAGATCGCAGTTGTGGTGATGGACAATGTGCTTGCGGGTGAGGCGCTCGACGAGGTGCGCGTGGACGGGAATGCGCTCACGAAAAAGGCGGTGTGCTATCTTGCGGGCAAGGGCTGTGAACGCATCGCCTACATCCGGGGACTCGATGCGTATGACGCGACGGCGGAGCGCTATCGCGGTTATGTCGAGGGGCTTGCCCTGTGCGGCATCGGCGTGGACGACGCGCTTGTCGCGCGCACGGAATTCACCATGGAGGGCGGGCACGACGCGGCCCGTGCGCTGATGGCAAAAAAGCCGGACGCGATCCTGACGGCGACGGATATGCTGGCATTGGGCGCGCTCGACTACATGGAGGCGGCAGGCGTGCGTGTGCCGGAGGAGGTTTGCATCATCGGATTTGACAACATTCCGCTTTGCATGTGGAGCAGGCCGCGCCTTTCGACCCTTTCGCAGAATCAGAGAAAAATAGGGGAGGCGGCAGTGCAGCGCGCGCTTGCGCGCATTGCCGATCCCGGACAGGAGGCGGTCAGAATGCTCCTTGACGGGGAGCTGATTTTGCGGGAAACGACCTAAACAAAAGAGGAATAAGCATAGCAGGTGCTATGCTTTCCATTGGGCCGAAAGTGGTAACGATACCATCTTATAATCAAGAAAAGGGGAAAATGCGATGAATGAAAGGGAACGGTTTTTGAACCAGATGCGCTACAAGCCCGTGGATCGGGTGACGATGTGGCCGCCGCTCGACGTATGGGAAACAACGTGGAAACGCTGGGCGAAGGAAGGACACACCAACATGTTCGCGGAGCAGATCGGGGAGCACGGCGGCGCGGGCGATTTGAGCTTTTGGGATTACTTCGGCTGCGACCGGCAGGATGAGGTGGGCATTTATTACGGTTTCTGCCCCGGATTTGAATATGAAAAACTGGGTGAGGACGAAACCACAATTACCTTTCGAAACCATGAGGGTATCGTGATGCAGGAGTTGAAGGAGGGGCGGGAAACGTCCATGCCGCATTGGCTGGATTTTCCCATCAAGACCCGCGAGGACTTCCGCAAAAACCTCTACCGCTGGGAGCTGAATTTCAACGAGCGCTTTCCCGCGAACTGGGAGGAAAAGTGCAAGCTGTGGAAGCATCGCAAGATTCCGCTGCGCATGTGGGCGGACCGCGAAGGCGGATTCTTTGGGCCGCTGCGTAATTTGTTTGGCATCGAGGACCTTTCCTACTTGTTTTACGACGACATTGCCTTCATCGAGGAGGTGCTGGACGCAAAGGTGGAGTGCATGACGCGCATCATCAACAAAATATGGGAATATACGGATTTTGATTACTTCGTGTTTTGGGAGGATATGTGCTACAAGAACGGGCCGCTTCTTTCGCCTGAAATGTTCAAGAAATATCTTGTGCCGCGCTACAAAAAGATTACCGACCTGCTGCGTAAAAAGGGTGTGGACCTCATTTTTGTGGACAGCGACGGGGATGTGAAAAAGCTTGTGCCGCTGTGGCTTGAGGCGGGCGTGAACGGCGTGCTGCCCTTCGAGGTGCAGTGCGGCATGGATGTGAACGAGTTCCGCAGGGAATACGGCAAAGAATTGCTGATGATGGGCGGCATCAACAAGCGCGCGCTCATCACTGGAGGAAAGGACATCGACGACGAGCTCAAGCGCGTCGCGCCGCTCGTAGAGGAGGGTGGATATATTCCGTGGCTCGATCACTCCGTTCCGCCGGATGTGAGCTATGACAATTTTCTTTACTACATGGACGGGCTTGAAAAGCTGTGCAACGGCAAGCTGTGAGAAAAAGAGGGGGAAGGGCCTGCGGGCGCTTCCCCGAAAAAACACGAAAGGAGGGGACGCGGGGCATTGACAAACGAAGGGATTTCCCATATACTCAACTAAAAGGTTTTAACAACCTTTTCATTTCAGGAAGTTGGAAATCCGATGGCAGGAAAAAAGAATACGAGTGGAAAACAGAAAAAAGCCACGATGGTGGATGTCGCAAACCTTGCGGGGGTGACGATCGGGACGGTGTCCCACGTCATCAATAAGACCGCGCCCATCACCGAAGAGACCACGGAGCGCGTTTTGCAGGCGATCAAGGAGCTTGACTATAAGCCGAATTCCATCGCGCGTGCACTGCGTACCAAAAAATCTTATGTGATCGGTTTTTTGCTGCCCGACGTGACCAATGAATTTTATTCGCCGGTCATGAGCTCGTTTATCGACAGCGCGTATCAGGACGGCTATACGGTGCTGGTGGTCAGCTACCAATACAGCAGCAAGCGCGAAGTGATCGAGATGGAACGGCTTGCGGACAAAAATGTGGACGGCATCCTGCTCTTCAACGGCTTTGATGATCTCAAACTTTTGAAGCGCATGAAGAAGCAGGGCATGCCCATTGTGATCGCCGACCGCACGGTCGATGAGATCGAGTTCCCCACTGTGGAATTCGGCAATGTGGAGACAGTCGCGAAGGTTGTGGATATGATGGCAGAAAAGGGATACCGCAGGATTGCCTTCCTTTCGGAATCGGCGCGGCTGCGTAACCTGAATGACCGCTATGAGGGGTATCGTCAGGGACTGCAAAGAAATGGGCTTTCCTTCGATCCTGCGCTTGTGCACATCAGCGAGGCACTTGAAATGAACAACCTGCAGCGCGGGTATGCGTATATCAAAAACATTCTGGCGAGTGTAAACAAAAATGAACTGCCCGATTCGATTGTCGCCACGACGGACCTGCTGGCAATCGGCGCGGTGCGCGCTTTAAAAGAGGCGGGCTACCGCGTTCCGCAGGACGTGGGCGTGGTGGGTTTTGATAACATCAACATGTCAGAATTTGTGGAACCCAAGCTTACGACCGTCGAGCAGGACAAGGAGCTGATGGGGCGCGAGGCATGGCGCATCATGAAGCAAACGCTGGACGGAAAAAACAAGGGCGTGCCGCACGAGATTTTACCGCAGAAGATCATCGTCAGGGAATCCTGCTGAATATTTACAACACGAAAAGAACATAAGAACCGCACGGACGGTATTTTATTGGACACATCGTTAAAACGTTTTAATACATGAAAATGATTGATATGGAGGAAAAGCAGCATGAGTGAAAACAGGTTTTTGGAAGCATCGCGTATCCTCGCGGACAAGGGCGTGGATGTGAAGGGCGTTGTGGAGGCGCTGAAAAGTCAGGTGATCGAGCTGCCGTCGTGGGCAGTCGGCAATGCGGGCACCCGCTATGGCACGTTTCGCGAAAAGGGGTCCGCGCGCTCGATTTGGGACAAAATCGACGACTGTGCGGAGATCCAGCGCGTGCTGGGCATCACGCCCGTGATGGCATCGCACGTGGCGTGGGATGTGACGGAGGACGGGCAATATGCGCCCGTGCGCGCGTATGCGGAGCAAAAGGGCCTTAAGATCGGTACGGTGCACCCCGACGTATTTTCAAAGCAGGAATTTATCTTTGGCAGCATTTGCAGCCCGAAAGAGGATGTGCGTCAGCTTTCCAAGGCGCACCTGCGCGATTGCGTGCGCGTGGCAAAGGAGATGGGCTCGAAAACCATCGGCATGTGGGTTGCGGACGGCACGAACTATCCGGGGCAGGACAATTTGCGTGAACGCAAGCATCGGTTGTATGAGGGGTTAAAGGCGCTTTACGACGAAATGGACGCGGATATGAAGCTGGTCCTTGAATATAAGCCGTTCGAACCGTTTTTCTATACGACGGATGTTGCGGACTGGGGCATGTCCATGCTGATGTGCAAAAAGCTCGGAGAGCGCGCCAAGGTGCTGGTGGACCTTGGGCATCACCTGCCCGGCGTGAATATCGAGCAGATCATTTCCACGCTTCTCGACGAAGGGCTGCTCGGCGGGTTCCACATGAACAACCGCCGTTATGCGGATGACGACCTCATCACGGGCACGGTGAACCCCGCAGAGTTGTTCATGATCTACAAGGAAATCGTAGACGCGCAGACTGAGGGCGTACACACGGATATCACTTACATGCTCGATCAGTCGCACAACATCGAGCCGAGCATCGAGGGGATCATCTATTCTGTGATGAATGCGCAGACCGCTTACGCGCGTGCGCTCATCATCGACAGGGCGGGGCTTATAAAGGCGCAGGAAAACTATGACGTGGTGGGCGCGAACCAGATCGTGATGGACGCGTTCAACATGGACGTGCAGCCATTGATCGAGCAGGCGCGCCTCGAGATGGGGCTTACGGACACCGACCCGCTGCGCAACTACCGCAGCGGCGGATATGCGGAAAAAATCAGCGAAGCGCGCGGATTTGCGGGCATCAACACACTGGGAGGTTGAGTTATGACAGGCAGAGAACGGATCATTGCGGCATTGAAAAGAGAACAGCCGGACAGGGTGCCCACCATGGAATGGGTGCTGAACCCGGACGTGACGGAGGCTATTTCGGGCGACCGCGATCAGCTGACGTTTGCCAAAAAGATGGGCGTGGACGCGATTGCGGTGTCGCTCAATTATTCGCGGGAGAAGATCGACGACGAGCACTTTGTGGATGAGTGGGGCGTGAAGCGCATCAGCTATGACGAATACCCCACGCCCGTCGCCTACCCGATCAAGGACGAGAACGATTTCAAGAAGTTTAAGGTGCCGGACCCGGACGCGGAATATCGGTTCGATTCCATCAAAAAGGCGCTCAAGGAAGCGGAGGGTGAAGTGGGCATCGTGGCCCGCGTGAAGGATATTTTTTCAGAACCGCGCGACCTGATGGGCTTTGAGGATTTCCTGATGTCCTTCTATTTGCAGCCCGAGCTTGCTGCGCAGCTCATGGAGATGTGTGTGGAGCACAGCACGCGCATCGCGCACAACTTGAAGGAGCTGGGCGTGGAGATGGTGGTGATCGGCGACGACATTGCCAACAACACAGGGCTGCTGATGCGGCCGGAGATGTATGTGGAGCAGGTGTACCCTTACTTCAAGAAGCTGGTTCAAAATTTGAAAGCGGAAGGGCTTTACGTCATCAAGCATTCGGACGGCGATCTGCGCGCGGTGCTCGACGAGCTTGTGGATTCGGGCATCGACTGTCTCGACCCCATCGATCCGCTGGGCAGCATGGACATCGCCTACATGAAAAAGACGTATGGAGACCGCATTGCCCTCAAAGGCAATATCGACTGCGTCAAGACGCTGGTGGAAAAACCGCTCGAGGATGTGCGCAGGGAAACGGCACGCTGCATCATCGACGCTTCCGTGGGCGGCGGGCATATCATTTCGTCCAGCAATTCCATCCACAAGGGCATCAGTCCCCGCAACTACGAATATTTCCTGAAGCAGGTGCACGAGCTGGGCAGCTATCCGTTGGATTTGCCCGAACTCGAAAAAATTGCCAATGGAGAAAAATAAACTAAAATAAACTAAGTTTTGCAAAAAAGTATACACAGCGCGTACCAATGCCGCGCAAACAAGGCAAAAGCGCCTCCGATTCCTCCGGGGCGCTTTTGCTTTTGTGAAAATTACGCAAAATGCTTTTGATATGCGCAATCTTAATGCAAACTGCAAATCGGGATTTCTTGCTGCAAAAAATAAGAATATTGGCTTTTTCGCAAAAAACGTTGACAACAAGCAATGGGCTTGCTAAAATTGGTTTAACGTTAAACATAAATCTTAAACCACAATTGAACACGCAAATAAAAAAGCGGAGGCGATTATATGGCAAAGTTTCAATTTCTGGGATTCGCGTCCTTCCTCATCACGACGGACGACGGGACCACCATCCTCATCGACCCTTACATCGACGACAACCCGAAGGCGCCGCTCAAAACGGACGATCTTCCAAAAATCGACCTGATCATTGTGAGCCACGGCGCGTTCGACCACATGAAGGACACACCCAAGGTGGCGCTGCGCGACAACAGCAGAATCATCTGCGGCGGCGAGACCATGAACCTGCTCATCGATCAGGGCGTTCGCGCAGAGCAGATCACGCAGTGCGTGTGGGGGCTTACGGTGCGTCAGTGCGGCATCACGGTGCGGCCGGTGGTCAGCATGCACCGCAGCTCCGTCCGGCTTTCGGACGGCACGGCGATGGACGGTTTCGCGCTGGGGTTCATCATCTACCTGCCCGACGGCACGCGCGTCTATAATGCGAGCGACACGGCGCTGTTCTCCGACATGAAGCTGATCGGCGAACTGCATAAGCCGCAGGTGGGCCTCATCAACGTGACCATCGAGAACTGCTTCGACTTCCTGCCCGAGTTTTTGACCGGTGAAATGACACCGTATGAAGCGTCGCTCGCCTGCCAGTGGCTGGGGCTGGAATACGCGGTGGCTTGCCATTACGCAGATAAGGACAACCCGGATGTGCGCGAATTCGAGCAGCTTTTGAACCTGATGAAGGACAAACACGGCGACGGATCGCCCGTGCCGGTGGTGCTCGATCCGGGCGGCACGTTCGAATATCCGGTGAAGAAATAGAAGTGCGTTTTTTTACATGAATCATCGGCCCCGCTGAAAGGGAAACAAAAAACGATTGACGATCAAAGGAGAGATGGATATGGCAAAGGTAGGATTTATCGGTTTGGGGATCATGGGCAAGCCCATGGCGAAAAATCTTTTGAAGGCGGGGTATGACCTCGTGGTTTACGACGTGATGGCGGACGCGGTAAAAGAGCTTGGGGACGCGGGTGCGCAAAAGGCGGATTCGATTGCAGAGGTAGCGCAGGGCGCGGACGTGATCGTCACGATGCTGCCCAATTCCCCGCATGTAAAAGAAGTGGTTCTGGGTACGGGTGGTGTTCTGGAAAGCGCAAAGCCGGGCACGATCATCGTGGACATGAGCTCCATTTCACCCATCGCGTCGCAGGAGATCGCGGCGGAGTGTGATAAAAAGGGTGTGACCCTTCTGGACGCTCCCGTTTCCGGCGGAGAGCCCAAGGCCATCAAGGGTACGCTTGCCATCATGGTGGGCGGCGACGAAGCGGCGTTCAAGAAAGTAGAAGAAATGCTGCTGAAAATGGGCGCGTCTGCGGTTCTGGTCGGCGAGATCGGCAGCGGAAACGTGACTAAGCTCGCGAATCAAATCATCGTCGCGTTAAACATCGCGGCAATGAGCGAGGCCATGGTGCTCGCCACGAAAAACGGCGTGAATCCGGAAAAAGTGTACAACGCGATTCGCGGCGGGCTTGCTGGCTCCACCGTGCTCGACGCAAAGATGCCAATGGTGCTCGATGGCAACTTCAACCCGGGGTTCCGCATCGAGCTGCACATCAAGGATTTGCAGAATGCGCTGGATTGCGCGCATGCCGTCAATTCGCCCATACCGCTCACGGCAAACGTGATGGAGATCATGCAGGGTCTGAAGGTCGCGGGCATGGAAAAGAACGATCACGATGCGATTATCCGTCACTATGAAAAGCTGGCGGGCGTGGAAGTAAGAAGAGACTAACGCAAAAAGGGGAATAATCATGGATAAGAAAACACAGGCTTATATCAAACAGACCTTGCCGGCTTTAAAGGAATTAAAAGCGCCCGAGGGGCTGTCGCTCGAGGAACAGAAGCGGATGTACCGCCAGATGTGCCTCATTCGGGAATTCGATTCGCAGGTCAAAACGCTGTGGATGAAAAATGAGATTTACGGGCTCGCGCATTCCTATGTGGGCGCGGAAGCCATCGCTGTGGGCGCGTGTGAAAACCTGACGAAGGAAGACTTCATCAGCTCGACGCACCGCGGACACGGACACACCATCGCAAAAGGCGGAGACACCCGCGCAATGATGGCGGAGCTTCACGGAAAATACGAAGGCCTCAACCGCGGCAAGGGCGGCTCAATGCACATCGCGGATGTGGAGATCGGGATGCTCGGCGCGACAGGCATCGTGGGAAGCGGCATGCCCATTGCGCTCGGAAGCGCGATTTCGGCAAACGTGCTCAAGAACAACCGCGTTACCATCTGTTTCCACGGCGACGGCGGCACCAATCAGGGCGTGTGGCACGAATCCATCAACATGGCGGCCGCGTGGAACCTGCCGGCAATCTTTTTGATCGAAAACAACCAGTACGCGATCGCGACCAAGCTTGGATGGGTCGCGAAGGAAACCGATCTTTACAAGCGGGCGATCGGCTATGGCATCGAGGGCGTGCAGATCGACGGCTTCAACGTGTTTGACGTATACAACGCGGTGAAAAAGGCTGTGGAAAAAGCGCGCAGCGGCGGCGGCCCCACGCTCATCGAGGCGCGCTACATCCGTTTGCTCGGGCACTTTGTGGCGGACGACCAGTGGTATAGAGACCTTGAAGCGGATGAGGTATTCTGGGAGTATGAGCCTGTCAAGCGCATGAAGGAATATTTCCTCAAGAACGAGCTTCTGAGCGAAAAGGAAGTGGACGCGATCCAGCAGAGCGCCGTTGACGAGATCGCGGACGCGATCCACTACGCGCAGAACGAGTGCACAGAGCCGCCGGCAGATACGTTGTATGACGACATCTATGCGGACGGCGAGATCATCTATTAAGGTTGGAGGAAACAAACATGGCAGTGATTACCGTAAGACAGGCTCTCAACGATGCCTTTAAGGAAGAAATGAAAATAGACCCCACCATCATTTTGATGGGGTGCGATATCGGCGTGCGCGGCGGCCCGTTCGGCATTACGCTCGATTTGATGAACCTATATGGAAAAGACCGCGTGATCGACACGCCCATCTCCGAGCCCGCTTTTGTGGGCGCGTGCGTGGGTGCTGCGGCGACCGGCCTTCGTCCGGTTGCAGAGGTGCTGTATTCCGACTGGATCACGCTCGGCATGGACCAGCTCGTGAACATGGCGGCAAAGATGCGCTATATGTTCGGTGGGAAGGTGCACATGCCCCTCGTGGTGCGCGCACCCTTCGGCGCGGGCGGCGGTATCGCGGCGCAGCATTCGCAGTCCTTTGAGGCGTGGTTCAATCACGTTCCGGGCTTCAAGGTGGTTGCGCCCATCGAGCCATACGACGTAAAGGGCATGATGAAGACGGCGCTTAGGGACGATAACCCGGTCATCTTCTTCGAGCACAAGCGGAGCTATCAGGTGAAGGGAGAGGTTCCGGACGGCGAAGAGGGCGAAACGTATACCGTTCCGTTTGGCAAGGCGGCGGTGCGCCGCGAGGGCAGCGACGTGACGATCGTCGCGTATTCCATGATGGCGCTGCGCGCAAAGCAGGCGGCTGCGGAGCTCGAAAAGGAGGGCATCTCGTGTGAGGTGATCGACCTGATTTCCCTGCTGCCCCTCGACTACGACACGGTCATGAATTCCATTGCGAAGACGAACCGCGTGGTGGTGTGTCAGGAAGCGAACCTGCGCGGCGGCATGGCGGGCGATATCGTATCCGAGATCATCGACAGGGGATTTGACCTTCTCGACGCGCCGCCGGTGCGCGTGGGCGCGCTCAACGTCCCCATGCCATACAACAAGGGGCTTGAAGACCTGTGCATTCCGGATGAGCAGAAGATCAAGGACGCGGTTTATAAAGTTCTGGACAACAAATAAGAAGAGGGTAGAATGATGGCAAGAAAAATGACTTTGCCTAAAATAGGCGTGAATATGACGGAGGCCGTCATCGCAAAGTGGCTGGTGAAGCCCGGCGACAAGGTGGCTGAAGGCGACGCGATCATCGAGGCGGAAACGGATAAATCCACACAGGAGATATACGCAACGGAGGGCGGTATCGTCGCGAAGCTGCTGGCGGATGAAGGACAGACGGTGGAATGCTACGCCGATATTCTGGTGCTGGTGGACGAGGGCGAAGAATATCAGGAAGAGGCCGCGCCCGCGAAAAAAGAGGAGCCAACGGCAAAAGCAACGACGGCGCCTGCCCCGGCAGCGGCGGCAACGCCTGTGCCGGTCGCTCCGGCTGTATCCGGCGCGCGCGTGCGGGTATCCCCCCTTGCGAAAAAGATCGCGAAGGAGCGAGGGATTGATTATCACATGGTGCCTCCGGCAACGCCGGGCGGGCGCATCGTGAAAAACGATGTACTGGCCTTCCTCGCTTCGGGCGGCGCGGCCGCGCCGGGCGTGGGAGGGAATCTGGATGTGATCCCCATGAGCGTCATGCGCAAGACGATTGCCGCGCGCATGACGCAAAGCGTGCTCGAAAAGCCGTGTGTGGGGCTTGTGACCACGGCGGACGCGACGGCGCTGCTCGCGTTGCGTGCGAAGTATAAGGAAAAGGGCGTGAAGATCAGCATGGATGCGATCCTTGCGAAGATGGCGGCAAAGGCGCTCAGCATACATCGCAACATCAATACGATCCTCGAGGGCAGCGACCTGATCGTGAAGCGCGATGTAAACATCGGCGTGGCGGTGGATACGGAAAAGGGCCTAATGGTGCCCGTCGTGAAAAATGCGGATATCAAAAGCCTCGCGGAGGTTTCGCAAAACCTTTCCGCGATGGTGGAGGATGCACAGGCATCCCGCCTCGGCGCGGATGCGATGAGCGGCGGCACGTTTACCATCACCAACCTCGGCATGTTTGGCGTGGAGGAATTCGGGCCGATCATCAACCCGCCGGAATGCTGCATCCTCGGCGTGGGCGCGCTGAAAAAGGAGTTTGTGCCCGATGAAAACGATCAGCCGAAGCTCACGACGACCTTCAAGATGACGCTGGTGTTCGACCACCGCATCGTGGACGGCGCGCCCGCGGCGCGGTTCTTAAAGACGCTGAAGGAATTCGTGGAAATGCCCGAATTGCTGATCTGACGGGGTGAGTGGTATGGCAAATTATGACGTGATCGTACTGGGCGGCGGCCCGGGCGGATATGTAGCGGCGATCAAGGCCGCGCTGTCCGGCAAAAAAACGGCGGTTGTGGAAAAGGAAAATTTGGGCGGCGTGTGCCTCAACTGGGGCTGCATCCCCACCAAATCCCTGCTGCGCAACGCAGAGATCATACGCGACCTGTCCGAGGGTGAGAAATTTGGCTTTTCGTCGGGGGAGATCAAGACGGATTACGCGGCGGCGCAAAAGCGCAGCCGCGAGGTGAGCGCGCGGCTTGTCAAGGGAATCGATTATCTGATGAAGAAAAACAACATCACGGTGTATCAGGATACGGCGCGCTTTACAGGCAAAACGGAGCTTTCCCTTGCAAAAGGGGAAAAATTGACGGCGAAGAACATCATCATCGCAACGGGAAGCAAACCGTTTGCCCTGCCCATGCTCAATTATACCAAAGCGAATGTGCTCGATTCCAAGAAGGCGTTGCAGGTGACAAAAGCGCCGAAAAGCATTATTATTGTAGGCGCAGGGGCAATCGGTATGGAATTTGCGACGGTGTTCAAATCCTATGGCACGAAGGTGCACATCGTGGAGATGCTGCCCCGCGTGCTTCCGAATGAAGACGCGGAAATCTCCGCGCTTGTGGAAAAGGAGTTCAAGGCCAGGGGCTTTGACGTGCACACGGGCACAAAGCTGATGACGGTGGAAAACGACGGCAAACAGGTGAAGGCGCGCTTTGAAAAAGACGGAAAAACCTTTGCCATCGAAAGCGAGGCCATTCTCGCGGCGACGGGCATCCGCCCCAACACGGATGAACTGAATTTGAAGAGCATCGGCTGCAAGATGGACGCACGCGGCTATATCGAGGTGGACGGCAGCATGCGCACGAGCGTGCCGGGCGTTTACGCCATCGGTGATGTGACGGGCAAGCTGGCGCTTGCGCACACGGCGAGCGCGCAGGGCATGCGCGCGGCGGAGGACATTTGCGGCAAACGCGGCGAAGCGATCAACTACGACAACATTCCAAAGTGCACCTACGCCGTTCCCGAGGTGGCGAGCGCGGGGCTGACGGAAGAAAAGGCGAAGGAACAGGGCTACGACGTGGGCACGGCGGTGTTCCCGCTCTCCGCGAACGGTAAGGCCATTTCCTATGGCGACGACACGGGCTTCGTGAAGCTGGTGTACGATAAAAAGTACGGGCAGCTGTTGGGCGCGCACATGGCGGGCATTCACGTGACGGAAATGATCTGGGGCGTGGTGGGCTACCTTGGCATGGAGATGACCATCGAAGAGATGGCAAACGTCGTGCATCCGCACCCCACGGTGAGCGAAGCGATCATGGAGGCGGCGCACATCGCGTCGGGGCACCCGATTCACATTTAAGCAAATCATTTCAGGAGGAATTTCCTATGGCGATCAAACGAAACCCGGAATGCACGGAAACCGTATGCCCGGTATGCGGACTGAAGATCTCTTTTGAGGACGGCGTGTGCTATTGCCCGGCTGAATTTTGCTGCTGGCGGTGCGACAAATGCAAGAAGGAAGCGGAAGCAAAAGGGGAATAAAAAGAAGGGCGGGTCGGATATGCAATATCAATTTGCGAGCGCGGATTTCACCTTTCCGCTGCTTGAGCACGACAAGGTCATCAAGCTGATCGGGCTTTTGGATTTTGATGGGATCGATATCGGCCTGTTTGAGAACAGGGGACATCTCCAGCCCTCGGCGGTGTTTGGCAATGCCGTGGAAAATGGACGGGAGCTCAAAAAGAAAACGGATGACGCGGGCATTGTGGTTGCGGATGTGTTTTTGCAGAGCGACGTGGATTTTGAACCGAAGGCCATCAATCATCCGGATGCGGACATCCGCGCAGGGGTGCGGGACTGGTTTTTGAAGACGCTGGAATATGCAGACGCGTGCGGCTCAAAGCATGTGACGTGCCTGCCCGGCGTGCATTTTTCAGAAGAGGATTATGAGACCTCCCTTGCCCGTGCACAGGAGGAGCTTGCGTGGCGATCAGAGCGCGCGAAGGACGCGGGACTTGTGTTTGGGACAGAGGCGCACACGGGCGGCATCGCAGACACGCCGCATACGGCGGCGCGCCTTGTAAAAGACGTGCCCGGGCTCACGCTTACCCTTGATTACACGCATTTTGCGATCGCGGGCATCCCGGACGCAGAGGCGGAGCCGCTTATTAAGTACGCGTCGCATTTTCACGCGCGCGGCGCGGCAAAGGGCATGCTGCAGGCGGTCGTGGGGGAAAACACCATCGATTACCCCCGCATCGTGCAGGTAATGCAGGAGGTCGGCTACAAAGGGTTTATCGGCATCGAATATATTTGGATGGAATGGCAGAACGCAAACCGTGTGGACAATATTTCGGAGGGAATCCAGCTGAGAAGGATCATGCGGGACGCGATGAAATAAGCCCTGCGGTTTAGCGGACGGTATGAAGGGAGATGATTTTATGGCCGGAAGGCTCGAAAATAAGGTCGCGTGGGTCAGCGGCGCAAACAAAGGAATCGGCGAAGGCATTGCGCGGTTGTTTGCACAAGAGGGCGCAAAGGTTGCTATGATCGGGCGTACGCCCGCCGAAGGGGATAGGATCGCGCAGGAGATCAAAGACGCGGGCGGGGAGGCGTTTTTCTTCCGCTGTGACGTGACAAAGGAAGAGGACATCAAGGCGTCCATCGAAAAGACCGTGGAGCTGTATGGAACGATCGACATTCTGATCAACAACGCGGGCATTGTGGATGTGAAGATGCTGCACGAATACACAGTGGAGGACTGGGACTGGGTGATGGACTTGAATGTGCGTTCTATCTTCCTCGCGTTCAAATACGCGTTTCCCTATTTAAAGAAGCATGAACACAGCTATGTGGTCAACCTTGGCTCGATTTCGAGCTTTGTGGGGCAGGATTGCACACCCGTTTATACCACGTCAAAGGGCGCGGTTTTGAATCTTTCCAAGTCCATCGGGCTCGATTACGCGCGCTATGGCATTCGCTGCAACTGCGTGTGTCCGGGCATCACGGAAACGCCCATGCTGCATACGCATCTCAACGCGGAAAAAGACCCGGCGGCGCATTACAAGGAGCGTTTGCGCCGCGTTCCCATCAACCGGCCGCTTTTTCCGGAGGATGTCGCCAAGACGTGTCTGTTTTTCTCGTGCGAGGATTCCGCAGGCGTGACGGCTACGTCGCTCATCATCGACGGCGGATATCTTGGCTGCGCCGAATGGGATGCCGCAAAACATGACACAGAAGAATGAACGATGATTTTTTACGGGGCGGCTTCCGGTCGCCCTTTTTTCATTGGCACGGAACAATGAAGATTGACAAAAACAGTTTAATTTAGTATAATTATACTAAATTATTGTGGCGCACCTGTGTCTTGAAACAAGCGGGATTTCCGGTGGGGAGGAAAAACAGATGCCGAAGAAGGTTGTGACATTAAAGAATATTGCGGAGGAGCTGGGCTTGTCGATCACCGCAGTCTCAAAGGCGCTGCGCGGCGAGGGGGGCATCGGCAAGGAGACAGTCGAGCGGATCAAGCAGACGGCAAAACGAATGAATTACCTGCCGAACTCTGTCGCGAAAAGCCTGCGCACCAACACGACAAAAACGCTGGGGCTCATCGTCTCGGACAGCTCCTTTTCGTTCTTCACGCCCGTCATAGAAGGGGTGGAAAAATCCGCTTCGGAATATGGATATAATATTATCTTGTGCAACGCCTATTCCAATGTGGATAAGGAGAAGGAAGCGGTCAGGATCCTTGCGAACAAGCGGGTGGATGGGCTGATCCTTGCGGCCTCGATGCTCAACGGAGAGGAGCACAGAGAATTTCTGGAATCCTTTGGCATCCCATACGTTTTTGTAATCCGCAAGAGCGAGACGGACGAGAACGACTATGTGATCAACGACAACGCCTATGGCAGTTTTCAGATCGTGGATTATCTGATCAAAACCGGTTCAAAGCGCATTTGCTTCATCAATATTTATGAAAAAATCGCATCTTATTCCGACCGTATGACGGGCTACAAAAAGGCGCTTGAAGAAAATGGGATCGTTTATAACGATCGGCTTCTTTATGGCGCGAAACCGACGGTGGAGGACGGATATGCGGCAATGAACCGCATTCTGGCGTCGGGAGATGCGGTGGACGCGGTTTTTTGCGGGTGCGATGTGATCGCCATCGGTGCGATGGAGGCAATCATCGAGGCGGGCTTGCGCATCCCGGAGGATATCCGCGTGGCGGGCTACGACGACATCGAGTATGCGGCCTATTTGCGCGTGCCGCTCACGACCGTGCGCCAGCCAAAATACAAGATCGGCAAGATGGGCACGGAGGTCTTGATCGACAAGATTCAAGAGAAGTTTGAGGATCGTCAAAATATTGTGCTGCGGCCCGATTTGGTGCTGCGCCATTCCACCTAAAAAGTGGCATCGATGACAGAACAAAGTTGTTTTTTAAAGTATCTTGTGCATAATTATATTTTTTGAGCCCTTTTGATAAAATTTTATTGACATCTCTTAATGTCTGCTTTATGATTGGAAAAACAAGAAGGACGCGGGGCGGGATCGAACCTCCGGCATTCATCTGGGGAATTCATAAAGAAAACAGTTGACAAATGAGTTCTTGTAGAATAAAATAAGTTTAACGTTAAAGAAACTATTCGCTAAAAAGTCAAAATTTACAAAAGAGATTGAAGTTAAAGGACGGAAAATTCGCAAACTTGGATGATGGCGTAGGAGCGCCGTTTTAACAAGGGAAATGCAGCTACGCTGCGCGGTCGGAAGAGTACACTTTAATAAACATTAGAAAAGCAAACAAAAAAACGCCATTTCTGGCGTTGGCGAGATCATTTTACCGCTGGTTAAAAAAGTGTAGATTTTTATCCAATTTTAATTAAAGAAACAAAAGAAGAGGGACTAAAACCTCTGTTCGTAAGGCTAAAACGATTTAATTAGAAGAATCAAAGTTAAAACGATTTAATGTTTGCTGCCACCGGAAAGGTGCGGCAATAAAATAAGGCGACAACAAAAAACTGGGAGGAAAAAAAATGAAGAAAATCACAGTAGTAGTAGCAGTCGTTCTGGTAGCGGTATTTATGCTTGCGGCATGTGGCGCGCCGGCAGCTCCGGCGGAAACGTCGGCAGCACCGAGCGAGAGCGCGGCACCGAGCGAATCTGCGGCAGCACCGAGCGAATCGGCTGCGGCGGAAGCCAGCGAATGCGTAATCGGCCTCAATGCCGGCACAGAGACGAACCAGTTCCACAGCGATGTGAACAACAGCATCAAGAACGTTGCGGCGGAAAAAGGCGTGAAGGTTCTGTATGCGGTGTCCGAGTTCGATCCGCAGCAGATCATCCCGAAGGTGGAATCCTTGCTTCAGCAGGGCGCGAACGTGATCGTTGACTTCAACGTAAACAGCCAGGTCGGCGGCAACATCGTTGACCTCGTGAAGGAAAAAGGCGGCAAGGGCGTGATCGGCGTTGATGTGGAATATGTCAGCGCGGATGGCTCGAAAGCATGGTTTATGGGCGCAAACAATCAGCAGGCAGGCGAGCTGTGCGGCGAAGCGATCGGCGACTATGTGAACGCGAACAAGGATGGCAAGCTCGATTACCTCGTGCTGTTCCACAATTCCGAAAACGGCGACGAAGTGAAGAAGAGAATGGCCGGCGCGATCGATGGTCTGAAAAACAAGGGCATCGAAGTGACCGAAGACCAGATCCAGTGGATGGAGCTCGGCGGCGGCGGATCGGAAACGACGGTTGCAGGCCGTGACAAAATGACGGCATGGCTGACCGCGCATCCGGATGCGAAGAGCGTAGGCGTGGTTGCGGTAAACGACGAAACGACGACGGGCGCGCTGGCGGGTGCCGAGACCCTCGGACGCGAAGGCGATTGCATCTTTGCTTCGCACAACGTGAGCCAGGTGTACATGGACGCGGCTGCAAGCGGCGATCTGTATGCTGGTTACACGGGTTCGGTCGCGTATTCTCCTGAGAAATACGGCGAATACATCGTTCCGCTGGCGATGGACATCGCTTCGGGCAAAAACACCGATCCGAACACGAAGATCACGGTAGACCATACCTTCATCAAGCCGGATCAGGTTGCGGATTATCAGAAGGCATATGAAGATTACAAAGCGAAATGGACTGTGAAATAACAGGACGTTTGCGGATGAACTGAAAAGATGATGAAAGAGCCGCTGCATTGTTGCGGCGGCTCTTTTCATTGAAACCAACGAATTTCAGGGGAGAAACTATGGGTAGCGAATACAGACTTCAGATGAAAGGTATCACAAAGCAATTCCCCGGCGTGCTTGCGCTCGACAATGTCGATCTGGAAGTAAAGAAGGGGGAGGTTCTGGCGGTGATCGGTGAAAACGGCGCCGGAAAATCCACCATGATGAAAATACTTTCCGGAGCGCTCGTGAACGATCATGGCGAAATTTATTTGGACGGGGAGCTGGTTTCCTCGGATAAAAACGCAAGAGAGCGTCTCGAGATGGGCATAGCGATCATATACCAGGAATTGAATTATTTGGATGAGATGACGATAGCCGAAAACCTTTTCATGGGAGACATTCCGGTGAAGGGGCCTTTTAAGACAGTGGACTTTAAGAAGTTAAGACAACAAGCGCAGGAGCTTCTGAGTAAATTCGACCTGCCGTACGATCCGTTTACGCGGGTGGGTACATTGACGGTTGCCGAAAAGCAAATGATCGAAATACTGCGCGCGGTTTCAAAGGATGTAAAGGTTTTGGTGATGGACGAGCCAACATCGGCTCTCTCAGAAACGGAAATTGAGCAGCTTTACGCATTTATCAAGGATTTGGCGTCAAAGGGCGTGTCGATCTTATATATTTCTCACAAGCTGGACGAGGTCTTTGCGGTAACTGACAAAATACAGGTCATGCGCGACGGAAAACGCGTGGGATATCTGGACACGAAGGCGGCGACAGAGGAAGAGCTCGTGGAGCTGATGGTTGGTCGTGAGCTTTCGGATATGTATCCCAAGGAAGAGGTGGAGATCGGCGAGACCATCTTCGAGGTGAAGGGCGTCGATTGCGAGATCGCGCGCGGTATCAGTTTTCAGGTGAAAAAGGGTGAGATTCTCGGACTGTTCGGCCTATTGGGTTCCGGCCGTACCGAAGCGGTGGAAGGGGTCATCGGCAAAAAGAAAATGGAAGCCGGGGAGATCTATATCGCGGGCGAGCGGGTTACAATCAAAAACACGATCGAGGCGAAAAAGCACGGCATCGCCTATGTGCCGGCCGACAGAAAAGATGAGGGCCTGATTTTGGGTCAAAGCGTACGTTCGAACACATCGGTTACGGTGCTCGACCAGCTCGGCGCGATCATCGACAAAAAGAAGGAAACGCAGCTCATTGACCAGTGGGTCAAAAAGCTGCAGATCAAGACGCCGTCACCGGATGTGCTGGTGGACTCCTTATCAGGCGGCAATCAGCAGAAGGTTGTGCTGGCAAAGTGGCTGGCGGCGGATCCAAAGGTGCTCATTGTCAACGAGCCTACGCGCGGCATCGACGTCGGCGCGAAGGTCGAGATATACAAGCTTTTGGAAGAACTTTGCGCACAGGGCATCGCGGTTATCATGATTTCCTCCGAGCTGCCCGAGACGGTGGGTATCGCGGACAGGATCCTGATTTTCAAAGAGGGCGAGATCAAGGGCGAATTTAATCGCAAGGATTTTACGCAGAAGCAAATACTACAGATTGCAGTAGGAGGAGAATAATGAACACGAATGAAGCTGCTGTGCAGAAAAAAACAATGAAGGAAAGAATGGGAAGCATGGGCAATAACCTCAGCTTGATTATTGCCATCATCGGCTTGTGCGTTGTGCTGGGCATTGCGTCTCCCTTCTTCGCAACATTTGGAAACATGATGACCATCCTGCTTGCTTCGGGCATCACGCTTATCCGGGCGTCCGGTGCGACGATCGCCATGATCACGGGCGGCATGGACCTTTCGCAAAACTCGACGGGCGCGATCGCGGGCGTTGTGTGCGCGACGGTGTCCGTTTCCATGGGCGCGCCTGTATGGGTAGTCATCCTGCTTTCCATCGGAATCGGCCTTTTGTTCGGCGCAATCAACGGCGTGCTGATCGCTTATTTGAAGATCAACCCCATCATCACGACGATCGGTACGATGCAGATATTTCGCGGAATCGCGTGGCTGTTTACAGACGTGACGCTTCAAGTGGCCGATAAGGATCTCATCTTCATGGGCCGCGGCTATGCGGGCGGTGTGGTTCCGGTGTCCGTTATCATCGCATTCGCAATCTTCTTCGTTGCGTTCTTTGTGATGAAATATACGCGTTTTGGGCGTCAGGTCTACATGATCGGCGGAAATGAAACGGCGAGCCGTCTTTCGGGCATCAATTCCGCTAAAATCAAATTTATCTGCTATCTGATCAGCGGCGTATGCGCGGGCTTTGCGGGCATGCTGCTCACGGCGCAGGTGGGCGCGGCGTTGCCCAGTGCCGGAGCGGGTACAGAGATGAACGTCATCGCGGCCATCGTTTTGGGCGGACTGTCGCTCTCGGGCGGCAAGGGCTCCCTGATCGGGACGCTTCTGGGCGTATTGATTCTGTCTATCGTCGCGAACGGTTTGCAGGTGCTGGGCGTGAACCAGTATGTGCAGATGGTCGTGACCGGATGCATCCTGATCCTCGCTGTGCTGATCGACGTCATCCGCAGCGGAGAACTTAAGAAGCAATAAACGGTCGAAACGATTTCAATGTAAGGATTGTGCAAGGGCGGTCGGCGATCGCCCTTGCTGATTATGCAGGTATATCCGGGGGGAGAACAAGGTGGCCGATCAATACCAAATTTATACCAATCAGCAGGTGATCGACGATGTGGGAAGAATCGACATCAGGCCGACGCAAAAGGAAATCGAACGTTTGAGAAACCTTGCCGCGCGTTACGCGGACATTGCACAGAGCGACGATATGAAGATAAAAAAGCGTCAGTGGACGGCGCTGCGGGATTTAAAGCCCGAACGGCCGATGTTTTTGTTTGAAACGTTTTCCGTGACGGGGTTTATCGAAGATGCGGAATACGAGTGCGAAAATGAGCATCTGAAAAATGTCGAAAGGACTTTTTTGCAGGCACTCAAGCAATATGAATTCGTCAAGGATGATATTGTAATCGAAAACTACTTCCGGCTTGCGTGGCGGGTGATCCGTTCGGATTACGGCGTGAAGATCGTGGAGCACCACGCGGCGGATTCGATGGGGTATATGTCCAACTTCCCGATCCAGACGCCGGACGATCTTTTTAAGCTGAAGGAACGCACGTTTTATGTCGATAAGGAGCGCACGCTCGGCTTCAAGCAGACGTTGGAGGAAATCTTCGGCGATTTGCTTCCCGTACGTGTGGGCAACTATGACAACTGGTTTGCGGATCTCGGATTCAATCCGTTTTGCGGCAACAACGCGCCCGTATTAACGATGGATTTGTTCAAACTGGTGGGCAACGACAATCTGATGTTCTGGCCTTACGATCATCCGGAGGCGCTCAAGCAGATGATGGAATTTTTGATTGCGGACCGGCGGCGGTTTGTGAAGTGGCTGCAGGATGAACAGATCATGGCGCTCAATACGGACAACCAGTTTGCGGGGCCTTCGGGGTATGGATACGTATCCGAGCTGCCCGGCTGTGAAAGCGGCGCGGAGGCAACGCCAAACAATTGCTGGACGTGGGTGGAATCTCAGGAAACGAACCTGTATTCGCCGGAGATGTTTAACGAACTGTTCCTGCCCTATCTCGCGGAGTTTGCAAACCTGTTTGGCCTCGTCTCGTATGGCTGCTGCGAGCCGGTGGACGACAGGATCGAGCAGATCAAAAAAGCCATTCCAAAGCTGCGGACCGTATCTGTCTCCGGATGGAACAATTTTGAACAGGTGGCGGAATCCCTGGGCAAACAGTATGTGTATTGTCGCAAGCCGAATCCGGCGTACATCAGCGGCCCCGACCGCAACTGGGACGGAATGCGGCAGGATATGCAGCGCACCTGGAACTGCACGAAAAATCAGCCGGTGGAGTTCATTGTCCGCGATGTTTATGACGTGGCGCACGACATTGACCGTATCCCCGCGTGGGTGCAGATGGCAAAGGAAACGGTGGGCCTGTAAACGACAGAAAAGAGGGGAAAAATCATGTTTGAAAATGCATTCAATTTGAGCTTTAACCTCCACAAGGCGTATACCGATATCGGCATACGCGACGATGATAAGGTAAAAATGTCGTGCATTTACGACATTCCGATGGACGAGATCGACGATGTGCTGGAGGGATTTGCACGGCAAAACAGGGAAAATGCGCAGGCGGTCATGGACGTGTGCGGCTCGTTCGATGTGGACGGCGAACGGGAATTTCGCATCGCGTATCTTGGCGATTCGATCACAAGCTACCGCATGAGCCATCAGCACATCGTGCGGGAGCTGCTCATGCCGCACTCCAATGTGGTATTTAAGGATTTTTCGATTTCCGGCCTCAAGGTGAGCGATCTTTTTACGGCGTATTACCCCGGCATCAATGACTTTCGCCCAAACATCGCGGTGATGATGATCGGCACCAACGACATGCGCATCACGGACGACGCATATCAATATACACATACGCCCATCGAGCATTTTGCCCGCGATTACGCCTATTTGGTCGAAAAGCTGAACGCAACGGGCTGTAAGGTGGTCGCTGTGACGCTGCCGCCCTATTGCATGGAAAAAATGACCGCGGCTCTGCCCGGCTGGGAAATCCTCTACAAGGACGATGTGAAGGCGAAATATGACGCTGTCATCATCGAGGTCGCGAAGAAAAACGGAGCGATCCTCGTGGATATGCGCGAGGAATACGCAAAATATGACCCGGCAGACATCACCATCGAGGACGGCCTGCACCTGAACCCGAAGGGGCACAGGATTTTGAGCGAAAAGATATTTCCTGAGGTGGCGAGGCTGCTGAAATAAAAGTTTGCATCGAGTTTTGGAAGTTTGAGCAGCGCGGATTCATCACCCGCGCAATACCGCTCATCCATCCAATGAAAAAGAGCGCCATTTGGTGCTCTTTTTCTTTAAATATAATAATATTGCTGCATTGTTTTGCAATCGGAAGTTTTGACGAAAAATGGATTGACGTTCCTATTTTATCGATATATCATAGGGGTATATTAGAAAAAAATTCAAGAAAAAACAATCAAAATTGATTAAAAATTTAAATATTTTGCGCGAGAGATGCGCGGAACAAAATCACCTCCGGACAAAGGAATGCCGGAGCGTCTTTTAGAAAAATGGAGGAAAAAATGATGGCAAAGCTGGAACCGAAGGTGAAGCCGAGGATCGGTGTGATGTATGCGGGGCTGAAGGCCTATTGGCCGCAGTTTCCTGAATTTCTGGAAATCGGCGGCAAGATGCTCGAACGTTACATGAAGCGGTTTGAAGAAATCGGCGAGGTGGTCCTCGAAAAATTTGTGGATACGCCCGAACGGGCGGAGGAAGCGGGAAAGCGCTTCGCACAGGAGGGGATTGATATCCTGTATATCCTGCCGTTTGGTTATACGACGGGAATGATCATCGTTCCGGCGGTGCGTGCGATCGGCAAGGAAATACCGCTGCGCCTGCTGGTGACGCACGAAGATTCCACCTATGATCTGAAAACCGCGACGACGAGCGATTTCCTGCATCACAGCGGAATTTGCTGCGTTTCGGAATACGCGAACATTCTCGTGCGGATGCACAGACCCTTCAAGGTGGTCGCCGGGCCGCTGAAGGACGAGCGCTTCTGGGCGGAGATCCGGCGGGATTCGGTGGGCGCGGCTGCGGCACGCGTGTTCAAGTCTTTGAACTTTGCGATCATCGGTGCGCCGTATACCAACATGACGGATATGCCCGCAGACGATCACAAGATGATCACCGCCACTGGAAAGATGTTCCTGCGCCCGGAGGTGGAGGAATTCAAAGAGGAATATGACAAGGTCACCGAGGACGAGATCAAAGAGATGAACGCGCAGTTCCGTGATTTTTATGCGGTTGAGGACAACGTCACGGACGAACACATGTATGAATCCGCAAAGATCGCGGTGGTGTACGATAAAATCATCAACAAATACGACATCAGCGGCTACGGCTATTACTGGTGGGGCGTTTCCGATGTTTACACGCATCTGCGCGCGCAATCCACAGTGGGCGGTTCGCGCCTTGCATCGATGGGGCGGCCGGGCGTAACGGAAGGGGACGTGAAGACAGCGATGGCCATGAAATTCATGGACCTCGTGGGCGCGGGCGGTATGTTCCTCGAGTTCAACACCATCGATTACGACAACGATTTTATTTTGATCAGCCATGACGGACCGGTGAACTTCAATGTATCGGAGGGCAAGCCGGTGCTCCAGCATCTCGATATCCATCATGGGAAAACGGGACACGGACTGGGCGTGGACTTCAACCTCAAAAAGGGTGCGGTCACGCTGCTGAATATGACGCAGAGCGATCCGGACGTCGATACGTTCAAGCTGATCTACACGGTGGGAGAGGTCGTGGACGGCGACATCCTGCACGTGGGCAACCCCAATGGCAGGCTGAAGGTCGCAAGGCCGATCCCGGAATTTGTGAACGCGTGGTGTCAGGAAGGACCGCAGCACCACAACGCGCTGGGCATCGGCGATGTTTCGCAGGAGATCGAAGCCTTTGCCGAAGTGATGGGCTTTGCGTGCGTGCGCATCTGAGCATGTGATTTTACCCAGCCCAAGCCTAGTTGCAAGCACCGACTGCCAAGATGGGAATGAAGCGGATTACAGTCGCAACGGAGTTCAGCCTACGCGCTCTGAGATGCAAGCATCGAAATCGCGCTACGGCTTGAAGCTCCGTCCCGCCTGTCTCGCACCGCCGATACAGATGCGCTGTAGAGCGTAGCCTGTTGCAAGATGCCGACGGACGGGGCCTTGTGCAGGGCGCTTAGAGATTTATTTCTTGCTGACGCGCCCGGAACACGGAGCGGCGGCTCTGAAGCTTTGGCCTTGCTTTTGCAAAACCAACGCCGCGTCCCCGGGAGGTCGGCGCTTGCAACGAGGCTTTCGCTTGGGTGTTTGCGTACCGCGCTATTTAACACCGCGTAGCATCGGTTGGGTTAGCGGGATGCAAATTCCCGACTGGCGTGCAGATGTATAGCGGCCCCGCCGATCTGCTGTTCAACATCACATAGGATTTGAGCGGAACGAAAACAGCGGGCCGGAGCACCAACGCTCCGGCCCGTAGTTTTTGTGAATATGTGCTTTCAATACGCATTTCAGTCCGCGAAATAGGTGGCGTACATGTCCGCGATCGCAAGACCGGGTGCCAGCGGATATTTCCCAAACGCGTTGGATTGCGTGCGCCCGCCGATATAGCTGCGCGCCGCGTCGTCGTAGCCGCTCATATGCCAGCGAATGGCGATCGCCTCTTCCTCTGTGAGGTCGATGTGTTTCATCAGCAGATAGACGGATTTTTCGCCGTGCCCGATGGGCAGCGCGTCCTCGATCATGTAGATTTCCTTTTCCGTCCACCGTCCGTCCACCTTCACGTTTTTGATGCCCTTCACATAGAGGTTCGTCTTGCACACATCGTGCAGCAGACCGGCGATCACAAGGGAATCCTCCCGCTCGCATTTGATGTTCTTATTGAAGTTTTTAAGCACCTTATATACGTTCATACTGTGGTTGAGAAGCCCGCACTCATAGGAGCCGTGGCCTGCCGTGCTTGCGGGCGCGGTGTAAAAATCCGTTTCATCAAGCCATTCCAAAAGGCTTTGCATGCCTTCCCTTTTTGTGGAAAGCAGCAGCTCCCGAAATTCGTTTTTCAGTTCCTCCATACGCTCTCTTGCGCTCATTTGTTTGCTCCCGTCTTTGATTCCGAACCCAGTATGAATCGTTCGATTGCCGCTGCGACCCCGCAGTCACGCACATGCGACGTAATGTGGTCCGCGGCGTCCTTTGCGTCGCGCATTGCATTGCCCATCGCGACGCCCACGCCTGCTTCGCGCAGCATTTCCACATCGTTTCCGCCGTCGCCGATCGCCATTACCGCGTCCATCGGGATATCGAGCAGCTTTGCGAGGTGCCTTAGGCCCGAACCCTTGGATACGCCCTTGCGGTTGAATTCCACATTGCGTTCCTCGCCGCGCACGACATTGAATTGATCGGAAAAGGTTTGCGAAATACGCACAAGCTCGTCCACGTCCTTGGTATTCGTCGCCCACACGAGCATTTTATCCACATCCGTGTGCAGCGCGTCATAGAGCGCATCCTGCGTATCGCAGACCACGACGGGCATGACACCCTCGCCTTTGCCCCATTTATCAAACAGAGGCTTGTAATAATCCTCTTTTGTACAATATATTTTGTTGTCGCTGAACGCATAGCGCTTCATGCCAAGCCCGCGATATGCTTCCATCACGGATTGTATTTGCGCAACGGGAATGCCGTCGCGAAACCATGAACGCTCCGCATCGCGAATGTCCGCGCCGTTGCACAGGATCACGGGCATATCGATGCCCAGTATATCCACCCATTGTTCCACGGTTTTGAAAATGCGTCCCGTCGCGATGGTAACGGCAACACCCGCGGCGCGCGCTAGCGTCACGGCCTCAATATCCTTTTGTGCGATGGGCACACCCAAATCGGGAATGAGCGTTCCGTCGAGATCGAGCGCCAGCAGCTTTATTTTTTGCATGCTTGCACAAACTCCGCAATGCGCCGGAGCGCTTCTTTCAGATTCTCCATCGACGATGCGTACGAACAGCGCATGAAACCCTCTCCAGCCGCGCCAAACGCGGTGCCGGGCACGCAGGCGACGTGCTTTTCGTTGATGAGCTTATGGCAAAATTCCTCGGAGGTCATGCCCATGCCCGAGATATTGGGAAACACGTAAAATGCGCCCTTGGGTTCAAAGCAGGAAAGCCCCATTTTTTTGAAGGAATTGTATACGAACGTCCTGCGCCGGTTGTAATCCGACACCATCTTGCCCACCTGCGAAAACTCTGTATCGAGCTCGTGACGCAGCGCTTCTTCGCCCGCGTACTGGCTCGCCGTGGGTGCGCACAGCATGAAATACTGGTGTATTTTCACCATTGCGGCGATCATATCCTCCGGGCCGGCCGCATAGCCGAGCCGAAAGCCCGTCATGGCGAAGGCCTTGGAAAAGCCATTGATGACGACCGTGCGCTCGCACATGCCCGGCAGAGACGCGATGGAGCAGTGCCGCCCGCCGTACGTAAGTTCCGAATAGATTTCATCCGAAATCACAAACAGGTCGTGCCGCTCGATGATCCCCGCGATGGCCTCGAGCTGTTCTTTTGTCATGATCGCGCCCGTGGGATTGTTGGGGTAAGGCAGGATGATCGCTTTGGTCTTGGAGGTAATTGCCGCCTTGAGCGCATCCGGCGTCACCGTAAAATTATCGCATTCCTTTGTTTCGATGGGCACCGCAACCCCGCCCGCAAACGCTACGCCGGGCATATAGGAAACATAGGAGGGCGCAGGCACGAGGATCTCATCCCCCGCTTCGATCACCGCGCGAAACGCGAGGTCGAGCGCTTCGCTGGCGCCCACCGTCACCACGGTCTGCGTCTTCCAGTCGTACGTGAGGGAACAGCGCTCCGCCAGATAGCGCGAAATCAGCTTGCGCAGGGCGGGCGTGCCGTGGTTTGAGGTGTAGTGCGTGTATCCGCGCTCGATGGAGGCGATCGCCGCCTCGCGCACATTCCACGGCGTCACAAAATCGGGCTCGCCCACGGAAAGGGAGATCACGTCCTTCATCTCGCTCGCGATATCGAAGAACTTCCGTATCCCCGAGGGCGGCATGGCCTCTACTGTTTTTGTAATGAATTTTCTCACGGGCTGACCACCAATCTTTCGTCCGTTTCATCACCCACAAGGATCACGCCCTGTTCCTTATATTTGCGCATGATGAACACAGTGACCGTCTTTGTCACGCCGTCGATCACGGACAGCTTTTCAAACACAAACTTTGAAATATCCTTCATGCTGCGGCTTTTGACGCGCACGCACAGGTCGTAGGTACCCGCCATAAGGTAGACGGCGCGCACCTCTTCGAAGCGGTAGATGCGCTTTGCCATGTCGTCGTAGCCGTAATCGCGCTGCGGTGTGATCTGCACTTCGATGAGCGCCTCCGCGTCGTCGTCCTCGTCCACCACGTCGCGGTTGACGAGCGCGCTGTATTTGATGATCGCCTTTTCTTCCTCAAGCTCGCTGATCGCTGCGTTTATCGTTGCCGCGTCCACGTTTAGCATGAGGGCCATTTCCTCTGCCGTCGTCTTCGCGTTGTCTTCCAGAATATCGAGAATTTCCAGTTTTAACTTTCTTTCCATGACTGTCCTCCTGTGGGATCGAAATTAGAAATATTGTATCACGTTTTCGGTTGTGGATTCAACTATGTGATTTTGAACGAGCAGATCAGCGGGGCGTTGTACATCCGCACGCCAGTCGGGAATTTGCATCCCGCTAACCCAACCCCGCTACGCGGTGTTAAAGCGCGCGGGACGCAAACACCCAACCGACGCGCGGCGAACAGACGGCGCATAACCGTCACCGACCCTGATGTGCCGGGGTGCGTAGCCTGTTGCAAGATGCCGACGGACGGGGCCTTGTGCAGGGCGCTTAGAGATTTATTTCTTGCTGACGCGCCCGGAACACGGAGCGGCGGCTCTGATGCTTTGGCCTTGCTTTTGCGAAACCAACGCCGCGTTCCCGGGAGGTCGGCGCTTGCAACAGGCTTTCGCTGGGTAAAATCACATGCTATTTGGGGATCGCCTGATATTGCTTGCGGAACTTCAACGGGGTGAGGCCCACCTTCTGCTTGAACATGTTGATGAAGTGGCAGGTGTTGTTGAAGCCCACAACGTCGGAAATGTCTGTGATGGTGAGGTCGGAATACTGTAGATATTCCTTTGCGTGGTTGATGCGCGTGTTGATGATATATTCCACGGGCGAATATCCCGTATATTTTTTGAATTCTTTTGCAAAATGGTATTTGCTGAGGCGCAGCTTGTCTGAAAAATATTCAAGGCTCAGGTTTTCGGGAAAGTGCGCGTCGATATCCGTCAACGCGGTTTTGATGAATTGCGGCATGTTGAGCTTGGGAGAGACGACCGCTTCGGCGGTAAACAATATTTCCGTGAGCAAATCCACCAAAATGCGTGAGGAAAGAAATTCCGCGCCGATGCTCTTGGATTTGTTGGTGGATAAAAGCTTTTCCATCAGCAGCTGTATTTTGGGATTTTCGGAAACATTCAGCACGGGGATGTCTTTCGTTTTGTATTGGGAATAGTAACCGCGCGCGGTGATGCCGTTGAACTGCACCCAAATGAGCTCCCATGTGCCGTCGCTCTGCTTGCTCGTGCGGTGCATGTGCGGTTCCATAGAATCCACGAACACAAGATCGCCGGGACGCAGCTCGTAGGCTTTTGTATCCTTGGTGTAGGTTCCCTGACCGGAAAGCGTAAGCATGATGAGGTATGAGGAAATGTTTTCCTGACGGGTGTCGTAGCGGGCGAGCGCCTTGAAATGACCGAGCTCCTGTGCATATAAAAGGAAGGATTTCGTCAATTCTCCCGGCGTGTTAAAAATCCATGTGGAATCTTGGGTGAGATCGGTTGTAAACTCTCTGGTTAATGTTTCCATATTTTAATTCTCCGCACAAGATAGTTAAAAAAATGAGCAATCTTTTTGATTGTATAATTTATTTTAACATATATAATAAGAGAATAGATCAACAATATCAGAGAATACGCAAAAAAAGATCATCATTCTGCAACAAATCTCAATTTTGCGGGCAAATGGCCTGTGCGAAAGGACCTGTGAATGGAAACAGCTTTGAAGAAACAAAAATTGGTCAAGCTCATGCCCTTGCTGCTCGTGGTCTTCTGTATTTTTTTCTTTCTGACGTACGGTTTGTTTGTGTATCAAGCAACGCGCGCAGAGGGCGCGAGTTTTGCGCAGATACTCTATAACCTTTACGCTTACGGTGGATTTTTTGTGATCTGCCTTGCGGGCATGGCGGTGTCTGTGCTGTTGCCGACCGCGAAAAAAGCGGTGATTGCACGAGTGTTTATGTGGGGAACGATCCTTCTCTCATACCATTTCGCGTCACAGTTCTTTGCGAATGCGTTCAATCTTGCCGTGATGAATTTCCAGCAGGCGCTCATCTATTCTTCGGAATATTTGCCCTGCCTGATTTTGGTGGGCACGCTGATCGCGCTTTTATCCCAGTGGGGAACGGAGCGCAAAAAAGTCACAAATACCATTGCGTGGGTTGGGCTTCTGATATCGGCGTTTCTGTCGGGATGGCTCATTTATCACAAGCTTACCTCCCTGATTTCTCTGGACGCGGTGGTGGTCTGCGACGCGCTGTTCAGCTTGGCGCACGCGCTTGTTGTGCCGTTTGCGATCGCGTTTTTGTTCAACGCGACGAGAAACAATGAAATTTTTGAGCAGACTTTTCTTCGCTGAGCAGCAAGAAATTTAAAATTAAAAGATGTTATGTGGGATAAACTGCTTCAAAAAAGGCCTTAGAACAAAATGGAACTTAGGCAACATTGTGATGTTTTATCGCAATTATTTATATTGCATATTTTTTTACAGCGGGTATAATAGTAGGTAGTATCAGTCAATCCCTTTGATTATCCGACAACACAGCAAAAACACCGTACAGCCATGAAAATGGCTTATAAAAATCCGGATCGTTAAAACGCTTTAACGCGCAATATCAAAGGGTTTCGCGAAATAAAAAGCATGGAAAGGGTATGAAGAAAATGGGAAAAAACGTAGCGGCACAGTATGAAGCGGCGAAGGAACGTTTTGCGGAATTTGGTGTAGACACCGACAAGGCCGTGGAGGCGATGGAGCAGGTAGAGATATCGATGCATTGCTGGCAGGGAGACGATGTGACGGGCTTTGAGGTGAGCGAGCAGGGCATGTCGGGCGGCATTCTGGCGACGGGGAACTACCCGGGCCGTGCGCGCAATGCGCAGGAGCTGCGCGCAGACTATGAAAAGGCGTTTTCGCTGATCCCCGGCAAAAAGCGGGCAAACCTGCACGCGTTCTATCTGGAAACGGACGGCAAGGCGGTGGAGCGCGACGCGGTTGAGATCAAATATTTCGAAAACTGGATGGACTGGGCGAAGAAGCTTGGCATCAACCTCGACTTCAACCCTTCAATGTTTTCGCATCCGAAATCGGAGAGCGGCTATACGCTTTCAAGCTACGACAAGGGTATCCGGGATTTCTGGATCGAGCACGGCAGACGCTGCCGTGAGATCGGCGAGGAAATGGGGAAACGGCAGGGCAGCCCGTGCGTGATCAACCACTGGATGGTGGATGGCAGCAAGGATGCGCCGGTGGACCGCATGCAGCGCAGAAAGCAGTTCATTGCGAGCATGGACGCGATCATGCAAAAGGATATTTCCAAGGATTGTTTGCTGGACAGCATCGAGAGCAAGGTGTTCGGCATTGGGCTCGAGAGTTTCACGGCTGGTTCGGGAGAGCTGGCGCTTGGTTACGCGATCACGCGTGACATCATGCTGACGTGCGATTTGGGGCACTTCCACCCGACGGAGAGCGTAGCGGACAAGATTTCATCGGTGCTGCAATTCATCGACAAGATGCTGCTGCACACGAGCCGCCCGGTGCGCTGGGACAGCGATCATGTGGTGCTGCAAAACGACGAGGTGAACACGCTGATGCAGGAGATCGTGCGTGCGGAGGCGCTTTCTCGGGTCTACATCGCGCTCGACTTCTTCGACGCGAGCATCAACCGCATCGCAGCGTGGGTGATCGGCACGCGCGCGTCGCAAAAGGCGCTGCTGTCCGCGCTTTTAGAGCCGCAGGCGCTGCTCATGGAAAAGGAAATGGCGGGCGATACGACCTTTAGGCTGGCGATGGTGGAAGAGCACAAGAACATGCCGGTGAACGCGGTGTGGGATTACTTTTGCGAAAAGAACGGCGTGCCGGTGGGCATGGACTGGTACGGCGAAGTGCAGCAGTATGAAAGGGACATCCTGTTCAAGAGAGACTAAACAAGAACGAGCGCTCCCGGATGTGATTCTCTGGGAGCGTTTTGCATTGCAAAGGAGAGAGGATTATGAGACATCTGGCATTTGATTTGGGCGCAGAGAGCGGACGCGCGGTCGTGGGCAGCGTGGAAAACGGCGTGCTTAAAATGGAGGAAATACACCGTTTTCCCACGCAGAGCATGTTTGTGCATCATTCCCTGCGCTGGAACGTATACCGTTTTTATGAGGAGATCGTGCGCGGTCTGCGCAACTATGTGGTGAAATACGGCAAGGAGCTTGACAGCATCGGCGTGGATACGTGGGGCGTGGATTACGGCTTTCTCGCAAAGGACGGCACGCTTCTGGAGATGCCCTATCAATACCGCGACGCGCGCTCGGCCGGGACGGACGAGATTCTGCGCGAAAAAATGGGGCGCAAACGCGTGTATGACATCACAGGAATTCAGTTTATGCCTATCAACACCTTAAATCACATGATCGCCGTGGTACGGGATACGCCCGACCGCTTCGACGGGGTGTGCGATATGCTGTTCATCGGCGACATCCTGCACTATCTGCTGTGCGGAAAGAAGGCGGCGGAGTTCACAGTGGCCTCTACCTCGCAGATGCTCGACGCATACAAAAAAGACTGGTCCGACGAGATATTTGAGGGATTTGGCTTCCCGGACAAGCTGAAAACAAAGATCGTATTCGCGGGCGATGTGCTTGGGACCATCGACCCCGCGCTTGCGGACGAGGTTGGCCTCAGCCACGATGTGAAGATCGTGGTGCCCGCGGTGCACGATACGGCGAGCGCCGCGACGGCCATTCCGGCGGAGGGCGAGAACTGGGCGTACATCAGCTCGGGCACATGGTGCATGGTGGGGGTGGAGACGGACGCGCCCGTGATCAACGACCTGTGCTGCGAGATGAGTATTTCCAATTCGGGCGGCAGCCTTGGCAAGAACCTGTTTTTGAAAAACGTGATGGGCCTGTGGGTCATCCAGCAGTGCAAAAAGGCGTGGAACCGCACGATGCCCGATTTGGATTATGCGGAGATCGTGCAGCTTGCAATGAAGGCGAAGCCGTTCGCGGCGTTCATCGAGCCGGACGACGACCTGTTCTTTGCGCCGCACGACAACATTGCGGCAATCGGTGAATATCTGGAAAAGACAGGGCAGACGGGGGTTGATTTAAACGATGTCGGCACAGTTGCGCGCATCGTCTATGAGAGTCTGGCGTTCAAATACCGCTACGTGGTGGATCTTCTGCGCATGGCGACGGGCAAGCAGGTGGATGTGCTGCACATCATTGGCGGCGGCGTGAAAAATGCGCTCCTAAACCAATTTTCCGCAAACGCGCTCGGCCTGAAGGTGGTCGCCGGGCCGGCGGAGGCCACGGCGACAGGCAACCTGCTGCTGCAGGCCTATGGCTGCGGCAGGGTCGGCTCACTCGACGAGATCAGGCGTGTCGTGCGCGCGTCCAACGAATTTGAAGTGTATGACGCGGAAGAAGCCACGCGGCAGGATTGGGCGAAGGCCTACGAGGATTTCAAACGCGTGTGTGGGCTGAATCGAGCGTAAAAGGGTATGTGATTTTATCCGGCGAAAGCCTAGTTGCAAGCGCCGACCTCCCGGGGGCGCGGCGCTAGTTTCGCAAAAGCAAGGCCAAAACACCCGTGCCGCCGCTCCGTGTTCCGGGCGCGTCAGTGAGAAACAAATCTCTAAGCGCCCTGCACAAGGCCCCGTCCGTCGGCATCTTGCAACAGGCTACGCACCCCAGCACATCAGGATCGGTGCCGCTTATGCGCCATCTGTTCGCCGCGCGTCGGTTGGGTGTTTGTGTCCCGCGCGCTTTAACACCGCGCAGCGGGGTTGGGTTAGCGGGATGCAAATTCCCGACTGGCGCGTTCATGTACAGCATCACGCCGATCGACCCGTTCAAAATCACATAAAAAAACGACGGGACATCCCGCCGTTTTTATTTTGAGGTCAAACGATTTCGTACATCATATCCGCAATAATGTCCATGATCTTGTCGTGACACTGGCCGCAGCCGGTGGAGCAGTTCGTCATTTTCTGCACCTCGTCAAACGCAGACGTTACGTCGGACATTTTTTTGCCGCTTCTGAGCGCGCTTTCAATATCCGCAAGGGTCACCTGCTTGCAATTGCATATCAATTTGTTTTCCATCGCCATGGGATTTTCCTCCGTTCGTTGGTCTATGAATACTATACCCCTTTTAAAGGATGATATGCAACAAAAACTTACTGTGCCTTTGACGGATCGCCCGTGCGCATGATCGCGGGCGTGCCTTCGTATTGCTCGATGCCGAATTCCTCCGACTTCACGACACCGCCGTTGGAATCCAGGTATTGCTTATAGATCACGTATTGCTTGCTTGGGTGTCCGAGCTGCACCGTTGCTTCCTGTTCGTTCGATAGAGAGGGATCGTAAATATACTTTTGTCCGGCGGATTCGCCCGAAGAAACAAGATCAGAGGTAAACGAGCGCGTCAGGCCGTCAGCAAATCCGGGGCCGTATATCTGCACCTGCAGGGTATTCGTATCCCCGTTGCACAAGGCAAATAGATATACAGGCTCGTCATAAGGATTTTTCAGCTTAAGATCGGGTCCTTCCGTTGAGACCGCCGCGTCCAGCCCACCGGGAACGTAGGCAAGAGGCCACGTGTGATGCGTGCGCTCGACGACGGTGAGTTCGCTTTGCAGCGCGGCGACGTACAGCGTGGTCGCCGTCTGATCCGTTCCGCTGCCCGCAAACGTTTCATATGTCGCGTTTGTGATGCCCGGCGCGCCCTTCCAGCCGCGCTCATAGGTGAGCGGGCCGATCGCCTCGTTCATGGACCACGTCTGCCCCGGGTCGATCCGCACGCCGTTGATGAGGTCGGCGGCCTTCCAGATGTTGAAGCGCCGCCCCTGAACGGAGGGGTGGAAGTCGGTCGAATATTCGGCCATCAGTACGGGCGCCTGTACCGATCTGGTAGAGCCGGGTGCGGAAAATTCCTTGAAAATTCCCGCGGCGGCCTGCTTTTTGATCTCGGCGGCGAGGGCCGCGGTATCCGCGCGAAACACACTGTCAGAAACTTCGACGGAGGATAATTTGATGAGCTGGGCGGAAGTCGTGAGGGCGGTTTCATCCGCGAATTTTTGCACATCAAACACATCGGGAGCGGGCTGACTCCAGTCCGCGCTGTCCAAACGGATCATCGCGTTGAGCTTCGTTTCATTGATGGTGAAGCCGAGCGGAACGCTCCCGCCGTTCGTCATGGCCTGCCGGAGCGCGGGGACGGTATCGGCTTTTGCATCCACGTCGGCGGCGGAGTATACATATCGTTTTTCAATACCCGGAACCGTATATACGATTTTTTGTGCGTCAAGCAGTTGGTCTGACGAATTAACAACTGCCTGCATCCCTTCTTCAAAGGTCATGCCGCTCACATCCACCTTACCTACGGTCGTGCCGTTTACAAATTTTTGCACGGAGGTGATGCCGGGGAAAATCTCCCGCACCGGCTGGCACGCTGTCGTAAAGCATATAGCAAACAGGACCGCCGCGACGATCACGCATACGCCGCGCATGCCGCGCCGGGTTTTGCTGCGCATGAACACCCCGCGTATCCGTCTTTCGGCTGTCTGGCGGTTTGCTTCAAGCGACATGCCCAGCACGGGCTGCTGGCTGTGCCGTCCGGAAAACATGTCGAGCACGGTCTGTGCATATTTTCTCCGCTCGGGAGCGGATAAGGCGGCGGCCGCCATGTTGTCGCACGCAAACTCCATATCCGCCTTCATATTTTTTTGCATCAGCCACACGAAAGGGTTGAACCAGTAGACCGCGCGCAAAACGAGCAGCAGGATGCATACGATGTAATCATGGCGCTTGAAATGCGTGAGCTCGTGCCGGAGCGCAAAATCGAGGCGGTCCGGGTCGTCGAGCAGGGAGAGCGGAAGCAAAAGTGTGGGAAAAAACGACGCGGTAAGCGCGGGCGAATCGATGGTGCCCTGCACGCGTATCTTCAGATCGCGCCGAATGCCGAGAACGCGCCGCATCCGGGTGACCGTATGCCGCAACTGCGCGGAAGCGGGCACGGAGGTTCGCTTAATTTTTGCAGAAAGCACAGCGTAGCTGTATATTGTTCGAGCGCCCATCACAAGCGCGCCCGCGCCCCACACGAACAGCAGCGTTTCCAAGGGAATTGCAACGGGAGGCGTTTTTGCCTCGCCGGAAGTCATGCCCGGTGCGGACGTCTGTGTCAAGGCGGGTGCGGATGCCTGCGGCGTTGCGGGTGTTTGCGGCTGTACCACAACTTCCGGTGCTGTTGCGGCGGAACGATTCGCGCTGTCCGGCGCGACAGGAGCGGCAATGGTCTGCGTTTCCTGATGCGGAATGGTAAACAGTGTTACACCGCTTTGCAGTGTGACGGGAAGAAGCAGCCGCGCGAGCAGCAAAAACCAGACAAAGTATTGCAGGGAGGGGGAAAGCTGTTTTTTGAAAACCGTTTTCACAAGCATAATGGCGGAAAACAGCACAGCCGAGTATACCGTGATCTCGAGCAGGATACGCAGCGCGCTCATTTTGATTCACCCAGCTGCTCGATCAGCGCGCGCAGTTCGTCCTCATCCGCACCGCTCAATCCGCTTTCCTCGATCATGCACAGCAAGAGGGCCTTTTTGCTCTTCACCTTGTTCAGAAGGCTGCGGCTTTCGGCACGAATGCAATCCTCGCGTCGCACGAGCGGGTAGTAAAATTTATCGCGCCCCTTTGCCTCAAACCCCGCAAATCCTTTGTCACAAAGCTTTTTGAGGTAGGAAGCATAGGTGCGGTAGCTCCAGTCCATCGTTTCGCCCATGGTCGCGATCACACCTGAAAGCGGCTGCGGGTCTTTTCCCCAAAGTGCGTTCATCACCATCCATTCGGAATAGGTCAAGGTCATGTCCATCTGATATTCCTCCCTTGTGAGATTCAATTATTGTATGAACATTTTGTGCGATTATAGAAACAAGCTTATGATTATAAGTATAATCATAAGGCGGGTTTTGTCAACCATAAATTAAAAAAAGCGCAGAGCAAAAATTCACCCAAATTTTACGTTGCGCACATATGGATTTTACATTATACTCTATTATGGAGTGATTTCAGAATCTTTTTGAAAGCGAAGGAAAAGATGGCAGTACAGGTTGTTCTGGTTGAACCCGAAATTCCGCAGAATACAGGGAATATTGCGCGGACGTGCGTTGTCACGGGCAGCGTGCTCCACATCGTGGGGCCGATGGGATTTTCTCTGGATGAAAAGCATGTGCGCCGTGCGGGCCTTGATTATTGGAAGGACCTTACTCTATTTACATATCAGAATCTGGAAGAGCTATACCAAAAATATCCGCAAGGTGATTTTTGGTATTTTTCTTCCAAGGCAGAAAAGAATTTCGACCGGGCGGACTATTCCGCCAACTGTTTTTTGGTGTTTGGAAAAGAGACAGCGGGGCTTCCAAGAGAGCTGATCGCGCAAAACGAGGGGCGCTCCGTGCGCATTCCCATGCAAAAGGATCAGCGGTGTCTCAATCTTTCCAACGCGGTGTGCGTGGGTGTCTATGAGGCGCTGCGTCAAAATGGCTATTTGGGTATGGGGTAAGTTGTAAATATGATGGGAGACAAGGTATGGATGTATTTGGAATTTTGATGCTTGTTGGCGGTCTGGGGCTTTTTCTTTACGGAATGAAGCTGATGTCGGACGGCCTTGAAGCGGCGGCAGGCGACAAGCTGAGAACCGGCCTCGAGCTGATGACGAAAAACCGTTTTGCGGCGCTCGGGCTTGGTGCGGGTGTGACGGCGGTCATCCAGAGCTCGTCGGCGACGACGGTGATGGTGGTCGGCTTTGTGAACGCGGGGCTGATGTCTTTGACGCAGGCGATCAACGTGGGGATCGGCGCGAACATCGGTACGACCATCACGGCGCAGATTGTTGCGCTGAAGGTGACGCAGGTGGCTCCGGCCATCCTGTTTGCGGGCGTACTGATGATGCTGTTCATCAAAAAGCGTTCCATCCGCCGCATCGGCGAGATCATCGGTGGGCTTGGCATCCTGCTTTTCGGCATGGAGATCATGTCGGAGGCGGTCGCGCCGCTGCGCGAGTTCCAGCCGTTCATCGACATGCTCGGATCGTTTCAGGAGCCGTGGATCGGCCTGCTTGCGGGGCTTGCGGTCACAGCCGTCATTCAAAGTTCGTCCGCGACGATGGGCATCATTCAGGCGTTTGCCCTGCAAGGCGTGATGGGGCTGGATTCGGCGGTGTATGTGATCCTCGGCCTCAACATCGGTACGTGCGTCACAGCCATCCTCGCCAGTCTGTCGGGCACCAGAACCGCCAAGCGTACGGCGGTGGCACTGCTGTTTTTCAACATTCTGGGGGCGGCGATCTTTATGGCACTGATACGGTTCCTGCCCATTGTGGACTGGATCAAGTCATGGACGCCGAATTCGCCCGTCAACCAACTGGCGAATTTCCATACATTCTTTAATGTTGTGAACGCACTCATCTTTATCTGGTTCCCGCAGGCGCTGACCAAAATATCGTATTTCTTCATTCGCGGGGAAGACAAGCAGCTCGAGGGCAAAAAGCTCAAGTACATCGACAAAAACGCGGACAGCCCACCGGTCGTGGTGGGGCAGGCCATCCTCGAGGTGGCACGCATGGAGCGCCTTTCGGGCGAGAACTTCAACCTTGCGATCCAAAGCTTTTTGGAGCGTGATGAAAAGCTGATCGACGAGGTGGGCGAAAACGAAAAGGTTGTGAACTATTTGAATCACGAGATCACCGACGCGCTCGCGAACCTCAGCCAGACCGGGCTTTCGGAGGTGGACTCTCGCACGGTGACGGGCATGCTTCACGTCATCATGGATATCGAGCGCATTTCAGACATTGCGCAAAACATTGCGGACATGGCGGCGATCCGGCTGGATAAGAAGACTAAGCTGTCCAAAAAAGGCGAGCTGGAGATACGGTTTATGGCCGACAAGATCAACGAATCCTTCCGGCTGCTGCGCGAGGCGTTAAAGGAAGGAAACAAGGAAAGCGCACAGCGCGTGATCGAGATCGAGGACGAGGTGGATCACTACGAGGCCAAGATCAAAAAGAACCACGTCAAACGCCTCAAGCGCGGAGAGTGCAGCCCGTCGGGAAGCACGCTGTTCACGGATATCATCACCATGTGCGAACGCGTCGCGGACCACGTGGCCAACATCGCGGCGATCTATCTGCGGGGCGAGCTGCAATAATTACGGGAATCCCCCGTGTTCAAGTTTTGCTTGATTATTCGGGGGGGATTGATTAAAATGTTTATGTATGAATAACGACCATAAAAGGAGTAGCGATCATGAAAAAAACGATTGAAGATATCGACGTCCGGGGCAAAAAGACGCTTGTGCGTGTGGATTTCAACGTGCCGCTCAATGAAGCGGGCGAGATCACAGATGAAACGCGCATTCAGGCGGCGCTGCCCACCATCAATTATCTGCTGGAGCACGGCGCGAAGGTGATATTGATGTCTCATCTGGGACGCCCGAAGGGGGAAGTCAAACCCGAATTTTCTCTTGCGCCCGTCGCGAAGCGCCTCGCAGAGATCCTGAACACAAAAGTGATCTTCGCGAAGGATTGTGTGGGCAAAGATGCACAGGACGCGGTGGATTCCATGGAGGACGGACAGGTCGTTCTGCTTGAAAATCTGCGCTTCCATAAGGAAGAAACGGCAAACGACGCGGAATTTGCAAAACAGCTTGCGAGCCTTGGGGACATCTTCGTCAACGACGCGTTTGGAACGGCGCACCGCGCGCACGCTTCCACGGCGGGCGTGGCGGACTACATTCCGGCGGTGGCGGGTTACCTCATCGGTAAGGAGCTCTCCGTGATGGGGCAGGCGCTTGAAGACCCGCAGCGTCCGTTTATTGCGATCCTCGGCGGCGCGAAGGTGTCCGACAAGATCGGCGTGATCGAAAATCTTCTGACCAAGGTAGATTGCCTCGTGATCGGCGGCGGTATGGCGAACACATTCGTGAAGGCGCAGGGCTACGAGATGGGCAAATCTCTGGTGGACGACGAGCGGCTTGACCTCGCGCGTGATTTGATGGAGCAGGCGAAGAAAAAAGGCATCAAGATCATGCTGCCGGTGGACTTCGTGGTGGCGAAGGAATTCGACGCGAACGCGGAAACGCAGATCGTCGCGGCGGAAAATATCCCGGCGGATTCCATGGCGCTCGACATCGGGCCTTCCTCGCGCATCATCTTTGGCAACGAGGTGAAGGGTGCGAAGACGGTCATCTGGAACGGGCCGATGGGCGTTGCGGAAATGCCCGCGTTTGCAGGCGGCACCAGAGCCGTTGCGGAAGCGCTGGCGGAATCCTCGGCGATCACCATCATCGGCGGCGGCGACAGCGCGGCGGCGGTGAAGAAGCTCGGCTTTGCAGACAAGATGTCCCACATCTCAACGGGCGGCGGCGCGTCGCTGGAATTCCTCGAGGGCAAGGAGCTGCCGGGCGTGGCTGTGCTCAACGACAAATAAGCGTTGAATATTTGAACATTTGAAAGGGCGGAGAAACTCCGCCCTTTTCACAGAAAAAAGGAGTTTGGATATGAGAAAACCGATCATTGCAGGAAATTGGAAGATGAACAAAACGCCGCAGGAGGCTGTGGCGCTGATCAACGAACTCAAACCGCTCGTGGCGAACGCGAAAGCGGAGGTGGTGGTGTGCACACCCGCGACGGATCTCGCGGCTGCTGCGGAGGCGCTTAAGGGCAGCAACATCGGCTTGGGCGCGCAGAACCTCGATTATCACGATTCCGGCGCATATACGGGCGAGATATCCGCAGATATGCTGCTTGCCCTTGGCGTGCAATATGTGATCATCGGTCATTCCGAGCGCCGCGAATATTATGCGGAGACGGACGAGACCGTGAACCTCAAGGTGAAAAAGGCATTGGAAAAGGGCCTTACGCCCATCGTGTGCGTGGGAGAAAAGCTTGAGGAGCGCGAAAGCGGCGTGACGGCGGAGGTCGTGCGCAAGCAGACGAAGCTCGCGCTTTTGGGCGTTGCGCAGGCGGACGTGCAAAAGGTTGTGATCGCTTACGAACCCATCTGGGCGATCGGTACGGGCAAGACGGCGACGAGCGACGACGCGAACGACACCATCAAGGAAATCCGCGCGGCGGTAAAAGAAGTGTTTGGAGCGGTGGCTGACGAGGTAAGAATACAGTACGGCGGCAGCATGAACCCGAAAAACGCCTCCGAGCTGATGGCAATGAGCGACATCGACGGCGGCCTGATCGGCGGGGCTTCGCTGAAAGCGGAGGACTTTTCGCAGGTCGTAAACTTTTAAGAGAAAAGGTGAAACTATGGCTTTAACAGCACTAATCATTATGGACGGCTTTGGCATCGACGCGTGCAACAAGGGAAACGCGGTCTGCGCCGAGGGCACGCCGAACCTCAACAAGCTGATGGAGGAATATCCGCATACGCAGATCGGTGCGAGCGGTATGTCCGTCGGCCTGCCCGACGGGCAGATGGGTAATTCTGAGGTGGGGCACCTCAATATCGGCGCGGGCAGGATCGTTTATCAGGAGCTGACGCGCATCACGAAATCCATCGCGGACGGGGATTTCTTTGAAAAGGAAGAATTTCTGGCGGCGGTGAAAAACGCAAAGGACAACGGTACGGCGCTGCACCTGATCGGCCTGATTTCAGACGGCGGTGTGCACAGCCATCAGGATCATTTGTACGCACTTTTGCAGCTTGCGAAGAAGAACGGCATCGGCGAACGGACGTTTATCCACTGCCTGATGGACGGGCGGGATGTGCCGCCCGACAGCGGCAAATGCTTTATTGAGCAGCTTGAAGCGAAGATCAAGGAGATCGGCGCGGGCAAAATCGCCACGGTGATGGGCCGCTATTACGCAATGGACAGGGACAACCGCTGGGAGCGCGTGCAGCTTGCCTACGACGCGATCGTGAAGGGCGAGGGCGTAAACGCGGTGGATGCGGTTGACGCGATGCAGGCATCGTACGACAAAAAGGAATACGACGAGTTCGTAAAGCCGGCGGTGATCACCGAGAACGGTGAGCCGGTCGCCAAGCTCAAAAAGAACGATTCCGTGATCTTTTTCAACTTCCGTCCCGACCGCGCGAGGGAAATCACCCGCAGCATCATCGACGAAGGGTTCACGGGTTTTGAACGGGAATACTTCCCGACCTATTTCGTGTCGATGACCCAATACGACAAAACGTTTGAGCATATTCACGTGGCCTATAAGCCGCAGACGCTCAAAAATACGTTGGGGGAATACCTTGCGCAAAATGGCAAAAAGCAGTTCCGCATCGCTGAAACGGAAAAATACGCGCACGTCACGTTTTTCTTCAACGGCGGCGTCGAGCAGCCCAACGAGGGCGAGGATCGCTATCTGATCCCGTCGCCCAAGGTCGCGACCTACGACCTCCAGCCCGAAATGAGCGCGCCGGAGGTATGTGCCAAGGCGGTTGAGCTCATCCGCTCTGAGGAATACGATGTGATGATCCTCAATTTCGCGAACTGTGACATGGTGGGCCATACGGGCATCATGGAAGCGGCGGTCAGTGCCGTGAAAGCGGTGGACGAATGCGTGGCAACGGTCGTTGACGCGATCAAGATGGTGGGCGGCGAGGTGCTGATCACGGCGGATCACGGCAACGCGGAAATCATGATCGACCCGGAGACGGGCGGCCCGTTTACCGCGCACAGCACAAACCCCGTACCCTGCATTCTGGTAAGCGAACGGCACAAAAACGACAAGCTGCGCTCGGGCGGCATCCTCGCGGATCTTGCCCCCACAATGCTCGAGCTGATGGGGCTCCCGCAGCCTGCCGAGATGGAAGGCAAAACGCTGTTGGAAAAATAGCGGATGGGTCATCAGCCAAGGTTCATGGTCACATAATTTAAAAACAATTGCCAAAAGGCCGAAAAAATTAAATTTTTGGCCTTTTTTGGTGCACTTTTGATGTACAGCGTATTTTATACTGGAAAGGTATGGATATGTATGTGCCTTTGGGCGCGTGCGGAGAAGGGGCCATTGTTTGCCGGACATGGAGGAATGATCGTGCAGAATGAAAAACAGAATGTAGAACAAAACAGCAAAGATGCCGCAGAAGCACCTCTGCCGCCAGAAACCAATCAAGCGCCCCAAAATAAAAGAAGGCTGATTTGGACGATCATCGCCGTTGCGGCAGCGGTGGTTTCGGCGATTGCGATCATTACGGCGGTTCGCAGCGCACAGGCGGAGGAAATGAGCCGCAGGGCATATGAGCAGATGGCATCGGCCACGCCCGCACCCACACAGACGCCCGCCCCAACGCAGACAAAGCCGGTCAAAACGGATGGTTTGCAGGTGAGTGACCGCGTGATTGCGTTTGACGAGCTGAAAAAGACCAATGAGGACGTCATTGGCTGGATCAGCGTTCCGGGAACAGACATCGATTACCCTGTCCTAAGAGGGATCGACAACGATTATTATATTGGTCACGATATGATGAAGGAAGAAAGCCCGATGGGGGCGATTTTCATCGATATGGCAAACAGCGACGACTGGAAAGACCATCATACGGTGATCTATGGGCACAACATGAAAAACGGCAGCATGTTTGCGCAGCTGCACAGCTTTGAAGACAGCGCGTTCTTTGCGGAAAACAGCATCGTAAAAATTTATGTGCCGGAGGGTATGTACGTATACCGCATTTTTGCGGCCTATCCGACGAACGATGAAAACATTATGAACGGAAATGACTTTAGCAACGAAAATGTATGGCGGCAATATATTTCCGACATTTTTGCGAATAAGGACATCAAAGCGAACATCGATGACGAGGCAAAGGTTTCGCAGGGCGACAGGATCATCACGCTTTCCACGTGCATCAAGGGCGAGGCGGACAAGCGTTACATCGTGCAGGCGGTCCTCGCTCAGACGGATCGCTTGCAGTGAGTTTGATGGGTGACTATGCGGTTTTGAACAGATTGCATAGGACTTGAATAAAACATAATAAAAAGGAGAACAAAGAAGATGAAAAAAGTACTTGGTGTGGTATTGGCGATCGTGCTGTGCCTGTCGATCGGCAGCGTGGCGTTTGCCGAAGAAAGCCCTGTAGGACCGATCGGAGTTGGGCCGGGCGAAAAGATGGAGGGAAACTGCCCGACGGAATTCTCCGGTACGCCGGAGGGCGTTACGGGGTCTATCAGCGCTATGTCGATCGACGCTATCAATGCGCTTAGGGCCTATACCGAAAGCAACTTTGACAAAGAGACGATGTGCATCATCATTGGTGACATCAAGCTGTTTAACGCGGATGGATCGGCCTATACCGGCGGCGCGACGCTCAAGGTTTACAGCAGCTACATCAAAGCCGGAGATGAGATCTATGCGCTGCATTACAAGAACGGGGGCGCCGTTGAAAAAATCAAAGCATCGGAAGTCGGGGACGGCTATTTCATCTTTACGACGGATTCTCTGTCGCCGTTTATGTACGCAAAACTTTCGGGTAGCACCCCGGGTGGGGGTGGAGGAGGAACATCGGAAACAACAGACAAATCCCCCAAAACGGGCGGACAAGATATGACGATGCTGATGATCCTCATCGCGGCTGCCGGCATTGCGGTGGCGGGCGTTGCGGGACGCAAGGCAGTCAGGGCGGGCAAATAAGCCGGGCTGAAAACGCAGGAAAAAGGGGTAGCCAAATGCGGCTATCCCTTTTTTGAAAGATCGGTGAAACATGAAAACAAATGCGCATCACAAAAATAATAAAGCAAATTTGCCCCGCGCGGCAATCGCGCTCATCGTTTTTCTGGCGGCCGCCGCAGGGCTGATTTTGGCAGGCTGGCAAATGACGCAATACAGCCCCTTTACGATGTTTACCAACCAAAATCCGTACGCGATCCGGCAGATCGAAGACATAAATGACCTCACGACGATCTATAACGGTACAAAATATCGATACAACCAAGACATTGTGAACGTGTTGCTTTTGGGAATCGACAAAACCAAACAGCGCGGCGGCATACAGATCAACGAAAATGGATTTCAGGCAGACGTGCTGGTGGTGGCTTCCATCAACACCAAAACGGGCGAGATCACGCTGATGAATATTCCGCGCGACACGATGACGGATGTCATGAAGTTTGACGGTGCGGGCAATTACTTGGCGACAACGTCTTCGCCCGTTTGTGTAGCGCATTCGTTTGGGGACGGCGGCGTGAAAAGCGGGCAGATGACGGCGGCGGCTGTCAGTAATTTACTGTACGGTATTCCGGTGCATTGCTTTATTTCCATGGATATTGACGGGATCGGCAAAGCTGTGAGCCTTGTGGACGGGGTTCCGGTAGAGCTCATAGAGGATATGACCATCGTAGACCCGGGCATGAAAAAGGGGAGCGTCTTTGTTTTGGACGAAAGTACGGCCGAGTCCTATGTGCGCGACAGGCAGCTGCCAGGCATGAGCGGCCTGAATACCGACAGGATGAAAAGGCAAGTGCAGTTTGCGGAGGCGTTCCTTGGCGTTCTGAGGGAAAAAATACTTGCAGATAAGGGCTTTGCATTTGCATTTTTTAAAGAAATGAGCCCGTACCTGTGTATGGATATGTCTTTGCGTGAACTGATCTATACGATGTATTCGCTGTTTGAGGGCAAAGACAGCATCCAAACGATCACCCCCGGCGGCGAAAAAACGGAAGAGGGCTATTTTCTGAACGAAAAGGAGCTCAAAGAGCTGGTTATCCAAACTTATTTTGTCCCCGTATGAAAAAGCGCCGCGAAGGGCGACGCTCCCTTGCGTGCACATACGTTCGCGCGTATATGCCTTCTTTGATAAAAAAACAATTTAGATGTAGATAAAACTGGACATATATATTATAATAATCCTAACCAAACTATCAAATAACAAGGGGGTCATTACCATGATACAGTTGATTTATGCGCAAAAGGGCAGTGGGAAAACCAAGCGGCTCATTGATCTGGCAAATGCGGAGCTGAATTCCACGAAGGGCGATGTGGTGTTTATCGATGATGACAAGCGCTATATGTACGACGTGGCGCACCAGGCACGCTTTGTGGATGTAAAGGATTTTTCGATCGAGTCGGGAGAGGCCCTTTACGGCATGCTTTGCGGCATGGTGTCGCAGAATTACGATATTGAAGCAGTGTTCATCGACGCGTTCCTAAAGATCGTGAAGCAGGACGTGAGCGAAATCGAAGCACTGATGAAAAAAATCGAGGCGCTCAGCGAAAAGAATGATTTTAAGGCGGTTATCATCATCAGCGCGGACCCGGCGGCAGCTCCGGAGTTCCTGAAGCCTTACATCATCTGAGAAGAGCGTCTTTGTTTTTGCGCGGGAAACGCACCCGGCAGGATTGAATCAGCAGCCTTATGGCTTAAGGCGGACAGCGCACAATGGGCCGCGCCCCCTAGGGGTTTTGCGGGTAGGTTGATGCGGCTGTCCGTTTTTCACGTTTGATATGAAGGAGAAGGAAACATGCAGGTAATCAGCACGCGCGGAAAAATGAACGCTGTCCCCGCCACGCAGGCGGTGCTCACGGGGATCGCGGCGGACGGAGGGCTTTTTGTGCCCGAGACCTTTCCGCAGATCGATCTTGAGGAAATGAAGGCATATGCGGCGCATGAATACGATATTCTGGCGGCGCGCGTCCTTGGCTATTTTTTTGACATCGACGAGGACGCACTGGCGGAGCTCACGCAGCAAGCCTATGGAACGTTTGACGATTCGCGGGTGGTTCCCTTAAAGGAACTGAATGCGGGCGAATATGTGATGGAGCTGACGCACGGCCCCACGCTTGCCTTCAAGGATATGGCATTGCAGGTGCTTCCGCGCCTCATTCGCCGCGCGCTCGACATCCACAAGCAGGAAGAAAACGTGCTGATTTTAACGGCGACCTCCGGCGATACGGGAAAGGCGGCGCTCGAGGGCTTCAAGGATGTGCCGCGCACCGCCATCGAGGTGTTTTATCCGGCGGACGGCGTGGCGACCATGCAGCAGCTGCAAATGGCCACGCAGGAAGGCAAAAACGTTGCGGTGTGCAGTGTGAAGGGGAATTTCGACGATGCGCAGACGGGCGTGAAGGCCCTGTTTGCGGATGAGGACCTGCGGGCGTTTTTGAAGCAGGCGGGCTACACCTTTTCGTCGGCGAACTCCATCAACTTCGGACGGCTGATCCCGCAGGTGGCGTATTATATTTACGCATACGCGAAGCTTGCGGCGGATGGGAAGATTCAAAACGGGCAGGAGATCAACTTCGTGGTGCCTACAGGCAACTTTGGGAACATCCTCGCAGGCTATTACGCGAAGCGCATGGGGCTGCCCATCAAAAAGCTGGTGTGCGCGTCGAATGGCAACAACGTGCTCACGGATTTCTTTAAACGAAGCGTATACGACGCAAACCGGCCCTTCCACAAAACGATGTCGCCCTCCATGGACATCCTCATATCAAGCAATCTGGAGCGCCTGCTGTTCGAGATCACGGACCGCGACGACGCACAGGTGCGCGCATGGATGGACGCGCTCAAACGGGATGGAAAATATGAGATACCCGCCGATACGTGCGCAAGGCTTTCTTCGTTGTTTTGGGCGGATTGCTGCAGCGAAGAGGAGACCGCGCAGACGATACGCGCGACCTTCGAGCGGTATGGCTATCTGATCGACCCGCATACGGCGGTGGCGCAGTGCGTGTGCGAAAAATACAGGGTGCAGACGGGGGACGATACGCTGTGCGTGGTGGTCTCTACGGCAAACCCGTATAAATTTACGCAGGATGTGCTCTATTGCGTGTCCGGTGAGCGCGAGGAGGATGCGTTCGCGGCGGCGCAAAAGCTGTCCGCATTAACGAACACCCCCATCCCCCCGCAAATCGCGGCGCTCTGCGAAAAGCCGATCCTTCACAACGAATGCGCGGAGAAAACGGGCCTTAATGCTTCGGTGCGCGCGTTCATCGAACGGATGGGGGAATAGCGCATGGACGAAAAGAAGACCATATTCAGCGGCATCCAGCCCTCCGGCGATCTGACGCTCGGCAACTACCTCGGCGCGGTCAAAAACTGGGTGACGCTGCAAGAAGAATACAACTGTTATTATTGCGTGGTGGATCTGCATGCCATCACCGTGCGTCAAGACCCGGCGGCGCTCAGGAAACGCACGCTGGATGTGATGTCCATCCTGATCGCTGCGGGCATCGACCCGCGTGAAAATGTGCTTTATATGCAGTCGCACGTGAGCGCGCACGCCGAGCTTGCGTGGCTGCTGAATTGCTATACCTACATGGGCGAGCTTTCCCGCATGACGCAGTTTAAGGAAAAGAGCGCCAAAGCGGGGGACAACATCAACGCCGGGCTGTTCACCTATCCCACGCTGATGGCGGCGGATATCCTGCTCTATCAGGCGGACCTCGTGCCCGTGGGCGTGGATCAGAAGCAGCATCTGGAGCTCACGCGGGATATCGCCATTCGTTTCAACAACATCTACGGCGACGTGTTCACTGTGCCCGAGCCGTATATCCCAAAGGCGGGCGCGAAGATCATGAGCCTGCAGGAGCCGGAAAAGAAGATGTCCAAATCCGACGAGAACGAAAACGCGTTCATTGCGCTGCTCGATCCGCCGGATGTGATCGCGCGGAAATTGAAGCGCGCGGTGACGGACAGTGACGGGGAAATCCGTTTTTCGGACGATAAGCCGGGCGTATCCAACCTGCTCACCATCTATTCGGCGATCACGGGCAAGACGCTCAAGGAGAGCGAAAGCGTGTTTGCGGGGCAGGGCTACGGTGCCTTGAAGCAGGGCGTGACCGATGCGGTGATCGCGGAGCTCGAGCCGCTGCAAAAGCGGTATGCCGAGGTGCGCGGCGATAAGGCCTTCCTTGAGGGCGTGATGACCGAAAACGCGGAAAAGGCGGCACATGCGGCGCGTAAGACGCTTTATAAGGTGCAGAAGAAGATTGGCCTTGCACCCAGAAAACTGTAAATATGAATAAATTCTAAAAAAATGCGTCCAATGGGCGCATTTTTTGATGAAAAGTGGAAAGCATACGGGTTTGATGATATAATGACTCTATGTTTGGATACATCGTGCCCCTGACGGGGGAGCTCAAGGTGCGCGAACTGGAATTATACCGCGCGTACTATTGCGGCCTGTGCGGCGCGCTCAAGTCTGAATACAAAAAAACCGCGGTGCTCAATTTCGACAGCGTTTTTTTATATCTGCTTGCGGACGGCCTGCGCGCAGAGGAGGGGGAGGTCGCGCCCGCAAAATGCGTCCTGCACCCCGTGAAGAAACGCCCGGCGATCATCACGCCCGCGGCGGCATACGCGGCGGATGTGAACATTCTGATGGCGTACTACAGCGCACAGGATCACGCGCGTGACAAAAAGCGCGGCGGCGCGCTTGCGGTGCGGCTTTTGAAAAAAGCCTTTGCGAAGGCAAAGGAGCGGCGGGAAAACATCGTTTGCACAGCGGAAGCGACGATCGGTGAGCTGGTGGCGCTCGAGCGGGAACGCACCAAAAGCACGGACGCGGTCGCGGATTCCTACGCGCGGCTGTTCGCGGAGGCGCTCACGGACGCGGATGTGCTGCAATCGCACATTTTGCACGACCTTGGCTACAGCCTCGGGCGGTGGGTATACCTCATCGACGCGGCGGAGGACATGGAGCAGGATCAAAAGAGCGGCAACTACAACGTGTATCTCGAAAAGTACGGCACAGCGAACGAAAAGGCGAAGGAAGAGATGACGCGGAGTTTATATTATACATTGTCGCAGGCGGCAGAAGCGCTCGGACGGCTTACACTGCACAGGAACAGGGAAATTCTCGAAAACATCATCTATCTGGGCTGCCGCGAGCAGACGCGTTCCATCTTGGAGACGGGACGCAGGCTGACGGCCCCTGTGGAAAAAAAGAGTTAAAGGATACAGGATGAATCCATACGAAGTATTGGGCGTTTCACAAAACGCGACGGATGAAGAGATCAAGGCGGCGTACCGCAAGCTGGTGAAAAAGTATCACCCCGACCGTTTTGCGAGCGATCCGACAAAGCAGGCGGCGGCGAGCGAAAAATTGAAGCAGGTGAACGCGGCCTACGACATGCTCACGAAGATGAAGCAGGGGAATTATTCTCAGGCGAGCGGATCGCCGCAGTTTGCGGCGGTACGTATGGCCATCCAGCGCGGCGAACTTGCAAACGCGGAGGCCATGCTCAACCGTATGGACGGGCGCAATGCAGAATGGCATTATCTGATGGGCGTGATCCTCTTTCGGCGCGGGTGGTATGACGGCGCGGCAGAGCACTTCAACATCGCGTATCAGATGGAGCCGGGCAACGCGGAATATGAGCAGGCCATGCGTACGATGAGTCAGGCGGCCGGCTCGTATATGGATTTTGGCAGCGGAGAGGGCGGCATGAACTCGCGCAAGATGTGGGGCATTTGCTCCACCTGCCTGTGCCTTGGCTGCGCGGCGAGCGGGATGTGCTGCCGGTGGCCTGTGTTCTGCTGTTTTTAAGGGGTAGATATGGCAAGAAGCTATGGAAGCAGGGTCAATAAAACAAGCCTTGTTGTGATGTTTACGGCACTGACGCTGCTTGCGGTGATGATCGCGAATATGACGCCCGTGCTGCGCATTACGATGTATTTTGTCGCGTCGGTGTTCATTATGGGCATCATGGTGGAGCGTATGACGGTCGCGGCCCTCGTTTCGTTTGCCGTTGTGCTGTTCGTCGGCTTTTTGATCGTGCCCAACAAGGGCGGTATGCTGCCCTACCTGTTCTTCTTCGGGCATTACGGCATTTTCAAGTATTGGGTGGACGCAGACCGGGGCGGGGCGCTGACTATGATCAAGAAGCTGATTTATTTCAATGTCGGCGCGGTGCTCATCTATTTCCAGACGGGCGGCTTTTTGACAGAGCAATTCCCCATACAGTTGCCGTGGTGGGGGCTTTTGATTGGCGCGGAAATCATTTTTTTCCTGTACGACTGGCTGTTCACCAAGGCGACGCAGTGGTATTACGGGTTTGTACGAAA
>CAYTKQ010000010.1:0-61987 GCA_964438705.1 uncultured Christensenella sp. | reverse complement strand
CTGCGGTACTGGTTCATTGCCGCGGTGCTCGCGATCCTCATTGCGGTGATCTATATTTCCTATAAAGAGTATCAGCAAAAGAAGTTTGTAATGAGCGAGATCGGGCAGTTCGGCGGGTATATCAAGATCATCGGCGGGCCGCGCGAATTTATTGGCGACCGTTTTGGGCTGCGCGAGGAAAACACCATCGGCAGCGACGGCCGCTGTGATATTGTAATCCCCGACCAAACGGTGAAGCACAACCACGCGGCCATCTTCCGCGAGGGGGACGACTTTTATCTGGAACCGGCGCAAAAAGCGCCGACGAAGATCAACGGGCGCAGGGCAACCACCGCGCACAAGCTGAAAACGGGGGACGCGGTCTCCTTTGGCGATGTGGAGCTGCGCGTATATTTCAAAAGGACGAGGATAGGAAATGATCATTAGAAGATTCGGCGCGGGAATCATTCTCGCGTTCATGATATTGTTTTTGCTGTCAGGCATGTTTCTGTTGGCGTTTGCGGGCGGGGCGTTCGATGTGCAGGCCGTGATTTTGGGCAGCGTGTTCGCGGCGTTCATTCTGGTGCAATACAATGTTTTGAAGTCTGTGTTCAAGCATCTGGAGCGTTTTGCGCTGCTGATTGCCGACTTTTTGTGCATCATCAGCATCGTGATTTTGTACCGCATCGAGCCAGACGCGGCAAACAAGCAGTTTATCTGGATATTGATCGGCAACGTGTGCATGGTGGTGGCGATGCTCGTCATCAAAAAATCGCACGATTTCGGAAAGATCAACTGGGCGTTCATGATCATCGCCATCGGTATGCTGGCGGTGACGCTGCTGTTTGCGGGCAGGATCGGCGGCGCGAAAAACTGGATCAAGATCGGCAGTTTTTCATTGCAGCCGAGCGAGTTTGCGAAGATATTGTTTTTGATCGTTACGGCGTATTTCTTATCGTCGCGCAACCGCAAGCGGGATATGTGGCCGTATTTTGTGTTTACCATCGCGTGCGTGGGTCTGCTGGTGCTTTCCAAGGACCTCGGCGCGGCGCTGTTGTTTGCGGGCACATTCCTCATCTCCTTTTATGTGGGAACGGGCAACGTGGGCATCACGCTGGGCGCGACGGCGGCTTTTGCGGGCGGCGCGGTGCTCTCCTATCAGATGTTCGACCACGTCAAGACGCGCGTGGAGGTGTGGCAGGACCCGTGGGCGACCTATAACGACAAAGGCTACCAGATCGTGCAGGGCCTGCTTGCAATCGCGAGCGGCGGACTCTTAGGCACCGGCCTTGGGCTCGGCATGCCGGAGGTGATCCCTGTGGGCACGTCCGACTACATTTTCGCGGCGATCGCGGAGGAATTTGGCATTATCGTGGCGATCGGCCTTATTGCGCTGTATCTCGTGTTCATCATTCGAGGCATCCTGATCGCGATGGACGCGCGCACAAAATTCGACAAGCTGCTGGTGTTCGGCGCGACGGCAATGCTTTCGCTGCAAAGCTTCATTATCATCGGCGGGGTCATCAAGCTGATCCCCTTAACAGGCATCACCATGCCCTTTGTGAGCGCGGGCGGAAGCTCGATGCTGTCCGCCATGATGCAGCTTGGCATCATCGAGGGCGTGGCGCTCAAAAATGGCGAATTTGAAGAGGCCGAGCTCGAGGAAATGGGGGGCGGCGTGGCATGAAGAAAAAATTCGACATCAAAACAAATATGCGAGTCATGCTGGGCGTGTTCTGCTGCCTGTTCGTGCTTTTGGGAAGCTATCTGCTCTATTCCACGGTCGCCTATGGAGACCAGTGGTTCACCACGCCGTATAATCCGCGCATCTCCGCTGCCAAAAACGTGGAAAATGCGGGCACGATCTATGACCGCAACGGCATCCCGCTTGCCTATACGGAGGGCAAGGAGCGCAAATATGCGGAAAGTGAGGACATGCGCCGCGCGGTGAGCCACATCGTGGGCGATGTATATGGCAAATCTATCGGCGCGGAGACCGTGTTCGCGAAATATTTGTACGGATACGACCAGAGCGTGATCGACAAGCTGAACAGCGTGCAGAGCGGGCAGAAGGGCGGGGACGTATACCTCACCATCGACGCGGACCTGTGCGAATATATTTACAACAATATGAACGCCGACCCCGGCGCGGTGGTGGTGCTCAATTATGAGACGGGCGAGGTGCTGGCAAGCGTTTCCAAGCCCACCTTTGATCCATACACCGCCAAGGAGGACACAGAGGAAACGGGCGCGAAATTTGTGAACCGCGTGACGCTGGGATTATACCCGCCCGGCTCGACGATGAAGATCGTGACAGCAGCGGCGGCTATTGAAAACGGTGTGACCGGCCTCGAGATCGACTGCACGGGCAGTGAGATCATCGAGGGCCAGATGATCACCTGCCCCAAAAAGGGCGGGCACGGACACGTGAACTTCGAAACGGCGTTTGAAAAATCATGCAACATCTATTTTGGAAAGCTGGCCGTGGAGCTTGGCGACGACGCGATGCGCAAAACGGCAAACGAGTTTGCGTTCAACTACAACTTTAAGTTTCCGGACTTCACGCTCAACAACAGCCGGTTCGACGTATCCGGCAACATGGGTGACCTTGCATGGGCGGGCATCGGGCAGTATAAAGACCTCGTGACCCCCATGCACAACGCCATGATCTCGGGCGCGGTTGGCAATGGCGGCGTAATGATGCAGCCGAACACCTTAAAGGACGTGAAGTACGGCGGAGTGAGCGCGTTCAACTACACGCCCGCACAATTTAGGACTGTGATGCCGCAGAATGTGGCGGCGCAGCTCACGGAGTTCATGCGCAAAACGGTGGAGCAGGGCACGGCGACGAGCGCAAACATTGGCAACGGCACCGTATGCGGCAAGACGGGGACGGCGGAATATGTGGAGGACGGTGAGGTCAGGAATCATTCGTGGTTCGTGGGCTTTGTGCAAGACCCGGCGCATCCATTGGCCATCGCGGTGATCGGCGAGGGCGCGGGCTTTGGCTCGCGGTATGCCACGCCGCTCGCGGGCAGCATCCTTTCGCACGCGATCGACATGGGATATTGAGGCGCACACAAGGGGCTGCCTCACAAAGCGTATAAGAATGCATGCGATTTTGGTCAGCCCAAGCCTAGTTGCAAGCACCGACCTCCCGGGGACGCGGCGTATTTTTGCAAAAGCAAGGCTGAAGCATCAGAGCCGCCGCTCCGTGTTCCGGGCGCGTCAGAAAGAAATACAAGGACTAGCGCCCTGCACAAGGCCCCGTCCGTCGGCATCTTGCAACAGGCTACGCACCCCGGCACATCAGGGTCGGTGACGGTTATGCGCTGTCTGTTCGCCGCGCGTCGGTTGGGTGTTTGCGTCCCGCGCGCTTTAACAACGCGCAGCGGGGTTGGGTTAGCGGGATGCAAATTCCCGACTGGCGTGTAGATGTATAACACCCTGCCAATCCGCGTGGCCAAAATCGCATAAAAATCGGCTAAAATCAATATGATTTTAAGCCGATTTTTGTTTATGAAGGACGCTTTTGTATAAAAATGATGACTGAGACAGCCCCTATATACCTTTATTTTCCGATGTAGTCCATCAGGCATTCCCTGCCAATACGCCCGTCGAGCTCGCGGAAGATGCCCTCCGCGCTGCGCACGCCCAGCCCAAAGCGTTCCGCGCCCGCGTCGATCATTTCGAGCATCATATCGAGGTCGCGGATGCCGCCCGCCGCTTTGATCTTCACCTTATCGCCCACAGCATCCTTCATGATGCGCACCATGTCGAGCGTCGTGCCCTTTTCGTGTACGCCCGTGCTGCTCTTGACCCACGGAGCCCCCGCCTCCGCCACCATTTCAGCGGCCTTGGCGATCTGTGCGTCGGTGAGAAGCGCGGTCTCGATGATCACCTTCACGGGCACCTTCACGGATTCGCAAATGGTGGTGATCTCCTGCTTTGCGTATTTGAGATTGCCGGACAAAAACGCGCCGATGTTCATGACCATATCAAGCTCGTTCGCGCCCAAAAGCTCAAGCTGCTTTGCCTCATAGACCTTGCTGGACGTCAGCTCGCCGCCGTAGGGAAAGCCGACGGCGGACCCGTGCAGGATATCGTCGTAGCCAATTGTGTTTTTGATGATATAAGAGAGATAGCAGGGCAGCGAAATCGCTGAAGCGCAGTGATACGCCTTTGCGATATCACACACGCGGTCAACGTCACAAATGCGCGCGTCTGCGGCCACTGCTGTGATGTCGATCATACTGGGTAGGGTTTCCAAAGCAACCATAACGTTGTCCTCCAATATTGAATTTTATGTATTGAAAACAGTATTATCATAGACTGATGGTGTGGGTCTTGTCAATCAGTATGGAAAAATTTATCCGTAAAAATACAAGGAACACAACATTTCTTTGCGTTTTGATGTATAATGAGGGAAAGAAAAGCGGGAGACAAAAGGCATGGACATCGAAAAAATCAAGAAGTTTTTCAAAAACGACCGGTTTGTCGACGGTCTCGGGATCAAAATCGTGGATGCGGAGGCGGGGCAGTGTGAATGCGCCGCGCAAATCGAAGAGAAACACTTAAACGCGGGTAATGTGGTGCAGGGCGGCATGATCTTCACCATTGCGGATTTCACCTTTGCGGTGGCGGCGAACTGCGCGCACGGCAATGTGGTGTCGCTGACGAACAGCATCACCTATGTGCGCCCGCCTAAGGGCAAGACGCTGATCGCGCGGGCCAAGGAACGAAGCGCCACGCGCAGGACCTGTCTTTACGAGGTAGAGGTAACGGACGAACTGAATACCCCGGTGGCGCTTATGAACGTGACGGGATATATCAAGGAAGGGAGCTTGGGGCTTTAATCATGGACGAGATCATATACAGAAGAGGGGAAGCTGCGGACGCGGCAGAGCTTGCCCGCCTGCGTGAATATCAGTTAAAAGAGGAATGCGCAGAGGTCAACCGTGACCTTTATGAGACGCTGAAGCGTTATTTTGAGGAATGCATCGAGGACGGCAGTTTCATTTCGTGGGTCGCGACGGACGGGGACGAGATCGTCGCCACCAGTGGGCTTTCGTTTGTGCGCAAGCCGCCCTATTATGCGAACCCGACGGGGAAGATCGGCATTCTTTCCTCTATGTATACCAAACCGGAATATCGCAGGCGCGGCTATTCCAAAAAGCTGCTCGATTTGCAGATTGAGGAGGCCAAGGCCTATGGCTGCGGAAAGGTGCAGCTCACCGCGTCGCCCATGGGCATGCTGCTTTATCAGGACTACGGCTTCACGGAAAACAAGAATTTTGTACAGCTGTTTATCAAATAACGCACAAAAAACAGGAGGCATTTTGCCTCCTGTTTTTTGTTGTGCGGTTCTATTTTGCCGCCGCCTTTTTTGCGCCGTCCTTTTTGAGCATCGCCGTGATGATGATGCCGACCACCGCGCCGATGGCGGGAACAGCGAACGTCCATGCCGTGGGCACGCCGCCCGGGGTCACGATTTTGGCGATCGCCGGAAACGCGAGGCCGGAAACGGCAAAGGAGATCATCACCAGACCGTAATTCACGCCGTTGTTCTTGATGCCGAAGTAGTCCGCCGTTACCGCAGGATAAACGCCCGCGCTGCCGCCGAACGCAAACGCCACGAGCGCGATGAGCGCGATGAACGCATAGCTTTCCGCAAAGATCAGCAGCAGGATGCAGACGAGCGTGATGCCATAGAGCAGGAACAGCACGTTTTTGCGTCCAAGCTTATCGGAAAGCCACGGCGCGATGAGCCGTCCGGCCGCAGAAGCCATACCAGTGACCATTACGCCCGCAAGCGCGGCGGCTTCGCTCAGGCTGCGCAGCTCGCCCAAAGATTTCAGCAGCGGGTTGATGATGAAATACGCGGGCGTCAAAAGCAGCATGCTGAAGAAAATAAAGTAATAGTATTTGGATTTCAAGACGTCGCCGGGTGTGCACTGCTTCTGCTTGGAAAGATCGGGCAGCAGCGCGGTAAATTTATCCATATACGCCTGCGACGGATTTTTTACAAACCAGCCGAAGATCAGGATCACGGCGAGGAAAATGAGCGAAAGGGTCAGAAAGGTCTGCGACACGCCCACGGATTTCAGCAGCGTGTTGACTACGGGGGTAAATACGACAGTCGAAGCGCCGAAGGTGCACACGATGATGCCTGTTGCAAAACCCTTTTTATCCATAAACCATTTCTGTGCGCACGAGATGGTGGACGTGTATGCCGCGCCCACGCCAAAACCCGCCATACCGCCGTAGAAAAGCCAGATCAACTGGGGCATGGTCTGCGGCACGAAGGACGAAAGGAAAATGCCCGTGCAAAAGATGATACCGCCCATAAACACCACGGGCCGCGGACCTTTTTTGTCGTTCAGGCGCCCGCCGACCACAATGCCGAGCACGAACGTCGCGAGCATGATGGAAAAGGTGACGGAAGCGTCCGACGCGTTCCAGCCGTAATATTCCATCACAGCGGGCTGGAAGATACTCCAGATGTAGATGATGCCGATGCAAAGCTGAATCACCGCGCCCGCGATGAGCGGCAAGGCCTTATTTTCCTTTTTGTCCATATGATACCTCCAACAATTTAATATGCTAGCCTAATAATATATGATTTACAGGCGAAAATCAACGCAATACTTGAGAATTTTCGCTTGAGGGGTTAGAATAAAGAGGAAAGAATATCCCAAACCAAAAAAGAGGAAATTGCGATGCTGGAAGGAATCAAGATCGAAGTCTATAAGGCAAACCAGGAGCTTGCGCGGTGCGGGCTCGTCACGCTCCGCTGGGGCAACATCTCGGCGAAGGACGAACGCACGGGCAACATCGTCATCAAACCAAGCCGCATCGCCTATACGCAGATCAAGCCCGATGATCTGATTGTGTGCGATATGGACGGCAATGTGCTGGAGGGGCCGCACACCCCGTCGTCCGATTTGCTGACGCATCTGGAGATCTATAAGGCGTTCCCGCTTGTGAGGAGCGTGGCGCACACGCATTCCAAGTGGGCGACGGTGTTTGCGCAGGCGGGCATGAGCATTCCAAATCTCGGCACCACGCACGCGGATTATTTCAAAAGCGATATTCCGGTCACGCGTACCATGCGCCCGGAAGAGATCGAAAAGGATTACGAAAAAAACACGGGTAAGATCATCGCGGATACGTTCACGCTGCGCAACCCGATGACCACCCCCGCCATCCTCGTCAAAAATCATGGCCCCTTCATGTGGGGCAAGAACATCATGGATGCGGTGGATAACGCCGTGGCGCTCGAATATGTTGCGGAAATGGCGTTTTACACCCTGCGGCTGAATACGGACGCGGATATGAACAAATACTTGATCGACAAGCATGTGCAAAGAAAGCAGGGAAAGCCGCATGAGCAATAAATCCACCGCGACGGAGCGCCAGCTGTTCATTCTGTCGCTCCTTTCTCAGCGGAAAAACGGATATACCATCGCGGAGATCATCGACAGCCTAAAGCGCATGGCGGATATCGACGCGACCCGCCGTATGGTTGCGCGCGATATGGACTACATCTCCCAGAACTTCTTTGTGTATGAGGAAGAGCACGACGGAAAACTGGTCTATAAGGCGGATAAATACGCGCTTTCGGATATGGATTTTTCCATGGCGGAGGTCGTTTCGCTCTATTTCACAGAGCAGGTGCTCAAAAATTATGAATCGCTCGGCATGGCGAAGGACGCGCTTAAAATCGTGCGCCGCATCCTTTCCAAGCTGCCCGCGCTTTCGCGCGGCGCGGTCGATAAGATCGAAGAAAGCATCAAAATCGTGCCCGAGGGCGCGGAGGAGGAAACGGACGAGGACATCCTCGCCATCGTGCAGGAGGCGGTGCAAACGTCGCGTCGTTTGAAGCTGAATTATCATTCCTTTTCATCGGAACAAACGGCAGAGCGAGTATTTGATCCTTACGTGCTTGAGGTGCGCGAGGGCCGCTGGCATTTGATCGGTCATTGCCATCTGCGCGGGGCGGTGCGCGATCTGCGTGTGTCCCGCATCAAGGACGCGGCGCTCATGGACGAGACGTTCAGCGCGCCCCAGCGTTTTTATGAGGAATACCGTAAAACGCGCTTCGATAAGCTCGCGGGTGCGCAGGCGGAGGAGATACGCGTGCGCTTTACGGGCGGCGCGGCAAAGCTTGTGCGCGAATACCACACGCGCAAGGCGGATCAGCTCATCGATGAGAAAAACGGCGTGCTGTTCGTAAAGGAAGCGGCGATCACGCCGGATATCGTGGCGTGGCTGCTTTCCTTCGGCGCGCAGGCAGAGGTACTCTCCCCGCAAACGTTGAAGGCGGAGCTTAAAGATGAAGTAAAACGGATGAGCGAGGTGTATGGGGCATGATCAGGCAGCGGCAGATTTTGAACGACATAGCGCCGGATTTTAAGCGCGATCATCAGAGCCAGGAGGAATACATCGCGGCAAAACGGATGCAGACCGTGGATTTTATCCGCAGGTATGTGGACAATGCACACGCAAAGGGCGTGGTGCTCGGCATTTCGGGCGGAGTGGACAGCTTTTTGTGCGGCGCGCTGTGCGCGGAAGCGTGCGCGGCGGATGGCAGGCGGCTGTACCTTGTGCTGCTTCCGAATGGGGAACAGAGCGATATTGCGGACGCGGAGGCGTGCGCGCAGCGAATCGGCGAACTGTATCCGCAAACGGAGTGCGACACGGTGTCCATCGCCGGCGGCTTTGTGGGGGTGCTGGCCGATCTTGTCGCGGCTAAGGGCTTTTCGCGGGATGTTTATACGCTAGGGAACCTGCAGCCACGGCTGCGGATGATGGTTCAGTATGCGCTTGCGCAGGATATGCTTGTCGCGGGGACGGATCACGCGGCGGAATCCATCACGGGCTTTTTCACCAAATATGGAGACGGCGGCAGCGACTTCAACCCGCTGCAGGAGCTGGTGAAGGATGATATCTACGCCATGTCGGAAGTATATGCGGCGCCGCGCGCCGTGCTCGAAAAGCAGCCCGCTGCGGGGCTAGGCATTTCCGCGACGGACGAGGAGGAGCTTGGCATCGCGTATGCGGACATCTGCGCATACTTGAAAGGCAATGTGATTGCTGAGGATGTGCGCGAAAAGCTCGAGGCGATCTATGCGCGATCTATGCACAAGCGCGCGGTGCCCGCGTCCCTGAAAAACGAGTATGCCGTCAAGTGGGACATTACGCGCGTGCACATCGGGCATGTGAAAAATGAGGAACGCGTATTGAAGTGTACGATTGCCGACATCAACGCGCATCCGGAGCAGAATGTGTTGTATGTCGCGCCGGGCGAGCTGCACAAAATGTTTTATACGGATATCAAAAAGACGCTCAACACGCCCATCAAACGCTATAATGTGTTTGAGCCGAAAAGTGACAGCGGAACGAACGGGGCGTTCGGCGACCTGCTCGACAACCTCGGGACGCGCGTCGTCGTATCCGGCGAGGTGGGCGAGACCATGAGCAGGATCATGCTGAGCCTTATGAACAGCCGGCGGCAGGTGACGCTCTTAAAGGACTGCCTTACGAAAGCAAAGAAATGACAATGCGCACGAAGGCACCATGAAAATGCAACGATAAAAGGGGTAGCTTATGGATATTTTCAAATATGTGGACGAGGTCGTCGAATATTACGACACCATACAGTATAAATACAAAAACATCGCGCATGATTTAAAGCACATGCTCGAGGATGTGGTCGCCAAAAATTCGGAGTTTACGCTCAATATTTCCTATCGTGTGAAGGAGCGGGAAAGCGTGCGCGAAAAGCTGATCCGCAACAGCTATTACCGCATCCACACCACGAAAGAAGAGATCGTGGCGAACATACAGGACATCATCGGGCTGCGCATCGAATGCAAGTTCAACGATGATGAAGCGTACGTATATTCGCTGATGCTCAAGCTGTTCAACAAAACGGACGACCAGATATTCTACTATAACGAGCATTTCCCCAAAATGCGCTTTAAGCTGAATGAAACGCAGCCCGCCAAGCAGAAAAACGGGTTCGACATCTATAAGATCGACGCGCGCTATGAGGATCACAAGGGCGAAGAGGATGAGATCCGCGTGAACTTTGAGGTGCAGATCAAGTCCATGATCAATATGTTCTGGGGGGATATCGAGCACAAGATCATCTACAAAAACCCTTCCTACTTTATGGTGGAGCAACAGGTCGTGGAAAGCATGGTCGCCATCAAAGAGAACCTGAATTTGGTCGACCATCAGCTGCACGCGCTCTATAAGCGCTATAAGCGGGACAACAATTCCAAGCTGCAATACCGCAAGGAAAACATTGAAAACATCATTTCCAAGCTGATCCACGACACGGTGGCGCGCAAGATGAAAAACGATCTAGGCTTCGTGGTGCAGTTCAAGGACAGCTGCGACAGCATCGTCGATTACATTTTCATCGTCAACAATGCCGCGCAGATGGAGGATTACGGACGCGTGATGACAGATATGTTCTACCTCACGAGCACCATGTCGAGCGAAAACATCAGCTTTCGCGAGTCGCTGGAGCTGGAGCGCGAGTTCAACACGGGCGATCCGTTTATCGATACGGTGGGCGTGACCATCCAAAAGCTCATGAATGTGGATTTCAACTGGCACCTTTACTGCATGATCCTCTTCGAGCTGGAACGCGGCTCAAAGATCGACGCGCTTGAGACGTTTATCCGCTATTATAAAGGGCGGCTGATGGCAAATGCGGAGCTGCACCGCCTTGCGGAGGTGTTTCCCACGGATACGGCAAAAAAGATCAAGTGCGATCTCATCAATGAGATGGGTTATGTGTTCCGCCGCCACGCGGACATCACCCTGCTGCACGAGGAGGGCATCGCCGAGATGACAAAGGCGCTCAAAAGGACGGTCGCCAATATCATCAAGGACAACCCCGACTGGAACAAGGAAAAATCCATCTACTTCCTGTACCTCAACAACAGCGTCAATCTCGAGGTGCGAAATTGACAACAGCGTGTGCGCGGGCGTATGATGGAGAAACGAATATTTTGAAGAAAAGGACAACACAAAATGAAAATCAAGCTGGCTGACGGAAGCGTCAAAGAATTTAAGGACGATATGAACGCTCTTATGATCGCAAAAGAGCTGAATCAAAAACTGGGCAAGGCTGCGCTCGCGGCCAAAATCGACGGAACAGTGACGGAGCTTACGGCGGTGCCTGAGGACGGAGCGACGCTCGAAATTTTGACCTTTGACGACGAAGACGGCAGAAAAGCGGTTTGGCATACCGCGTCGCACGTGCTGGCGCAGGCGGTGAAGCGGCTGTATCCGGAGGCAAAACTCGCCATCGGCCCGGCGACAAACAGCGGTTTTTACTATGATTTCGATACGGAAAAGCCCTTTACAAATGAAGACATCGCGAAGATCGAAAAAGAAATGAAAAAGATCGTGGCGGAAAACATAACGCTCGAAAAATTCACGCTTCCGCGCGCGGAGGCCATCGAAAAGATGAAGGCGGCGGGCGAGCCTTATAAGGTGGAGCTCATTGAAGACCTCAGCGAGGACGCGGAACTGAGCTTTTATGCGCAGGGCGATTTTGTGGACCTGTGCGCGGGTCCGCACACACTTTCCACGGGCAGGGTGAAGGTGCCCAAGCTTCTTCGTACGGCGGGGGCCTATTGGCGCGGCAACGAAAAGAACAAGATGCTCAACCGCATCTACGGCACGGCATATCCCTCACAGCAGGAGCTGGACGCATATTTGAAGCAGCAAAAGGAGGCAGAGGAACGCGACCACAACAAGCTGGGGCGCGAGCTGCACTACTTCACCACAAGCCCGGTCATCGGGCAGGGGCTGCCGCTTTTGATGCCCAAGGGCGCGAAAACCATTCAGCTTTTGCAGCGATTTGTGGAGGATGAAGAGGAGCGGCGGGGCTACGTGCTCACCAAAACGCCGTTCATGGCAAAGAATGATCTCTATAAGATATCAGGACACTGGGATCATTATAAGGACGGCATGTTTGTGCTGGGCGATGAGGAAAAGGATGACGAAGTACTGGCGCTGCGTCCCATGACCTGCCCCTTCCAGTATACGATCTACAACGCCGAGCACCACTCCTATAAAGACCTGCCCATCCGCTACGGCGAAACGTCTACCCTGTTCCGCAACGAGGCGTCGGGCGAGATGCATGGGCTGATTCGGGTGCGCCAGTTCACGCTCTCTGAGGGGCACATCGTTTGTACGCCCGAGCAGCTCGAGAGCGAATTTATGGGCGTGCTGGACCTCATTCAATACAACATGAAGGTGCTGGGCATCGAAAACGATGTGACCTACCGTTTTTCAAAGTGGGATCCGAACAACAGGGAAAAATACATCGGAGATGCGGAGGAATGGGAACGCGTGCAGGATGCGATGCGCAAGATTCTCGATCACACAGAGCTGAAGTATTATGAAGCGGACGGCGAGGCGGCATTCTACGGCCCCAAGCTCGATATCCAGTTCAAAAACGTGTTTGGCAAGGAAGATACCGTCATCACGGTGCAGCTTGATTTTGCGCTTGCCGAACAGTTTGGCATGACGTATGTGGATAAGGACGGGCAGAAAAAAATGCCGTACATCATCCACCGCTCGTCCATCGGCTGTTACGAGCGCACGCTTGCGATGCTCATCGAAAAATATGCGGGCGCGCTCCCCATGTGGATGATGAGCGAGGAAGTGCGGCTTTTAAACATCACGGACGCGGCGGCAGTATACTGCGAAGAATTTGCGGCGCGGCTGCGCGCTGCGGGCATCCGCGCAACGGTGGACAGCCGTCAGGAAAAAATCGGCTATAAAATTCGCGAGGCGCGAGGCGAACGCATCCCCTATATGCTCATCGCGGGTGAAAAAGAGGTCGCGGACGGCACATTTGCGGTACGGCGGCGCGCAGAGGGCGAAATCGGCAGCATAGGCTGCGACGAGCTGCTCGAGCTGATCGTTGCGCAGGACAGGGATAAGGTGATCTTCTAACACGGCGGGGGAGCGGGAACGATGGCGCACCGGCAGATGAAAACAGGAAAATCGAGAAGGCTTACAACCATCCTGTTGGTCGGCTGTATTGCGGCCGTCATTGTTCTGGTCGCTTCTCTTTCGCCGCTCTTTGTGCAAAAATATTCGATTGCGGTGCTCACGGAGGGTGTGGATTACTATTTTGTGTATGATGACGGGCGGGGACGGCAATATGTGATTTCCGCGCTTGTCAAAAAGGACCGCACCATCACGGAAGGCTACATCGAGCGTCCGGTGATGGATATCCGGGCGGCAGGGGGAAGCGAACCGCTTGAACAGGCGCACCCGGAGGTGCTGGAAAAGATTTCCAAGGTGTTCGACCTGATCGCGCAGAAGGCCGCCGCCTATCGGCAGGCCTACCCCAACATCCGGGTGGTGGACTGTATGATACAGTCCTTCACGCAGGACGAGATCATCGTTGTCTTTGAAGGCCTTGGCGTCGCCGGAGACGGCAGCTATCAAACGATCCGCGACGCGGTGACGCAAAAGTTTGGAATATGAGGGGCGATCCCTCTTGACACGCACACCGCCCTTGTGGTACGATTAGCTATGTTAAAACAAAGCAGAGGCTCACCCGCTTCTCACCTGCACACACAGTGTGCACGGTCAAATAACAGATCATGTTGTTTTTTATTGCGGGTAGCCATGGCTGTCCGCTTTTTTATTGCGGAAGCGCCCGATGGGCGCGTAAAAGAAAGGAAGGGAACCACAATCGCTAACGATCAGCAAATCAACGAACAGATCAGAGAACCCGAAGTCAGACTGGTTGGTGAAGACGGCGAGCAGCTTGGCGTGATGTCTTCGCAGGAAGCACAAAGGCTTGCGGATGAGGCCGATCTTGATCTCGTCAACATTTCGCCCAAGGCGAAGCCGCCCGTATGCAAGCTCATGGATTACGGGAAATACCGGTTCGAACAGGGGAAACGGCAGAAGGAAGCAAAGAAAAACCAGAAGGTGATCACCCTAAAGGAAATGCGCCTTTCCGCCACGATCGACAAACACGATATGGAAGTGAAGGCCAAAAACGTGAAAAAGTTTTTGGAAGCGGGAGATAAGGTCAAAATCTCCATCCGTTTCCGCGGCCGTCAGCTTGCACATACAGACCAGGGCAGGCTTGTGATGAAACTGTTCCTGGAAATTCTCGGCGACATAGCGGTGGTCGAGAAAAATGCAAAAATGGAAGGCAGGAGCATGTTCATGATCCTCGCCCCCAAAGCACAGTAAAAAGGTTCCAAATCATAAGTTTTTATACAGAAGGAGGGCGTTAGTATGCCTAAAATGAAGACACACAGAGGCGCGGCGAAGCGATTCAGCGTCACGAAATCGGGAAGAGTCAAAAGATCGAAAGCTTATACGAGCCACATCATGAATAAGAAAACCTCTAAGAGGAAACGGAATCTGCGCAAGGGTACTTATATCTGTGCGGCAGAGCAGAAGAACATCAGAGTTCTGATTCCGTACAAGTAATCGCAGGAAGGATAAGGAGGTTTTAAAAAATGGCAAGAGTAAAAAGAGCTGTGAGCTCGCATAAGAGCCGCAGGAAAGTATTCAAACTCGCAAAGGGTTATTTCGGAGCAAAATCCAAACAATATAAGTCGGCAAAGCAGGCGGTCATGAAGTCCATGAACTATGCCTACACCGGCAGAAAGCTGAAAAAACGCGATATGCGCCGTCTGTGGATCGTGCGTATCAACGCGGAAGCGCGTTTGAACGGCCTCAGCTATTCACGATTTATGAACGGTCTCAAGCAAAATGGAATCGACTTGAATCGTAAAGTACTGGCTGATATGGCGGTCAATGACAAACCTGCATTCAAGCAGCTCGCGGAAACGGCGAAGAAAAAAGTGCAGGCGTAAGCATAAGATGTGACATGGGGGGTAGTCTGGTACTGCCCCCTTTTTTTATGGGCGACCGGAAGGAGCGTGAAAGAGGATGAAGGAGATCACAAGCCATCAAAACGAATATATCAAGCAGTTGAAGTCCCTCAAGCGCAAAAAAGACAGGGACGAGCAGGGCAAATATATCATTGAAGGCATGAAGACCATCGAAGAAGCCGCGCTTTGGCGTCAAGAGGTCGAGTGCATCCTCACGTCCGAAAAAAGCAGCCCGGTCGTGCGCTTTGCGGAGCATCACGGCATGAAGCTGATCGCCGTGCCCTATGAGATCATCCAGCAGATCGCGGACACGAAATCCCCGCCGAGGGAGATCGCGTGCGTCAAAAAGCAGGAAAACCTGCCCGATTTCGGTGGCAGCTTTTACGTGGCGCTGGATGACGTGAACGACCCCAAAAACCTTGGGACCATCATCCGCACGGCGGATGCGGCGGGCGCGGACGGGGTGTTTATTTCACGAACCAGTGCGGACTATTACGGTCCCAAGGCGCAGCGCGCGGCAATGGGCAGCGTGTTTCATGTGCCTATCGAGGTGTGCGATTTAAAAAAGCGCCTTTGGGGGCTTAAGGAAATGGGCAAGACGATCATTTCCGGCAGTTTGCAGGGAATGGAGAGTCTCCCGCAGAATCTGCGCGCCGCGTGTGTGGTGATCGGCAACGAAGCGCGGGGCATCTCGCCTGAAATTCAGGAGCTGTCCGACGCGCTCTACAAAATCAAAATATACGGACAGTCGGAGAGCCTCAACGCAAGCGTAGCTGCTGGGATCATGATGTATGATGTGAAGCGCGCACAGGATCGGCTGTGACGCGTCTGCGCGGCGCATCTTGAATTTTTTTGCAGCCTCCGCCAGCCTTGATGAACCACAGTGTTCTGTCTCGTCCGGCGGAACTTTGAAAAATCCAACCTGCATCCACGCATTTCGCGCACGGGATTTAAAATGTATGCAGTGTGAAAACATAAAATTTACATAAACCGAAAGGAACGAAGAATGGATACGGAGCAAATCGTAAAGGAAGCGCTTGCAGAGATCGCCGCAGCGTGCACAAGCACAGAGCTTGAAAGCGTTCGCGTGAAATATCTCGGCAAAAAGGGCGCGGTCACGATGCTGATGAAGCAAATGGGAGGATTTTCCCCGGAGGAGCGTCCGGTGTTTGGGCAGGCCGTGAACGCGGCGCGCAAGTCCGTCGAGGATGCGCTTGGAACGGCGGCGGAGCAGCTTGCGCGGCGCGAAGGCGAAGCGAAGCTTGCGGCGGAGCGTGTGGACATCACCATGCCGGGCAAGGCGCCCGCGCTTGGCGCGCTGCACCCTTTAACGCAGGTGTATCGCGATGTGCGCGACATTTTTTTGAGCATGGGCTTTGACGTGAACGAGGGGCCGGAGGTGGAGCTCGACGAATACAACTTCGAGCTTTTAAACATCCCCAAAAATCATCCGGCGCGCGATATGCAGGACACTTTTTATGTCAGCGAGGACGTGGTGCTGCGCACGCACACTTCACCCGTGCAGGTGCGCACGATGCTTACGCAAAAGCCGCCCATCCGTATGGTGTGCCCCGGGCGCGTTTACCGCACGGACGATGTGGACGCGACGCATTCTCCGGTGTTTATGCAGATGGAGGGTCTGGTGGTGGATAAAAATATCCGTTTTTCCGATCTGAAAGGAACGATCAACACCTTTATCCGCAATTTTTACGGCGAGGATTTCAAGACCAAATTCCGTCCCGGCTTTTTTCCCTTCACAGAGCCATCCGCCGAGGTGGATGTGACGTGCACGGTGTGCGGCGGCAAGGGCTGCGGCGCGTGCAAGGGCGCGGGCATGATCGAGGTTTTGGGCTGCGGGCTGGTGAACCCCGTTGTGCTTGAAAATTGCGGCATCGACCCCGGCGAATATTCGGGCTTTGCGTTTGGCATGGGCATCGACCGTCTGGCAAACACGAAATACGGAATCACGGATATTAGGCTGCAATACGAAAATGACGCAAGATTCTTACGTCAGTTTGTATAAGGGAGGGCGAGAGATATGTTAGCACCATACAGATGGATTTGCGATTACGCAAAGGTACAATCAGATGTACAGACGCTCGCAGATAAGATGGTTATGACCGGCAACGGCGTGGAGGAGATCGTGCTGCTCGGCGCAGATATTCAAAACGTCGTGGTGGGAAGGATCGAAAAGCTGGAAAAGCATCCGGATGCGGATAAGCTTCAAATATGTGGGATCGATGTGGGCGATGAAGAATTGCTCCAGATCGTGACAGGGGCAGACAACGTGTTTGTAGGCGCGTACATTCCGGTTGCAAAGGCGCCGTCCATGCTGCCCGCAGGCCCAATCAAAAAGGGAAAGCTGCGCGGCGTGGAATCATTCGGCATGCTTTGCTCGGGCGCGGAGCTGAACTTGAAAGAAGAGGACTACCCCGGCGCAGGGGTGGACGGCATCATGATTTTGCACGGAGAGCCCAAGGTGGGCACGGACGTGTGCGATCTGCTCAATTTGAGGGGCGCGGTCATTGATTTTGAAGTGGGCGCAAACCGGCCGGATTGCCTGTCCATCATCGGCACGGCGCGTGAAGCATCTGCGGCGGACGGCGTGGAATTCATTCTGCCCGAGGTGGATTATGCGGAGCAGGAAACAAAAACGCAGGATATGGTCAGCGTGTCTGTGCATGCGCCCGACCTGTGCACGCGTTACATTGCGGCGGGGGTCACGGATGTGAAGATCGGCCCGTCGCCCGAATGGATGCGCGTTCGCCTGCGCGAAGCGGGCATCCGGCCCATCAACAACATCGTGGACATCACCAACTTCGTGATGCTTGAAACGGGCCAACCAATGCACGCGTTCGACGCGGATCAAATTCGCGGCAACGCCATCATCGTGCGCCGCGCGCAGAACGGTGAGAAGATGAAGACGCTCGACGACAAGGAGCGTACCTTTACCGACAATATGCTGCTCATCTGCGATCAGGAAGGCCCCATCGGGGTGGCGGGCGTGATGGGCGGTCTCGATTCCGAGATCACGGAACACACCAAAACGGTTGTGTTTGAAGCCGCGAAATTCATGTACGGCAACATCCGGCAGACCTCGCGCGGCTTGGGCCTTGCGACGGAAAGCTCCATGCGCTTTTCAAAGGGCGTGGACGCGCACACGACGCACTTTGCCATGAAGCGCGCGCTGACGCTCATCGACACGCTGAGCGCGGGCAAGGTGGCGCAGGGCATGATCGACGTGCTGAACGAGGATTTGAAGCCGAGGATCATCAAGGCTACGGCGGCAAAGATCAACGCGAAGCTGGGCACCGACCTCACAGCAAAGGAAATGCAGCAATACTTGAACCGTGTGTTCATCGAAACGGGCCTCATCGGCGACGAGCTGGTGTGCACGATCCCCGCGTTTCGCGGCGACATCTGCGGCGTGGCAGATATTGCGGAGGAAGTGGCGCGCATGTTCGGCTACGACAACATCCCGGAGACGAACGCAGTGATGGCGGTGCGGCGCGGTCGCGTGTCGGATTTCGAGGCGCGCACAGATATCGTGAAGGATTATCTGCGAGACATCGGCTTTTTGGAATGCGTCACCTATTCGTTTACAGGAGAGCAGGATTATGCAAAGATCGGCATGCAGGTGCCGGACAGTGTAAAGATCATCAATCCGCTCGGGGACGACACCGCGCTTATGCGCACGACGCTTGTGCCGCACATGCTGAATGTGGTTTCCCTCAACCAAAATCGCAAAAACGAAAACGTGTCGCTCTTTGAAGTGTCGCGCGGTTTTTTCCCGGCGGCAGGTGAAAGCTTGCCCTGCGAGGTGCCGCTGCTCTGCCTCGCGCAAACCGGAGGCAAGGATTTCTTTGATATGAAGGGCGTGGTGGAAAACCTTGTGACGCTTCTGCGCGGACAGGAGGTCCGCTGTGAGCGCTCGGGCGAGCCGTTTCTGCATCCGGGGATTTCCGCCGATCTCTACATCGGCGATGAAAAGATCGGCTTTATGGGCAGTGTGCACCCGGAGACCATGAGGGTGTTCGATATGCCGCAGGAAGCGCTCATCGCGCAGATCGACCTGAGTAAGCTGTATGCGGAAGAAAGGCCGCAGACAAAGTATCGCCAGCTTCCGAAATTTCCTGCGGCGACGCGTGATTTGGCGGTCATCGTGGACGAGGCGACGGGCGCGGGAGATATGATGAACGCCATTAAGACTGCGGGCGGTAAGCGTGTGGAGAAGGTGGAGCTGTTCGATGTGTTCAGCGGCGCGCAGATCGGCGCGGGTAAAAAGAGCGTGGCCTACGCCATCACCATGCGCAGCGCGGAAGCAACGATGACGGATGAGGAAGTGGAAGCCGTCATGAAAAAAATCCTGAAAATCCTCGAACAGGATTTCGGTGCGCAGCGGCGCTAATGCGGCTTGTGAAACGCGCTTGAATACTGTATAATGTGATATAACAGGAAAATCACCCGCGAGAAAGGGGAAAAGGGCATGGAGAAGATCAAGACGATCGTCAGTATCGGCGGTAAGGAATATACCATCTGCGGAACGGACAGCGCAGAGTATATCCACAGGGTCGCGCTCAAGGTCAACGGGAAACTGGATGAAATCAAGCGCGCAAACCCGGACCTCAACAACATTCAGCTTGCCATGCTCACAGCCATCAACATCGCGGACGACTACATGAAGGCGAATGACGAGCTGCAAAGCCTGAAAAAGGAGCTGGAGCAGCAAAAGCAGCAGGGCGGCCGCACAACGCCTTTTAATCGGTAAACGAGCAAAAACGGGGACGATCACGCCCCCGTTTTTTTGTGCCGGGAATTGGAAAAATATGTGTTTTCTGTTATGATAGGAGACAGAAAATACAGAGGGGATCGGTGTTAAAATGGACGTTTTGGTTTTGGGGATCGACGTGGGCACGCAGGGCGTACGTGCGATCGTCACAGATATGCATGGGAAGGTGTGGGCAACGCACAGCATTGCGTTTCCTGCGCTCAACATCGCAAAAGTGGAGCACTGGAAGGAACAGGCACCGGAGGAATGGTGGGAAACGGCTGTGCGCGTTATTCAAAAAAGTGTGGCGCAGCTTAAGGAGAACGGCAGGCAGGCGGCGGAGATCGCCGCTGTGAGCGTGGATGCGACATCGGGCACCATGCTGGCCCTCGACGCGAACAACGACCCCATATCGCCGGGGCTGATGTACAACGATCCGCGCGCAAAAGAGGAAGCGGAGCGGGTACGCCAGCATGCGGTCGGGCTGGAAAAGCAGCTTGGCTACAAGGTAAACGCGTCGTTTGGGCTTCCGAAGGCGCTGTGGCTCAAAGAGCACATGAACGCGGCCGTCGGGCGATATGCCCATCAGCAGGATTTTATCATCGGCAGATTGAGCGGGGAATACGGCGTGACGGATTATTCCAACGCGCTCAAAACGTGCTATGATCTCGTCAATAAGCGGTGGCCGGATTTCATCGGACAGATGGGCATCAGTCCGGAGCTGCTGCCCAGGGTGGTCGCCCCTGGTGAGGTGATCGGCACGGTGCAAGGGGAAGCCGCGCTAAACACAGGCTTGAGCGAAAAGACGCTTGTGGTGGCGGGTGCGACAGACGGGTACGCCTCCGCACTTTCGGCGGGCATCAGCGAATGCGGGGATTGGGCTTCGATCATCGGTACGACGATGGTGATGAAGGGCATCGAAGAGAACCTCATTACAGACCAATACGGCAGGATCTATTCGCATCTGCATCCGCAGGGCTACTGGCTGCTGGGCGGCGCGTCCAACATCGGTGGGCGCTGCTTAAACGAGTTTTTCGACAAGAGCAGGTTCGACGAATACAACGGCTACGTGGGCGGCCTCACGCCCACGGGTATCGCGTGCTATCCGCTGACGGATACGGGCGAGCGCTTTCCTTTCCTCAACGCGGAGGCGCGGGGCATATTGCCCGGGCCGGAGGTAGAGGAGCACAGGAGATATACGGCGCTCATGGAGGGCGTCGGCTATGCGGAGCGCCTGTCGTTCGACATGCTCACCGGGCTTGGCTGCAAAATAAAGGATGAGATATTTACGGCGGGCGGTGCATGCAAATCCGATGCGTGGTTGCAAATCAGGAGCGATATTTTAAACAAGGCGCTCAAGGTGCCCGAACAGACGGACGCGGTGATGGGCACGGCGCTTCTCGCGTCGCTTGCGACGGGCTACAAGACGTTCGCGGAGGCATCCCAAAACATGGTGCGCATCCGCAAGACGGTCTATCCGTCGCTTAAAGCGGGGCAGTATGAAGAGGGTTACCGCAAAACGAAGGAAGAACTGGAAAGAAGAGGATATCTGGTATGAGCATTTACAAGGATTGTGATATTCGCGGGATCTACGGAGATGAGCTGGTCGAGGCGGAGGCCTACGAGATCGGGCGCGCGGTGGGCAGCATATTGCACGGAAAAACGGTGCTGCTGTGCGGCGACGCGCGGTTTTCAACGGATGGACTGAAGGCAAAAATGGAGGAAGGTCTTTTAAAAAGCGGGGCAAACATTGTTGATATCGGCATTGAGCCTACCCCCCTCTTTTATTTCGCAAAATCGTTTTTGCACGCGGATGGAGGTGTGATGGTCACGGCCTCGCACAATCCGTGGCAGTATAACGGCTTCAAGGTGGCGCTCGGCGATCGGGCGATCACCACGGAGGACATCCGCGAGGTCGAGCGGCGGGTGAGCGAGAAGGATTACACGGAGGGCAATGGGCAAAAAGAGCACCGCAGCATGGAGCGCGAATACGCGGATTTCATCAAAAAAACGCTGAAACCGGGTAATTGCAGGGTGGTGATCGACGCGGGGGGCGGCGTGACGGGCAAGATCGCGCCCGCGCTTTTTCGCGAGATGGGCTACGACGTGGTGGAGCTGTTTTGTGAGTTCGACGGCAAGTTCACCAACCGCGACCCAAATCCGGCGGTATACTCGAACTTGAAAAAGCTGGAGGAAACGGTGAAGGAGAGCGGCGCGGATTTTGGCGTGGCGTTTGACGGCGACGGCGACCGCGCGGTTTTTGTGAGTGATCTCGGAGAGGCGGTGACGAGTGAGCGTTCGCTGTGCGTGTTTATGAAGGATATGATGCAGCCGGAGGGCGACAGCGTGGTGTATGACTTGAAATCGTCCTCCATCATTGCGCGCACGGCGGAGGCGCTGGGCGCGAAACCGCTGATGGAGCGCAGCGGACACGCGTTTATCAAAAAGCGCTTTTTGGAGAACGGCAGCTCTCTCGCGGGGGAGATCAGCGGGCATTTCTTTTTCAAGGAGCTGGGACACGACGACGGCATATACGCAGCGCTCAAGATGGGCGAGATTTTGAGCAAGAACGGCAAAAAGTTTTCGGAGATGGTCGCGGACATCCCCATGACCACGATCACGCCGGATATCCGCATCAAGTGGCGCTATGCCGAGCAGGACGCGCTCATCGCCCGCGTGAAGGAGATGGGCAAGGATTACGAGTTGACGCTCATCGACGGCGTGCGGGTGGAATTTGGCTTTGGATGGCTGCTGATCCGCAAATCCGTGACGGAGGAAGGCATCACGCTGCGCATCGAGGCGGATACGCAGGCGCAGGTGGGTCAGATCGTGGACACGCTGCTGTGCTATGTCCCTGAGCTGAAGGATAAGCACGACTTGCTGACAAAATAAGATGAAAGATTTTACATGACCGCCGGTTTTGTATTTGTGATATAATGAATCCGTTATGAATATACCGAAATCATTGGAATTTAATTTGATATTGGAGCGGCTTGCTGAAAAGACCGTCTCGAGCGCGGGCGCGGAGGCGGCGCTTAAGATCGTACCCGAGGATACGATTGCGGCTGCGGAGATCGCCATGAAAAAGACGATGGAGGCGGAAGCGCTGCTCATCAAGCGTCCGGGCTATCCGCTGCGCTCCTTTTCGCGCATCGACGCGGAGCTCAAACGCATGAAGACGGGCGCGTCCCTTTCCTGCGGAGAGCTTTTGCGTGTGGTGAGCGTGTTTCGCGCGGCTAAAATGGCTGCGCCGCTCGCAAAGGACGACACGGCGACGCTCATTCCCGAGCTTGCGCGGGGGCTTTTTTATGAGGGGCAGGCGTTAAAGCGCATCACGGACTGCGTGCTCAGCGAAGACGAGCTTGCGGACGATGCATCGGCGGAACTTGCGCGCGTGCGCAGGGCCAAGCGCAGGGAAAACGAGGCCATCAAGGAAAAATTGCAGTCCCTCATCCGTTCGCAGGGGGATTCCAAATATTTGCAGGATTCGATCATCACACAGCGCAACGGGCGTTACGTGGTGCCCGTGAAATCGGAATACAAGGGAAACGTACCCGGCATCGTGCATGAAAAAAGCGCGTCCGGCGCGACGCTTTTTGTGGAGCCTGCGGGCGTGGTGGAATCGAACAACCGCGTGCGCGAGCTGGAGGGAGAGGAAGCGCGGGAGGTATCCCGTATCCTCGCGGAATTTACGGCGATGTTCAGCCCCTACCGCGAGGAGCTAAAAACGGACGTGGAAATACTCACTGAGCTGGATATTTTATTTGCAAAGGCGTCGCTCGGCCTCGAGATGAAGGCCGTGCCCGTTGCGTTCAACGCAAAAAAGACACTGGAGATCACACAGGGGCGGCACCCGCTCATCGACCCGAAAAAGGTGGTGCCTGTGACGCTGCATATGAAAAATGGCGTGCACGGGCTGGTGATCACCGGGCCGAACACGGGCGGAAAAACGGTGACATTAAAGCTTGTGGGCCTCTTTGCCGTGATGGCGCAGGCCGGGTTTTTCATTCCGGCGAAATCCCCCGTGCGCATGCCCGTGTTTGACGGCGTGTTTGCGGACATCGGGGACGAGCAGAGCATCGAGCAATCCCTTTCCACCTTTTCCGCGCATATGAAAAGTATTATTTTTGCGCTGCATCACGCGCACGGAGATTCCCTCGTGCTGCTCGACGAGCTGGGCGCGGGCACAGACCCGCAGGAGGGCAGCGCGCTGGCGCAGGCGGTGCTCTGCGAGCTTGACAGCAAGGGCTGCACCATCCTTGCGACCACGCATATTGGCGATTTAAAGGTATTTGCGGGGGAACGTGAAGGGTTTGAAAACGCGAGCATGGAGTTTGACGCGGCGACCTTGACACCTACCTACCGGCTGCTGCTCGGCGTGGCGGGGCGCTCGAACGCGCTTTCCATTTCTCAGAAGCTCGGGCTGCCCAAGCACGTGCTGCAAAGCGCGCGCACCTATATGGATCAGGAGCACGTGGAATACAGCCGCCTGATCGAGACGGCGGAGAAGGCGCAGTCCCGCGCGGACAGGATGATGAATCAGGCCTATCAGGCGCTGGAGGAAGCAAAGAAGGAACGGCGGCGCGCCGAGGAAGAGGCGCAGCGGCTGAATGAGAAGCGCAAGCGTATGCTCGAACAGGCGAACGAAAAGGCCATCGAGATATTGAGCGACGCGAAGGAAACCGCGGAAGAGGTCATCAAGGAGACCAAGAAGCTCAAAAAGCAGGGAGAGGCGGAGCGCACGCAGACGGTGAAAAAGGTGCGTGACAAGCTGACGGACAAGCGGCAGAGCATCGAAAAGCATAAGAAAATCCAAAAGAAGGCAAAGGCTTTGAAGCCGGACGAGGTTCGCCCGGGGGACGAGGTCACCATCCTTTCGATGGACGCGCCCGCGACGGTGCTAAAAGCGCCGGACGCGAAAGGCATGGTGCGGCTGCAGGCGGGAATCATGAGAGTAGAGCTGCACTATACCGACCTTTCACCCGCGCGTGGTGAAACAAAGAAGCAGGCGGCGGGCGGGGGACGCGTGCGGCTCAACGCGGGCAAAGCCGTGCCCTTTGAGCTTGATTTGCACGGACAGGCGGTGGACGACGCGCTCCTTGTGCTGGACAAATATCTGGACGACGCGTTTTTGTCGGGCTATCAGGAGGTGCGCATCGTGCACGGGCGAGGCACGGGTACGCTTCGAAACGGTGTGCAGCAGTATTTGCGTACGCATCCGCACGTTGCCAAGCACCGTCTCGGAGAATACGGAGAGGGAGGCATCGGCGTGACGGTGGTGACGTTGAAATGATGATTGTAAGCGCCTGTTTGGCGGGCATAAAATGCAGATACGACGGCAGTGCGAAGCCGAATGAAGAGATCGTGCGCGCCGTTCGGCAGGGGCGCGCGCTTCCCGCGTGCCCGGAGGTGATGGCAGGCTTGAAAAGCCCGCGTCCGCCGGCGGAGCTGCGCGGGGGCGATGGGTCTGCCGTTTTAGAGGGGACTGCTGAGGTTTATAATAAGGAAGGCGTGTGCCTCACGCAGGAATTTGTGAGGGGCGCGGAGCAATTTCTCGCGTTTGTGCACAAAAAAGGCGTGAGAGAGGTATGGCTCAAGGCAAAAAGCCCCTCGTGCGGGGTGCATATGGTGTATGACGGCACCTTTGAGGGCAAGCTGAAAGAGGGCTGCGGCGTGACGTGTGCGCTGCTCATGAAAAATGGTATCAAGGTAGTGGAGATTCCGTAAAGGAGAAAAGGCAATGAAACAGAATATTTTGGTGATTGATGACGATAAAAATATCCGCGAGGTGGTGAAGCTCTACCTGCGCAAGGAGGGCTACGAGATCACGGAGGCGGCGGACGGCGCGATCGGCGTGGATCTATTTTTTGGCAAGCAGTATGACCTTGTGATCCTCGACATCATGATGCCCGTGCAGGACGGCATCGAGACGATCAAGCAAATTCGCGCGAAAAGCAACGTGCCCGTAATCATGCTCACCGCGAAGGGCGATACGATCGACAAGGTGCTCGCGCTGGAACTGGGCGCGGACGATTATGTGGTGAAGCCCTTTGACCCGAAGGAGCTGGTGGCGCGCGTGAAGGCAGTCATCCGCCGCAGCAATCAGGAGGACACCTCCGACATCCTCGAGTATCCGAACCTAAAGATCGACATGCAGAATTATCAGGTGATGTACAACGGCAAAGAGGTGCAGATGCCGCCGAAGGAGATCGAGCTTTTACATTTTCTCGCGGCCCGTCCCAACAAAGTATTCACCCGTGACCAGCTTTTGGAGCAGGTGTGGGGGTTTGAATACTTTGGGGACTCTCGTACGGTGGACGTGCACATCAAGCGTCTGCGCGAGAAATTTAAAGATGATGAGCCGTGGCAGATCAAGACCGTTTGGGGCGTGGGCTATAAGTTCGAGGTGTGAGTGTTCATTTTTTCTCCGCGGACACGAGCAGCATCATGGGACGGCGCAGTTCATCCTCCATGCCGGGAACGGTATGGAGCATATCTTCGCTTGGCTGCGGCTCTATGAGGCCCGTCAGGCAAAAGCCGGTCTCGAGCAGCGTGTTGACGTAGGTGGTCAACGTCTTGTGATATTTGAGCACGGTCTCGCCGAGAAAATTTGCGTCCCGTTTGCCCTCGGTGAAGTAGTTGTCCACCGGCCAGTGCAGGATTTTGCCCGATTCGTCGCAGAACCAGTCCTCCGTGCCGAACGCCGTGAAAATCGGATGCTCGACCGAGAAGACGAATGCGCCGCCCGGCGAAAGCATGCGGTTCACCTTTTTGCAGATATCCGCAAAGGATTCCACATAGTGAAACGCGAGGGAGCTTAACACAACGTCGAACGATCCGTCCGGGAAATCGACGTCCTCGATGGGCAAACACAGATATTCCGTATTTCCAGAGCCATTTTCACGGCGCGCACGTTCGAGCATGTTTTCTGAGATATCTATGCCCACCGCTTTTGAAGCGCCGTTTTCGATGGCGTAGGCACAGTGCCAGCCAAAGCCGCAGCCTAAGTCGAGCAGACGCTTGTTTTCAAACGCCGGCAGCATTTGTTTCAGCTGATGCCATTCCCCCGCGCCCGCGAGGCCCTTGATGGAGCGGTCCATCTGGCTGTATTTATCGAAAAACACCGTATTGTCATATTTATTTTCTTTCATGGGTTTGTTTCTCCTTTATGTGATTTTATCCAACCTAAGCCTAGTTGCAAGCGCCGACCTCCCGGGGACGCGGCGTCGGTTTCACAAAAGCAAGGCCAAAGCATCAGCGCCGCCGCTCCGTGTTCCGGGCGCGTCAGTGAGAACTAAATCTCTAAGCGCCCTGCACAAGGCCCCGTCCGTCGGCATCTTGCAACAGGCTACGCACCCCGGCACATCAGGGTCGGTGGTGGTTATGTGCACCGCGCGCAGTTTAATTGCGAAGCAATTACCTGTTTGAGCACGGGTACATGACCATCGACGACCCTGCCGATCTGTTCAAAATCACATGTGATTAATATCATTGTAACCGGATTTGCGGAAGGGAACAATACAAAAAACAGTTCTGTATCGTTTGATGAAAAAAAGCGTTTTCGCTGTGAAAACGCCTTTTTTGTTATTTTTTATAGACGATCTGCCGGATGGAATGCACCGAGAGAAAGTATTGATCCGCAAGCTCTGTAAGCGTGCGCCCGGACCGATACTGCTCCGCGATTTTGCGGTTGCGCAGGGCAAGCGCGCGGCGCGCACCGGATTTCTCCCCCCACTTCTTACGCGCAGCCCGCGCGGGGATGTAAAGATATCCGCCCTCGATATAGCCCTGCAATCTCAAGAGAAGATCGCCGGGCAGAACGTCATTTGCATTTTGGTATTTCATATCGCTTCGCTCCTTATTCCAGAAAATTGATTGGATAAAGATACAAAGCCGATTCGTTTTTAGCGGCCGCATACTCCATACAAACGGCCGCACAGCACCGGCTTTGTATGGAGACGTACAATTTTTTGCGCAATGATCATAAAATCACCTTCCCTAATACCAAGTATAGCACATCAAAATGTGAAAGCAAGCATTATTCCGCATCTTCTTTCGGCACATACGGCTCCTTGGGATTGAACAAAAAACGGTTGACGGGCAGGGCGATCAGCACGCCAACGATGGTTTCCACCATGCGCTCGAGCACATAGGGAAGCGCGTCTACCGTCGATCCCGCGTGCAAAAAGACGATGACCGCAAAAATGATGCATCCGGGGCCGATGGAATCCTTAATGTTGAGCACGTTGCACACGAAGATCAGCGCGAGCAAAAAAAGGGGAAACACGAACAAAAACCAGAAGGTATCATAATTTGGGATGACGGTGGCAAGCTCTAACGCGATGAAGCTGAACACCGCGCCGACCAGCGTCGCGATGATGCGGTGCAGTCCGATTTTTTTGGATTTATCATAGGTTGGCTGAATGCACAGGATCGCCGCGATGATCGCGTAAAGCGCGGTTTGGCGCTGCAAAACAAAGCCGAGAAGCAGACACAAAAACACGGCAATCGCCGTTTTGATGGCGCGGTATCCCAAACGATAAGAAAGATCCATCCACATATCACCTCGGATCAAAAATATGAGAGTTTGAACAGCCCTGTGCATCTGCGCGCCAGTCGGGAATTTGCATCCCGCTGACCCAACCGAAAGCCTGCTGCAAGCGCCGACCTCCCTGGGACGCGGCGTTGATTTCGCAAAAGCAAGGCCAAGGCTTCAGCGCCGCCGCTCCGTGTTCCGGGCGCGTCAGTGAGAAATAAATCTCTAAGCGCCCTGCACAAGGCCCCGTCCGTCGGCATCTTGCAACAGGCTACGCTCTACAGCACATTAGGGTCGGTGGTGGTTATGTGCACCGCGCGCAGTTTAATTGCGAAGCAATTACCTGTCTGAGCACGGGCACATGACCATCGACGACCCCGCCGATCCGTCGCTTGGGTGCTTGCGCCGCGCCGTTATATCTGTTCAAATTCTCATTATTATTTTACCCGGTTGGATCAGTCTGTAATCAATCCGCGCTTAAAATGCTTGTTGAAGAACACCAGAACGCCCGCGACCGCGCCGCAGATGCCGGTGATCACCATGAGGGTCTCGATGCGAACATGATCGGCAAGCGGCCCGAAAAAGGACATGCCGATGGGCATCATGGCGGTCATGATGATCTGTGTCAAACTGAACACCCGCCCCTGCATGTTGGGATCGACCTGCTCTTGCAGCAGCACCATGGAAGGCGTCGAGAAAAGGGGAATGGTGCTCCCCGTGAGAAACATGAGAACCAAAAAGGCGACAAACCCGGGCACGATGCCCACGAGCATGGTCAGCGTTCCGAACAAAATACAACACAGGCCGATGGTGTGCATACGGTTTTTAAAGCCGCCCCACACCGAGATGGCGATACCGCCAAGGACACCGCCTGCGGCAAATGTGCTCTCCATGACCGACAGCCGCCAATATTCGTCGCCGAAGGAACGCGCTGCCATGAGGGGCGTGAGCTGCGCAGCGGGAACGATCAGGAAGAAAAACACCGCGTAAAAGATGAAGTAGGAGCGAAAAAACCCGCTGCCCGCCACATATTTGAGGCCCGTCTTGAGATCGTCGAAATAGCCGCCCTTTTGCTTGAGTTTTGCTTTTTCGTGAAGCGGCACCTTCAGCAGGATCATGATGGTGATGGCCGCTGCGGCGGTGCTGACGTCGATAAAGAATGTGTTCTGAAGCTCCGTAAACGAAAGCAGAGCGCCCGCCGCCGCAGGCGAAAGGACAAACATCAGGGATTGCAGGCTGCCGTTGATGCCGCCGACCCGCGTCAGCTTTTCCTGCGGGACAAGCATCGGCAGGAACGCGTTTACGGCGGGGGACTGGATGCCCGCGCCCAGGGAGCGGATGCCGGACACCAAGAAAACCATCCACAGGTCATTGTGCCCGGACAGGAAAAATAAAGCCAGAACAAAGGTGGCGGTCGCGACGAGCGCATCCGCGCCGATGATCAGCAGCTTCCGGTTGAAACGATCCGCCCACACGCCCGAAAACAGCGAGATCACAACTTGCGGCGCAAAGCCGCAGACAGAGGCGATCGTCATCATCTCGCCGGAATCCGTCGTGAGCGTGATATACCAAATGATTGCAAACTGCACGAGGGAAGACCCAAAGAGCGAGATCGTCTGTCCCGAAAGGAACAGGGCGGTCTTGCTCTTCCAATGAGCGAATGCGTGCGAAGAGAGTTCCTTGTTGATTTTTTGTTCGTTCATAGCGGTCTCCTTCTAGCTAAAGTCTTATCACTACAACATATTACCCGGAGGGAAAGTCAAGAGAAAAATATAACTTTTTCTAAAACATACATTGACAGGCGAGGTATATATGAGTATTATATAAAACGTAAGATGAAATAAATCGAAGGGGGCGATATCTATGTCGTTGACATCCGATCTGATCCGCGGGCATACGGAGACGATCATATTGGCACAGCTATTGAAAAAGGACAGCTATGGCTACGAGATCAACAAATCGATCCAGCAGGCGACGCACGGCGAGTATGAGCTGAAGGAGGCGACGCTTTACTCCGCATTCCGCAGGCTGGAAAACGCAGAAATGATCGAGTCCTATTGGGGGGACGAAACGACGGGGGCACGCAGGCGCTACTACCGCATCACAGCGCTGGGGCGGGCATTATACGAAAAAAATAAGGAAGATTGGGAGCGCACCAAGCAGCTCGTCGATCGCCTGATCTGAAAGAAGCGGAGGATATCATTTATGGAAGAAAAATTGCGTCAATATGTGGAAGGCCTTTTTGCCAAGGCACCCAAGACACAGAAAATGCTGGAGCTGCGGGAGGAAATTTTTTCGAATTTGAAAGAAAAATACAACGATCTTCGGCAGGCGGGTGCATCGGAAGATGAGGCCTATGAGATCGTACGCGGGGGTGTTGGAGACGTAGAGGAGCTTATCAACAGTACGCTCGACAACGGCGGACGTAAGCCGTCGGAGCAGGAGAGAAAGCGCGGGGCGGGGCTTGTCGCCATTGCGGTCATGCTCTACATCATTGCGCCGGTTTTCATCATCGTGCTGGGCAGCATGAACAACCCGATCGTCGGGCTGGCGCTCATGTTTGTGTTCATCGCTGTGGCGACGGGACTGCTCGTTTACCGCAGCTCACTGCGCGCGGGCTACAGCGCCTATGAAAAAATGGACGATTCCATGGTGGAGGAATTCAAGCAGTGGCAGGTGGAAAATAAGCAAAAAAATGAAAAAAAGAACGCATACCTTGGCGCGATATGGCCGATCATCACGGCGATCTATTTCATCGTCAGCTTCATGACGGGCGCATGGGCCATTACGTGGATCATCTTTCTCATTGGTGCGGCGGTCCATCAGATTGCCCGGGCGGCGTTGAAATAAGGGGAAAAACATGGAACAATATATGAAGTTCAAGCAATATCAGGGGCCTGTGTGGCTGATCATCATCGCGATCTATTTTCTGTTCAGCGCGCTGACGGGCATGTGGTATCTTTCGTGGATCGTGTTCATATTGGGTGCGGCCGGAATGGAGATCATCAAGGCGACGCTCTTGTTCGAAGGAGAAAGGGAGCAGCCGGGCATGTATCTCGAGCAGCGGAAGAACGCATGGACGGCCGCGCTGTGGCTTGTGATCACCGCTCTGTATTTTGTCCTGAGCTTTGCGACGCACGCATGGTACATCACATGGATCATCTTCATCCTCGGCGCGGCGGTGGCCCCGATCATGAAGGTCAATATCAAATAAGAGGTGAAAAGATGAATAAAACAGGAAAGATCGTACTGTGGTCGGTGATCGCGATCATGCTGACGGGAGTGCTCGTGTGGGGGATCACAGGGGGCGTATCCTTTCGCAACGCGTGGTCTGATTTTATGGGACAGATATCCCAAGTTCGCATCGGGGATTTCGTAGACAATTTGCCGGAGAATTCGCAGCGCGGGACAGAGTTTGAGATGGACGTGAACGGGATCACAGAAATCTCCTTGAATTTTGTGGACGAAAACATCAAGATCGTGCCCACGGACGACAACGTGATCCGTGTAGAGGAAACAAGCGGCCGGGCGATCAAGGAGGAGGACAAGATGTCCTATGGTGTGAAGAACGGGGAGCTTGTGGTGCAAAGCGGGCGAAACGGACGCATCTTCGGCTGGTGGAACAGCTATTCGATCAACGTAACGGTGATGATGCCCCGCGCGTTCATCGGAAAGACGGATATCTCAACCGTGTCGGGCTCCATTGCGGCGGAGGGTATGAACGCGGCAACATTGAACGTTTCCACGACGTCGGGGGATATTTCCATGAAGGACGGCATCCATGATGCCTTAAAGACGGACACCACGTCGGGCACGATCGGGCTCAATGGGATGCAGGTTGGACAATTCCGTGCGGATACGACGTCCGGCGGCATTCGCGCGGCGGGAAGCATCATGGACATTGACGCGAACAGCGTTTCCGGCTCGGTTACGGTCAAAACCGAACGTGCACAGCGTTTTGAGGCGGACACCACCAGCGGAAGCATTGGCTTTTCGTGTGCGGACGCTTCGGTGCTCGAGAAGGTCAGCGCGGACAGCGTTTCCGGCAGTACGGAAATCGTCCTGCCGACGGATTGTGGATTTACCGTGAATTTTGATACGATTTCCGGATCGCAAAACAACGCTTTTGCGATGAAGGGCGACACGTATGCGGACGGCCGCACACACATCGACGTGAACACGACATCCGGGTCGCTGAGCATACTGGAAAAATAAATCGAAATCTTCATAGTTAATTAAGAAACAACTTGCATAGAATCTGGTATAATAAGGGCAGGAATCCACAGATTTCTGCCCTTTGCAATCATGATGAAGCGCGGCGGAGCGCGCCGCAGGAGGCCTATGGAAGAAACCTACCGGCTGGATACGGCGGCGAAGCTTTTTCCGCCTGTGACACGGCCGACCAATACATCGGTATTTCGTCTGTCTGTCATCCTTACGGAGGATGTGTGCCCGGAGCTTTTGCAGCAGGCGGCGGAGGAGGCGCTTTCCCGCTATCCATATTTTGCGGTATCTTTGGCGGAGACAGCGTTCGACAGATTCTTTGTGAACAACCCGCAGCCCTTTGTGGTGAAGCAAGAAGAACATACGCCGTGCGCGCCCATCGAAAGCGCGGAAGAAAATGGTTATCTGCTGCGTGTGCTGTGGTTCAAAAAGAGGATATCGATTGAATTCTTCCATGCGCTGACTGACGGCGCCGGCGGATTTGAATTTTTAAAGACGCTGCTTTACTGCTATCTGACCAAACGGGGCGAGAAGATCGACCCGGAAGGAAGGGTGCGCCTTCCGGGAGATACGCCGGAAGAAGAGGAATATGAAGACAGCTTTTTGAAGCACTACGACGGAGAAACAGTGGGTGTGCAAAAAATGCCGCCCGCATTTAAGATCAAAGGAGAACCGCTTGTGCCGCGTGCGCACGAGGTGGTGCACGGTGTGCTTGGCATCGACGGACTGAAGCGCGCTGCCAAGCTTTACGACGCGACGATCACGGAGTACTTGAGCGCGCTTACGATATACGGTATTTTTTTGGAGCACGTGAACCGTGAAGCGGACGACGAGCCCATTGTGCTGGCGGTGCCCGTCAATTTGCGCGGGTTGTTCCCCTCGCGCACGGTGAGAAATTTCTTTTGCGTGGTGAACATCTCCGTTCCGCTGGAACGTGCGGAGACGTTTCACGCGGCGATCGACGCCGTGAAGGAGCAGATGCGCGAAAAAACAGACGCGGAGCATTTGCGCCGTGCGCTGGCGGAAAGCTGCGGCGTGATGGAAAATTCTTTTGTGAAGGCCGTTCCGCGGTTTTTGCGGGAGGCGGGAACGAAGTTCGTGTTTGCGTTTTTTTCTGAGGATGTGAAGACGATGACGCTTTCCAATGTGGGCATGATCGATCTGCCAAAGGATATGGAACGGTTTGTGGACCGTGCGGAGGCAATCGTTTATCCGACGGAGCGCAGCCCGATCAACTGCTGCATGTGTTCGGTGAACAATAAGATGACGATTTCGTTCATCAAATCCATTCGGGATATGGAATTCCTGCGGTTCTTCTTCCGCTTTCTGGCGGCGGAGACAGGGGAGCAGGTGACGGTGAGTACGAATCAGTGGAGGGTGTGTGATGAGCATGAACAGGTGTGAATATTGCAACGTTTCCGTCGAAGGACAGGCGCGCTGCCCGCTGTGCGGGAGAACCGTAAGCGCAAAGGGCGCTTGCGAAGCACTATACCCTGCATGCATGCAGGAGATCAAGGACAAGCCGAAAACGAAGGTCACAAAATGGGCAGCCATATTTACGCTCGGCGTGGTGTGTGTGTGCGCGCTCATCAACCTTTTAACGCGCGGCAGCGCGGGCGGATACTGGTTCCTTGACATCGCGGTCATCTTTATGTATCTGTGGGTGCTGGTTTTCAATACGGTGCGCTCCAAGATCAAAGGCAGCGTGAAGCTGATGCTGCAGGCCGGGCTCATTGGCTTGATGCTCTGCGTGTTCGACTGGAACGCGGGGCGGGGATTGTGGTCGCTGAACTTTGCGATCCCCTTTGCGAGCGTAGGATTCATAGCCCTTGTGACATATATCGTGTTTACGCGAAAGCTTTCGTGGAGTGAATACATCGGCTATATGATCGCCGTGCTGCTTTTTGGGCAGGGCGCGATCACGAGTGCGATACTCGGCGTGACCCGCTTTGCGTGGCCGGGATTTATGGCAGCCGGATATGCCGCCGCGACGTTCCTTCTGATGCTGACGTTTGCGAACGGACGCTATAAGGAAACGCGCATGCGCAGGTTTCGCTTTTAAACGACGAAGCGGTGTGAAAAGATGCTTTGCACAAGCATTTTAACGTGGTCTATTGTCCAAATATATTGCAAACAGGGCAGTCGCATGGTAGGATATTATCAAGGCGACTGCTTTTTTGTGAACATGAGGTTGCAATGAAGAGAAAGAAGACAGTCCAACTGAATATCTTAAACATTCTGATCGGCGTTTTTTGCGCCGCGTTTCTTGTGTTGAGCATTTTGTTCATGAGTTATACGCGCATCCAGAACCAACAGGGTTCCAGAAAATATATGGGAGAGGTTGTGGAGCAAAGCCGTACTGCCATCTCAAAGCAGATCGACGGCGATTTTGAAACGCTTTCCGGCCTTGCGGAGCTGATTGGCAGCATGCAGGCGCCGATTGATTTTGACGCGCTGATCCCAACGCTCAAGGAGATCAACAATGGAAATGGATTTGTGCGAATGGGCTTTGTGGAGCCTGATGGGCAGGCGACCGTTGTGGATATATCCGGAAGCATATATGCAGATGTGGACCTTTCAGACCGTGGATTTGTGGAGAAGGTATACGCTGGCGAAAAAGTTCTGACCGATGCCCAGTTGTCGGGCCGGGGCGAAAACTACGTTACATTTTACGGGGTGCCGATCTATCAGGACGGCAAGGTGATCAAGGTGCTTTATGCGGCAAATGCTGCGGACACCCTGCGGGAGATCACCGACGCGTCGATTTTTGGCGGGCAGGGGTTTGCGCATATCATTGACAGCGACGGCGATTATGTGATTCGCTCGCTGCACTCGTCCGCCGATCAGGAGAAGCTCAATATTTTCGATAACTACACTTTCCCGCCGGCAGAAGAAGCAAGGCTGCGCAAGGATCTTATGACAGGGACCAGCGGATTTATTGAATATTCGTTTGACGGAGAAAAGCGGTGGGCTGCCTATACGCCCATCGGCATCAACGGATGGTCGGTGATCGACATCGTTCCGCAGGAAGCGATCAGCAGTGATTTTACGTTGATGACGAATGGCATGCTGATGATCGTGATCGGCGCGATCTGTATTTTCCTGTTTTTGGTGTTTATGATCCGCCGTTCGAACGCGCGCGGTCGTGCGGCACTCGAAAAGCTTGCATATACAGATGAGGTTACAGGGTATGCCAATTTCCCCAAATTCCTGATCGATGCGGAGCGCATGCTGCGCGTGAATGAGGACAAACAGTATTCCATATGGTACAGTGATTTGAAAAATTTCAAGAACATCAATACGATGTTCGGGTATGATATAGGAGATCGGCTGCTTCAATATTGGGCGGAGGTCGTACGGAGCAATTTGCGTGACGGAGAAACGTTTGGGCGCGCATCGGGCGATAATTTTGTGATCCTGCGGGAATTTATATCTGAAGAAGAATCGGAGCAGCGGTTTAAGTGGCTTGTGGAGCAGATTGCGCGGTTTCCGGATCTTGCGGAGCAGGGATATAAGCTGGAAATGTGTTCGGGTATCTATATCGTCAGGGACGAGGACGAGAAGCTGAGCGTGAACGACATGCTCGACCGGGCGAACGTTGCGCAAAAATCCGTGAAATATGGAGCGGGCAGCCACTGCGCGTTTTATACGAGTGAGATGCAGGAAAAGATGCTGATGGAGACGGAGCTCGAGACGCGCATGGAGAAGGCGCTCAAGAATCATGAGTTCAAACTCTATTTTCAGCCGAAGATCGACATCCAGCATGGCGACGCGGTGGAAGGGGCAGAGGTGCTCGCGCGGTGGGAGGACCCGGAACGCGGCTTGATTTCGCCGGGCGAGTTCATTCCGTTATTTGAAAAGAATGGATTCATCACCAAACTTGACGAATATATGTTTGAAAATGCATGCAAGATTTTCCGTAAACGCCTCGACGAGGGAAAGCGGGGGATCGTGCTTTCCGTGAACGCCTCACGCCTGTGTATGCGGCAGGAGGATTTTGTGGAGCGGTATGTGGCGATCAAGGAAAAATACCGGATTCCAAATTACAAAATTGAACTGGAATTTACCGAGAGCATCGCGTTTCACAATCATGTGCTGTTCCGCAGCATCGTAAGAGAGTTGCAGGAGAATGGGTTCTTGTGTTCAATGGATGATTTTGGCGCGGGGCAGTCGTCGCTGAATATTTTGAAGGATATTCCGGTGGATGTGCTGAAGCTGGACATGCTTTTTTTCCGTGAGGAGAAGAACGAAGTGCGTGCGCGTGCGGTCGTGAAAGGGATCGTGGATATTGCCCAGGGAATCGGCGTCAAAACGGTGGCGGAGGGCGTGGAATCCATGGGTCAGGTTGAATTTTTGAGAACGACGGGTTGTGATATGGTGCAAGGCTATGTGTTTGCCCGTCCCATGCCGGAGGAAGCATTCATGGATTATATGATGGAACAGGAAAAAAAGCGTTTGGAATACTTAAAAGGCACCCAAAAAGAGTCGGGAATTTGAATCCCGGCTTTTTTGCGATTTTTCTCGCTCTCTTCTGAGAGTAAGGCGGAAGTTGATGTGATCTGCCGCATGCATCGAATGCACCGGGCGCAGCATTGGCCGGGGATGCGGCGAGCAACATGCGCAGGGAGGTTCAAGGCTAAAAAAGAACGAAATAACAAAGCAAAAGCACTCAGACTTTTTGAGGTCAAAAAGTCGAATGTGCAGTTGCTTTGTTTTGTGGTAGCATAAATGATATACGGGTGCATGGAGCACATAACAAATACATCCAGGGAGAAGTAATATAAAAGAGGTAAAAAAAAGATCATCGCTGTGGTACTTTTAGGAGTAAAAACAAATGCAATGAAAAATGAATATCAAAATCAGACAAAGAAAATTGTAGTGTCGTATGGTGTTTTTGCGCTGCTTGTAATCCCTGTATTTACGATCGTTATGGGAACGCTTGACAATTGCTTTGAAAAGTCGATGTCCTACATGGGGAATTTGTATGGGAACAACATTGTATTTGTGATTTGGGCATTGGTGTTTTGCAGGTTTTTCACATCCATTTTTAAGCAAATATTGATGGTGTCACGAAACGAGACCTCCAAAATCATGATCCTTGTTTATGTCGCGGCGGACGCGATGCTGATTGGAAATGTTGTGCCCTATCGTCCGGAGGTGAATTTGTTTTTGGCGGATGTGCATATTTTGCTGGCACGCATATCCTCCGTTTCGTTGGCCATGACGCTGATCATTCTGACCCTTATGCTGCACAAGACGTTCCCGGAGGTGTTTAAAAAATCGCTGACCTATGTGTTGATCGCATGGACGGCGCTGATGTGGCTTTTTTCTTTTATGGATGCCGTGAGTTTTACGGAAATGCTGACGATCACTTGTTCATCGGTGCTGCTTTTTCTGATACTCTATTGGCTGTATAAGGTGCGGAATTTTGAGCCGGTAACCGCCGGAGGTACTGTTGAACAGGCAATCAAAGAGGTTGAGCTGCTGGAGTTAAAAGAGCGGGAACTCCACACGCAATCCATCAAAACAGCCGAGGAGCTGGCATTTGCAAAGATCAGGGCGCAAAGGCTCATGGAAAACAGAGAATAAAAAGTCAGACACATCATTGGCATTTCCCGACAATGATGTGTCTGAGTCAAATCGCGCTTTGAAAATCTTTTTATCCGGGAAACAACGGCGTTACAACCGTTTATTTCGCCGCTTCTTCCACCGCAACAGCCACAGCTACAGAAGCGCCCACCATGGGGTTGTTGCCCATGCCGATGAGGCCCATCATTTCAACGTGCGCCGGAACGGAGGAGCTGCCCGCGAACTGCGCGTCGCCGTGCATACGGCCCATGGTGTCCGTCATGCCGTACGAAGCCGGACCGGCCCCCATGTTGTCGGGATGCAGCGTTCTGCCCGTGCCGCCGCCCGAAGCAACGGAGAAGTATTTTTTGCCGTTTTCAATCGCCCACTTTTTGTAGGTGCCCGCGACAGGATGCTGGAAACGCGTCGGGTTGGTGGAGTTGCCCGTGATGGAAACGTCCACGCCCTCGTGGCGCATGATCGCCACGCCTTCGCTCACATCGTCGCAGCCGTAGCAGCGCACTTTGGAACGGTCGCCGTCCGAATACTTTGTTTCGGAAACGATATTCAATTTGCCGGTTGCGTAATCATACTCCGTTTCAACATACGTGAAGCCATTGATGCGGGAAATGATCATCGCAGCGTCCTTGCCAAGGCCGTTCAGAATAACCTGCAGGTTTTCCTTGCGCACCTTGTTTGCAGTCTTTGCGATGCCGATCGCGCCTTCTGCGGCAGCAAAGGATTCGTGACCCGCGAGGAAGCAGAAGCAACGCGTCTGCTCTTCCAGGAGCATTGCGGCGAGGTTGCCGTGACCAAGGCCAACGAGACGCTGCTGTGCAACGGAGCCGGGGATGCAGAACGCCTGCAAGCCGATGCCGATGGCGCAAGCCGCTTCGGAAGCCTTTGCGCAGCCCTTTTTGAGCGCAATGGCGGCGCCGAGCGTATAGGCCCAGATCGCGTTTTCAAAAGCGATCGGCTGGATGCCGCGCACGATAGAGTCAACGTCAAGCCCCGTATCGATCGTATACTGTTTCACTTCATCGAGCGAAGAAAAACCGTATTCCTTCATGCAGGTTTCGATCTGGGCAATTCTTCTTTCATAACCTTCAAATGTAGCCATATCGATTGCCCTCCTTATTCTTTGCGCGGGTCGATGTATTTGACCGCGTCTTCATATCTGCCGTATGTACCGATGTTTTTTTCATACGCAACCTTAGGCTCTACGCCGTTGCGGATGTCTTCAAGCATTTTGCCCACGCGCACGAACTTGTAGCCGATGACCTCGTCGTTTTTGTCGAGCGCCATTTCGAGGATATACCCCTCGGCAAGCTCTAAATAGCGAACGCCCTTTTCGTTGGTGGAGAAGATGGTGCCCACCTGGGAACGGAGCCCCTTACCGAGGTCTTCAAGACCCGCGCCGATGGGAAGCCCGCCTTCGGAAAACGCCGTCTGCGTTCTGCCGTAAGCGATCTGCAGGAACAGCTCGCGCATTGCGGTGTTGATCGCGTCGCACACAAGGTCGGTATTGAGCGCTTCCAGAAGCGTCTTGCCGACGATGGCTTCACCCGCCATTGCCGCAGAATGCGTCATGCCGGAGCAGCCCGTCGTTTCTACGAGCGCTTCCTCAATGATGCCATCCTTCACGTTGAGCGTCAGCTTGCAGGTGCCCTGCTGAGGCGCGCACCAGCCTACGCCGTGTGTGAGACCGGAGATATCAGTGATCTGTTTGGATTTTACCCATTTGCCTTCTTCAGGTATCGGTGCGGGGCCGTGGTGCGGTCCCTTTTTCACGCATACCATTTCTTCTACTTCTTTTGAGTATTGCATGGGATTTTTGACCTCCTTGAAAAATATTGTCTTAAGTATAAAATATTAAGTCATACAAAAAATATTATAGCATATTTTGCGCTGGAGCGTCATTATATTTTTGCGGCGGAGATCAAAAATGGAACACCGGCGGGCAAAAGAAGAAAAACGTGCATGGTTTGGTGTAGTATTGGTATCTATGCGGGAATATAATATAAAATTAAATATGATACCGGACAGAGGTGCGGGTTTTGGGACTTCCACGATTCTTAAGTGATTTTTACAGCATTGTTGTTTTTGTGCTGCTTGCCGTCACGATCATTCTGGTGCTTTGTCTGATATGGAGCAGAAAGCGGATGACGCAGGCAGGAATTGGCGACCCGCAGGAATCCGAATACCAGAGGCGTCTGCGCAAGGCGACGGAGGGGCTTTACGAAAACATTTTTGAGCTGGACGTCACGCATGACCGTGCCTACGGGGATCGGACAAAAAAATATTTCAGGAGCCTTGGGATCCATGAGGAATCGCCTTATGGAGAGGCGCTTACGGTGATTGCGCAAAAGCAGATCAGCCCGGAATATATTGAAGGATACCTAAAGACGTTTTCGCCGGAAAATGTGATCAAAAACTATAAGAAAAAGAATTACAACCTAAGCTATGAATTCATGTTCACAGACGACGGGAAAACATATCGGTGGATGCGCATCGCGGCACAGATATTTTTCTGGAAATCGGACCAGTCCATCCACATGATTACCTATCGGCAAAACATTGACGCGGAGAAAAACCGCGAAATTTTGCTGATCGAAAAGGCGCAGCGAGATTCGCTCACGGGGCTTTACAACAAAAAATCGACGGAGGACCTCATCGAGAGGAGCTTTCGTGCCGATATGGAAACGGAAAGCCGGCACGCTTTGTTTTTGTTCGACATTGATAATTTTAAGGCGATCAACGACAATCTTGGGCATGGATTTGGAGATTTTGTGCTCACAGAATTTGCGGCGGAGCTGCGCAGGCAATTCCGGGATACAGATATTTTGGGACGCATCGGCGGGGATGAATTCGTCGTGTTGATGAAAAACTGCGGAGACAATGAACGTGTGAAGAAAAAGCTGACACAGGTATGTGAAGAGCTGGGGCGTGAATATTATGGCGAGAAGAAGGAGTATCGGGTTTCGGCAAGCATAGGCGCCGCAATCTTCCCGGAGGATGGGACACACTACGCGGAGCTTTACGAAAAAGCGGACAAAGCACTTTATTTTTCCAAAGCGCATGGAAAAAATACGTTCGATATTTATGATGAAAAGACGGGCAGCGACCTTGTGTTCCGTGCCAATGAAAAGGATATGAAGGCATTGATGGATACGGCTGCGGACGGGATATCAAAGGTTGCGCTGATTGGAACGGATGCAGAGGAAGCGTTGACCAAGGGATTTAAAATGCTCTATTTTGATGAAAGGCGCGCGCGGCTTACGCAAACGCCGCTCGAGACGCTGCGCAATCCAAACTTCGATCTGCTTTCCCAGTTTTACCCCGCTGACGTGGGGCCCGCGCTTGCAATATTCAATGAAGCGATGGTCACAAAGGAGCCGTTCACCGTTTATTTGCGTCTGCGCCACGCGGACGGACACTATATTCCGGTGCGCTTGCGCGGTTTTTTTGTCGATGAAAAATATGATGGAAAATACCCGGTATTCTATGCGCTGTATTCCGATCTGACAGACATTCTTGAAAAGACGGGGGAAGGAAAGTTCCTGCTGCCGATCGTTACCGACTGATTTTGAACAAATTGTAAAAAGTGCCGTTCATGGCCCCCAAAGTCGCGGGAGATGCGGATTTCTCCTTGTATTTGCATTGCAAAAAATATATAATATAATGCGAATCATTATTTGCATGGAAGGAAAGAAACGATGTACCGATTTGCAAAACGCTTTGACGGCGTAGGCGGAAGCGAGATCCGTAAGATTTTCAGCTTGCTCGGTGTGCCCGGCATGATTTCTTTTGCGGGAGGAAATCCTTCTCCCGAGCTGTTCCCGTCTGAGACGCTGGCGGAGATCAGCGAGGAGATCATTGCGGAAAACGGCAGGCATGTGCTCCAGTATGGCGGTACGCTTGGCGTGGCTGCGTTTATCGAGCTTTTGAAGGAACGGAACGCGGACATCATGAACCAAGACGACGACCTCGTCGTGATTTCCGGTTCTTCGCAGGGCATCGACTTTTTTGCGCACACGATGATCGAACCGGGGGACGTGATGCTTGCGGAATCTCCGTCGTTTTTGGGCGCGCTCCAGACGTTTCGTCTCGCGGATGCGGAAATCAAGACGGTTTCCTTGGAAGACGACGGCGTGAACACAGAGGAGCTGGAAGAGAAGATCCTGCAATATGATCCGAAGTTTTTCTATACGATCCCCACGTTTCAAAATCCGTCGGGCATCACGATGAGCGAAAAAAAACGGCAGAGGGTGTATGACATCTGTAAAAAGCACGGCGTGCTGATTTTGGAGGACGACCCGTACGGCGAGCTGCGCTACAGCGGACAGCCGCTTTTGAGCATCAAGGCGCTTGACGACGCGGGCATCGTGTGCAGGCTGTCGAGCTTTTCCAAGACGATCTCGCCGGGGCTGCGCGTGGGGTACGCAATCGCGCATAAGGATATCATCGCGAAGTTCAATCTTTTGAAGCAGGGTGCGGACGTGCACACCTCAAACCTCACGCAGACGATGGTGATGGAGTTTATCAGGCGCGGCTATTACGACGAGCACGTAAAGATGCTGTGCAAAGAATATAAAAAGCAGCGCGACGCGATGTGCGGCGCGATCGACCGCTATTTTCCCGAGAGCGCGGTACGCACCGATCCGCAGGGCGGGTTGTTTGTGTGGGTGACGCTTCCGGTGGGCGTAGATTCGCGCAAGCTGTTTGAAGAATGCGTCGCGCAGAATGTGGCGTTCGTATCAGGCCCGCCTTTCTTTGCGGAGGGTGGGCATGAAAACACGCTGCGCTTGAATTTTTCCATGCCGTCCATCTCGGACATCGAAAAGGGCGTGGAGAAGATGGGGCGGATCATCAGAGAATTTATATGAGAGACATATGATTTCCCACACAAAAATCATATGAAAATCATGAGGAGTTTAAATAAATGGCAGCAAATGTTTTTGACACGTTAAAGGAAAGAGGCTTTGTCAAGCAAACCACGCACGAGGGGCTCAAAGAGATGCTCGGCAGGGAGCAGGTGAAATTTTACGTCGGGTTCGACGCGACGGCGGACAGCCTGCACGTGGGGCATTTTGTACAGCTGATGGCAATGGCGCACATGCAGCGCGCGGGGCACGTGCCCATCGTTTTGATCGGCGGAGGCACCACGATGATCGGCGACCCGAGCGGGAAGTCGGATATGCGCAAAATGATGACGCGCGAGGTGATCGCGCACAATGCGGACCGCTTCCGGCAGCAGATCGGCAAGTTCCTCGATTTTTCGGAGGATAAGGCGCTGATGGTGGACAACGCGGACTGGCTTTTAGACCTCAACTACGTGGAATTCCTGCGGGAGATCGGCACGTGCTTTTCGGTCAACAGCATGCTCGGTGCGAGATGCTATAAAGAGAGGCTGGAAAAAGGCCTTACATTTTTTGAATTCAACTATATGCTGATGCAGGCGTACGATTTTCTGGTGCTGAACCGGAAATACGGCTGCACGCTGGAGATGGGCGGGGACGACCAGTGGTCCAACATCCTCGCGGGCGCGGACCTCATCCGCCGCAAAGAGCAAAAAGAGGCGTACGGCCTCACCATCACGCTGCTTTTGAAAAGCGACGGCAAAAAGATGGGCAAGACGGAATCGGGCGCCGTATGGCTCGATCCGGAAAAGACCTCGCCGTATGAGTTCTACCAGTATTGGCGGAACGTCGCGGACGCGGACGTGAGGACGTGCCTTTCCCTGCTGACATTCCTGCCGATGGAAGAGGTGGAGCGGTTGTCGGCACTAAAAGACAGCGCGATCAATGATGCAAAAAAGATACTTGCGTTTGAGATAACAAAACAGGTACACGGAGAAGAAGCAGCGCGCGAGGCACAGCGGGCGGCGGAAGCGCTGTTTGGAGGCGCAGCCGAGGGCGGCAGTATTCCGGTAACGGAGCTTTTAGAGGAGCAATGGAAGGCAGCGCCGCAGCTTTTGGATATTATGGTCGTGTGCGGGCTGACGAAGTCGCGCGGGGAAGGACGCAGGCTCATCACACAGGGCGGCGTGCTTCTCAATGGCGAGAAGGTGAGCGACGAGTTCCGCACGCTTACGGAGGAGGATATTCAGGACGGCGAAGCGATGATCAAAAAGGGTAAAAAGGTGTTTCATAAAGTCCTGATCCGCAAATAAAGAGATGAAAGAACCGCTTTTATGCCTTGCCGCGGAGGCGGAGCACGAGATCGTCGTCAAAAAGTCGCGGTTCATCTGTAACCTCGTTCCGGCAGAAACGGAACAGGAGGCGGCACAGGCGCTGGCGGCCATCAAAAAGAGGCATTATGACGCGCGGCATCATTGCTCTGCGATGGTGATCGGCGCAAACCTCAAAAAGAGCTCGGACGACGGCGAACCGCAGGGAACGGCTGGCGCGCCGATGCTCGAGGTGCTGACGCACAGCCGGATCACAAACATTCTTGCCGTGGTCACGCGTTACTTCGGCGGGACGCTGCTCGGTGCGGGCGGCCTTGTGCGGGCCTATGGCACGAGCGTTTCGCAGGCGCTTGCGGAAGCAAAAAAAGAGTGGCGCATTCCGGCGGTCGTTCTGCGCTTCACGGTGGAATACGCGGATTATTCCAAGCTGGCGTCTATCGCGTCCGAATACGGCGCGGCGGTGGAGGCAGAATACGCGGAACGGGTCACTGCGCGGCTGGTGCTGCGCGCAAGCGATCTTGCCTCGGCAGAAAAACGGATCATAGAAGCCTTCATGGGCATCAGGGTGTATGAAAAAGACGGCGAATGTTATATAACAGAGCCGGCTGATTGAATATTTGAGAGCGAAGAGGAAGAGGGCTATGGAAATCAAATTTTTGGAAATGAAGGAACTGAAGCAAAAGCCGCAGGACGAAAGCAATCTGGGGTTTGGGACGCTGTTTTCGGACTACATGTTTATCATGCGGTATACCGAAGGGCAGGGCTGGCACGACGCGGAAATCAAGAAATATGAGGACTTTAGGGTCTCGCCTGCGGCGACCGTATTCCATTACGGACAGGAGGTGTTCGAGGGTTTGAAGGCGTACCGGCAGGCGAACGGTGATATCGCGCTGTTCCGCGCAAAGGACAACTTCAAGCGCATGAACGATTCTGCGAAGCGTCTGGCGATGCCGCCCATCGACGAAGATTTTGCATACAAGGCGCTCAGAGAGCTTGTGAAGATCGAGCAGGACTGGGTGCCGCGCGAAAAGGGAACCTCCCTGTACATCCGCCCCAACTATATGGGTGTAGACCCGTTCATCGGGGTACGTGCGGCAAAGGAATATGTGTTTTACATCATGATGGGGCCGGTGGGCGCTTATTACGCAAACGGTTTGCAGCCGGTCAGCATTTTGATTGAAAAGGAATATGTGCGTGCGGCAAAGGGCGGCATGGGCTTTGCAAAAACGGGCGGAAACTATGCGGCAAGCCTCATTGCGGGCGTGGAAGCGCACGAAAAGGGCTGCGACCAGGTGCTGTGGCTGGATGCGGAGGAGCGCAAATATGTGGAGGAAGTCGGTTCCATGAACATGATGTTCGTGATCGACGGGAAGTTGGTGACCCCCGACCTCGACGGCAGCATTTTGCCGGGCATCACGCGTGCGAGCGTGATGGAGATCGCGCGCGATATGGGCATCACGGTCGAGGAACGCAGAATCTCGATCGACGAGGTGATGGAGACGGCGAAGTCCGGTGCGATGAGCGAGGCGTTCGGCACGGGCACCGCCGCTGTGGTAAGCCCGGTTGGCGAGTTTGTCTACGGGGATGAAAAGATCACTGTAGCAGGCGGAAAAATGGGCAAGCTGGCGCTTGAGTTTTACAATATCCTGACTGGAATCCAGTATGGGGAAATCAAAGATAAATTTGGATGGACAGAAAAAATCTGAAACAAAAATCAATGATCCTGCTGTGATGGGGGATCGTCGGGACGCAGGCGTTGCCTTTGGTTCCGAAGAAGTTGTTGGAGGTAAACTGGTTTGAAGAAAATTGTATCGGTCGTTCTGGTTGCGATCCTGATGGTCACGCTGTGCATTTCAATGGGTGCGACGGCCTTTGCGGAAGGCAGCGTAAAGGTCACGGTGAGCGTGAGCCCCACATCCCTCACGGGTGCGGGAAAGGTGTCTGTCAAGGCGACGGTGACCAATGGAACGGATGCGGACATCACGAATGTGACGGTGACGCTTCCCGGCGGAGGAACGCTCGACATCGGCGCAATCGCCGCGGGCGGCGCGGATTCGGCGAGTAATTCCGAGTGGAATGTATCCGAGGATATGCTCGACAAGGACCTTACATTTAAGGTGAGCTATACCGACGCGAACGGTGGCGAACAGTCCTTTGATTCCAACGCGCTTTCGATCAAAAAGAAGGAAGCGGTGGTGAAGGCCACGGCAAGCGCGAGCGTGGACATGGATACCATCAAAAAGGGCGACAGGCCAAAGTTTACCTTTACGCTGAAAAATGAAGGAACGGTCACGCTCGAGAAGGTGAGCCTGAAGGCACCGCCGCTCGAGAAGGACGGACAGATCGGGGACACCTTTACGCTTGCGCCCGGTGAAACGAAAAAATTGACATGGAAGCCGAATCCCGGCCCTGCTGAAAGCATTGAAGTGAAGCCGGTGTTCAGCTATACGGCGAACGGAGAGAAGGGAACGGCAAAGGCGGGCACGGTGAGCGTGCGCGTCGAGGGCAGCGCAGAGCCGAGCGCAAGCGCGAGTGCAACGCCTGCGGCAGATTCGTTTGAGGTGGTGGCGACAGCCGACAACGCGCAGGTGAAGGCAGGCGAAAAGGTGACCTTTAGCGTCACGGTGCGCAATCGGGGAGAAGCGGACCTTTCGGACCTCAAGGTGACGGATCAGGAAGGGAATCAGGTTAAATTTACGGGCAAGACCCTAAACGCGGGAAGCGCCGCGAAGGGCACGCTCGAGGTGACACCCGAGCAGACGACGAGCTATGTATTTACGGCGAACGCGGAGGATGGCGACGGCAACAGCGTGAAGGCGTCTTCCGCGCCGGTGGAGATCACGGTGGACACGGCGGACCTTGCGACTGCGCTGACGATGAACGTGGAGTTTATTCCTCAGCTGTCAAAGCCCGGCCCGGTGGATTTTAATTTTATCGTGATGAACACTACGGGGCAGGAGATCAAAAATATTGTGATCTCCGATCCGATCCTTGGCGAAGTCGCAACGATCCCGTCTATGGCGGAAGAGAAGCAGACGGTTACAAAGACCCTGCAGATCGATCAGACGGTGAGCTATAATTTCAAGATCACGGGTACGCTTGCAAACGGCACGCAGGTGGAATCCCAACTGAGCACCCCCGCCACCGTAACGGTGGAACAGGCGCTCGGCGGCATGACGCCCATGCTCATTATTCTGCTCGCGGTGATCATTGCGATTGCCGCGGTCGGAATCACGCTCGGCATATTCATCTATAAGAACAAAAAGGCCGGATATACCGCGTTTGGAAAACGCAGGGGGGCGGCAAGCGCGCCGAGACCGGGTGGAAACGGAAACACACGTGCGCAGCAGCAGCGGAGCGGGGAACGCCCGCAGCAGGTGAGAACGCAACAGCAGCCCCGCCGGCAGATGCAGCGTGAAGACATCGAGCCGCATGCGCGCCCGCAGCAGAAGCAGCAACAGCCGCGGCAGCTGCAGCAAACGCGGCAGACAGGCCAGCAGAAGCCTCCGCAGCAGCGCAAAGGCGGGAGCGACAGGAACAGATTCTAACAGAGCGTGCACTATAAAACGGGCGTGGCAAACGCCCGTTTTTGTATATGAGGACATCGCTTGACATTGAAAGCGGCGAGGCGTATCATAAGCTAATGTGAAGAGATTTTGACCTGAGGGAGGACATAAATATGGCATGCTTTGTGGTACCAGTGGCGGAAGCGATCGTGGTGACCGTCGCGAAAAAGATCGCCGAGAAAAAGGAAAAAAGCAACATTGAAATAAATGGAGTCCCGGTTGAGAAGGCTTTGGAAGCACCGAAGAAAAAGCCGTGCTTTTCGTGGAGCCGCAAGCTTGGATGGCTGGAAAAAATGCTGTGGGGCGGAAGCTTCCTGCTGCTGATTGAGCACATCTGGCATGGAGAGATCGTGCCGTGGCCGCCGTTCATCACGGCGATGACGGACCCCGCAGCAATGAGCGTGATGTTCAATGAGATTGCGACTGTCGGCACGGCGATGGCGGTTTTTGTGAGCGCTGTGTGGGGCGTGATGGTGCTGATTGCAGGCCGCAAAGGCAAGATTTCCCTCAAGAAGGCAAAAGAGGGGAACTGAGCGATGTATTTGATACTGACATTGGCGGCGGCGGTGATCGCTACCGTTTTGTGGCGCAGGAAACGGGGACACAGGCTCGAGCTGCTGTGTTTCATGTACTGGGGCGCGGCACTGATGTGGTTGATTGACAGCATTGTATCGCTTGCCGAGGGCGGGCCGTTTTTTGAAATGACAGCGGACGCGGCGCTTTTGGGTGCGCTGGTGGTTGCAGCGGGGCTTGCTGCGTGGGGTATAGTACTGCTTGCAGGGCGAGGAAAATACAGAAGAGCGAACTAAAACACCGCATGCTCACGCATGCGGTGTTTTTCTGGGGCCTCTTTCGTCCGCGCTTACTTGTCTATGATCTGTATTTCAAATTTGTCGTAAGGAAATTTGTCCACAAAATCATCGCCCTTGAATGTGGCCTTGCGAAACAGCCCGAACTGCTTGGTGTGATTCGTATGCCACATGGGCACCTCGATATCAAACTTTCTGGAAAAATATTCGAGGCATTCCAAAATCGCGTCGGACATCTCGTTTTGATCGCTCGTGAAGGTGTCGGCGTGGATCGTTTTGCCGTCCTTGTACAGTTTTCCCCATAATGTCAGCATTGCGCACCGTCCTTTCGTTCCTGTTTATTATAGCGGAACAAGAAGCAAAAAGGAACCGGAACACTTGAAAAAAGTGGGACAAACGTTTAAAATAAAAGAGTTAATCGTAAAATGAGACGGAGGAAAAGAGCATGGGCAAACCACTGGCATATAAAATATTGAAGGATCACCTCGTATCGGGGGAGATGGCTGCGGGCAGCGAGATCGCGATCCGCATCGACTACACGCTCACGCAGGATTCGACGGGCACGATGGCGTATCTTCAGTTTGAAGCGATGGGCATCGACCGCGTGAAAACGAAAAAATCGGTTGCGTACATCGATCACAACACGCTGCAAAGCGGGTTTGAGAACGCGGATGATCACAACTATATTATGAGCGTGGCGAAAAAGCACGGCATTTATGCGTCCCGCCCCGGAAACGGGATCTGCCATCAGGTGAACCTCGAACGCTTTGGCGTGCCGGGCGCGACGCTTCTTGGCTCGGACAGCCATACGCCCACGGGCGGCGGGATCGGCATGATCGCCATCGGCGCGGGCGGCCTCGACGTGGCGGTCGCCATGGGCGGCGGCGCGTATTACCTCAATTGTCCAAAATTTGTGAACGTGGAGCTGCGCGGCGAATTGAAGCCGGGCGTATCCGCGAAGGATGTGATCTTGGAGGTGCTGCGCGTGCTGAGCGTCAAAGGCGGCGTGGGCAGGATCATCGAGTATACGGGCGAGGGCGTAAAGACGCTCAGCGTGCCCGAACGCGCGACCATCACGAACATGGGAGCGGAGCTCGGTGCGACGACCTCCATTTTCCCGAGCGACGAAATCACGAAGGAATTTTTGAAGGCACAGGGCCGCGAAGGAGATTTTATTCCGCTCGCACCTGACGCGGACGCGGAATATGACGAGCACATCGTCGTTGAACTCGGCGCGCTCAAGCCGATGGCGGCAATGCCGCACAGCCCGGACAATGTAAAAACCATCGACGAGATCGGACAGATCAAGGTGGATCAGGTGTGCATCGGAAGCTGCACAAACGCTTCTTACCGTGATTTAATGCGCGTGGCGGCAATCCTCAAGGGGAAATCCGTGTGCCCGCACACCAGCCTCACGATCTCTCCCGGTTCCAAGCAGGTGATGAACATGCTCGCCAAAAACGGCGCGCTTGCAGATATGATCGACGCGGGTGCGCGCATCCTCGAATGTGCGTGCGGGCCGTGCATCGGCATGGGCCAGTCGCCCGCAACGGACGCGGTGTCGGTGCGCACCTTCAACCGCAACTTCTTTGGGCGCAGCGGGACGAAGAGCGCGAGCGTATATCTGGTGAGCCCGGAGACGGCCGCTGTGACGGCGATCAACGGGTATCTTTGCGACGCGACGGAGCTTTCGGATCTTTCGATCCTCGATGTACAGATGCCGGAGCAATTTGACGTGAATGACAACATGATCCTGCCGCCCGCAGAGCGTGCGGCAGATGTGGAAGTGATCCGCGGGCCAAACATCAAGCCCTTCCCGCAGCACGAGGCGCTGCCGGATACCATCGAGGCTGCGGTGATGCTTAAAATGGAGGACAACATCACGACGGACCACATCATGCCTTCGAACGCAAAGCTGCTGCCCTATCGCTCGAACATTCCATATCTTGCGGACTATTGCCTTACGCCTGTGGATGAAAGCTTCCCGGCACGGGCAAAGGAGGCGGGGAAATCCATCCTCGTGGCGGGGCACAACTATGGGCAGGGTTCATCGCGCGAGCATGCGGCACTGGCACCGCTTTACCTCGGCGTGAAGGCGGTGATCGCCAAAAGCTTTGCGCGCATTCACGTGGCGAACCTCATCAACAACGGCATCCTGCCCCTGACGTTCGTAAATGAGGAAGATTACGACGGCATCACAGAGGGCGACGTGCTCAAGCTGAATGATGTGCGCGAAAATGTGGGCGGCAAAAATCGTTTCCGCGTCAAGAATGAAACCAAGAATACGGAATTCGAGGTAGAACTCGATATTTCGCCGCGCCTGCGCGACATGCTGCTTGCGGGCGGATTGCTGAACTATACGAAAAACGCGAACGCGTGATTTTACGGGAGAGAAAGGCATTTTTGCTTGTGTTGGCGGCGGTGGCGGCGGTGAACATGCGCGCAATGGCTTCTCCCCTTTTGTTGACATTTACAGAAGATTAGAATATCATTATACTGTCTAAAATTTGCTTCATGGAAAAGCACCGCTGTTCGACGGGTGTCGTCAGGGCCGATTTATTTTCCCGCAAGGGGACAGGCATGAGCGGAAGCACAAAAGAGGCTGGAGGAATTATGAGTATACGCATCCTGGGAACGGGAAGTTATCTGCCTGAAAAGGTGATGACGAACGAGGACTTTGAAAAAATCATAGATACGTCGGATGAATGGATCACCAAACGCACGGGCATCAAGCGTCGCCACTATGTGGAAAACGGCATGTGGAACAAGGATATGTGCGTGATCGCGGCGAACATTGCAATGAAGGAAGCGGGTATCACCAAGGACGACCTTGGCGGCATCATCGTCGCGTCCGTGACCAACGAAATGGGCGTTCCGTCCGTTGCGAGCCAGATTCAGCGGGAGCTTGAGATTCCTGTGGCGATCTGCTTTGACGTCAATTCCGCGTGTACGGGCTTTATGTTTGCATTAAAGGCGGTCGAAGGGCTTTTAAAGCCGGGCGGCAAGCCGTTTCTCGTATGCGGGAGTGAAACGCTGTCCCGTTTTATGAATATGGAAGACCGCGCGAGCTGTATCCTGTTTGGGGACGGCGCGGGCGCGGTGATCGTCGAGCATGGTGATAACATGAAGTATTTCGAGGTGTACTCCAAACCGGACCTCGAGCATACCATTGAAATCAATGGCATGAACACGCTCGTCGACGGCGCGGTGCAGCCTTCCTATGCGACATTAAAGGGCCGCGAGGTCTATGTGTTTGCGACGCGGGAGGCGGAACGTGTGATCCGCACCGCGCTCGAAGCGACGGGTAAAACGCCCGAGGAGATCGACTGGTATTTGATGCATCAGTCGAACTACCGCATCACGAAGACCATCGCGGAGCGGCTCGATATGCCGATGGAGAAGTTTTATTCCAATATCGACGACACGTCGAACACATCCGCGGCGAGCATTCCGATCGCGCTCGATCAGATGAACAAAAAAGGAATGCTCAAGAAGGGCGATACGATGATCATTGCGGGCTTTGGCGGGGGATTATCGTCTGGCTGCGCGGTGTATGAATGGTGAAAACGCGAAAGCGTGACATAAAAAAATAAATAATTTTCTTGGAGGAAAAAGAAATGATCTATGAAAAAATTGCCGAAATCATCAGCGACAAAATGGACATCGATGTAGACGAAATCACGATGGATTCCACGTTCGAGAGTCTGAAGATCGATTCTCTTGACATGGTGGAGATCGTTATGGATATCGAAGAGGAATTTGACGTATCCGTTGAGGATGCGGAAAACCTGAAAAGCGTTGCCGATCTCGTGAAATACATCGAGGACAACAAATAACTTTTTGAACGTGTGAATTGGGGGCGGACGCAAAAAATGATTTTTGCGTCTGTCTGCTTATTGTAACGTGATGGCTGCCGACACGCATGCCCGATTGGGGGGATGCGTAGTTGGTATTTTGGAGGGCAAACGATTTTGGGGAAACTTGCGGTACTTTTTGCCGGACAGGGCGCACAAAAGACGGGCATGGGCAAAAGCCTTTACGACAGCGTGGAGGCGGCGCGCGATATTTTTGACCGCGCGGAGGCGGTGTGCCCGGGCATCCTTGAGCTTTGCTTTTGGGGCGAGCAGGAGGAGCTGAATAAGACGATCAACACGCAGCCCACAGTGTTTATCGTGGATATGGCGGCATGGGCGGCATTGCGTGCGGCGGGCATCGTTCCCGGCGCGGGGGCAGGATTTTCGCTCGGCGAATATGCGGCGCTTTGCGCGGCGGGCGTGATGCCATTTGAAGACGCGCTTAAGCTTGTATTAAAGCGCGCGGAATGGATGCAGGAAGCGGCTGAAAAAAACAGCGGCGCTATGGCTGCGGTGCTCGGCAAAACGGCTGAGGAAGTGGAAGCGCTCACCGGGCAGTTCCGCGGGGACGGCGTGCTGCTTGCCGTCAATTACAATTGCCCCGGTCAGACGGTGGTTGCGGGCGACCAAACGCGCATCGATGAGATGATGGCGCATTGCAAGGAAAACAAGATCAAATGCATGAAGCTTCCGGTAAACGGCGCGTTCCATTCGGCGCACATGCACGAAGCGGCGCGCAATATATATGAAGAGATTTCCGGCGCGGATTTTGCGGCTCCGCAGTTTACGCTGTATGCGAATCGTACGGCAAAGCCCTACGATACCGCTGACATGAAAACCGTGATGGCGGATCAGACGGAAAACCCCGTGCTGTTCGAGCAGATCATCCGCGCGATGCTTGCGGAGGGCTATGACACGTTTGTGGAGGTCGGGCCGGGCAAGACGCTTGCGGGCTTTGTGGGGCGGATTTCCAAGGAAGCCGTCGTCTGCAACGTCAATGATTTTGAATCTTACGAAAAAACGGTCGCGGAATTGAAATGATCCGAACGTTTACGCTATGATAGATATAAAGGAGAGAAAGCATATGGCTACGGCACTTGTAACAGGCGCGTCGCGCGGCATTGGCAGGGAACTGGCGCTGCGCCTGGCGGATGAAGGATATGATATCGTCGTGAACTATCTTTTCGAGGAAGAGGATTACGCCGGTACGGTCAAAGAGATTGAGGCAAAGGGTGTGAAGGCGGTCGCCATCAAGGCGGACGTGAGCAAATTTGACCAGGTCGAAGGAATGATGAAGCAGGCGGTCGAAGCGTTTGGAACAATCGACGTGCTCGTCAACAACGCGGGTATCACGCGCGACGGGCTGCTGGCACGCATGAAGGAAGAGGACTTTGACATGGTGATCAGCGTGAACCTCAAAAGTGTGTTTAATTGCTGCCGCCATGCGGTGCCTTATATGATGAAGCAAAAGCACGGACGGATCATCAACATGGCGTCCGTGGTGGGTCTTGCGGGACAGGGCGGACAGACGAACTATTCCGCGTCCAAGGCGGGCATCATCGGCTTTACGAAATCCTTGGCGCAGGAGATCGGTTCGCGCAATATCACCGTGAACGCGGTCGCGCCCGGCTTTGTGGAAACGCCCATGACCGACGCAATGCCCGAAAAGGCGCGTGAGCAGGTCTTGGGCAGCATTCCTTTGAAGCGCGGCGGGACCGTAAAAGACATCGCGGACGCGGTCGCGTTTTTGGCAAGCGAGCAGTCGTCCTACATTACGGGGCATGTGTTGTCCGTAAACGGCGGCATGTACATGTAGACGCGTCTGCGCGGCGATCTTTGGATTTTTCGGATCGCAACCGACCTCGGCGTACCATATGTACGCTTTCGTCCGGCTGCTCCCGATAAAATGCCAAATCTCATCCACGCATTTCGCGTCAAATCGGTGAACTGCATCGGCATTGAGTACGTCTGCGCGGCGATTTTTGGATTTTTTGGATTGCGGCCGGTGTATGGAATATTTGATTTAGCACAAGGAAGGAACTGAAATCTATGGCAAGACGGGTCGTTGTAACAGGCCTCGGCATCCTTTCCCCGAACGGGAACACGGTGACCGAAGCGTGGGAAAACACAAAAAACGGTGTGATCGGCATTTGCCCTCTCACCAAGGCGGGCGCGGAAGGTCTGCCCGTTCATTTTGCGGGACAACTCAAAAATCTTGACGTACTGGATTATCTCGATAAAAAGGATGCGCGTAGGATGGACGAATACGCGCAGTACGGCGTGATCGCGGGCAATCAGGCCATGGAGGACGCGGGGCTTACAGAAGGGAAAAATCCTTACGACCGTTTCCGTTTCGGCGTGCTTGTGGGCAGCGGCATCGGCGGGCTCGATACGATGGAGAAAGAAGTGACGAAGCTCAATGAAAAGGGCTTTCGTAAGGTCAATCCGCTTCTCATTCCCCTGATGATCAGCAATATGGCCTCCGGACATCTGGCTATCCGGCATCATCTGCAGGGCTATAACACGACGATCACAACAGCGTGTGCGTCGGGGACGCATTCCATCGGGGACGCGTTCCGGCAGATCAAAGACGGATATATGGACGCGATGCTTGCGGGCGGCGCGGAATCGCCCATCAAAATGCTTGCGATCTCGGGATTTTTGGGGCTGCACGCGCTGACTACCACAGATCAGTTGGATCGTGCCTCCATCCCATTTGATGCGGAGCGCAGCGGGTTTGTCGTTGCGGAGGGCGCGGGTGTGGTGGTGCTCGAGGAATATGAAATGGCAAAAAAGCGCGGCGCGAAGATTTATGCCGAGGTGATCGGCTATGGAGCGACGTGCGACGCATACCATATGACGGCGCCTGAACCGGAGGGTGCGGCGCTTGCGCACGCGATGCAAACAGCGCTCGACGAGGCGCACATCAAACCTTCGGAGGTTTCCTACATCAACGCGCACGGAACGTCTACGGATCTCAACGATAAGATGGAGACGATGTGCATCAAAAAGGTGTTCGGTGAGGATGCGTACAAGGTTGCGATATCCTCCACCAAGTCGATGACGGGGCATGCGCTCGGGGCAACGGGCGGCATCGAGGCGGTATATTCCGTGATGGCGCTCAAAGACGGCTTCATCCCGCCGACCATCAATTACAAGGTGCCGGACTTGGAGTGTGATCTCGATTATACGCCCAATATGGGACGCAAAGCGGATTTGCAGGTCGTGATGTCAGACAATCTGGCGTTCGGCGGGCACAACGCGGCGATCCTCTTTCAAAAGATTGATTAATTTTTCAATAGATAGGAGAATGAACAGTGGATTTAAAATCGATACTGGAGCTTTTGAAGGCCGCGGACAAATACGGCTTTGACACCTTCGAACTAAACGAAAAGGATTTCAGCTTCAAGCTGGAGCGGAATACGGGCAAGGAGCAGGTGATCGTCGCCGCGCCGCAGTTCGCGGCAGCGCCGATGCAGGCTTATGAGCCGCAGGCGGCACCCTCTGCGATGACGGCCCCGGCGGCAGCGCCCGCTGCGGCTCCCGCGCAGGAGGCGGAAGCGCTTGTTGAGCAAAGCAAGGGCAAGGAAATCTCCTCCCCGCTCGTGGGCGTGTTCCATAAGCTTTCCGCAGACAAGGCGGTGAAGATCGGTACGCAGCTCAAGCAGGGCGACGTGGTGTGCATGGTGGAAGCCATGAAGCTGATGAACGAGATCACCATGCCCGAGGACGGAGAGATCACGTGGGTCGCGTGCGAAGAGGGCGACAGCGTGGAGTATGGTCAGCTGCTTTATAATTACAAATAAGAGGGATCAAAATGACGCTGAATCAGGAAGAAATCAAAAAGATCATTCCGCACCGCGCTCCGTTTTTGTTTTTGGACGAGGTGATGGAGTGCGAGGTTGCCAAGCGCACCAAGGCGCTGTGGCGTATTCGTGAAGACTTGTTCTGCTTTCAGGGGCATTTCCCCGGTAATCCGATTTTGCCGGGCGTGCTCATCGCCGAGGCGCTTGCGCAGACGGGCGCGGTCGCTATTTTGCAGGACGAGCGCTTTGCCGGACGGCTTGCCGTGTTTGGCGGGATCGACGGTGTGCGCTTTCGCGGCATGGTGAAGCCGGGCGACGATCTGGTGCTTGAGACGGAGATACTGCGTCTTTCCGCGATGGGCGGTAAGGGCAAGGTGAAGGCGACCGTCAATGATAAGGTTGTATGCGAAGGCGAGATTTTGTTTGTGTTGGTGAAACAGGATTGATTCGGCACGCTTCGTGCGTGCGTTCAAAGGAGATTTTTTGATGATAAACAAGGTTTTAATCGCGAATCGCGGCGAGATCGCTGTGCGCATCATACGCGCGTGCCGCGAAATGGGGATAGAAACCGTAGCGGTATATTCTACGGCGGACGCAAACGCGCTGCACACGCAGCTTGCGGATGAAGCGCTTTGCATAGGCCCGCCCGCGCCCAAGGATAGCTATTTGAGCGCGTATAACATTCTTTCTGCGGCGAGCATCACGGGTGCGGACGCGATCCATCCGGGGTACGGGTTTTTGTCCGAGAACTCCAAATTTGTGCGTATGTGCAACAAAAGCAACGTCATCTTCATCGGGCCGGATGCGGACGCCATGGAGAAAATGGGCGATAAGCTGATGGCGCGGCGCATCATGACCGAGGCGGACGTGCCCATCATCCCCGGTTCGCTCGAGGCGCTCAAGGATGCGAAGATGGCGAAGAAGATTGCCAAAAAGGTCGGTTATCCTGTGATGATCAAGGCGGCAAACGGCGGCGGCGGACGCGGTATTCGCAAGGTGGACCGTGAGGAGGACATCGAGGAGGCGTTCAACGCGGCATATAAAGAGGCGCTCGGCGCGTTTGGCGACGGCACGCTTTATATGGAAAAGTGCATCATGGACGCGCGGCATATTGAAGTGCAGATCATGTGCGACAACCACGGCAACGCGGTATATTTATACGAGCGCGAATGCTCGCTTCAGCGCAGGAACCAGAAGGTGATGGAAGAAGCGCCGAGCGTGGCGTTTGACGACAAAAAACGCGCGGAGATCGGTGAGGCGGCGGTGCGCGCCGCAAAAGCGTCCGGCTATAAAAACGCGGGTACCATCGAGTTTTTGTATGACGAGCCGTCGGGCAACTATTATTTTATGGAGCTCAATGCGCGTGTGCAGGTAGAGCACCCGGTAACGGAGATGGTTACGGGCATCGACATCGTGCGCGAGCAGATTCTGGTGGCAAACGGCGCGAAGCTGTCCTTTGCGCAAAAGGACATTCCGCTGATGGGCCATGCCATCGAGTGCCGCATCAACGCGGAGGACCCGACGAAGAACTTTATGCCGTCCATCGGTACCATCGAAGCGCTGCACATTCCCGGAGGGCCGGGCGTGCGGTTTGATACGGCGATGTATACGGACTATAAAATTCCGCCGACTTATGATAGTATGATAGGAAAGCTCATCGTTCACGCGCCCACGCGCGACCGGGCGATGGCGAAAATGCGTGCCGCTTTGACGGAGCTCGTTGTGGACGGGGTGGAGACCAACGCGGATTTCCAGCTCGACCTTTTAAACCACGAGGACGTGATGGCGGGCAGGCTCGATACCGGGCTTGTGGGGCGCATCATGGAGGGGAAATAACCAATGGCTTTGTTTTCAAAGAAGCGCAAGGACATCACCATGCGCGTATACCGCACCAACCAGCAGACGCAGATGCCTGTGGTGGAGAGCGTGGAGGAAATCGAGCTTCCCATCGCCCACGACGAAGAGCAGGTGGAGGGAATGTGGGAAAAATGCCCGGAATGCGGCAGCGTCATTTACACGGACGACCTGATCGCGAATCTCAATGTGTGCACGAACTGCGGGCATCACTTCCGTCTTTCCGCGCGCCAGAGGATCATGTATACGGCGGACGACGGTACCTTCCGCGAATTTGACGCGGACCTGATCGGCACCAATCCGCTCGATTTTCCGGGATATGAGGAAAAGATACAGAAGATACGCGGGTATACGAACGAAAAGGAATCCATCATCACAGGCGAATGCAAGGTCGGCGGAGAAGCGGCGGTGTTGGCTGTGATGGACGGATTTTTTATGATGGGCTCGATGGGCGCGGCGGTGGGCGAGAAATTCACGCTGGCGGCGGAGCGGGCCATTGAAAAGAAACTGCCGCTTATCGCGTTTACCGTCTCAGGCGGCGCGCGTATGCAGGAGGGGCTCATATCCCTTATGCAGATGAGCAAGACAGCGGCGGCCTTGGCAAAGCTCGATGAAGCGGGGCTTCCCTTTATTGTGGTAATCACCGACCCGACGACGGGCGGTGTGACAGCGAGCTTTGCGATGCTTGGCGACGTGACCATCGCGGAGCCGAACGCGACCATCGGATTTGCGGGCAGACGCGTGATCGAGCAGACGATCAAGCAGGCGCTTCCACCCACTTTCCAGACGTCAGAGTTTCAACTGGAAAAGGGTTTTGTGGATATGATCGTTCATCGGGAGCACTTGAAGGATACGCTGACAAAGCTTCTTAAAATGCACAAGGGAGGGAGCGCGAAATGAGCAAACGTTCGGCATGGGAGATCGTGCAAATCGCGCGCGACCCAAAGAGGATCACATCACAGTATATCATCGAGCACGTGTTTGATGATTTTATGGAGATGCACGGGGATAAGCTGTTCGCGGACGATGCGGCGGTGATCGGCGGTATCGGCTTTTTGGACGGAATGCCCGTGACGGTGGTCGGGCAGGAAAAGGGCGTTGACCTGCGCGACAAGGTGATGCGCAACTTCGGGTGTTCGAACCCGGAGGGGTATCGGAAATCTCTGCGGCTTTTGAAGCAGGCGGAGAAATTCCATCGTCCGGTCGTGTGTATCATCGATACGCAGGGCGCATTTTGCGGCATCGGCGCGGAGGAACGCGGCGTTGCGGAATCCATCGCGCGCAACCTGTTAGAGCTTTCACGTTTGAAAACGCCTGTCATCAGCCTGTTCATCGGCGAGGGAGGCAGCGGCGGGGCCATTGCATTGGGCGTTGCGGATAAGCGCGTGATGCTTGAAAATGCGCTTTACTCCATTCTCTCTCCCGAAGGGTTTTCCAGCATTTTGTGGAAGGATTCCTCCCGCGCGGCAGAGGCGGCTGAGCTGATGCGCATGACGGCGGAAGAGATCAAGGAGATGGGATTGATCGACGATGTGCTTTCTGAGCCGGAGGGCGGTGCGCAAAGCGACGACCGCGGCGCGTATGCGAAGGTGATCCGGAAATATCTCGCGGACAGCTTAAAAGAGCTGGCGGGTGAGGAGATCGACAAGCTGCTCAAACAGCGGTACGAAAAGATACGGTCGTTTGGACAGGATTCGGTTGTGAGATAGAGCAAAAGCGGGAGAAGCTTCCCGCTTTTTTTATGCAACGAAGTATTGAGCACATACGCCGCGTGTGGTATGATAAATCGGTAACCAATGTATATGAAATGATGTATGGAGGAAGAAATTGATGAAGAGAAAAGCCTGGGTGTGCATCGCGGCAACGGTCTTACTCATTGCCACGCTTGCGCTGCCCGCGTTTGCACAAACAGCCGCAGAGGGAGAAATGGTTGAGGACACCGTTGTTTTCACAGTAGGGATGAATTTGCTGTTCGTGGATGCGGATGGTAAGCCCGTTGCGGATGCGGAGGTGTTTTTGCAAGAGGATATCGACACGGAATATGTATACAATGGCGTGACGGATCAGAATGGAGCATTCTCCCTGCCCGCCGTACCGATTTCAAATCTTTGGCTGGCGACCAAGGATCAGGACGACAAGCTGACCGGCGCGGTGCGTTTGCAGCTTTTTCCCTCCGACAAGACGGAGATACAGCCGCAGACCGTGAGCGAGATCGCTCCGCTCAATTTGACGCAGACTAAAAATGCGGCGCTTACCACTGGAAATACGGGTCCGGCGAATGTGCTTCCCTTCGATACGGAGCCGAACCTCTATAATGTGAACGTCAACATCAAAGCACCGTCCGTTGATTTTGCGTTTCAGTTTCCGGCGGATGGAAAGATCACGCTTTTGACGGCGGCGGACAATCCGCTGCCTGTTCCCGCTCCCGCTCCGGACCCAGTACCGACCGACGAACCGGCACCGGACCCTGAACCGACAAACACGCAGACTGCGGAACCAACGCCGGAGCCGCCAGCGGCCCCGACGCCAGCGCCTACCCCTGTTCCGACGCCAGTGCCCACGCCGGCACCGACCGCAGCACCCACACCCGCCCCAACACCCACAACGGCGCGCGATAAGGTGAATTTAAAAATCTATTTGCAGGACACAAGCGGAAAAACGCTGGCGGGTTATGTCGCCGTGATTGGGGATGGAGAAGAGCAAAAGCAAACGGGGATCGCGAATGCGACGGGCACAGCGTATTTTTCAAATGTGGACGCGGACGATGTGCAGACTCTGCGCGTATATGACCGGGATGAAACGCTGCGCGGCTTATGCAGGGTAGAATTCACCTCGGGAAAAGAGACGGCGTACAGCGAGGCGGACCATGTATATACGGTGACCTATCAAACCGGCACACAGGATATCTACATGACGACGGATGTAAACAAGGCGGGGAACGACAAAACCCCATTGAAAATCACCCGTGCGTCCGCAAAGCCATGGTCGCCCCCGGCCCCGGAGACGGGAGAGGACCCGAACGGGCACGATAAACCGAACGGACTCGAAGGGGAGCCGTGCCTGAACGGATATCTCATCGATGCGAACGGCGCGATCGTCGCGGGGGCAACGGTGGAGAGCCTAAACACAGAAAACAAGGGGATGCTGAGCGGCGTGAGCGACGCACGCGGATATTTCGAAATATCCGCGATCACAAAAGGCAATCATAAGATCACCGCGACGGCAAAGGATGGGTCGCCGCTTGGCTATGTCAAGTTTACAGTGCGTGAAGCGGATGCGACAGGCATTGCAAAAACAGATGGAAAGACGATTTTAAGCATTGCAAAGAATGCGGACGAGGTCTATATGAACCTGCGGTCGGATGGGAAGGGCGGATTGCTGATTTTGGATGTATCGGATGCACAGGCGGTTGAACCGGCTGCACCCACAGCGACTTCTGAGCCGCCAGCGTCGCCTTTGCCAACGCCGGATATACAGCCGGAGGGGCAATCAAACGGCGTGAATCCGGTGGTTGTGATCGTGATCGTTGTAGCCGCCGCTGCCGCCGTAACCGCTGTGCTGCTGGTGCGCAGGGCAAAAAAGCAGGCGGGTCCGCATGACAAGGGAACGCATGGCGATGGGCAAAATCTCTGATTGCTAAAAAAGCCGCCGCAATGTCTGAACTGAACCCTAAGGAGCGGACAGACAAAAAGCCATGTCATCAAAAAACCGATCAGGCCACAGCTGGGAAAGATTAGGATCCGCGCCATGAACTTGTCGTTGACGATGCTACGGTAGAACGCCACGGCGACGCGAGGAATTGCGCTGAAAAGTTTTGCAGCAGAGAAAATTTGAATGACAAACAGGCCTCTGATCTCTGGATCGGAGGCCTGTTTTTATGGTGCGGGGCTTTAGCCCGTTGAGCACGGAAACGTGCGAAACGAAAACCCACCC
>CAYTKQ010000009.1:103561-112944 GCA_964438705.1 uncultured Christensenella sp. | reverse complement strand
GGCACAGGATTTTGATTCCTGCATTCGCTGGTTCAAATCCAGCTACCCCAGCCATGAAAAATATCTGTGGATAAAAAATGCTGTACACAAATCCACAGCTATGATATAATAATTCCTGTCTTGTAAGTTGACCCGCTAGCTCAGTTGGTAGAGCATTTGACTTTTAATCAAAGGGTCCGGCGTTCGAATCGCCGGCGGGTCACCATCAAAAGCCGCTCATAGAGCGGTTTTTTTATTGATTTGTCAAGTTCGATCTTTTGATTTTGTGAGTTGCTTAGTCTTTGGCAGACAAAAAAATAAAAACGAAAACATTAAGCAACTCAATACGGCCGGATGCATCAACAGAGCATGAAATTTCACGAGAAATGATTCTATATATCGTTGTTGTGGTTGACAACGTCGATATAGAAGTGATATAGTATGAAATGTATTTGATAGACAGGGAATTTTTTTTAACGCATAACGTGCTCGTGCACGTTGTGCGAATCCGGACCGAACAATGTAAAAAATGGAAAAACACCTGAATATGGCGTGAATTAAACAAATGGATCCGACCGCGCGAGGTCGCGTTTTTGAGATGCAAGGCATAATTAAAGAGCACGAGCAATTAACGGAGAAATTGATCAATGACGAAAATTCAAAATAAAAACATAAAGCAATGTGCAAGACTGGCGATTGATTTAGGAGGAAGCGGGGGAAAACTATTCGCTGTTTGGATTTGCGATGGTAAATTCTTCATGGAAGAAATACACCGTTTTAAAAATGAGATCATCATTGCAAATGGCCGTTATTATTGGAATTTTTTTGAAATATACAACCAGATTATTAAAGGGTATAGGAAAGCACAACGGGCATATGACATCCAATCCTTTGGGATTGACTCGTGGTGCAACGATTATATATTGCTGACAGAAAACGGAACGATGATCGAAAGCCCGCGACATTATCGAGATCCGCGTACAGAAGGTTGGATCGAACGTGCAGAAGCGCTAATCGACAGGAAGGCGGTATTCAAAAAAGCGGGACAACAATTTGCGCGGTTTGAAACATGCTATCATTTGCTCGCTGCGCTAGAACAGGATGGGGAGATGGTCCGCAATGCCGCCAAATTAATCTTTTTGCCCGATTATCTTTCTCATCTGATGGGGGCACGTAAATATACAGAATACTCGATTGCAAGTGTGACAGGTCTATATAATATCACAGAAAAAAAATGGGATTCGGAAATATTGAAAGCCTACGGAATCCCGCAGAAACTCTTTTTGGATGTCGTCCCTCCGGGAACCCATGTAGGGCGCGTAAGTGATGAAATGTGCATGCAATTTCAAATGCGCAGCACGGATATTTATGCCGTCGCTTCGCATGACACGGCCTGTGCGGTGGCGGCCATGCCGACAACGGACGAACGAGAGCGCATGTTCATTTCAAGTGGGACATGGTCGCTGGTTGGTGTTGAGTTGGATGCACCATTGCTGGATCAGGCGGTATTGGAAAACAAATTCGGAAATGAAGGAGGTGCGGAAGGGAAAATTCGTTTCACAAGAAATGTTATGGGCTTGTGGATCATTCAAGAATGCGTACGTGTTTGGAACACGCAAGGAAAAAATTGGACGTTTCCAGAGCTTGCAAAAGCGGCAAAGGAGGCAAGAGAACTGAACGCGTGGATTGATCCTGATGATGAATGCTTTTTTGAGGCGGCATGCATGCCGGAAAAAATTATAGAATGCTGCAAAAAGCAAGGTGATATTCCTCAAAATGAAGCGGAAATCGCGAAAGTCGTGTATGAGAGTCTAGCGTGCAAATATCGGTATGTGATCGAAAAAGCGGAACAAATACTGAAAAAAAGATACAAGATACTGCATGTGGTTGGAGGAGGATGTAACAATGAATATCTAAACGAATTGACGGCAAATTACTGCAACAAAACATTGAGCGTGGGACCTGCTAATGCCACCGCGCTCGGGAATGCGGTGATACAGATGATCGCCGCAAATGAACTGAAGGATTTATCACAAGCGAGGAGGATGATTGCGCATTCGCAAGATGTTTTTCTTTGTAAACCGAACTATTCGGACAAAATTGAAGCGCGCTATGCCGATTTTGTCACTACAATTGAAGAAAGGAATCAAAAATGATCCATACATTGACGTTAAATCCGGCAATTGACAAAATATTATATATTGAAAAATTTGAGCGAACCGTTACGGCGCGTATCCAGAATATAAAAGAAACGATTGGCGGAAAAGGAACGCATGTTTCGGTGAATCTGGGCATGATGGGGGTCAAGAACCGTGCACTCGGCATTGCTCATGGCGACGCGGGCAACCGCCTAATTGAAATGCTGAAAACGGAAAATGTTGACGTTTGTTTTTTACACCGCACATACCAAAACACCCGTACAAACTATTTGTTGGCTGAGCACAGCGGGGACGCGACCCTGATCACCGAAAGGGGCGTTGAACTATCGAAACAGGATATTGATGATGTGATTCAAACCATCAAAAAAGTGGTAAAGTCCGGCGATTATCTGGTGTTTTCCGGGGATGCTTCTAATTATGCGGACCCTGCGGTATACAACAGCATTGTGCAGGGAGTTGCAGATTGCGGACTGAAAATATTTATGGACACGAGTGGAAAAACCTTGCGAGAATGTGTCAAATGCGCGCCATTTTTGATCAAACCCAATCTAGACGAGCTGTCCGCGCTGTGTGAATACGAGGTACAGCCGACGAAAGAGGATGTAATTCACGCGATCCGCATGCTGGATCATTACAATATCCCCATTGTTGCGGTTTCACTGGGCGCAGAAGGCTCCGTCACAAGATATTTTGATGTGTTTTACCATGTAGAGGCTCCGCGCATCAATCCAGTTAATACGGTTGGATGCGGAGACTGCTATTTGGCAGGCTTGCTGTGCAGTCTGGAAAAGGGCGAGAACATTGAAGATGCGCTCAAATTTGCCACAGCCACCGGCGCAGCTGCGGCAGAGTGCTCACTTTCAGTGGGTTTAGACATAGAACGTGCAAGAGAACTAAAAGAGCAGGTTGTTTTGAAAAAAATATAAAAAGAAGGTAAATTAGAATGGCAAATCTTGGATATGATTCAATAAGAGAAGAAATGGCGGTCACGGCAAAACAGATGTGGGATCGCCGTCTGACCAATGCGGCTGGCGGAAACTTTGCGGTTCAGGTCGATGAAAACCTGATGCTGATTTCGCCGTCTATGATGTCGGAGCATAAGCATTGTGATTTAAGACCGGAAGATTTTATGTTGGTGGATTTTGATTTAAATATCATATCGGGTGATGGAAAACTGTCGCGTGAAACATTGATGCATGCGCTGATTCTCAGCAGGTTTGAAAACATTGGCGCGACGATCCACGCCCACCCGTTTCATTGCATGCCTTATGTAGCGCAGGCAAAGCCGATCCCAAACGTCACCGAAGCCACGTTGGGACGCGGTTACGTGGAATGCATCGAATATCAAAAAGCATATTCGGATGAATTATCGAGGGCGGTGTACCAATACTTCGAAGACCGGCACGAGCTGGCGGAAAAAAAACCGCTTGCCTGCATCATGCCGCTGCATGGAGTGTGCGTGACAGGCCCGTCGATCTATATGGCCTACAGCATGCTCGAGCGAATTGAGTGCGATGCTTATTGTAATACCGTGAACAGTCTGATAAAATAAAACTATATGATCGGGCGGATGTGAGCGTGTAGCGGAATCGAAAGTGCGCCCTAAGATTCATACCGAGGGGTGAGACTTAGGAATGAGCAGAGTAGGAATCATTACGGGAGCGGCAAGAGGGATCGGAAAAGAAACGGCAATGTGCCTTGCGGACGACGGGATGAAAGTCGCGCTTTTTGATCGGGACGAGAACGTGCTCGCTGTTGCGAACAATATCAATGCGGCTGGAGGACAGGCACTTGCGGTCATTGTGGATGTTGCAGTGACCGATCAAATCTTAGAGGCGATCGCCCGTGTTCGCGCAGAAATTGGCACGCCGGATACGGTTGTAAACAATGCTGCGCTTGCAATGAGCACGCAATTCCTTGACGTCACGGAAGAAGAGTGGGATGCGGTGTTTGATGTAAACCTTAAGGCTGGTTTTGTTATCGTTCAAAAGGTGATTGCCGGAATGATGGAAAGAGGTTTTGGCAGGATCATCAATATTTCTTCTATGGCAGGCATCATGGGCTCGGAAAACACGGGTTGCCATTATTGTGCGTCGAAGGCGGGCGTTATCGGGTTGACCAAGTATTTATCTAAATGCTACGCAAAGTATGGGATCACAGCGAACGCAATTGCGCCCGGCCCTATCGATTCAGAATTATCGAGAGGGCTTGGCGCTGATGTCTATGAGACCTTGATTGCGAGTATGCCGCAGCATCAGTTGGGGACCCCTGAGAGCATCGCAGCCATTGCGGCCTTTCTTGCCTCGAAAAAGGGCGGTTTTATTACGGGAACCGTAATTGAGGCGAGCGGCGGGCAGATCATTGTTTGAAAGATATGAATGATGGCAAAGGCGTTGCGGGCGGTGCCCGTACTCTTTTGATGTATAAGAACGAAAGGGAACAAAAATGGCTGTCACAATCAAGGAAATTGCCCGCATTGCGGGCGTATCTCGCGGAACGGTCGATAAAGCCCTGAATGATCGCCCGGGGATACGGGAAGAAACGCGAAAGAAAATAAAAAAAATCGCAAAAGAGCTTGATTATCATCCCAATATCATAGGGAAAGTGCTTGTGAACAGTGGCACACCGATTCGCATTGGTGTATTGCTTACGCCTTTGTATAACCCTTTTATTGATTTGGTCATACAGGGAATCAAGGACGCGGAAAGTGAGTTTGCCGATTTTAATGGCAAGGTAATCATCAAAACCTCGATTTCTCTTGAGCCAATGGAGCACATATGGCTTCTTGACGAGCTCGAAGCAGAACAGGTGTCGGGCATTGTCGCTCTGCCAGTAGAGGATATGGCTTTTGTAGAGCGCATCAATCGTTTGCATGACAATGGTGTGCAGATCGTTACATTCAATTCCTATATTGAAGGGACAAAGCAGGTTTGTTATGTGGGGCAGGATCACTATAAAGGCGGTCGTACAGCAGCGGGGTTAATGGGAAAACTGCTGCCGGAAGGCGGAGAAATTGGCATTATCATCAGTTCCAGATATCTTTCCTGCCATACCAGCAGGCTAAAAGGATTTGAGGATCGGCTGGGGGAATTGAAACAAAAATTTGACATCGTGGAGGTGCTGGAAAATCAGGACCTGCAAGGGGTCGCATTTCGGCACACGCTGGAATATTGCAGCAAGTATCCAAACCTAAAGGGACTCTACCTGACGGGCGGGGGAGAAGCGGGGGCGGCACGCGCACTCGAATTGATTGGTGCAAAGGATAGGGTCGCGTTGATTTGCTACGACGTCATACCCGAAATCAAAGACTATATGCGCAGAGGGACGATTGATTTTGTGATCGATCAGGATGGCTATCGACAAGGCTATCAAAGCGTAAAAATTCTTTTTGAAAAGCTAATCAAAGGTGTAGAACCACAGGATAAGGTGTATCGCATCCCAGTAACAATAGCGACTGGCGATTCGCTGGAAGATTAAACAAGTCGATATACATCGAATTCTTCGGTGCAAAGCCATTTTTATATATTTCAATATATTTTGAAAATTTCCATTGACAACAAAATTGATACGTGGTACGATGTAATAAATTACGAGCACGAGCACTCTTGAGATAAACAGCTTATATAAAAAATTGGTCAAGGTTATCTGAAAGCAGTCTAAACGGCATCGATGATTCGTGAAAACTTACGAATTACAATAATATACTACGTTTTTTCAAAATACAAATAGAATACAAAGACGACTAAAGGCATGCAATGTCATTTGTTCAAATTTTGTAAAAATCAAAAAGAGCACGAGCACATTAAGCGCAATGAATTGTTTGAAATAAAGTAAAGCGTCAAAAATCAGCTGCAAATCAGCCAAAGAGAAGATGCGTAAGGATAAATTGGATTCAAAGGAGATAGTATGGGCGAAAACATTGTACTGGAACTAAGAGGGATTTCAAAAAGTTTTCCCGGTGTGAAAGCGCTCGATGACGTCAATATTACATTGCGCGGGGGCACTGTTCACGCGATCGTAGGTGAAAATGGCGCGGGAAAATCGACCCTGATGAAAATCATCAATGGTCTTTATAAACGCGATACCGGGCAAATATTTTTGAACAGCAAACAAGTGTCGTTTTCCGGACCGATGGAATCTGCTGAAGCGGGAATTGCCATGATTTACCAGGAATTGAATTTTTTTCCGGATCTGACCATCGCGGAAAATATATTTATGCGTCGTCAGCCCGGAAAACTTGGATGCGTCGACTGGAATTCGATGATGCAGCAGGCAAAGAAAATCATGGACAGCAACGACATGCATTTTGATCCCAAGATGCCGATCAAAGATCTGCCGATTGCGGGGATTCAAATGTTGGAAATCTTAAAAGCCGTCGCGTTTAATGCAAGCGTGATCATCATGGACGAGCCGACCTCATCAATTTCTGATAGAGAGGTTCAGGAACTGTTTGATATCATTGCGAAATTAAAAGCCGAAGGGATGAGTTTTCTGTTCATCAGTCATAAAATGGATGAAATTTTTAAAATTGCCGATGATATTACGGTCATCCGGGACGGGAAAACCATCATTTCAGGACCTGCTGCTGATTTTGATGAAAACTCGCTGATTACACACATGGTTGGGCGGTCGATCGACAACATTTATCCCAAGGAGGCCGTGCCGATCGGCGATATAGCCTTTCAGGCTGATCATCTCTGTGCTGAAGGGATGTTCAGAGATGTTTCCTTCAACGTTAGGCGTGGAGAGATCGTGGGAATGGCGGGCTTGATTGGTGCGGGGCGAAGCGAGGTATGCCGTTCGATATTCGGTTTGGACAAGTTGGATTCGGGCGAAATCACTTTATCAGGCCAAAAGTACAAACCTAAGGATGTCAGACATGCGATCAAAAACAAACTTCTAATGATTACAGAAGATCGTAAAAAGGAGGGCATCATCGGGATGCGCAGTTGCAGGGAAAACATCACCCTAACACAAATCTGTGCCCAAAAGAACGTGCTGCTCAACTTGAAAAAAGAAAAGTTGGAAGCCGTAGAGATGAGCAAAAAGCTGAATGTAAGGTTTGCGGGGATTGAAACGCCGATACAAACGCTGAGCGGCGGAAATCAACAAAAGATATTGCTTGGACGATGGCTGATGGTGGAAAGCGATTTGTTGATCTTAGATGAGCCAACACGGGGGATCGACGTCGGTGCAAAGCTGGAAATATATAATATCATCATTGAATTGGCAAAACAAAATTACGCAATCTTGATGATATCGTCGGAACTGCCTGAACTTTTGGGCATGTGTGATCGAATCTATGTTATGAGTCAAGGATATCTGACAGGCTCTCTGGATCGTGAAGAATTTACGCAGGAGCGGGTCATGCAGATGGCGACGCAAACAATCATATAAAGACTGGAAAAGGAGAACAAAAATGGAGTTGAAGATCAAGAAAAATCTTAGGAGATATTCTCTGTTTCTGATATTGATTGGCATGATTGCTGTCTGCTCGGTTCTGTCGGAAACTTTTTTGACGGGGGCAAATCTGACTAATATTTTAAAACAGGTGAGCATCGTGACGATATGCGCCTTTGCACAGGGCATGGTCATCATATCCGGTGAAATCGATTTGTCGATTGGGTATTTGGCCGGTATGGCAGGGACCTATGCGTGCATCATGTTCGTCGCAACGGGAAATTTGTTTTTATCGTTTATGTTCGGCATTGCCCTCGGGGCGATGATGGGCACGGTCAATGGATTGTTTGTCGCTTATTTCAGACTTCCGTCTTTTATCGTCACACTGGCAGTTCAGAAAATTTGTTTTGGAATGATCTGTCTGTATACGAACGGGCAAAATGTTTACAAAATCGGGGACTTCAAAAGTCTTGGTCAAACCGATGTGTTTGGAGTGATCCCGATCACGGTGGTATTTATGGTGGTTATGCTCGTGATCACACATGTACTTCTCCGTTATACGAAATTTGGCCGATATATGTATGCTGTGGGCGGGAATAAAGAAGCTGCCAATGCCGCTGGCGTACCTGTATGCAAGGTGAAATGGTGTACGTTCATTGTTTCGGGTATCTTTGCGGCGATTGCCGGAATGGTCCTGATGGGAAGACTCAATGCCGGAATCCCAAGTGAAGGCGGTGGTTATGAAACCGATGCGATCACCGCGACGGTTATTGGCGGGACAAGCTTTACGGGCGGCGTAGGAAGCGCGTTCGGAACATTCCTCGGTTCTGTTATCATAGGTGTTTTGAATAATATCATGAATCTGCTGGGTGTGGATTCCTATCTGCAAATGATCATCAAGGGATGCATTATCATATTTGCGGTACTGGCGGATATTATGAGCAAAAACCAAAAAACAGGCGTAAAAATCATGGCGTCAGCTTCCCCTGATTCTTCGGTCAGTCAATCAGGGAAGATGATCAATAAATAAGAAATGAAGGAGAAAAAAATGATGCGTGCAAAAAAAGTTTTGAGTTTGCTGGTGGTTCTGGCGATGTCGATCGCGATATTTGCGGGGTGCGGCCCGGCTGCCCCGGCGGGGACTGCAGATCAGGGTGCGGAGGCGACCAAATCTGAGGCTTCGGCGTCTGCAGATTCGAATGCGGAAAATGCGGGGGACAAATTTAAAGTCGCTTTTCTTCCGACAGACATGTCTGCGACTTTTGCGTCGTGGCTGGCAGATGAACTCACTCAGGCGTTCGCGGAGTATGATGACATGGAACTCACAGTTATCGATTCTAAAAACGTTTTGGAGAACCAGTTGAGCGCAATGGAAACCTGTGTGGCGCAGGGGTATGACTACATCATCCTGCTGCCTTTGGAGCCGGCCGCAGAGGATGATATTGTCGCGGGATATATCGAACAGGGTACCCCGATGATGAACATCAATCTGGATGACGGCGGTGTGGAAAAGGCATCCAGCGTCATCGCAAAGCCCTTTGATTTGGGCACTGTGGTCGCGGAGCATGCAAAGCCGATGCTGCCTGACGATGCAAATGTGGTCGTTCTTCTTGGGCCTTCCGGTAACACAGATTCCATCGAACGTCGCCGCGCTTATGAGGAAGTTATTTTCTCGCAGTATCCCAACATCACGATTTTGGATGAGCAGATCGGCGGCTGGGAAAAATCCAAGGGAATGGAATTCATGGAAAACTGGCTGCAGGTGCACGGCGACAAAATCGACGCGGTCATCTCGATGAACGACGCAATGGCGCTGGGTGCAATTGAAGCGGCAAAAAGCGCGGG
>CAYTKQ010000009.1:0-103461 GCA_964438705.1 uncultured Christensenella sp. | reverse complement strand
CCCCAGGGGCTCGCCCTTTGTGCGGGCCCCTGGTTATTAAATGCGGAGGCGTTTTATGAAACAAGCAATTCTGGTGTCGCCAGAGACAATCCAATTCAGTGAGACGGAAAAGCCGGTGATATCGGCCTGCGAAGTTCTGATCAAAGTTAAGAATATAGGAATATGTGGCTCAGATATTCACGCTTATTACGGAAAACATCCCTTTATGTCGTTCCCCATTCGACTGGGGCACGAAATGTCCGGCATTGTTGAACAGACGGGAGAAGCGGTAAAGAATATCTCCGCCGGCGATCTTGTAACGATTATGCCACAGGAATTTTGTAAGAATTGTGAACCCTGCAATCAGGGACGCTACAATATATGTAACTCGCTTGAGGTGATCGGCTGTCAGACACCGGGGGCGGCATGCGAATACTTTTCCGTGGATGCCTCGTTGGTCAAGAAAATTCCCGATGTGCTGACACCGGAACTGGCGGCATGCATAGAGCCTGCTGCAGTGGGGGTACATGCTGTTCGGAGAAGCGGAAGCGTGAACGGTTTAAACGTAGTTGTGATGGGCGCGGGAACGATTGGCAATGTGACTGCACAAGCAGCAATGGCTGAAGGGGCGAAGAACGTACTCATCACGGATCTATCCGATTATCGGCTGGATCTGGCAAAAGAATGCGGGATTCCACACACCGCCAATATGGGCGAGATCGCCCTTGTAGACGCGATCAAGGAAGCGTTTTCTGGTGAAGGCGCGGACCTGTTTATTGAATGCATCGGCATCGGGGATGCTGTTAATCAGGCGATCGAATGTTCAAAAAAAGGCACGGATATCATTGTGGTTGGCGTATTTGGCTCCATGCCTCCCGTCAATCTGGCATGGGTGCAAGACAGAGAGCTTCGCATCATTGGGTCGTTGATGTATGTTGAAAAAGATTTTCAGGATACGATCGACTATATGGCGGCGGGAAAAATTAATATGAAACCGCTGGTCTCGAGGGTATTTGAATTTGATCAGTATGCGGAGGCATTCCGCTATATTGAAAACAATGGCGACAAGAGTCTCAAGATATTGGTGTCTATGCAAAAATAAAGTCCTGCTTGCAATGCAAAAAGTTTTGACGACAAAACGTATAAAGAGAGAGAATTCTGATGATTTACAAAAAATTTGATGAAGATTTTTCCCTAAGTGGAAAAGTTGCGCTGATCACCGGTGCTGCCAGCGGAATTGGGTTAGAGATCGCAAAAATGTTCGCGCGAAAAGGCGCCGACGTAATAGCGTTTGACTTGTCTGATGTGGGGGAGCTGCAGCAGTATGTCACTGCACAGGGAAAAAAATTTCTTGCGTGTCAGGCAGATGTGACAAATCGCGACGCCATACAAAAGGCTGTAGACGAGGCGACAAAACACTTTGGGCAAATTGATATTCTGGTGAACAGCGTCGGGGTGGGGCTGGTCGATAAAGCGGAGAATCTGAGTGAAGAGATGTGGGATATCACAATGAATGTGAATCTGAAGGGTACATTTATGCTCACACAGATTGTCGGACGTCAAATGATCAAACAGGGCGGGGGAAGGATCGTATCTCTTGCTTCACAGGCCGGAATCATTGCGATGGAAGATCACATTGCATATGGTATATCCAAGGCGGGGATCATTTATATGACCAAACTGCTGGGATTTGAATGGGCAAAATATAATATCAATGTAAATTGTATTTCTCCTACAATTATATTGACGCCAATGGGCGAACGCGTTTGGAACAACCCGAAGGGTGACGCAATGAAAGAAAAGATACCGGCAGGAAGATTTGGATATCCGGAAGAGGTTGCGGCGTGTGCGGTGTTTTTGTCGAGTGATGCCGCTGGATTGATCAACGGAGAAAATCTTGTGATCGACGGCGGATTCACAACGTCAAAATAGATTAAATTGTCCGCTGCAGCGTGAAGCGTCACAGTATATTTTTCCTCCGAACGAAGTTGCAGTCGTTAAAAGGGGCTAACCGTTTATGCAGCGGGTAGCCTCTTTGCGTTTCTCTTGGCTGAGAATAAATAAAATTGTTGCGGAACTGTTTCGCTGATTGACATTGCGTGTATAGCATAATAGAATGAAAACAAGTTTAAATAAAACATATAATTCGGAGGGCGCTCAGATGAAAAACGACATCTATTATAACCCGACTAAAGTGATTTTTGGCAAGGGAACGGAAATGCAGTGTGGCGCGGAAGTCGCAAAATACAGTGAGAAGGTTCTTTTACATTATGGCGGCGGCAGCGCAGAGCGTTCCGGGCTTCTTGAGCGTGTGCGTGCTTCTTTGCGCGGCGCGGGCGTAGCGATATACGAGCTGGGGGGCGTGAAGCCAAATCCGCGGCTCGATCTTGTTTATGAGGGCATCAATCTCTGCCGCTCCAACGGCATCGGCTTTATCCTTGCGGTGGGCGGGGGCAGCGTGATCGATTCCGCAAAAGCGATCGCGTGCGGTACGCCAAACAGCGATGATGTGTGGGATTATTTTCTTGGGAATGCGGAAGCACACGCGATCCTTCCGGTAGGGACGATTCTCACCATACCGGGCGCAGGGAGCGAATCATCAAATGGCATGGTCATCACAAATGAAAAGACGATGGCAAAGCTCGCCTATGAAAGCGAACGTGCGCGTCCGGTGTTTTCTATTCTAAATCCGGAGCTTACATGTACGGTTCCGGCCTATCATACGGCCGCGGGAATTTCAGATGCAATCGCGCATGTGATGGAGCGCTATTTTACAAAAACAGAGCACACCGACATTGTAGACAGGATGTGTGAATCCGTAATACGCGGCTTGATGCGCAATGCGAAGGCAGCGGTTTCTGATCCGGACAATTATGACGCGCGTGCCGAAATCATGTGGGCCTGCAAGATGGCACACGATGGAACGCTGGGCGTTGGGCGCGAAGAGGATTGGGGTTCCCACCAGATCGAACATGAGCTTTCCGCAAAATACGATGTTTCGCATGGCGCGGGCCTTGCGGTCATCTTCCCGGCATGGATCAAATATGTGTATCACAATTCGCCCAAGCGGTTCATACAGTTTGCGATGCGTGTGTTTGATGTGGAATACGACGTAAATGATCCCAACTGGACGGTGATGCAGGGGGTGAAACGGTTGATGGCGTTTTTCAAGACCATCAGTATGCCGACTTCTCTGCGGGATCTTGGAATCAATGACAAGTCTGTGCTCGATGAATTGGCGCATCGCTGCGCGGAAAACAGCGGCGGCACTGTCGGCCATTTTGCAGTTTTGAATGAAGCGGATATTCGTAACATCTTTGAACTCGCATATTGATCGAACCAAAATAAGACTCCCGGACATTTCGGGAGTTTTTTTATGCACGCTGCTGTGGAGGGAAAAGAAATATGATATGATGGAATCAGAATATGCGGAGGGAAAAAGATGCGGATATTACACACGTCGGACTGGCATTTGGGCGCGATGCTCAACAACCAATCGCTGCTCGAAGAACAGAAATACTTTTTGGAACAGCTCTATGAAATTGCGTCGGCGCAGCGGATCGGCGCGGTTGTGATCGCGGGAGACGTGTTCGACCACGCGGTATCCAATGCGGACGCGATTGCCTTATACAATGACGCGATGACGACGCTGTGCAACGATATGCACCTCCCGGTGGTCGTATGTGCCGGAAATCACGACGGCGCGGCGCGCCTTTCCTCGTGCGGAAGGCTACTCGAACGGGCAGGCTTATATATCGCGGGCAGCATACGCGACAGCATGAAACGCGTAGATATAGAGGATACGGCGTTTCACCTGCTGCCGTATTTTTCCATTGATGAGGCGCGCTACCTTTACCCAGAGGCTGAAATAAAACATTACGACGCGGCAATGCGCGTGCTTGTGAATGGTATTGATGTGGATTCAAAAAAGAAGAATGTGTTGATCGCCCATTGCTTTGTCACGGGAGCGCAAACCTCTGACAGTGATCGATCCGCGATGGTCGGCGGAGCGAACATGGTGGGCGTGGATGCGTTTGCTGCATTTGATTATGTGGCGCTCGGGCATTTGCATCGCGCGCAGGATGTCGGCGCAAATGTCCGATACAGCGGTGCGCCAATCAAGCTGTCCTTTGCGGAGGCGAATACCGCAAAAAGTGTGACGGTGATCGACACAGAGGATTTTTCACGTGAAGAGATCGGTCTTTTGATGCGGCATGACCTGCGATTGCTCAAGGGTGAATATAACGCGCTTCTCGATGCGGCGGAGCGTGATCCGCACAGGGAGGATTACATTAAAATCGAACTGGTGGACGAATACGCCCACATGGAGATATTGAACACATTCCGCAACTTTTACCCCAACCTGCTCTCTCTCGCGGGGAAGCAGCTGCGGAATGCGGAAACCGTTCTTTCGGTGGAAGAGACATCAAGCCTGCACCCCATGGACATCATGGAGATGTTTGTACGAGAATACACGGGAGAAGCACCGGGTGAACCGCAAAAAGACTGGTTTCAAAAAGCGTTGGAGGTGCAGCAGAAAGGCGGTGAAGCGCAATGACGCCTGAACTGCTGATTTTTGAAGCCTTCGGGCCCTATGTGAAAAAGCAGGAAATCGATTTTCGCGTCTTTGAACGCGCCGGGTTGTTTCTGATTCACGGAAAAACGGGGGCAGGAAAAACTACGGTGCTCGACGCAATGACGTATGCGCTGTTTGGTGAAAGCAGCGGAGGCGGACGTGGAGAAATTACCGCCATGCGCTGCGATCTCGCGCCGGATGAGCAGGACACGCTTGTGGATTTTATTTTCAGCATCAAGCAGATGCAATACCGCTTTACGCGCGGCGTGCGCATGCGCACCAAGCGTAACGGTGAAAAGGAACTGCAGCCGTCGCAGAGCGCATTTTTCAAGAATAAAGAAGGCGTATTCGAGCCGTTTTTTGAAAATCCGGGTGTGCGGAATGTGCGGCAAAAAGCGGAGGAGCTTCTCGGGCTGACCTACGAACAATTCCGGCAGGTGGTCTTGCTTCCGCAGGGGAAATTTGAACAACTGCTGGTGGCGGACTCCGCAGCCAAGGAAGAGATACTGGTGACGCTTTTCAAGGCGGAGAAATGGCAGGAGATCACCGATTGGCTATGTGCAAAGGCGTTGGAGCTGAAGCGAACGAAGGAGGAAACCGCTCAAAAAATTTTTGCCGTACTTTCGCAATACGGTTGCGATGAGTCGGAGGAATTGAAGACACTGGCAGGGAAACGCGAAGAAAACCTTCAGGAAAGTGAAAAGCTATTTGCACAAGCCGAAAAGGAAGCCGACATGGCACGAAGCGTGCTGCAAAACGCACAGACTGTGGCCGCGCTGTTCGATGAATGGGAACAAGCAAAGAAAAAAGTCACGGAGAATGAGGCGAGGGCCGAAACTGTTTCGCTGCTGGAGGAAAAATGTGCCCGTGCATCTTCAGCAATGCAGCTTTACCCTTTGCGCAAGGAGGCGGCAACCCTTCAAAAACTGTGGAAGGAGCGCGAAGAGAGGGCTAAAAATTTACAAAATAGTATAGAAGAAATCACACAAAAACATGAGAAATGCGTCTGCCTGCTCGCCGGGGTCGCAGGAGATGTCAAAGAGAAACATGTCAAGCTGGGAAAGAATATCGCCGATTTGAAGGAACGGCAAAAAGGCGTGCGAGAAGAATATCAGGCATTGTTTTCGGCGTATCTGGGAAACGCGGCCCATCTGCTCGCGGGCAGCTTGGAGGAAGGAAAGGCATGTCCGGTGTGCGGGAACGAGCATCATCCCGCGCCTGCGTCAGGGGTGGGAGAACAAACGTCCAGTGCGGAGGTTGAACGCGCAGAGCAAGAAGGAAAAAGGATTGCAGAACAGATCGCCGAAGCGGAACGCGAATCGTTTATACTGACGCGCGAAGCGGAGGAGTGCGCGGAGGCGCTGCGGCTTCACGATTGGGATGGCACGCGCAAAGCAGAACATGCGGACAGCAAACAGATGAAAAAGTTGATTGCCGAAGCAGAGCGGCTGCGCGCGGAGCACAAGACGAAGGAAGCGGCGCACAGGGACGTGATAACGGAAGCGGAACAGGCAAAAAGAGCATTCGAGCAGGCGATGGAAGAATTTCGGACTGCCTGTGAAAAGAAGGGATTTGCGACGGATGAAGCGTTTCGCTCGGCATACATGAGCGAGCAGGAAACAGAAGAAGCGCAGCGGGAAATCCGGGAATATTATGTGCAAAAGGAGCTTGCGGAGCAAAGCGTAAAGTCGTGCGCTGAAAAACTCGACGGGAAGGAGCCGATGGATATTCTTCCTCTTCAAAGTGCATTTGCGCAAAGGGAGGAGGAAAAGAAAAAAATCGAGGCTGCACTTGCGGAAAACAGAGCGATGATTGCTATGCTCAAAAAGGCATGCTCCGTTATTGAACAGCACGAAAAAAAATTGCGAGAGCAGACGGAAGAATATATTGAGCTGGATTCGTTTTCCAAACTGTTGAGGGGCTCGAACGGCGTAAGCATCCAGCGCTATGTGCTGGGCGTGATGCTGAGCGCGATCACGCAGCAGGCCAATATGCTGCTGAAAAAGGTCCACGACGGAAGATATCAGCTTTTTCGCGCGATAGAGGGGACGGGCCGCTCACGCAAGGTTGGCCTTGATCTTGAGGTGTTTGACGCTTATTCCGGGGAACGCAGGAGCGTAAACAGTCTTTCGGGCGGTGAAAAATTTTTAGCGGCGCTTGCATTGTCGCTGGGGCTTTCCTCTGTTGTACAGGCGCAGAGCGGAGGGATACGGATCGATGCCATGTTTATCGACGAAGGGTTTGGATCGCTCGACGCGGGCTCCATCGAGGACGCGCTCGATATCCTTGCGGGTGTGCGGGAGACCTCCGGGCTCATCGGGATCATTTCGCATGTGCAGATGCTCAAGGAAAACATCGAGGCGACCATTGAGGTGAAAAAGGAACGCGACGGAAGCGATTTGATTATAAACTGTTAAATTTCGTTGACGCTATTGCAATCAAAAAAAGCATAGGGTATCATATTTTTAAGAATGGAGGGATCACGAATGGCATTTGATAAAATGGACTGGCATGCGGCAGCGTTTCCGGATAGTATCCCTTACGAAAATGCGGGAACGCACATCGGGATGTACCTTGCGTGGCTCATCAACAACGATCTCATGCAGGATGACTGGATGGAAGAATTTACGGACGGCATCGAGCGGGTGAAAAACCGCGAGTGTACGGGGCGTGATCTTCTGATGGAATGTTTTGATGAAACGCTGACAGAAGACATCATGACGGACGACGCGTTGGAATTCACTGGTGAATATTACGATTCCGCGTACGTCGACGACTTTGCCGCCGCGCTTGCCGCGGAAGACAATGATTCGGAATTTGCAGTATACCTGCACGAGGACACGTGGGAAAATTATGATTTGATCGAGCCGATCATAACGGAAAAATTTGAAAAATGGCGAAGCAAGGAGTATGACTAAAGGCGCTTGATAAGGGCGCTTTTTTAAACGGTTATTTTACACCACGCGTAAAATGCCCGCGTGTGAAGCAAGTCGGAGGACCCAACGGCACACCGTTTAGCGCGTCGCGGTATTCGCGGACGATGCGTGCGCAAGCTTCGGGCTCTTCTATGGTAAAAATCAGGCGCAGCACATTTGCACTGAGCATGGAAAGCTTATCCGCCATATAGATCGGTTCGGAATTGAGAATACTCACCCGGCAATCCGCTCCCATCTTTATGATTGGAAAGCGTTTGTTCATACGATCCTTCAAAAACGCCTTCCCACTGGAAGCGAGACAGCTTTTTTGATCGCACTTCATAGGGCAATGCATGGTGGTCATCAGCGTAAGCCTTCCGTAGGCAATGACCTCAGTCGGCAGGACATCGGGCAGGTCCGCAATCTGCGCGGCGTTCAGTTCCGCGCTCACCGTCGCGCGCTCGTAGCCGAGGGAACGCAGCGCTTTGAGTGTCTGCCCGTTCATGACATTGACGGTCGCGTCTGCGGTTTTGTGTGCGGCGCATGTATCCAAAAGGGTACCAAACAGTTCTGCCTCGAAAGGGAAGGCGGATTTTGAATGCTCATCGTCGTGCGCGATCAGCGGGTGCACGCCCACGATGTGTGTGCCGTCGGGGTTCAATTGACGCACCCATCCCGCATCAAACGGCACATAAAGCAGATCTGCAAGGGGAAGCACCGCCTGCGCCTGCCGAAGCGTACAAACCTGTGCGGCGATCTTTTTTGGTTTTTTTCGCTTCCCTTTTTTGAGGGGGATATATGCTTTGAACTCTGCCGATTGCTTTGCGGGCGGTTCTGCCGCGGCAGTCTTAGACGGAAGAGAGACAGGCATTTTCGCCGCAAACGGACGGTCGGTGAATCCGCGCCGGCTGAATGCCTGCAAGAGATCGTCCCTGTCGCGCGGTGTGATCGTTTCGCCGTCAAGCGCTTTGCGATAAATGCGGGTTACGGCAGCGACATACTGTGCGGGCTTCATGCGTCCTTCGATTTTTATACTTGCGATTCCTGCATGCTCCAGTTTGCCAAGATGATCGATCAAGCAAAGATCGCGCGGAGAAAGCAAACGCCCGCTCCTTCCGTTTCCCTGATAATCGAGACGGCATGGCTGCGCGCATAGGCCACGGTTGGCGCTTCTGCCCCCGAAAATGCTGCTCATCAGGCACTGACCGGAATAGCACACGCACAGTGCGCCATGCACGAACACCTCGAGGTTGACGTCCGTGTTTTCACGAATCGTGCATATTTCGGCAAAGGAGAGCTCGCGTGCCAGCACGACGCGTTCAAAGCCAAGCTTTTGCAGCATACGAACGTTCGATGTGCTGTGCGCCGTCATCTGCGTGCTTGCGTGAAGAACGGCAGAAGGGCAAAGCTCTTTGAGCAGCATTGCGCAGCCTAAGTCCTGCACGATCAAAGCGTCGATTCCCGCAAGAACGGCGGTACGCGCGGTGTCGACCCATGCGGAAAGTTCGCGGTCGCGCACGAGGGTGTTGAGCGCAATATAAAGCTTCACGCCCGCATTGTGCGCAAAAGAAACGGCTTCCGCGATTTGATCGAAATTTTCCGCTAAATTACGTGCGCTGAAATTGCGCGCGCCGATGTAGACCGCGTCAGCTCCGTTTTCCACTGCGGCTTTTAGGCTGTCCATACCGCCGGCTGGTGATAATAGCTCCATAAGCACTCCCAAAACTTTTTGAACTTATTATAACATTGTCGCTTATCAGATGGCAAAGCCTTGCGTACAGACGCATTTTGATATATAATAAATTGTTTTGAAGAAAGGGAGAATGAGAGTGATTAGAGAAGATTTGAGAAATGTAGCGATCATCGCACACGTCGACCACGGAAAGACGACGCTTGTGGATGAAATGCTTAAGCAGGGCGGCACATTCCGCGACAATCAGGTCGTGGCGGACCGCGTCATGGATTCCGGCGATCTGGAACGGGAGCGCGGAATCACGATTTTGGCAAAAAATACGGCGACTTATTATAACGACGTAAAAATAAACATTGTGGATACGCCCGGACACGCGGATTTCGGCGGCGAAGTGGAACGTGTGCTGAAGATGGTGAACGGCGTTTTACTGCTGGTGGATTCCTTTGAAGGACCGATGCCGCAAACACGGTTTGTGCTGCAAAAGGCACTTGAGCTGAATCATCGGGTGATTATCGTGGTCAACAAGATGGACAGGCCGGACGCAAGGTTAAACGATGTGGGCGACGAGGTCCTCGAGCTGCTTTTGGAGCTTGATGCGACGGACGAACAGCTCGACAGTCCGATCGTCTATTGTTCGGGCCGGGAGGGTACGGCGACAATGGACCCCAACAAGCAGGGAACGGATTTAAAACCGCTGTTTGATACGATCCTAAGCTATATTCCCGCGCCGGAAGGCGATCCCGACGGCCCGCTGCAAATGCTCGTCTCATCCATCGATTACAACGATTACGTGGGGCGCATCGCGGTGGGGCGCATCGAGCGCGGTACGATCAAAACAGGGCAGGAGGTCTCGCTGTGCGATTATCACGTCGAGGACCTCTGCGCCAATGGCAAGGTCACAGCCATCTATGAATATGACGGCTTGAAAAGAACGCCGGTGGAGACGGCAAAGGCCGGAGATGTCATCGCGTTTTCGGGGCTTGATAACGTAAACATCGGAAACACGGTGTGCGCGCCGTATGTATTCGAGCCCATCCCGTTTGTTAAGATATCGGAGCCCACGGTGGAAATGACGTTTTCGGTCAACAACGGCCCGTTTGCAGGGCGGGAAGGGAAGTTTGTCACTTCGCGTCATCTGCGCGACCGTCTGATGTCCGAGTTGCGTAAGGATGTATCGCTTGCTGTGCACGAGACGGACAGTCCAGAGACCTTCCGCGTGATGGGACGCGGAGAAATGCATCTTTCTATCCTGATCGAGACGATGCGTCGCGAGGGCTATGAATTTATGGTGGGCGCACCCAAGGTGCTCTATAAAACGATTGACGGACATATGTGCGAGCCAATCGAACGCCTGCTGGTGGACGTTCCCTCCGAGAGCGTGGGCAGCGTAATTGAAAAACTCGGTTCACGCAAATCGGAAATGGTGCACATGACGCCGCAGGGAGAACGGATGCGCATCGAGTTCAAAATTCCCGCGCGTGGATTGTTTGGATACCGCAGCGAATTTTTGACGGATACGCGTGGTGAAGGCATACTCAATACTGTATTTGACGGCTACGAGCCTTATAAGGGCGACATCGACAGACGTTCGCTCGGCTCGCTGGTGGCATTTGAAACGGGAGACGCGGTCACCTATGGCCTGTATAACGCGCAGGAGCGCGGAACGCTGTTTATCGGCGCGGGCGTGCCCGTTTACATGGGTATGGTCGTCGGGTGTTCGCCGAAAAACGAGGATCTCGTGGTGAACGTATGCAAAAAGAAGCATGCATCAAACGTGCGCGCCTCGGGCAGCGACGATGCGCTGCGGCTCGTTCCGCCGCGCAACATGAGCCTCGAGGAAATGCTGGAATTTTTGGGCGAGGATGAACTTCTTGAGGTAACGCCCGAAAACCTGCGCATCAGAAAGCGTGTGCTCGATCATCAGCAGAGGATGAAATCAAACAAAAAATAAGACCGCCGGACAAGGTTGATTTTCGTAAAGAAATATATGATACTGATGGTGTAAAGATCAACGTGGAGGATGACTATGGCTGCAAAAGAATTTGAGAGCAAATTGAGATATCTGATCATCTCCGTACCGGATGTGATCAGTGCCGCGCCGGGCATCAAGATATTCGGGCGGACGCTGCGGTCGTTTCTTTTCACCACAGATATCGCGCTGATCAAAAATACGAACGCGGACGCGATCATGGCGGTCTATCCCTTCACGCCGCAGCCCTCCATCAATCAGGCGATCATGGCAACGGCGGATATTCCGGTGATGTGCAGCGTAGGGGGCAGGGAGCTCGATGATAAGCGCGCAGTGAATCTTGCGCTTGAAGCGGAATTTCGCGGGGCGATGGGCGCGGTGTTGAGTCCTGAGACGGACAACGAGATCATCGCGAAAATCAAAAAACGCATCGATATTCCCGTCGTTGTTACGGTGGTATCCGAAAAGGAGGATGTAGAACGCAGGATTGAGAGCGGCGCGGACATTCTCAACGTTTCCGGCGCGGGCAATACGTGCAGCATCATTGAACGGATTCGAAACAAATACCCCTATATCCCCATCATTGCCACAGGAGGCCCGTCAGACGACAGCATCAGGGAGACGATCGCCTGCGGCGCGGACGCGATCACCTATACGCCGCCCGCGAACGGGGAGCTGTTTAAAAAAACGATGCAGTTGTTTCGGGAAACCCTTTAAATGAAGAATACAAAAAATCCGGCTTGAAAAAGCCGGATTTTTTATTGTATAAACGTTGCTTAAGCTGGCGTGGTAAACTGCCCGGTGAGGAAACCCACGAGTATGAACAAGCCCAGCCCAATAATCAGCCCAATCAACCAAAACTTGGTGAATTTTGTAAGCCGGATATCGTAGGTGCGCTCTATCTTTCTCTGGCTGAATATCACCACGAGGAAAATGCCCAAAAACAGATATTGAAGAATAATGTTATCTGAATTGCTTCCCAAATAGATGGCGGCCCAAATGCCCAGACCGGCGACAAGGCCTACAAAAATCTGTAAAAAATCAATCTGCTTTTCCGTAAGTTTTTTCATAGAATACTCCTCAAAAATTCAAGTGCTGCCATTATTATTGCACAGAATCCCTTTGAATTCCATAATAAATTCAAAAATTTATTTATTTTTTGACATAAATCTGTTACACTGATTGTAAATTCATTTCTGATATTATAGATATATAGTTTATAGGGCTTCACATAAATAATTCTTAGTTAGGGAGGTCTATTGTACATGAAAGTATATCATTCACAGGACATTTTTAACATTGCGGTCGTCGGGCACGGTGGCGAAGGAAAGACAACGCTCGTCGAGGCAATGCTTTTTGATTCCGGCGCAACCGAGCGCATGGGGCGTGTAGAGGACGGAAATACCACCACGGATTACGACGCAGAGGAAACCAAGCGCCAAATTTCAATCGGTCTTGCACTGGCTCCCGTAGAGTGGAACGATAAAAAGATCAATCTGATTGACGCACCCGGCTATTTTGACTTTGAAGGCGAAGCGGTCGCGGCGTATGAGCTTGGAGACAGCGCGCTCATCGTCCTAAGCGCAAGCGGCGTTGTCCCGGTGGGGGCGCAAAAGGCATACGATTACTGCGAGGCACACAATATGCCGCGGGCATTCGTTGTGAACCAAATCGACAAAGAGCATGCGGACTATGTGAAAACGGTCGCCGCGCTTGGCACAAAATACACATCGGCGGTAACGGCGGTGCAAATGCCGGTGCTGCAGGACGGAAAATTTACAGGCATTATCGATATCATCGCGATGAAGGCGAAGATGTTTGACGGAGCGGGAACAAAGGAAGCGGATATCCCGAGCGAATGCATGACGGATGCGCAAAGTTTGCGCGAAACACTTGTGGAAAATGCCGCCGGAAATGACGAAGAGCTGATGGAAAAGTTTTTTGACGGGCAGGAGCTTTCGGAAGGCGATATCCTAAAGGGGCTCCGCGAAGGGATCAGGCAGGGCAGCATTGCGCCCGTGTTTGTGAGCGCGGCGTCGTTGAATCTCGGTGTAAAGACGCTGATGGACGAGCTGATCGCATTGATGCCCAATGCCTCCGAAATTCCGGAGGATGAGGTGACAGATATGTCGGGCAATCCCGTCACGCTGAAGGTGGATTCTTCCGCTCCATTCACAGCGCACGTATTAAAGACCATCGCCGACCCGTTTGTAGGCAAGCTGTCCGTCATCAAGATTTCTCAGGGTACGCTGAAGTCCGATATGCAGATTGCGAACGCCAACACGGGAAAACCCGAAAAATGCTCGGGCCTCGGCATCATGCGCGGCAAAAAGCTGATCAATGTGGGTGAGCTTATGGCGGGCGATATCGGTGCTGTGTCCAAACTGCAGCACACCGTGACGGGCGATACGCTTTGCGCGACGAGCTGTGTAGTGAAATATATGCCAATCAAATTTCCGGAACCGTGCATTTCTCTCGCAGTCGGCGCGAAGAAAAAAGGCGAGGAAGAAAAGGTGTTTTCCGGTCTGCATCGTCTGGAGGATGAAGACCCGACCTTTAAGCTTGTGAAGGATACCGAGACGGGCGATATGCTCGCAAACGGCATGGGTGAAATGCATCTGGAAATCATCAACAATAAGCTGAAGAGCAAATTTAATGTGGAAGGCGAGCTGCATGATCCGCGCATCCCTTATCGCGAGGCCATCAAAAAAGATGTGAAGGCGCAGGGCAAGCACAAAAAGCAGTCCGGCGGCCACGGGCAATATGGAGACGTATGGGTCGAGTTTTCACCCGTTCCGGATGGGCTTGCGGATTTTATCTTTGAGGACAAAATTGTGGGCGGCGTCGTGCCGCGGCAGTATATCCCCGCAGTGGAAAAAGGCCTTAAGGAAAGCATCAAAAAGGGCGTTTTGGCAGGGTATCCGGTTGTCGGGCTGAAATGTACGCTTTATGACGGTTCTTATCATACCGTCGATTCGTCGGAAATGGCGTTCAAAGTTGCGGCGAACCTCGCGTTCAAAAAAGGCATGGCGGAAGCAAATCCCGTATTGCTGGAACCCATTTTGAAGGTAGTTGTAACGATACCGGATGAATATATGGGCGACATCATCGGAGACCTCAACCGTCGCCGCGGACGCATTCTTGGAATGAACCCGATGGATGGCATGCAGGAGGTGACCGCTGAGGTCCCCATGAGCGAAATGTTCAAATATGCCACGGATCTGCGTTCTATGACGCAGGCAAGAGGATCCTTCAAGCAAACGTTTGAACGTTATGAAGAAGTGCCCGCACAGATGGCCGCAAAAGTCATCGAGCAGGCAAAAAAAGATATGGAAGAATGAGCTGAAAAATGATAAGATAAAGGCTGCGGCATTGCAGCCTTTATTTTTTTGCCGAGCAATGAAACCGCGGTGCACCAAAGAGATTTTTTAGCGCTTCTATGTTACAATGGAAGCGGTATAATAATTTGAAATCTACAGGAGAATATGCGATGAGAAAAACAAAAATTATTTGCACGCTGGGACCATCAAGCGAAGATGAAAATACGATACTGCGCATGGCGGAAGCGGGTATGGATGTGGCCCGTCTCAACTTTTCGCACGGCGATCACCAAATACAGCTTGCGCGTGTCGAAAAGGTCAGAAAAATCGCCAAGGATATGGGGCGGTTCATTGCCTGCCTGCTCGACACAAAAGGGCCGGAAATCAGGATCGGCACCTTTAAAAACGGATCGGTAGAGCTCAAGGAGGGCGATACCTTCACACTCACGACACGTGAAGTGGAGGGGGATGAGAGCATCGTCTCCGTGTCCTTTAAGGATTTGCCGATGGATCTGGCACAAGGGGCGATTGTGCTTATTGACGATGGCCTGATCGAGATGCAGGTAACCTGCATCACCGACACAGAGATCACCTGCAAAGTATTGAACGGAGGCCATGTGGGTGACCGCAAGGGCGTGAATGTACCGGGGTTTTCCGTTTCTCTTCCTTACATCAGTGACAAAGACAAAGCGGATATCATATTTGGCATCGAACATAACATCGATTTTATTGCAGCAAGCTTTACGCGCAGTGAACAGGACATCCTTGATATCAAGCGCATTCTGGACGAGCACAAGTGCAAAACAGTCAAGATCATCGCCAAGATTGAAAATGCGGAGGGCGTCAAGAATATTGACGATATCCTGCGCGTGTCCGACGGCATCATGGTGGCGCGCGGCGACATGGGGGTGGAAATACCGCTCGAAGAGGTGCCGGTGCTGCAAAAACAGTTGATCCGGAAGGCCTACAGCGCGGGCAAAATCGTTATCACCGCAACGCAGATGCTGGAGAGCATGATGCACAATCCGCGCCCGACGCGGGCAGAGACGACGGACATCGCAAACGCGATTTATGACGGTACGAGCGCTATTATGCTGTCAGGCGAGACAGCAGCGGGCAAATACCCTGTGGAATGCGTGAAAACTATGGCACGCATCGCCCTGCGTACAGAAAAAGATATCAACTATGAAATGCGTTTCAAAAAAAATGAAATGGCGCAGATTTCGGACGTGACAAACGCGATTTCGCATGCCGCGTGCACCACCGCATACGACCTTGGCGCATCGGCGATCATCGCCGTGACCAAAACTGGAAAATCGGTGCGCATGGTGTCCAAATACAGGCCGTCGATCCCGATCATCGGCTGTTCACCAGATTTACAGGTGTGCAGGCAGCTCAGCATGTCGTGGGGGGTTTCGCCCATGGAGGTGGAACAGAAGTTCAATACGGACGAGCTGTTTGAGACGGTGGTCAACAACGGCAAAGAGGAGGGACTGCTGGAAAACGGGGACCTTGTCGTCATCATGGCAGGTGTGCCGCTTGGAATCGCGGGGACGACGAATCTTTTGAAGGTGCACATCGTTGGCGATGTTCTTGTGAAGGGAACTGGTGTAAACGGGCTGTGCGCGTCCGGTAATCTGTGCGTGGCCCGTACGGAAAAGGAAGCACGCCAGATTTTCAAACGCGGCGATATTCTCGTTGTTCCCACGACGTCAAATAATATTTTGGATTTAATGAAGCAATCTGCGGGTATTATAACAGAAGAAGACGGTCCGGATACGCACGCCGCAATCGTCGGTATGGCGCTCGACATCCCGGTGCTGGTAGGTGCGGTGAGCGCGACGCAGATTTTAAAGAGCGGCACGCACATTAAGCTGGATGCGGAGCGCGGGCTTGTCTGCAATGAAAATCGTGAGGACTGATTGAATTTTATGCTGAATTTTAGACCATTGGACTTGAAGGAAAAAAATCTGTTCGACGAATTTGTGCTGGGTCATGGCTTCCGTCACTCGGAAGCCTCTTTTTCGAACATGTATACATGGCAGGAGGCGTGGGACATTGAAATGGACACGCAAGGGGGAGCGCTGTTCATTTCGATGTACAGCGACGTATATAAGCCTTTTTTACTGCCGCCATATTTAAAAGACGAAAACGAATCCATCGCACCCTACATGGAGATTTGCGAGACGCATATGACGCGTGAGGGCGGTGTTTTTTATCTGAAATGCGCAACGCCGGGCATGGTGGAAAAAATCAGGCGCGACTGCGGGGAACGCTATGCGTTTGCATATGATGAATACAATACCGAATATGTGTACAATGCAAAGGACCTGATTGAGCTATCCGGAAAAAAATACCACTCGAAGCGCAACCACATCAATTCATTTCTGCGCACCTACAACAGCGAATTTGAACTGTATGACGACAAATACAGGGAAGAATGTATCGCCTTGCAGGAGGGCTGGGCGGCGGATAAGGACGCGGACCCCCGCGAAGCCGAGGAGGAGCTGCTGTCCATCACAAAAGCGCTCGACAACTGGAAGGAACTGAATTTTAAGGGCTGTGTCATTAAGATTGCGGGTGAGGTCGCTGCGTTTTCCTTTGGAGAGCAGATCAGCGGCGATACGGCAATCATCCACATCGAAAAAGCGCGGTCGGATGTAAACGGTTTGTTTGCCTATATCAACAATGCGTTTGTGTCAAATGTATGGGAGCACTGTACGTATATCAATCGAGCGGAGGATATGGGTGTCGCCGGGATACGGAAGGCAAAGCAGTCCTATCACCCTGCGTTCATGCTGGAAAAATATGATGTACTGCTGAGCGGAGAATAGAAGCGATGATCAGAAAGCTTTCAAACGCAGATAAAGCGCGGGTTGTAGAAATATGGAAAACATGCTTTGGTGATTCTGATGAATTTATTGATGCGTATTTCGACGGCGCGGCACGCATAGAGGATTCCTTTGGATATGAGGAAAACGGAAGCCTGATCGCTGATCTTTTCATGTTGAAATTTCACGCCAAACTTGCGGGGATGAAGTATGATATCGATTTTCTGGCAGGGTGTGCAACCATGCCGGAGGCCCGAAAGCGTGGGTTGATGCGTGAGCTTGTAAAGCAAGCGATGCTCGATATGCGCGCGCGTGGGCATTCCTGCGTCTATTTGCACCCTTTTTTGCATGCCTTCTATCGGCAGTTTGGATTTGAAACGATTGCGTATATCACGCGGCATATGCTGAGCGGCGGGGCGGGCCAAAAGTCGTTTGTCACGGTTTATGATTCGCTTGAAAACCTCCCCATCGAAAAAATGCGCGAAGCGTATGCGCGCTATATGGCGTCGTTTGACAATTGCTTTTTGCGTACGAATGAGCGGTTTGCGGCATGGTTAAAGCTTTTGTTTGCGGATGGGGGAAAGGCGGCGGTACGCGACGGGGACGATTTTGCCTACGCGCTTTATTTTACCGAAGCAAAAACAGCGGATGTGTTCGAGCTGGTGCCGGGCGCAATGCCGCCCGAGACGTTGCTCCAGGGCATTGATGCGCCGCAAGTCGACTATCTCATGCCCTCATTGCGCGAAGCGTCAAACAGCGAGGAATTCACGATGATGCGCGTACTAGACCCGATGCGGCTTTTAAAGAACGCAAAGCCAGTGGAGCAAGAGACGATCCTTTTGCTGGCGGATGAATTTCTTGGGGAAGAATACCGGCTGCTCCTGCGGGGAAGCGGTCGTGGAAATCATGTATGCGATACCGATGGAACGGCGGACCTAGAGGTCTCTGCGGCGGAGTTGGCGGCGCTTTTGGCCGGAACCGCAGAGCATTCGCTGTTTGGACAACAGACGGCATGTTTTTTTGAGACGTATTGAGCAAATGTGCGTTTTATGACGCATGAAGGAGATAATGCAAGATTGTGGTCGCCAATGCGATTTTTTTTTATTGTCGGGAGTTGCATTCTTAGAAAAATAGGTCTAAACTATAGTTTATAAATTTTTTATAAACAAAGCGGGTATGTTGTAGTCATGTGGGGCATTTTGATTGGGATCGGCCTAGGCGCCTTCGAGGTTCTTCTTTTGAAAAAACTCATTGCGTCAATGACGGCAGATAAAAAAAACACTGCGTTTGCAGTCCCGCTGGTGATTGCAAAACTCGCCTTGATCCTTGTCGTTTTGTGGTTGATGGCGGCCCTCGTGTCGCTCCCGGCGATGATCTGGTGTGCGGCGGGGATTGCGGCGGCAATGATTGGCATACCGGTCGTCACCGGTATCCGGACGATCAGAGAATATAAGCAGCGCGGAGGTGAACAAAAGTAATGGATATTCCTAGCGTATTTCCGGAAAAACTTACACTCTTTGAGGGGATACAGGTTTCCACGACGCTTTTGGCGGCTTTTGGAACGACGCTTGTCATCATCGTTCTTGCATTGATTTTTCGTTTCGTAATCTTGAAAAATTTTAAGAAAGTCCCGCAGGGCCTGCAAAACGTTTTAGAGCTTATGGTAGATGGGATCAACAAGTTTTCTACGTCGATCATGGGGGCGGGAAAGAAAGCAAACTCGATTGCTCCTTATGTTTTGACCATTTTTGCATTTATCATCTGCAGCGGTCTGGTCGAATTTATGGGCATACGTTCTCCCGCGACGGACCTTGACTGCACAATCGGTCTGGCCATCGTCAGTTTCGTGCTGATTATTGCCTATTCGATCCGGTTTCGGGGAGTTAAGGGCTGGCTTAAAACCTATGCGGAGCCCAAAGCGTTTATGGTGCCCATCAATGTGCTGTCGTCCGTGGCGGTTCCCATCTCGCTTGCGTGCCGGCTGTTTGGCAACATGTTCAGCGGGCTCGTGGTGATGGATATGCTCTACGGCGCACTTGGGAATTTTGCGATCGCGATTCCGGCGGTCGCGTCCATCTACTTTATTTTGTTCCATCTGGGTATGCAGTCTTACGTGTTCTCGATGCTGACGATGTCGTTCATCGAGGAAAAAGCATAATCAAAGGTTTTTGGCGCATTGCGCTTTTATATTTTAAGAATGATAAACGGAGGTAATGATTATGGATATGGGATTAATTGCAATCGGTGCGGGTCTGGCGGTTTTTACGGGCATGGGCGCGGGCATCGGCATGGGCATCGCGACAAGCAAGGCGTGTGAGGCCGTCGCGAGACAGCCTGAAGCCACAGGCAAGATCAATCAGGTTTTGCTCATTGGTCTTGCGCTTGCAGAGTCTACGGCAATCTACGGCTTTGTTATTTCGATCATCATGATTTTTACGATGGGGAAATAACGGGCGTACGCGTTTGGCGCGTAAATAAGACACAGAGGAAGCGGAAATGGAAATCAATTTTGTAGAAATACTGCTCTATATTGCGAATATCATCATTCTGTTTTTCTTTTTGCGTTGGCTTTTGTATAAGCCGATCACAAAATTTTTACAGAATCGCGCAAATGAAATACAAAAGCAGGTAGACGAGGCTGCGCAAAAATATTCCGATGCGGAGCAGCTAAAGGCAAAATATGATGAGATGATGGAAAACGCGCAGGATTTGGCGACCGAACTCATTAACAAGAGCAAAACCGTGGCAGACGAGCAGGCGAAGCAGATCGTTCTGGAAGCGGAGGAGGGGGCTGCGGAAATCCGTACGCGTACTCAAAAGCATATCGAGTCCCAGAAGCAGCAGGCAGTCATCGAAATGCGTCAGGAAGTCACGCGCATGGCGATTCAGATCGCCGAAAAGGTACTGCAGCGCGAAGTTTCTTATGAGGATAATAAGAACGTCATCAACGATTTTTTTGAGAAGGTGAGTTAACATTTGGAAATGAAAGGCAAACTCGTTTGTGCAACTGAATTTACGCCGGATGAACTTTCAGCGATCACCGAAAAGTTTGATAAACTTTTTGACGCGAAGATCGATTTTGAAATTGCGGTGGACCCGACGCTTATCAATGGTTTTGTGGCCACTGTAAACAACATGGTATATAACTTGAGCGCAAAATCGTATCTCGATAGGATGCAGGAATATATCGGCGATCAGTCGATCAAAAAGAGCACGGAAAGCATTGAGGACGTGATCGCTGCCTTGCGCAGCAACGTAGACGGGGCGCTCGGGAACTCCGCTGTGGGAGAAGATCTTGTAAAAAAGATCACGCAATTCGATGTAAAGTATGACATTTCGATGATCGGTATCGTGGAGCGTACGGGCGACGGAGTCGTGTTTGTGCGCGGGCTGGAGGGCTGTAAATACGGCGAACTGCTTCAATTTGAAAACGATGCGTACGGCATTGTCATGAACCTCGAAACGGAACGCGTGGGTGCCGTTCTTTTGAACGGTGTAACGGATGTCGTAGAAGGCTCGATGGTGCGTCATACGGGCGATGTTGTGAAAGTTCCGGTGGGCGATGTCGTTTTGGGGCGAGTCATCAATCCGCTCGGTCTGTCCATCGACGGCAAAGGAAACATCGTTTCAGAGGAATATCGTGCGATCGAAACGATCGCTCCGGCGATCATAGACCGCCAGCCGGTCGACACCCCGCTGCAAACGGGTATTATGGCGATCGATTCGATGATTCCGATTGGACGCGGACAGCGCGAACTGATCATTGGCGACCGTCAAACGGGTAAAACGGCGATCGCGGTCGATACGATCATCAATCAAAAGGGAAAAAATGTAAAGTGTGTCTATGTTGCGATTGCACAGAAGGCTTCCACAGTCGCGGAAATCGTGAACCGTCTGGATGAATTTGGTGCGCTCGATTATACGACGGTCGTCACCTCAACGGCGAGCGACACAGCGCCGATGCAGTATATCGCGCCATATGCGGGCTGCGCGATTGCGGAGCATTTTATGTATGAGGGACAGGATGTGCTCGTCATATACGACGACCTTTCAAAGCATGCGGTGGCTTATCGCACGATGTCGCTGCTTTTGAGAAGGCCGCCGGGACGCGAGGCCTATCCGGGAGATGTTTTCTATCTGCATTCGCGGCTTTTAGAGCGTGCGGCAAAACTTTCGGATGCTTTAGGCGGTGGTTCTATGACGGCGCTCCCCATCATCGAAACCATGGACGGGGACATTTCCTCGTATATTCCGACCAACGTAATTTCCATTACGGATGGTCAGATTTATCTGGAAACGGAATTGTTCAACTCCGGGCAGCGCCCGGCTGTCAACGTTGGGCTTTCCGTATCCCGCGTGGGAGGCTCGGCGCAGATCAAAGCCATGAGAAAGGTCGCGGGGCCGCTCCGTCTGGAGCTGGCACAGTATCGCGAACTGGAAGTGTTTTCCCAGTTTGCGTCCGACCTTGATAAGGCAACGCAGGATGCGATCCACAACGGCCTGAAGGTCACAAAGGCGCTCGTTCAGCCGCAGTACGCGCCATACTCGGTCGAAAATCAGGTGATTTTGCTGTGTATGGCGACAAACAAGCTGCTGATGGATATCCCGGTCGAGCGAATCCGGAAATTCAATGAAGAATTTCTTGATTTTGTGAACGCCAAATATCCGCAGATCAAAAATGCGATCAAGGAAACAAAAGCGCTTTCCGAAGAAAACGAAAAACTCATCGTTGATGCAGTCGGAGAGTTTGAACGCGGTTTCTTTGCCGAAAAGAGCCATGGAAAATCAGAACTTGACGAACCCGAAGCGGCAGAGGAAAGCAAGGAAGTATGAGAAGTCTGGCAGATGTAAAAAACAGCATCGGCGCAATTGGCGATACGAGCAAGATCACCAAAGCAATGAAGCTCATATCCACCTCTAAAATGAAAAAAGCGATCCAGCGTTATGACGCAAACCTGCTTTATTTCAACCGCGTCCGTTCGGCCATCAAGGATATTTTGGTGCACTCGCACGATCTGCATCACACGTTTTTGGAGAAGCACGAAAAGGGCCACCCGGCCTATATCGTGATCGCGGCGGATAAGGGCCTGTGCGGGGCGTATAACCACAACATCCTGAATTTTGCGTATGATTTCATGACAAAAGACGAAAAGTTTGTCATCACGATCGGTCAGGAGGCGCGCGCCTTTTTTGAACGCAAGCAGGTTCCGATCGACGTGGAATACCTTCATATTTCGCAGAACCCGACGCTTTATGAAGCGCGTAATCTTGTGGACGATCTTACGAGGATGTATAAGGTAAGCGAAATGAATGAGGTCTATGTGATCTATACACGCTATTATTCTTCGGTGAAGCAGGAACCGACGGTGATCAAGCTGCTGCCCATGGAACTCACGAGTTTTGAGGACATTGACACGGAATGTGACTATGAGAATGAGATGAACTATTATCCGTCGCCGCGGCAGGTGTTCGACGTACTGGTTCCGCAGTATATTGTGGGCCTCGTGTACGGTGCGCTCATTCAGGCGTTTGCCAGTGAAAACAGCGCACGCATGATGGCGATGGATTCCTCTTCAAAAAGCGCCGACGAAGTGTTGGCCAAGCTGAATATTGAATTAAACCATGCGCGCCAGCAGGCGATCACAATGGAAATCACGGAGATCGTGGGTGCGCTGGAAGCGCTAACGTAAGGAGCGGCATATGTACGAATATAAAATTGTAAGTGAGGGCGAGATCGTCAAAATCACAGGCCCCGTCATCGATGTAAAATTTTCAGAACAAGCAGACCCGTCTATCAATACGATCCTCTATGCTTCAAACGAGCATGACTCCCACATATGGATGGAGGTCGCGTCCCAAATCGGTGACAGCGTGGTGCGCTGTATCGCGCTTGACGCGACGGAGGGCCTTGCCTGCGGCATGAAGGTATACAATACGGGTGAACCTATCACCATTCCGGTGGGCGACAATATTCTTGGACGTGTCGTAAACGTAATGGGGGAGGAAATCGACGGAAAGGGCGAGATCGAGACAGATGAATATTGGCCGATCTATCGTCCCGCGCCGGATTTTTCAGAACAAAATCCGGTTTCCGAAATATTTGAAACAGGCCTCAAGGTCATCGATTTGATCGCTCCATATGCAAAGGGTGGTAAAATCGGGCTGTTTGGCGGTGCGGGTGTGGGTAAAACGGTGCTCATCAACGAGCTGATTCACAATATCGCAACGGAAGGCGGCGGCTATTCTGTGTTTACGGGTGTGGGAGAGCGCAGCAGGGAAGGAAACGATCTCATTGGCGAGATGGCGGAAAGCGGCGTTTTAGAAAAGACGGCGCTTGCGTTCGGGCAGATGAACGAACCCCCGGGCTCTCGTATGCGCGTCGCGATGACGGGCCTCACAATGGCAGAATATCTGCGCGACAAGACGCAGCAGAACGTACTGCTGTTTATCGACAATATATACCGCTTCATTCAAGCGGGCTCAGAGGTGTCGGCGCTGCTTGGAAGAATTCCTTCTGCGGTAGGGTATCAGCCGACGCTGGCAAACGAGCTCGGTGCGCTTGAAGAGCGCATTACTTCCACAAAGCATGGTTCAATCACATCCGTACAGGCGATCTATGTTCCGGCGGACGATTTGACGGACCCCGCGCCCGCGACGACGTTTTCGCATCTGGATGCGATCACGGTGCTTTCTCGAAGCGTATCGGAGCTCGGAATCTATCCGGCGGTCGATCCGCTTGAATCCTCCTCGCGTATTCTTGACCCGCGCATTGTGGGCGAGGAGCACTACGAAGTGGCGAATCGCGTGGTGCACACGCTTCAGCGCTATAAAGAGCTGCAGGACATCATATCTATTCTGGGTATGGAGGAATTGGCGCCGGAGGATAAAGTTTTGGTGTTCCGGGCGCGCAAGGTGCAGCGTTTTCTGTCCCAGCCGATGTTCGTGGCTCATGTATACACCGGCTTTGAAGGAAAATATGTTCCGCTCAAGGATACGATCAGAAGCTTCAAAGCGATCCTTGACGGCGAAGTGGACGATTTGCCGGAGCAGGCGTTCTACATGGTCGGCGATATCGAGGAAGCAAAAGAAAAAGCAAAGGGAATGGAATAAAATGGCTTCGGATTTTTTGGTTGAGATCATTACACCCGAGCGTTCCTTTTTTTGTGACAGCGTTCTGTCCATCATCTTTCCTACAGACGACGGGCAGGTGTCCATACAAAAAGGGCATGAAGCGGAAGTGTTTACAGTAGTGCCGGGTGAAGTCAAAATCAATACGGGAAAGAAATGGCTGATGTGTTCTGTCGCGGAGGGTTTTTTAGAGGTGCGCCCAGATGAAACGATCATGTTCACACAGACTGCCGAATGGCCGGACGAGATCGACGTAAAACGCGCAGAACGCGCAAAGGAGCGCGCGGAGGAACGTTTGCGCCAGAAGCGGAGCGAGCAGGAATACAGACGCAACAAGATCGCGCTTGCACGCGCCATGGCAAGGCTAAGCCTCACTAAGCGCAAGACGACATTGTAAGTAAAAGGCGAGGACGATATCCCCGCTTTTTTCATGCATCAATCATTAAAGCAACGGAGCGAAAGCATATGGGAGAAATCACCTTTATTACCGGTGGTGCGCGGAGCGGAAAAAGCCACCACGCCGAACAGATGGCAAAACAATTTGATGACGTCGCCTACATTGCGACGGCGCTTGTGACGGATGGGGAAATGGAGGCGCGCATCAAAAGGCATCGTGAGGATCGCCCCGCAGGATGGACGACCTGTGAAGCGCCTTACGATATCGCATCGGCAATCCGCGAACACCCGCACCCAGTCTACTTGATTGACTGCATCACGGTACACATCACCAACCTTCTGTTGCGCGAACGGCAGGATTGGGATATCGAGACACTTGATGCAACGGAGCAGGACAGGCTGGAGGAGGTCGTGGACAAAGCGATATCGGCGCTCATTGATGCAATGGAGCAAACGGACGCACGGTTCATCGTCGTTTCCAACGAGGTAGGCATGGGGCTTGTGCCCGCCTATCCGCTCGGGCGGATATTCCGCGATCTTTCCGGTCGCGCAAACCGTATGCTCGCGCAAAAAGCAGAGCAGGCATATTTTGTGGTGAGCGGAATGCTGCTGCCCTTGAAGCAGGAGGCAACGTTATGAGTACGAGCATCACTTTTTTGCGCCACGCGCAAACGGAAGCAAATGAAAAGGGCGTATTCAGCGGGAAAACAGACTTGCCGCTTTCCAAAACGGGCGAGGACAACGCGCGCAAAGCCGCCGAAAATTTGGCGGACGAACGATTTGATGTCGTTTTTTACGGCACGGCGAAGCGGGTGCTGCAAACGGCGGATCATGTGCTGAGCAAGCTTGAGGTCGTTCCGCCGATCATTTTAAAGTCGGAAGACATCAGCGAGACGGATTTTGGCCTATTTGAAGGCCTGAACGCCGCGGAAATACAGGAGAAATATCCGGCGGATTGGCAGCGCTATATGCAGGATTGGCAGACCTTTGTATTTCCGGAGGGCGAAGGAGTCGAGGCATTTTATGAGCGCTGCTCCACATTTATCCACAATGTGTTGTTTGAATATGAAAACAACCGCATTTTGATCGTTGCGCACAAGGGCTTCATCCTTGCCTGTGTATCAGCGCTTTTAACGGGCGACCTGACAGACGTTTTCACGCGCGATATTCAAAACGGGGAAACGATTACATTGACTGTGTAAGGAATAGCGATTGACTATTCCTTTTTTGATGGGGATGTATTATAATATTATGGAATTGTTTTTGGCGGATTGTCCGCTTTTCTTGTGGGAGGAGAGAACCTTTGGAACATATTATCTGGAACAAAGAGATGGAATGTGCTGACAAAAAGACGATCAGGGAACTCCAGCTTGAACGGCTGAAGCATTCAGTACAGTATTGCTACGACAATGTACCGCATTACAAAAAGACGTTTGACGAGATCGGTTTAAAGCCAGAGCATATCAGGACGCTCAAGGACATCGAAAAAATTCCATTTACAACAAAGGAAGACTTGCGGGAAAATTATCCATATGGCATGTTCGCTGTGCCTATGTCAAAGATCGTGCGCGTTCACGGTTCCTCGGGTACGACGGGCAACCCGACGGTGGTGGGCTACACCCGTCACGACCTCGAAATGTGGACGGGGCTTGTCGCGCGTATCGCGTGTGCGGCGGGTGTGGTGCCGGACGATATCGCACAAATTTCCTTTGGGTACGGGCTGTTTACAGGCGGCTTTGGTTTGCATTATGGTTTGGAGCGGGTGGGAGCGTCGGTTATCCCCGTTTCGAGCGGCAACACCAAGCGGCAGATCAAATTCATGCAGGACTTTGGCAGCACGGTGCTCATCAGCACCCCCTCCTATGCGATGTATTTAGGAGAGACCGCGCAAAGCATGGGCGTTGACTTCAAAAAGCTTAAGCTGCGTTTGGGGCTTTTCGGCGGAGAAGGTCACACGAAGGAAATGCAAAAACAGATCGAAAAATATCTGAACATTCAGGATACGGAAAATTACGGGCTGTCTGAGGTGGTCGGGCCGGGATTTTCGGGCGAGTGTTATAAGCAGAATGGGATGCACATCGCGGACGACGAATTTATTTCAGAGGTCATTGATCCCGATACGGGTGAGGTGCTTCCGATGGGCGAGCGCGGCGAGCTCGTCATTACGAGCCTCACCAAGGAAGGCCTGCCCATTCTGCGCTACCGCACCAAAGACATCACGCGTCTGTTCGACGAGCCGTGTTCGTGCGGAAGAACGTCAACGCGCATGGAAAAGGTGTCCGGACGCACGGACGATATGCTCATCATTCGCGGTGTCAACGTGTTCCCCTCGCAGATCGAGGGCGTGCTGCTTGGCATGGAAGATGTCGCGCCGCATTATGAGATCGTCCTCACCACGGAAAAGCACCTTGATAAGATCGAGGTGAAGGTAGAGGTCGCGGATGGAGAACTGCTGACAAGCTATGGCGCGCTGGAGGCGCTCAGGGAGAGGATCGCAAGCAATATTTTCTCGATCCTCAACATGCACGTCAAGGTGACGCTTGCCGAGCCGCAATCTTTAAAACGCTTTGAGGGCAAAGCGCAGCGCGTCACGGATATGCGGGAATAAAAAAGGAATGGTAACAAAATGAAGAAGATTATGCTTGGGAACGAGGCGTATGCGCAGGGAGCGTATGAGGCGGGGGTCCACGTGGTGTCCTCCTATCCCGGCACGCCGAGTACGGAAGTAACAGAAAATATCGTAAAATATGACGAGGTCTATGCGGAATGGGCACCCAATGAAAAGGTGGCGCTTGAGGTCGCGGCGGGCGCGTGCTATGGCGGCGCGCGTGCGCTGTGCTGCATGAAGCATGTGGGGCTCAACGTGGCAGCCGATCCGCTTTTCACAGCGTCTTATACGGGCGTGAACGGCGGGCTTGTAATCCTCGTAGCGGATGACCCGGGGATGCACTCCAGCCAGAATGAGCAGGATTCGCGCTTTTACGCGCGCAGTTCTCATGTGCCCATGCTTGAACCTGCGGACAGCGGAGAAGCAAAGGATTACATGAAAGCGGCGTTTGAGCTGAGCGAACAGTTTGATACGCCCGTGCTTCTGCGCTCCAACACAAGGATTTCGCATTCGCGCGGCGTTGTAAATACGCAGGAACGCGTGGAGATCCCGGTCAAAGGATATGAAAAGAACATCCAGAAATATGTCATGATGCCCGGAATGGCGAAGGCACGGCACATCGTCGTCGAGCAGCGCATGAAGGATCTTGCGGAATATGCGGAAACAACGGATTTGAACCGCGTAGAAATGAACGGTACGGACATTGGCGTGATCACGAGCGGGACATGCTATAATTATGTGAAAGAAGCCCTTCCCGAAGCAAGCGTCCTGAAGCTCGGTCTGGTGTACCCTATTCCGCTCAAAAAGATCAGGGAGTTTGCCTCGCAGGTAAAGACCCTCTATGTGATCGAGGAACTGGAGCCTTTCTTTGAAAATCAAATGAAGGCCGCCGGAATTGATGTCAAGGGCAAAGAGCTGTTCACTGTGCAGGGAGAATATTCCGTACGCTTGATCAAAGAAAAAATTTGCGGGGAAACATGCAGCCCGGTGCAAACGGGCATACTGCCTATGCGTCCGCCGGTGCTGTGCCCCGGTTGTCCGCACCGCGCAGTGTATTATATGTTCAACAAGCTGAAGCTGACGGCGATGGGCGACATCGGCTGCTATACGCTCGGCGCGGGTGCGCCGCTGTCCGCGATCGATACGACGCTGTGCATGGGCGCGTCCATCGGCATGGCGCACGGCATGGAAAAGGCGCGCGGCGAAGCGTTTGCGCGCAAGCTCGTGAGCGTGATCGGCGACAGCACCTTCATGCATTCGGGCATCACAGGCCTCACGAACATGGTCTACAACGGGGCGACATCCACGGTGCTGATCCTTGACAACTCGACGACGGGTATGACGGGGCATCAGGATCATCCCGCAACGGGGAAGACAGCAAAGGGGCAGAGCGCGCCTGCGGTCAGCATCCCGAAGCTGGTGGAGACGCTTGGCGTGAAGAATGTGCGCGTGGTCGATCCGTTCGATTTGCTCGCGCTCGAAAAAGCGCTGCGCGAGGAGACGGAGCGCGAGGAGCTTTCGGTCGTCATCACAGAGCGTCCGTGTGTGCTGATCGATAAAAGTGCAGTGAAGGAAAGCTTCACCGTATCTGAGGAATGCAAAAACTGCGGGGCGTGTATGAAGCTTGGCTGCCCCGCAATCGTAAAAGGGGAAAACGCGGTGCGCATCGACGCGTCACTGTGCATCGGCTGCGGATTGTGTGCGGATATTTGTCCCTTCCACGCGATTGGGGGTGAATGTAAATGAAAAGTATATTGATTGCCGGAGTTGGCGGACAGGGTACCCTGCTTGCGAGCATGGTGTTCGGACAGATCGCCTTAAAGCTCGATTATGACGTAAAACTTTCCGAGGTTCATGGCATGGCGCAGCGCGGCGGAAGCGTGGTAACCTATGTGCGCATCGGCGACAAAGGAGAGAAGGTTTACTCCCCCGTGATCGACGAATGCGGTGCGGACATTTTATTGGCCTTTGAGGAATTGGAAGGTCTGCGCTGGCTGGCGTATCTTGATCCCCGAAATGGGAAAATCTATTGCAACACGCAGCAGATATTGCCCATGCCCGTCATCACCGGCGCGGCCGAATATCCACAGGATATTCAGGAGAAAATCAAAACAAGCTTTCCGGACGCGGTGTTTGTGGATGCGCTTGCGCTTGCGAACGCGGTTGGGAACGTGAAAGCGGTCAACACCGTGCTGCTAGGCGTTTTGGCAAAGAATATGGACATTGAAAAGGATGTGTGGATCGAGGCAGTACGTTCCGTAGTCAAACCCAAATTTGCGGATATGAACGAACAGGCGTTTATGCTTGGCTACAACCTTTCGGAGGGATGAATATGTTGATCAAACAGATATCGGTATTTGTGGAAAACAGAAAAGGCCGGCTCTACAGTCTGGCAAAAACGCTTTCGGATCAAAGTATCGATTTGAAGGCGCTCAGCATTTCGGATACCGCCGAATTCGGCATCCTGCGCTGCATTGTGAATGATCCGCAAAAGGCGCTCCAAATCGTTAAGGAAGCGGGTTTCACAGCCTCAATGACGGAGGTGCTGGGTATCGAGGTGGACGATCAGCCGGGCGGGCTTACAAGCGTGCTCAAGATTTTGCAGGACAACGAGATCGGCATTGAATATCTGTATTCGTTTGTGGGCACGAGCAGCGACAATGCCATCATTATATTCCACGTGAACGAAACGGAAAAGGCGTTTGAAAAGCTGAAAGATTCCGGGCTTAAAATGCTGACGGAAGACATGATCTATAATATTTAAGAGGCGCGATTTGTATCGAAAGACATATGCCAGGATCGATCTTGGCAACCTGCAACAGAATATCAAAAACGCTGCGGCGAACCTTCCCGAAAATTGCGGGATCGTCGCGGTGGTGAAGGCGGACGCCTACGGGCACGGCGCGCTTACCTGTGCACTGGCCGCGAAGGAGGCAGGCGTGTGCATGCTTGCCGTGGCGCTTGCGGAGGAGGGCTTGCCGCTGAAAGAAGCGGAGCTGCCGATCATGATCTTGGGCCGCTCCAACCGCGAACAACTGCAGCTTGCGGTGTCGCTTGGGCTCGAGCCTTGCGTGTTCACGCCGGACGACATCCTGTATTTGCAGGAGGAATGTGAAAAGCAGGATAAAACATGCGACATCCATCTGAAATTTGATACGGGCATGTGCCGTGTGGGCATCCGGGGGGAAGAAGAGCTTGCGGCCTGTGTGGAAGCGCTGCAAAAGTGCGAACGCGTTATGCTCAAGGGTGCGTTTACCCACTTTGCGAACAGTGACGCGAAGAATAAGACACACGCGGAAAAGCAGCATGTGCATTTTCTGCAGTTTATTGATTTGCTGAAACAGAAGGGATATGATCCTTTGATCCATGCGGACAACAGCGCGGGCACGATCGATCTGCCGCAATTCTCGCACGACATGGTGCGGTTCGGGATATCTATGTATGGATATTATCCCTCGGGGGATGTGAGCAGGAAAGTGGTCAAACTTTTGCCTGTCATGCAGGTGGAGGCGGAGGTTTCGCACGTAAAAACCGTCGAGGAAGGAGCGTGTGTCGGCTATGGAAGCACCTTCATCACACAGCGGGAAACGAAGGTGGCGACGATTGCGATCGGCTATGGAGACGGCTACAACAGGTTGCTCTCCAACAAAGGCCGTATGATCGTCACAACAGAGGAAGATTCGTTCTATGCGCCGATCATTGGGCGGGTGTGTATGGATCAGACGATGATCGACGTGACGGACATCATAGGAACGATCGGCGCGGGCGATACGGTGGTCGCGCTTGGCAGCAGGGGAGGCAAGACGGTGGACGCGGACGAGATCGCGGATATATGCGGGACGATCAGCTATGAAGTCCTTTTGGATTTCAATGCCCGTGTGCCGAGACGATATGTGAATTCAAACAATGAGGAGCAATAGATGACAAAACAGCAGATTCGCGAAAAGATCCTGAATATGCGAAGAAGCCTGACTTCAAAATACATCGAGGATGAATCAGCCAAAATATATGAATACCTAACGGAAAGCGGAACGCTCAAAGACGCAAAAAACGTTCTTTGCTACAGCGACTTTGACGGCGAGGTCAAGACGGCGATGCTCACGGGCTGGATGATGTTTCAGGGGATCAAGGTATCGCTGCCGTGCATGCACGAAAAAACGCTGCATGCTGCGGACATCAAAAGCGCGGGCCTTGAACTGAGCACTTTTGGTATCGCGCAGCCGAAGTTTGCGGACGCGGTGATGATTGATCCGGCAGAGCTTGACGTGATCATCGTTCCGGGCATTGCCTTTGACAGAGCAAAAAACAGGGTCGGTTTCGGACGTGGATATTATGATGAATTTTTGAAACACGCAACAAACGCGAAGAAGATTGCCATTGCCTACGATTTTCAGATCGTGGATAGTATCCCAGTGGAGGCACATGATGTGCGTATGGATATGATCATTACGCCGGATGGAATCATCAAATGAGGATCATTGCGGGCGAAAAACGCGGTCTGAAACTTTTGTCTTTGGAAGGAGATCAAACGCGGCCGACGCTCGACCGGGTCAAGGAAGCCTTGTTTGGTCGGTTGCAGTTCGAATTGCGGGATGCGCGTGTGCTTGATCTCTTTGCGGGAAGCGGCGCGCTGGGCCTAGAGGCGCTGTCACGCGGAGCAAAAAAAGCCGTATTTGTGGATATGAGCGGCGGCGCGGAGGAAGTGATCTGGCATAATGTAGCGGCGGCAGGAATGCAGGATCGCGCAGCCGTTGTGAAAAATGATTACTTGGCTGCAATGAAACTGTTTCAAAACAGTGAAAAGTTTGATATAGTATTTTTAGACCCGCCTTATGAGGCCGGTCATTACGAAGCCGCCTTGCAAGGGCTTGCGGAATATGGGCTGCTTGCGCGGGATGCGGTCGTGGTGGTGGAAAGCGCCGCGCCGCTTGGTATACTGCCCAAGGGCTTTATCGCAGAGAAACAGAAAAAGTACGGAAAAGCGTTGTTGTCGTTTTACCGGTGGAAAGAGGAATAAATGCAAGCATGTGTGTATCCGGGCAGCTTCGACCCGATCACAAAAGGACATATGGACATCATCGCGCGCGCGCGCGGCATATTTCCCAAGGTATATGTCGGCGTACTGAACAACACCGCAAAAAAAAGCCTTTTTCCCGTTCAGAAGCGTCTTGAAATGATCCGCCGGGCGACCGCCGGAATGGGCGGCGTTGAGGCCGTCGCCTTCGACGGCTTGCTTGTGGATTTGATGAAGCAGCTCGATTCCCGCATAATCGTGCGGGGGCTTCGCACGGGGACGGATTTAGAGCTGGAGCAGCAGTTGTCCGTCATCAACGGAAAGCTGCTGCCGGGCGTGGAAACGGTTGCGCTCCTTTCCAAGCCGGAGACCTACTTTATCAGCTCGAGCGCTGTACGCGAATTGATCGAATTTCATGCAGACATATCCGAATATGTTCCCGCTGAGGTATCGGATATGATAAACGGAGGAAATGCAAAATGAAAATTTTTGATTTGCTGAACGAGATCATTGAAGAGGTGGATAACAGCCGCAAATCTTTGTTTGGCAACAAAAAGACGATCGACGTTGAATTTGTTCTGGAAATACTGGAGGAAGTCAAGGCGTCACTGCCCGACGAGATCGTGTACGCGCAGGAGGTGCTTGATCACAAACGGGAGATCATCGATTCAGCGCAGGATAAGGCTAAAAACATACTGGATGGTGTGGACAACCGCCTTGCGGAGCTCATTGAAGAGCACCGGGTGACGCAGCTTGCCTACGAAAAGGCAAATCGCGTGATCGATACGGCGCAGAAGCAGGCATATGAAATCCGTGTGAATGCGAACGATTATGCGGTCAATGTCCTTGAGGATCTGTCCTCCTACATGAAGGAATATATGGATATCATCAAGGAAAATCAATCCAACTTTATCAACAAGAAAAATAAGGATCAGGCGGAATTTGAATAAAACATGATGAAAAAGTCTTTCATGCGCGAGAACGCACAGAAAGACTTTTCTTATTGTGGGAGGTATCGGATGGCAAAGATGAAAAAATTAGGCTTGGCGCTTGGTGGCGGCTCTGCACGGGGATTTGCGCACATCGGCGTACTGCGTGTGCTGATCGAAAACAAAATACCGATCCATTCCATTGCCGGGTGCAGTATGGGTTCCTTGGTCGGAGGCATATACGCTTCCGAAGCGAATCTGGAAACGCTCGAAAATCTGGCGATCGTGTTTGATTTTAAAAAATATTTTGATTTGACGCTTTCGGCAAAGGGCTATGTAAAAGGGGATAAGGTGCAGGAGCTCATTAAGCTGATGACCAAAAATATGACGATCGAGCAATCCAAAATACCATTTTGCTGCATTGCAACCTATTTTGAATGCGCAGAGCTCACGCGGTTTACAAAAGGCCCGATCCACGAGGCGGTGCGGGCCAGCATCTCCATTCCGGGGATGTTTATGCCGCATGTGATCGGCGGAAGAAGTTATGTGGACGGAGGCGTGATCGACCGTACGGCGATCGACGCGGCATGGGCCATGGAGCCGGACGTTGTCGTGGCGGTGGATGTCGCCTATAAGGGAGAACCGACCACACCGCCCAAAAGTGTGATTGGGCTTGCACAGGCGTCGTTTTCCATTGCGGACTGGTATCTTGCGCAAACAAACCTTCCCAAAGCGAGCATGTGCATCATGCCCGAGCTTGCGGATATCAGCGGAAGCCAATATAAAGATATTCAGGACATCATCGCGCGCGGCGCACAGGCCACTCAAAATGCGCTTCCCGAAATAAAAGAATTGATTGGATTCAAATAATTGGAAACTGTGTGGTAAAATCGCGTCCGCCGGGCGCGATTTTTTTTGTGAAAAGCGAATAAATATCAGTGGCAAAAAGATCGGCTTCAAAAAGCGGGTTCTCCAAAAACTCGGATGCTTTTGTCACGAGGCGGATCGTTGAGCGTTTGGATAATAAAGACAACAGCGGCAAACATTCCCGGCGCACGCCCAACACCCTTGCGTAAAGCCTTTCCTCTCGCAGGGAAGCCATTTTGTCCTTTGTCAGCCCAAACAAACAATAGAGCAGTACACGCTGAATGCGCGTATAGGTGAAACGCTTGCTTTTGATCTTTCCGATCAGTTCGTGATAGCTTTGCGAAGTCTTCGCTGCATCGGCGATCTTATATTCCAGTCCTTCGCACACCCCTTCAATCTTTTCAATTTCGAAAAGCTGCATGCTTCTTAAGCGAAATATCAAAAAAGGGAACATCATTTCAGGAAAAACAGGTTCCCCGTACGCCGCCGCATCGTATTTAGGCAAAAAGCGAAGATATTCCATATTTCCTTTTCTTATTGCGCTGCGGATGGCTTTGGCACTGGAAAAACGCTCGTGAAGGGAAGCAGAGGCATATCCGCCGCCCTGCCGCTTCACAGCAGACGGCTCGATGCGGCTTCCGGTTTTTATGAGCGCCTTGATATATTCGATACCAAGAATATTGTTGGGGCAGGCCCACAGCGCATCTTGTGCGTTTGGCAAAAGGGCGGTGAGCGCGTTTGCGCGCGCAGCGGGATAGGACAATCCCTTAAGAAGCGCACACTTGAGCGTCGCATGAAAATCTGCGGGTTCGTTGATCAGCGTTTCGGCAATGCGCCGCATGGTGTCGACATCATCGTTTTCCGCGCCAAACGAGAGAAAATCGATGCAGGAAAGCGCATCCAAAACCCCGATGCCGCCCTGCGCAAAGCCTTCCGCGCTCTGCACTGCATAACAGAAGGGAAGCTCGAGCACGAGGTCCGCGCCATTTTCGAGCGCGGCGCGCGCGCGCGCCCATTTGTCATAGATCGCCGGTTCTCCGCGCTGTGTAAAATTCCCGCTTATCACACAAATGATGTGATCGGCGCCGCATTTTTCACGCGTTTTCGCGATGTGATAGGCGTGCCCGGTATGAAATGGATTATATTCTGCTATGATTCCCGCTATTTTCATAAAAGACCTTTGCAATACTCCGTTTTTTATATATAATATATGAGTGTCATTATAACAGAGAAATCAATATTTTGAAATTCAATATAAAAAATCGTGAGGTGTCAAAAAATGTCATTAATGGACAGAATCAAGGAAAAGGCAAAAACGGTCAGTAAGAATATCGTTTTGCCGGAGGGAAGCGAGCCGCGCACGATCGAGGCCGCCGCAAAGATTGCGGAACAAGGGATCGCGCACGTGATATTGCTTGGCGATGAACAGGAAATCAAAGCAGCCAATACGAAGAACGTCGATCTTTCCGGCGTAACGATCATCGATCCGGTTACGTCTCCGAAGCTTCAAGAATATGCGGATATGTTCTATGAAATGCGCAAAAGCAAGGGCATCACGCCGGAACAGGCGAAAGAGACCGTAAAGGATACGCTTTATTATGCGGTGCTTATGATCAAAGCGAATGATGCGGACGGCATGGTGTCCGGCGCGATCCATTCCACCGGCGACACCTTACGCCCGGCCTTGCAGGTCATCAAAACAAAACCCGGTGTGTCGATCGTATCCAGCAGCTTTATTATGGAGCATCCGGACAAAAAGTGGGGAGACGACGGCGTGATGGTGTTTGCGGACTGCGCGATCAACATCAATCCGACGGCGGAAGAGCTTGCGGCAATCGCGATCGCTTCGGCGGACACGGCCAAAACGCTTGCGGGCATAGACCCCAGAGTGGCGATGCTTTCGTTTTCGACGAAGAACAGCGCAAAGCATGAGCATGTTGATAAAGTGATCGAGGCAACACGCCTTGTAAAGGAATTGTCGCCGGAGCTCAGTGTGGACGGAGAGCTGCAGGCGGACGCGGCGCTCATTGAGGCAGTCGGGCAGCTCAAAAGCCCGGGCAGCAAGGTGGCGGGTCATGCCAATGTGCTGATCTTCCCCGATATTCAAGCGGGAAACATCGGATATAAGCTTGTGCAGCGTCTCGCGAACGCGGAAGCCATCGGGCCGGTGAGCCAGGGCCTCGCGCGTCCGGTGAATGATCTGTCCCGCGGATGCAGCGTGGAGGATATCGTTTCCGTTGTGGCGATCACGGCGGTTCAGGCTCAATCGTTTTAAAAAAAGGGGTATTGTAAAATGAAAAATGTATTGGTAATCAATGCGGGAAGTTCTTCCCTAAAGTATCAGTTGATCGACATGGACAGAGAAGATGTGATTGCAAAAGGCCTTGTGGAGCGGATCGGCATCGATCATTCCATCATCAAGCATAAACCCACAGGCAAGGATAAGGTGGAAATCGAAACGCCCATGAAGGATCATAACGACGCGATGGCGCAGGTCGTCTCGGCCCTTACGGACCCGGTACACGGCGTGGTGCCCGATCTTTCCGGGATACGCGCAGTAGGGCACAGGGTCGTACATGGCGGCGAAAAATTCAGCGGGTCTGTATTGATCACTGACGAAGTGATCGATGCATTGAAGGAAAACATCGAGCTTGCGCCTCTTCACAACCCGGCGAACCTGATGGGAATCACGGCGTGCCGCGCACTGATGCCCGAGGTTCCCATGGTGGGCGTTTTCGATACGGCGTTTCACGCGAATATGCCGAAAAAAGCGTTCCTCTATGGAATCCCGTACCAAGCTTATACGGATTATAAAGTCCGCAGATATGGCTTCCACGGCACATCCCATAAATATGTTTCGCAGAGAGCGGCGGAGATTCTTGGAAAAGATATCAAAGACCTCAAGATCATCACCTGCCATCTTGGCAACGGTTCTTCCGTCGCTGCTGTAAACGGCGGTGTTTCCGTCGATACATCAATGGGCTTCACGCCCCTTGAAGGGCTTGTGATGGGAACGCGCAGCGGTGATCTCGACGCGGCGATCGTTCCATACCTGATGGGTAAAATGAATATGGACGTCGAACAGGCGATCAACTACCTCAATAAGGAATCGGGCGTGTGGGGTATCTCTGGCGTATCGAGCGATTTTAGGGATCTTTGGGCAGAGGAAGAAAAAGGCAACGAACGTGCCAAAATTGCGCTTGACGTGTTCAACTACCGCCTCAAAAAGTTTATCGGTTCGTATGCGGCTGCGATGGGCGGGGTAGATGTACTGACCTTTGCGGGCGGTGTGGGCGAAAACGATTGGGACGTTCGTCTGTATGCGACAGAGGGCCTTGAATTCATGGGCATTAAGATCGACAAGCAGAAGAACGACAAAATGCGCGGCGAAGAGTGCGACATTTCCGCGCCGGATTCCAAGGTAAAGATTCTGGTCATTCCGACGGACGAGGAAATGACGATCGCAAAGGATACTTACGACATCTGCTGCCGCTGAAACTGCGCAAAAAAGAGTTGACAAGAGCGCTGCATAAAAATATAATGTAGTGGTACCTGTTTTCTTGGCGAGGAAAAGCGATGATACAGATTGATATCAGGACAGCATTGAAAAATGAAGGCGAAATCGGAACGTTCCGCTATGAAGGCATTCCGGATTTCGGACCGGATATCAGCTTTTCAAAGCCGCTTGTGCTCAAGGCGCAATATTGTGTGACGGACCGCAGGGTCGCTGTAAAGGGAACGTTTCATACGGTTCTCAAAACCGTCTGCGACAGATGTCTTGCCGATATGGAGGCGGAAGTCTTAGAACAATTCGACGAACTGTTCTGGCCGGACGGCACACAGGGGGAAGACGGATACACTTATCGGGGCGAAACACTTTCGCTGGATAAGATGGTGTATGACGCAACCATATTGGGTTTGCCACACCAGCTGCTGTGCAGGGAAGACTGCAGGGGAATTTGCCCCAAATGCGGACAAAACTTGAACGACGAAGCGTGTGGATGCAAACCGGAAGACGCGGATGAAGACAATCCGTTTGCGAAATTAAAAGGTTTGTTTTAAAACCTGAGGAGGTGTGTGAAATGGCAGTACCGAAGAGTAGAACGTCAAAGCAGCGTAAACATACGAGAAGAGCACATTGGAAGCTGACGGCTCCGACCGTGTCCCAGTGCCCTCAGTGCCACCAGCCGAAGCTGGCTCACAGGGTTTGCCCGAACTGCGGTTATTACAACGGCAGGCTTGCGGTAGCTCCGAAAGAAGCGAAATAACGCTTTTACGAACTATAAAAAGGTTTGCGTCATGCAAACCTTTTTTTCGCTCTTTCTTTAAAATTGATGCATTTTCATGTATACTGTATTTATTGAATCAAACGCGAGGAACACATAATGAAAATAATCATTGATGCGATGGGTGGCGATCATGCGCCCGAAGAGATCGTAACAGGCGTTGCAAGGGCGCTTCGGGAATTCCCCGATACTTCTTTTTTGCTTACGGGAGACCGCGCGCGGCTGGAAACGCTTTTGAGCAGGCAGGAAGGATATGATCCAAGCCGCGTGGAAATCATTCACACCACGCAGATCATCGAGATGGACGATTCGCCTGTCAAGGCACTGAAGGAAAAAAAGGACTCATCGATGGTCGTGGCGCTCAATGCACTCAGCGAAGGCAAGGGCGGCATGATGATATCGGCGGGCTGTACAGGCGCACTCGTTGCAGGCGCGACACTCATCGTAAAACGTCTCGATGGCATCAAACGCCCGGCGCTCGCGCCGGTGCTTCCTTCGCAGACGGGCGAGGTCCTGTTGATCGACGCAGGCGCAAACGCGGAATGCAAACCGCAGTTCCTGCAGCAGTTCGGCGTGATGGGCAGCATCTATATGCAAAAGGTGTTTGGCATCGAGGAACCGAACGTAGGGCTTATCAACAACGGTGCAGAGGAAGAAAAGGGCAGTGAGCTCACCAAAAAAGCGTATCAGCTTTTGAAGGAAGCGCCCATCAACTTTGTGGGCAACGCGGAGGGGCGTGATCTTCTTTCGGGGGATTACGATGTGCTCGTGTGCGATGGGTTCACGGGAAACATCGTATTGAAATTCCTCGAAGGCTGCGCCAAAACGATCCTTGGTATGCTCAAGGGCTACATCAAGGAGAGCGGCAGCGCAAAGCTTGGCGCTGTGTTTATGAAGGGCGCGTTTTCCAAACTCAAAAAGAAAATGGATTATAAGGAATATGGCGGCGCGCTTTTGTTGGGTTTGAACGGCGGCGTTATGAAGGCGCACGGAAGCTCGGATGCGACCGCGATTTTCCACGCAATCGCGGCGGCGCGCAAATTTATCGAAGGCGATGTTGTGGAAGTGATCAAGCAGGAAATTGCCAAGCTCAAGGACGAAGATGAATAATTCAAGTTTGAAGAAACGAATCGGCTATGAATTCAAGGACGCAGAGCTTCTGCGAAGAGCGCTCACGCACCCATCCTGCGGGAATACGCCGAATTATGAGCGGCTCGAATTTTTGGGAGACGCTGTCATCGAACTGATCATCAGCGACGATTTGTTCAATCGCTATCAGGATTTTTCAGAAGGGATGCTGACTCAGCGCCGTGCAGATATCGTCTGTTCCAAATCCCTTGCGCGGATTGCCCAGTCGATCGATCTTGGAGACGATATTTTCCTTGGAAAAGGGGAGGAAGAATCCGGCGGCAGACAGAAAACGTCTATTCTGGAAAACGTGATGGAAGCGCTTATTGGCGCGGTATATTTGGACGGTGGCTTTTTTGAAGCGCAGCGCATCGTGCGTTTTTTGTTCGCAGACGCGCTCAGCGGCGCAAATAATAAAAAGAACGATCAAGACTACAAATCACAGTTTCAGGAGCTTGTCCAGCGGACGATCAAGCAGGAAATATCCTATCAGGTGATCGGACAGGAGGGGCCTCCGCATAATACGGTCTTCCATGTACAGCTTTTTGTGGGCGGAAGGGCGCTTGAGCAGGGGCGCGGGAACTCCAAAAAGGAAGCGGAACAAAATGCGGCCAAATCCGCCATCGCGGATTTCGAAAAAATTTACGAGAGGTAAAAGAAGATGTTTGAATTTGAAGAAGTAAAGAAAGTGGACCCGGAAGTGTATGCCTCAATGAAACGTGAGCTTGACCGTCAGGAACACAACATCGAACTGATCGCATCGGAGAACTTTGTGTCTCCGGCTGTGATGCAGGCGATGGGCTCCCACCTCACGAACAAATACGCGGAAGGATACCCGGGCAAGCGTTATTACGGCGGATGTGAATTTGTAGACGAGGTGGAAGAGCTTGCGCGCGAACGCGCGAAGAAGCTGTTTGGCGCAGAGCACGCAAACGTGCAGCCGCATTCCGGCGCGCAGGCAAATACGGCGGTCTATTTCGGCGTTCTCGAGCCGGGCGACACGATCCTCGGCATGAACCTCTCGCATGGCGGACATCTAACACACGGCAGCCCCGTAAACCTCTCGGGCAAATATTTCAACATCGTTCCCTACGGCGTGAGCGAAACAGACGAAAAGATCGATTACGATGCGCTCGCGGACCTTGCGTTGAAGAGCAAGCCGAAAATGATCGTTGCGGGCGCAAGCGCGTATCCGCGCACGATCGATTTTCAGAAATTCCGTGAAATCGCGGATTCCGTAGACGCGTATCTCATGGTGGATATGGCACACATCGCGGGGCTTGTGGCGGCAGGGCTGCATCCAAACCCGGTGCCGTATGCGCACTTCACCACCACCACGACGCATAAAACGCTTCGCGGGCCGCGCGGTGGCCTGATCCTTTGCGCAGAGGAATTCGCAAAAACCGTGGACAAGGCAATTTTCCCGGGAACCCAGGGCGGGCCGCTCATGCACGTGATCGCCGCAAAGGCGGTATCCTTTTATGAAGCGCTTCAGCCGGAGTTCAAAGAATATCAGCAGCAGATCGTGAAAAACGCCGCGGCGCTTGCAAAGGCGCTGATGGATAACGGCCTGCGACTCGTCTCGGGCGGCACGGACAATCACCTGATGCTCGTGGACGTTGGCAAGAAGGATAAAACGGGCAAGGAGATCGAAGCGCTGCTCGACACGGTGCACATCACGGTGAACAAGAATACGATCCCGTTTGAGACGCTGAGCCCCTTTGTCACAAGCGGCATCCGTATCGGTACGCCTTCCGTCACCACGCGCGGCATGAAGGAAGCGGAGATGGCGGTCATCGGAAAGCTGATCGCGGACATGGTCCAAAACGGAGAAGATGCCGCGGAAGAGGTCAAAAAGAGCGTCAGCGCGCTTTGCGAGGCGCATCCGCTTTACAAATAGTCAGGAGTATGATCGGGCGGAAACTGTTTCCGCCCGATTTTGAGGAAAGAAAATGATTGTCAAAGAGATCGATTCCGGCAGCATCGCCGAGGAATGCGAAATTTCGCCCGGCGATGTTTTGCTGTCCATAAACGGACACGTGCTTCGGGATTATATCGACTATATCTATGAGCTTGCGGCGGACGATGTCCTGCTGGAGGTGCAAAAAGCAGACGGTACGGTCGAGGAAATCGAGATCGAAAAAGAGCCCTATGAGGAACTTGGAATATCCTTTGAAAACGATGGATTCGGCAGGAAGATCGTGTGTGCAAACAAGTGCGTGTTTTGCTTTGTGGATCAAATGCCCAAGGGAATGCGCAAAACGCTCTATGTAAAGGATGACGACTGGCGTATGTCCTTTTTGATGGGAAGCTATGTTACGCTCACAAATATGAGCGAAGAGGAGGTTTCCCGCATTATCGAGCAAAGGATTTCCCCCTTGTATGTATCCGTGCATGCCTATGACGACGAGATCAGGAAGAAGCTGTTTGGCAACCAAAATGCGGCCCATACCTTTGCGTTGATCGAACGTTTTGTGAAAAATGGAATACAGCTGCATACGCAGATCGTGATGTGCGAAGGGCTAAACGACGCGGATGTGCTCAAACAAACGGTTGAAGCGCTCTATGGGCTTTATCCGGGCGTACAATCCGTTGCGGTCGTGCCTGCGGGGCTCACGAAGCACAGGGAACATCTCATGAAAATCAGCCCGGTCAGCGGGGAAACGGCAAAGGCTACTGTGCAAATGGTGGAGGAATTTCAAAGGGAATTTCTTGCGGACAACAAAGAAACGCGTTTCGTGTTCGCTTCCGACGAGATGTATATTCGCGCAAACGAACCGTTGCCGTCGTATGAGCAATATGAAGATTTTGTGCAGATCGAAAACGGCGTAGGGCTTGTGGAGATGTTTTTGCACGAGGCGGACGAGGCGTTTGCCGATCTTGCGGGCAGCAAGCCGCGCTATGAGGCTGTCGGCCTCGTCACAGGCGTGGATTTTTATCCCTACCTGCAGCAGATCGCGCGCAGGGCGGAGGAAGCCTTCCATATGACGGTCAATGTCCATCGCGTGAAAAATGATTTTTGGGGTGATTCGGTGACGGTCGCGGGGCTGCTCACCGGAAATGATGTGATCGCTCAGGTGCGTCCGGGCGTGGCGGAAGCGATCTTTTTGAGCCGCTGTTGCTTCAAGGAGACGGAAGACGCGATGCTCGACGGCGTAACGCTTGAAGAATTAGGGCAGGCGCTTGGCGTTCCCTGTTATAAAGCGGCGGCGGATGGGTATGAATTGATACAAATGCTGGTGGAAGAGTAAGGAGAGTTTTATGGCGAAACCATTGGTGGCAATCGTAGGCCGCCCAAATGTTGGAAAGTCCACGTTTTTTAACCGGATCACGGGTACGCGGCTGGCGATCATCGAAGATACGCCCGGTGTGACGCGCGACCGAATCTATGCGGACGCGGAGTGGCTCAATAAGGAATTCACGCTCATCGATACGGGCGGGGTGGATTTGAATACCGAGGATGTGCTGCTAAAGCAGATGCGTATGCAGGCGGAGCTCGCGATCGAGGCCGCCCAGTTGATTCTGTTTTTTGTGGACGGCAAAACGGGAATCACCTCCGAGGACTTTGAAGTGGCGAAAATGCTGCGCAAATCGACAAAGCCTGTCATTGTGGTCGTCAACAAAACGGACAACAAAGCGGACGAGCAAAACCTGTATGATTTTTACGAGCTTGGCATCGGCGACGTCGTGGGCATTTCATCTTCGCAGGGTCTCGGCATCGGCGACCTGCTCGATGAAGTCATCAAAGAGCTGGGGGACTATGAGCCGGATGCCGAAGAGGAAGAAAGCCTTAAGATCGCGCTGGCGGGAAAACCAAATGTGGGAAAATCCTCGCTCACCAACAAAATCCTTGGGTATGAACGAGTGATCGTCAGCGACATTCCCGGCACGACGCGCGACGCAATCGACTCCGCGTTTGAACGGGACGGCGTGAAATATATGATCATCGATACGGCGGGCATGCGCAAAAAGGGCCGCATCGACGACAAATCCATCGAGCGCTACAGCGTGATCCGTTCGCTTGGCGCAATCCGCCGGGCGGATATCGTGGTTGTGATGATCGACGCGACGGAAGGCATCACCGAGCAGGATGTGAAGGTTGCGGGCTACGTCGATTCGGAGGGCAAGCCCTGCGTGATCGCGGTCAACAAGTGGGACGCAGTCGAAAAGGATACCTATACCATTGAGGAATACAACAAGAAAATCGCGGCGGACCTCGCGTTTATGCCGTATGCGCAGCGCATCTATATTTCGGCGAAGACGGGGCTGCGCGTAGATAAGCTGTTTGTTATGCTGCATGAGGCATATGAGAACAACAAACGTCGTATCCCGACGGGCGTTTTAAACGATTGCCTGCAGGACGCGATCACAGCGGCAGAGCCGCCGAGCACCAACGGCAGGCGGTTGAAAATTTATTATATGACACAAGTGGCTGTCAAGCCGCCCACGTTTGTGCTTTTCGTGAACGATACTACGCTGATGCACTTTTCCTATCAGCGGTATCTTGAAAATTATTTGCGCAAAACATTTGACTTTACGGGTACGCCGGTTAAAATTATAATCAGGCAGAGAAACGACGAGAAAGGAGAGTAAAAATATGAACGGATTATGGATTCTTATTTTGTGCGCGGGAATTGCGTATCTCCTTGGATCGATCTCGTTTTCCTACATATTCACAAAAAAAATTCGGAACGAGGACATCCGCGAAAAGGGCAGCGGAAATGCGGGGACCACGAACGTGCTGCGCAACTATGGCTGGGGTATGGGGCTGCTCGTATTTGCGGGCGACGTGATCAAGGGCCTTGCGGCTGCCATCATCGGCTTTTTTCTCGCGGGCGATGCAGGCATGTGCGTCGCAGGCGTGTTTGCGATCGTGGGACACAACTATTCCTGCTTTCTGGGCTTTAAGGGCGGCAAAGGCATCGCGGCGACGATCGGCGTGCTGCTCGTGATCCAGACAGTTCCCACGCTCATCATATTCACAGTGGCGATCCTCATCGTTCTCGCGACGAAAATTATGAGCATCGGCTCGATCATCGGCTTGATTTTGAGCGCGGTGGCGGCGTTCGTGGTCGCGCCGGGTAACTGGTTTCAGGATATCGGCGTGCTCGTCATCGCGATCCTCGGCATTTGGGGGCACAGGGAAAACATCGAACGGCTGATCAACGGTACGGAGCGTAAGCTGAGCCTCTCGAAAAAGTAAAAAATGCTTGCATAAACAGCGGTGTTATGGTATTCTTAAATAGGTTTATAAGAGCTTGACTAAAGAGTGGGAGAAATAACCCACTCTTTCGCATTATAGATGCTTTTTTAGGAGAAAATATGGCAAAAAATACACAAGCGGTCGTGGAAGAGATCGCATTGCCCATCGTTGAAGCGTTGGGGCTTATATATGTGGATACGGAATATGCCAAGCAGGGGCAGGATTGGCTGCTGACGGTCTATATTGACAAAGAAGGCGGCGTTATGATCGACGACTGCGAAGCGGCAAGCCGCGCAATCGAAGCGGCACTGGATGAAAAAGACCCGATTGCAGAAAGCTATATTCTGTGCGTATCCTCTCCCGGCCTTGACCGCCCGCTGAAAAACGAACGCGATTTTGCGCGGTCGGTGGGCAAAGTGGTCGACGTAAAGCTTTATAAACCTTTTGAAGGGTCAAAGGAGTATACGGGTACGCTTACGGCCTATACGGCTGCGGGTATTACGATCGAAACGGAAGAAAACGAGATCGTTTTTGAGTTGAAGGAAACCGCAAAAATTTCACTGCATCTGGATATATGACAAGGAGATAAGGTTATGAATACGGAATTTATGGAAGCTTTATCAGATTTGGAACATGACAAAGGGATCAAAAAAGATATATTGCTCGAAGCGATCGAAACCGCTCTGATTTCCGCATATAAGCGGCATTTTGGCACCGATCAGAACGCCCGGGTGGAAATTGACGGCGACACGGGGGAGATCAAGGTCTTTGCGATCAAGAACGTCGTGGAAGAAATAGAGGACGAAGAGACGGAGATTACCGTTGAAGAAGCGCGCGAAATCAATGAAAAATATGAAGCGGGCGACGTGGTAGAGACGGAAGTCACCCCGCGGGACTTTGGACGCATCGCGGCGCAGACGGCAAAACAGGTTGTCGTGCAGCGCATTCGCGAGGCGGAGCGCGGTATCATCTATGATCAATATGCGGAAAAAGAAAACGAAGTACTCACCGCTATTGTTCACCGGATCGAGCGCGGGAATGTGTATGTAGAGCTTGGGCGCGCAGAGGGCATCATTCCCGTCAGCGAGACCGTCTATTCGGAACAGTATAACATCAACGACCGCCTGAAGGTCTATGTGCTTGAGGTCAAGAAAACGAACAAGGGGCCGCAGATCATCGTATCGCGGACGCATCCTGCGCTCATCAAGCGTCTGTTCGAATTCGAGGTGCCGGAGATCCGCCAAAATGTAGTACTCATCAAAAGCATCGCGCGTGAAGCGGGCGGCCGTACAAAGATCGCTGTGTGGAGCGACGAAAAGGACGTTGACCCGGTCGGCGCATGTGTGGGCCATAAGGGAACGCGTATCGAAAAGGTCGTGGAGGAACTGGGCGGCGAAAAGATAGACGTGGTTCCGTGGAGCTCCGATCCCATCGAGTTCATTGCGAATGCCCTTCGCCCGGCGAAGGTCGTGATGGTACAGATCAACGAGGACGAAAAGGCGGCAAAGGTCATCGTGCCCGATTATCAGCTTTCGCTGGCGATCGGCAAGGAAGGGCAAAACGCCCGTCTCGCCGCAAAACTCACGGGATGGAAGATCGACATCAAGAGTCAGTCGCAGACAGAACAGGAAGTGTTTGGCGAGGATTTTGCCAATGCCGAAGTGAGTCTCGAGGATGAATTCAGCTTGGTCAATGCGCTCAATGACGAAGAGGCAGTCGAGGATGTAGAAGAGGATGTGATCCTCGAAGAGCTTGCGGAAGCGCAGGAGGCAGAGACAAACGAAGAAGCATGAGCAATGATGATAAAAAACAGCCTGTCAGAATGTGCGTCGCGTGTAGAAAAGGGAAACCGAAACAAGAGCTGATCCGCATCGTTCGAAGGGCCGACGGAGAATTTTTCGTCGACACCGGAGGAAAGGCGCAGGGGCGAGGCGCATATGTGTGCGCAAACACCGCTTGCATTGAAAAAGCGAAAAAGATATTCCCGAAGGTCATGCGCAAAACGATGAGCGATGAGTTGTACGAGGCGCTGATAAAGTCGGCGGAATGCCATGAAACATGAAGCGTTTTTGAGATTTTTGGGGCTTGGTGCGCGCGCCGGAAAACTTGTCTATGGCGCGCAAGGGGTGGATCAGGCAATCAAAAAGCGCAGGGCGAAGCTGGTTGTGATAGACGGCGCAGCCTCGGAAAATACGAAAAAGGCTTTTCGGGATGCCTGTGCCTATTATCACGTGAAGCTGATCGTGCTTGAAGAGTGCGGCGCGTTGGGCGAAAGCCTTCATAAACCAAACAACAAAATTATTGGAATAGCGTGTCCGCAGTTTGCAGCAAGCGCATGCGACAAATATAACGCTAATTCCGGGGGTGAAATCATTGAGTAAGATAAAAATTTTAGAAACAAACAAATCGCTTCTTACAAATGCGCAGGCTATTTTCAACCGCATTTTGGAAATGCAGTCGGAAGCGGATAAGCAGATTGGCGACATCAAGTCGATTGAATCTAAAATTCTTGATATAGAAAAGGTCAGGAACGAAAAAGCTCGCGCGGAAAAGGAAGCGCAAATGCGCGCAGAAGAGGCGAAGCGTGCAGCTGAGGCACAAAAAGCAGCCGCCGCGCAAAAGGAAACGGAAGAAAAAGCCGTGGAAGCGCCGAGCGAAGCAATCAAACAGGAAGAAACGAAGGTTGCTGCGCCTGTAGCGCAGGCGCAAGAAAAGCCAAGGGTCGAAAAGCCTGTGGCAGCAGTAAGGGAAGAGGCAAAGCAGCAGAGACCGCCTAAGCCGCAACCGGCAAAGGAGAACGCTCCTGCCGCGAAGACTGCGCCGACAGATCAAAAACGTCCTGAAAAACCGGCAGATAAGCAGCAGGGTAAAAAGTTCCCGAATACGAACGCAAAGCCGGGGCAGGGTTTCGAGCACGGGAAAAAGACAAAGAAGCAGATGGAAGAGGATCGTGCAAAACGGCCGAAGATCAAGGAGCGCGTATTCAACATTGACGATGATGAATTCCGCAGAGGCTCCAAAAAGTATAAGCACAAAAAACAGCAGCCTAAAATGGTGATCGAACCGATCAAGATCGAAAAGGCAATCATCACCGAAGAGACGATTTCAGTCAAGCTGCTTTCAGAAAAGCTGGGCAAGCCTGTTTCCGATTTGCTCAAGAAACTGCTTCTTTTGGGTATGATGTCTACCATCAACTCACAAATCGATTTTGATACGGCATCTCTGATCGCCGGAGAATTCGGGATCGAACTGGAACAGAAGATCGCGCAGACGGCAGAAGATATTCTCGTGGAGGAAGCGGAGGATACCGAAGATCAGCTCAAGAAGCGTCCGCCCATCGTTACGATCATGGGTCACGTCGATCATGGTAAAACGTCGCTTCTCGATAAAATCAGGCTTTCCAAGGTAACGGAAAGCGAAGCGGGCGGCATCACGCAGCACATCGGCGCATATCAGGTGGAGCTCAATGGCGAGAAGATCACCTTCATCGACACGCCCGGTCACGAAGCGTTTACGGCAATGCGCGCACGCGGCGCGCAGGTGACGGATATCGCGATCATCGTTGTCGCGGCGGATGACGGCATCATGCCGCAGACGGTCGAGGCGATCAACCACGCGAAGTCGGCGAACGTGCCGATCATCGTCGCGGTCAACAAAATAGACAGGCCGAACGCGAACATACAAAAGATCATGCAGGAATTGACGGAGCACGATCTGCTGCCCGAAGAATGGGGCGGCGAGACCATCGTTGTGCCCGTGTCCGCAAAGACGGGAGAGGGCATTGATAAGCTGCTCGAAATGATCCTTCTGGTTGCGGAAGTGCAGGAATTGAAGGCAAATCCGGATCGCCTTGCAAAAGGAACGATCATCGAAGCACAGCTCGATAAGGGCCGTGGCCCGGTTGCGACAGTTCTCGTGGAAACGGGAACGCTGCGCACGGGTGATACGATCATCGCGGGTACCGCTTACGGCAGGGTGCGCGCAATGGTGAATGACCGTGGCAACAACGTAGACGAAGCGCTTCCGGCACAGCCTGTCGAAGTGATCGGCTTCTCCGAAGTGCCGGCGGCGGGAGATATCCTGCATGCGGCGCCTGCGGATAAGCTTTCCAAGCAGGTTGCTGAGGAGCGTAAGGATAAGCAGAAAGCGGAAATGCTCAAGAAGATGACCAAGGTTTCACTGGACGATCTCTTCAACCAGATCGCGGAGGGGCAGATCAAAGACCTCAACATCGTCATCAAGGCGGATGTGCAGGGCTCTGTGGAAGCGGTACGTCAGTCGCTTGAGAAGCTCTCCAATGAAGAGGTGCGTGTACGCGCGATCCATTGCGGAGTAGGCGCGATCACGGAAACGGACGTCATGCTCGCCTCGGCGGCAAACGCCATCATCATCGGCTTCAACGTGCGCCCGGATAACATGGCGCAGACCGCTGCGGAGCGCGAAAAGGTCGATGTGCGCATGTATCGTATCATCTATAAGGCGATCGAGGACATCACCGCCGCGATGAAGGGTATGCTTGAGCCCGAATATGAAGAGCTTGTCATTGGTCACGCAGAGGTGCGCCAGACCTTCAAGGTTTCGACGGTCGGCACGATCGCGGGCTGTATGGTGACAGACGGCATGATCCGCAGAAATTCACAGTCGCGTTTGCTGCGCGATAATGTGGTTATCTATGAAGGGTCTTTAAGTTCCCTCAAGCGCTTCAAGGATGATGCGAAAGAAGTGGCGCAGGGCTACGAATGCGGCCTCTCGCTCGACCACTATGACGACATCAAGGAAGGCGACGTTGTCGAGTGCTTTGAAATGCACGAGATTGCGCGCTAAGGAGTGAAAACGTTATGCCGACAGCAAGAATCAACCGAATTGAGGAGGAGGTCAAGCGGGCCCTGTCTGAAATCATCAGAAATGATGTGAAGGACGACCGCCTGTCCCTCATGACGAGCGTCACGAAAGCTGACGTTACGCCCGATTTGAAGTTCGCAAAGGTGTATATCAGCGTATATGATACGGATAAAAAAAAGAACGCGTCCATCGACGCGCTCAACCACGGTGCGGCGTTTATCCGCACGAGGCTGGCAAAAGCGGTCGATCTGCGGCGCGTTCCGGAATTGACCTTTGTGTTGGATGATTCCATCGAGTACAGTATCAAAATATCCAAACTGATCGACGATGTAAAAAGCAAGGAAACAGAATGAAAGAAGTAATGGATTTTATCGGCAAATACAACAAATTTGCCGTCCTGACCCATCTGAATCCCGATGGAGATGCGCTGGGCAGCGCATATGCATTGGCGCAAAGCTTAAATAATCTTGGCAAAAATGCCGAGGTTATTTTATTATGCGACCCGCCGCCCAAATATTGGTTTGGCGATTTTACGCACCTGTATAAGATACTTGCCGATGTTTCGTTTGACGATTACGAAGCTGTGCTCACGGTGGATTGTGCCACAAGGCAGCGACTTTCGGACGCGCAGACGCTTTTTGCCCAAAAGCCGAACTGCAACATCGACCATCACGTCTCCAACACGAAATACGCGCAGGTCAATTACGTAGCGGATTTTCCGGCGACGGGCGAGATCATTTACGCGCTTGCGCTTGCGCTTGGCGCAAAACCGGATCAAGTAGTCAATATGGCTGTGTATATGGCGATTGCCACAGATACGGGCAACTTCACATATTCCAACACAAGGCGCTCTACTCTTGAACTGTTCTCCACGCTTGTGAACAACGGCCTTCCGTTGGCGGAAATGGCGGATCAAATATTCAATTGCCGCAGCTGGGGCGCGACAAAGCTCATCGCGAAATTCATCGACAACATCCGCATCCACGAAAGCGGGATGCTTGCGGTTTCGACGATCATGCTTTCGGAGCTTGGGGAAACCGGCGCCGAGGTTGCGGACAGCGAAATCCTAATTAATTATGCGCGGGAGATCATGGGAGTGGAGATTGCCGTATTCATTCGTGAAATGAGCAAGGATACCTATAAAGTGAGCCTGCGCGCAAACGCCTATGCGGATGTGGGCGCGCTTGCGTCGCAATTTGGAGGCGGCGGGCACGTCAAAGCGGCGGGCTGTATGCTCAAAGGGAATTTATACGACGTGATGGAACGCATCATCAAAGCGGCGAGGGACTATTTGCGGTGAACGGGGTACTGAATATATTAAAACCTCCCGCAATGACATCGAGCGACGTGGTGTCGCATCTGCGCAGGATGCTGGGTGAAAAGAAGATCGGGCATACAGGCACGCTCGATCCGGGCGCTGCGGGCGTGCTGCCGGTGTGCGCGGGCCGCGCGACTAAGATCGCGGACTACATCATGCGCGGGGATAAGGAATACATCGCCGAAATATTGTTTGGCGTGGAAACGGATACGCTCGACAGCTATGGCAGCGTGGTCAGGACCTGCGAATGCAGCGTTACGCGCGAAATGCTCGCGGAAGTCCTTCCGGCGTTTGTTGGAACGCTTTTGCAAAAACCGCCCATGTATTCCGCCGTAAAGCATCAGGGTAAAAAGCTTTACGAGCTCGCACGAAGGGGAATCGAAGTGGAAAAACCGCCGCGTGCTGTAACGGTATACGAGGCGAAAATCCTGCACGGGCAGGAAAATCGGTTTCTGCTGCGTTTCCGATGCTCGAAGGGCACCTACATTCGGACGCTGTGCGCGGACATCGGGGAACGGCTTTCGTGCGGGGCGATCACATCCTTTTTGATGCGCACCGAGACGTGCGGCTATCGAATAGAGGAAACGTATACGCTGCCTGAAATCGAATCGCTGGTAAAAGAAAACAAATTGGACGATGCGCTGATCCCCTTAGGACAGGCGCTTGCGTTTATGCAAAAAATTGATTGCGATCCTTTTTTGATGCGCTTTTTCGCGACGGGAACGCCGATTGATCTTATCAAAACGGGGATCAAAGCAAAGGAAAACACGGATTATGCCGTATATTGCGGCGGCACGCTCGTGGGGATCGGAAGACGAGTAGGGGATAGGTTGAAAATCATGTCGATGCTGATGAAAGCGGAGGAAGTCAGTCTATGAAACTCCTAAAAGAAACCGACCTGCCATACAAGGAGCCGACGGCCGTCGCGGTCGGGCTGTTCGACGGCATACATAAGGGGCACGCGGAACTCGTGCGCGACATTAAACAATGCACCGGGCTGAAATCACTGATCTATACATTTGACACGAAGCCCAATCACGCGATTTTAAAGAATATCTATACGGCCGATGAAAAGGCTGAAATATTTTCGTCGCTGCAGGTGGATGCGCTTTATATGCAGCCCTTCACGGAATCGTTTTCCAAGCTCTCAAGGGATGAATTCATCGAGGGGCTGGTGCACGATTTCAACGCGAAGCACATCACCGTGGGTTTCGATTTCCGTTTTGGCAGGAATGCGGAGGGAAACGCGGCCTATCTTGCGGAACAGGCTGAAAAGTACGGCTATTCAGTGTGCATCGTGCCCGAGGTGGCATGCGGAGAGGGTAAGGTGAGCAGCACGCTTATCCGCGCGCACATCGAGCGCGGCGAGATGGAGCAGACCGCCGAGCTGATGGGGCGTTTTTATTTTATAGAAGGGCACATCGAAAAGGGGAAGCATCTGGGTTCGGCGATTGGCTTTCCAACGGCAAATATATCGACGGACAAGCTGATGCCGCGCTATGGCGTATATGCGACCATCGCACAGGTGGACGGGAAATGCTTTCCGGCAGTCACCAATGTTGGAGTGCGACCAACGGTGAGCAGCAATGGCGTCCCGAACATCGAGACCTTCATTTTTGATTTTTCCGGGGACGTATACGATGAACGGATGCGCGTCAACTTTGTTTCCTTTCTGCGTCCGGAGCAAGCATTTGCGGACGTTGCCTCCCTGCAGGCGCAGATCGCGCAGGATGCGGAGGCGGCACGCAAATTGCTGCGGAATTTAGAGGTTTACAAAGCATATATCTTATGCTAAACTATTTATCATGTGAATTAAAAACGTATGCTCCGGTGCGCGACAACTCCGACGGCGCCGTAGCATAACGCGTTTACAACAAATGGAGGTAACAAAATGGATAAGGCAGTTAAAACAGAAATCATTCAAAAGTATGCCCAGAAGGAAGGGGATACGGGATCGCCGGAGGTGCAGATCGCGCTTCTGACCTACAGGATCAACCACTTGAACGAGCACTTGAAGGAATTCAAAAAGGATTCGCATTCCAGACGCGGACTTCTAAAAATGGTTGGTAAGAGAAGAGGCCTTTTGAACTATCTGAAGGAAAAAGATATTGAGCGCTATAGAAGCCTCATCGAAAGCCTGAAATTGAGAAAGTAAACGGGAAGGAGCGGGTTTTACTCGCTCTTTTTGCATCACTTGATCTTTTTTGGGATATTTATATTGTTATCAATTAAGGGTAAATATAAGGAGGACATAGGAGAACTATGCAGGAAAGTAAAGTATTTGAAATGGAACTGGGAGGCCGCACCCTCAGCATCGAGAGCGGAAAATATGCCATGCAGGCAGACGGTTCCGTCATTGTAAGATGCGGCGATACGGCATTGCTCGTGACCGCGACGGGCTCCAAAACCCAGCGCGAGAACATCGACTTTTTTCCGCTGAGTGTGGAGTATGAAGAAAAAATGTATGCTGCGGGTAAAATTCCCGGCGGCTTTATCAAGCGTGAAGGACGGCCCTCGGAAAAGGCGATTCTGGCGGCGCGGCTTATCGACCGCCCCATCCGTCCGCTGTTCCCGAAGGGCTATTACAACGACGTACAGGTTGTTGCTACGGTGCTGTCCGTGGATACGGATATTCCGGGCGAGGTGTTCGCAATGATCGGCTCATCCGCCGCCCTCAGCATTTCGGGACTTCCGTTCGCAGGGCCGACGGGGTCTGTGGTCGTTGGGCTTGTGGATGGCGAATATGTCATCAATCCCGATAGCGCGCAGCGTGAAAAGAGCAGGCTGCACCTGACGGTTTCAGGAACGAAGGACGCCGTCATGATGGTGGAAGCGGGCGCAAACGAAATATCCGAGCAGGAAATGCTCGATGCGATCCTGTTTGCGCACGAAGAAGTGAAGCGCATCTGTGCCTTCATCCAGAACATCAAAGACGAAATCGGCAAACCCGCAAAGGAAGTGGAACCTTATCACGTTCCGGAAGACATCGACTGCGCGGTGCGTGAATTTGCGATGGACAAGGTTGCCTGGAGTCTGGATACCTTTGACAGGGATGAACGCGAAGCGCGCGAAGATCAAATCAAGCAGGAAGTGCAGGAGCATTTTGCGGAACAGTTCCCGGAGGGAGCGCCGCATATCGCAAACGCGCTTTACAACATGATGAAAGAGATCGTCAGAGGCAAGATCATGAACGAAGGGGTTCGCCCGGATGGAAGATCGTATGAAGACATCCGCCCCATCTGGTGCGAGACCGGCCTTTTCAAGAGAACGCACGGCAGCGCGGTATTCACACGCGGGCAGACGCAGGCAATGAACCTTGTGACGCTTGGCGGTCTGCGTGAAGGCCAAACGCTTGACGGGCTTTCAGAGGAAGATTACAAACGCTATATGCATCACTACAACATGCCCCCGTATTCCACGGGCGAAGCGCGTATGATGCGTTCCACCTCCCGTCGCGAGATCGGTCATGGCGCGCTTGCTTCAAGAGCGCTTGAACCGGTTCTTCCTTCGGAAGAGGAATTCCCCTATGCCATCCGCTCAGTTTCTGAGGTCATCAGCTCCAACGGCTCTACCTCTCAGGCCAGCGTATGCGCGAGCTCCCTTGCGCTGATGGACGCCGGTGTGCCGATCAAAAAAGCGGTCGCGGGCTGCGCGATGGGCCTCATCCAAGACCCTCAAACAGGCAAGATCGTCGTGCTGACGGATATTCAGGGGCTTGAGGACTTCCTTGGCGACATGGACTTCAAGGTCGCCGGAACAAAGGACGGCATCACAGCCATTCAGATGGATATCAAAATCAAAGGAATCGATAAGGAAATTCTCGAACGCGCGCTTGCACAGGCTCTGCGCGGCAGACTCCATATCCTCGATAAAATGAACGAAGTGATTTCTGCGCCGCGCGAGCATCTTTCGCCCTTTGCGCCGAAGATCATCCAGTTTATGATCGACCCGGATAAAATCCGCGAGGTTATCGGTGCGGGCGGCAAGGTCATCAATAAGATAATCGACGATACCGGCGTGAAGATCGACATCGAAGACGACGGACGCGTTGCGATCCTCACACCCGACGATGCGGCTGCCGCACAAGCGCGCAAGATCATCGAGACGATCGTCAAAGATGTTAAAGTGGGTGAAGTGTTCAACGGCAAGGTCACGCGCATCATGAACTTTGGCGCGTTTGTGGAGCTTGCTCCGGGTAAAGAGGGGATGTGCCGCATCTCCAATCTTTCCAACGAATATGTGAAGACGGTCGAAGATGTGTGCAATATCGGAGACACGCTGCTTGTAAAAGTTGTCGAGATCGATAAACAGGGCCGTATCAATCTGACGCATAAAGGCGTCAAGCCCGAGGAGCTCGACTAAAACCGACTGAAGGAAAGCCGGCCCGGGAGAAAAATTTTCTCGCGTCGGCTTTTTTCATACGAAAGGATGCGAAAATGAATTTTATTGACGAAAAGCTGGAATGTGGCGCGCGGCTCATCGCGGAGCGCCTTCCAAACTTCCACTCAGTGACCGCCGGAATTTGGGTGGGCGCCGGTTCCATCACCGAAACAGAGGAAGAAAACGGGATTTCCCACCTCATCGAGCATATGCTCTTTAAAGGCACACAAAAGCGCAGCGCGAAGCAGATCGCGGTTGATGTGGACAACATTGGCGGTCAGATCAACGCGTTCACGTCAAAGGAATGCACCTGCTACTACATCAAGGTGATCGATGAAAAGCTGGACGCGGGACTCGAAATACTCACAGATTTGTTTTGCAACGCGACGCTCTTGGAAGAGGAGCTCGATAAGGAGCGCAACGTGGTGCTTGAAGAAATCGCAATGAGCAACGACAACCCGGAAGATGTCGCGATGGAGCTGATTTCGAGCACCTATTTCAGCGGATGCTCCCTCGAAAAGACGATCCTTGGCCCAGCGGAAAATATCCGTCGCTTCAAACGCGCAGATTTAACAAACTATATGGATCGTTACTATACGGCTTCCAATATCGTTGTGGCGGTGGCTGGAAATTTTGACGTGCAGGCGCTCAAAGATTCACTCAACAGGCTGTTTGGGAAAATCAACAAAAACCAGGCGAGTATTCCTGCGTTTGCGGATTGCAGCGGCTTTTCGCCAAAGGCGCACAGCTTTGAAATCACGGATAAAGACATCGAGCAGGTGCATCTGTGCATGGCGCTGCCGGGTATCGATCTGAGCGATAAACGCAAATACGCGCTCAACATCGTAAACAATGTGATCGGCGGGTCCATGAGCTCGCGGCTGTTCCAGAAAATCCGTGAAGAAATGGGTATGGCATACTCCGTGTTCACATATCCGGCCCTGTATCGCAATACAGGGATGTATGGTGTCTACGCGGGCACAATGGCAGACAACGCCGAGCAGGTCGCGGCAATGATTCTGCAAGAATTGCGCGTACTCAAGGAAAAAGGCATCACACACGAGGAATTCGAGCAAAGCAGGGAACAGTCAAAGGGCAATCTGATCCTTTCTTTGGAGAGCACTTCCTCTAAAATGAGCGCGATCGGCAAGGGCATGATCCTCACAGGCAGAGTCTATTCGGATGAGGAAGTGCTTCGGCTCTTGAATGAGGTCAGCTTTGAAGATACGCGCGAAATCCTCGATCTGTGTCTGGATCTTGACCGGCTGACGGTCACTTGCGTGGGAAAAGTGGACGACAGGGAAAAATTGCGCAAGATTGTTTTTTAAAGGAACGCGAACACATGCAGATATGGACTCACAGCGGTCCATATCTGTTTTTGATTCGCGGACCTCACAGCGATTGAAAATAAGATCGTTAGATGCTATAATAGATAAGATTGTAAACTTATGGTTGAAGAGGTTTTCATGACAGCTCGTAAAAAACGAAAAAGAAAGAATTCCAACAAAAAAAATGAGATCGTCGGCATCGTCATCATTGGCGTGGCGATTTTTGTTGCCGTTACCATCTATTTGAATATCGACAGTGTCTTTGGCAATGTTATAAAGGATTTTGTATTCGGCCTCTGCGGAGCGATCGGTTATGTGATCCCTATCATTTTAGGACTGGTGGGCATACTGGTGATCGCCTCACGCAAAAAATCGACCAACCCCGGCAAGCTGATTTTGCTTGCGCTTGCGGTGTTTTTTGTGTTTTCTTTGGCACATACCACGCAGATGGGCGAGGTATATGCAGAGGGGGGGAGTTTTGGTCGCTTCATACAGGATTCGTATGATTATGGCGTATCAGACCTCGCGGGCGGCGGCGTGCTCGGCTCGCTGCTTTCCTATTGGACGTATCGTTTCTTGGGTCTTGTGGGGAGTTACATCGTCTTTATCACAGGGATCGCGGTGTGTGCGGTCGCACTCACAAACTTGTCTATCAAAAAGGTGAGCAAGGATATCGGCAGCGTTGTCAAGACGACGTATGACGAATATAAAACACGCGCGGAAGCGCGGCGGGAGCAAAAACGCCTGTATATTGAAAGTCTGGATTTGGAACGCGAAGCAGAGCTTCAGGCGCGGCAGGAAGAGGCCCAGCGTATGCAGCAGGAAGCGGAAAACGAATTCAATATGCTTGTGGAAGAGTCAAACTTTGAAGAAGCATATGCGCCGCCGGCCTCTGAAAATGACTTTTCCGATTACGATCCCGGGGAATACCGCAAGGTGTTTTCGGATACGGACATCGAGTTTGATGATGAGGCGCAGCCCGAGGCAAAGGGCAGGCGCAAAATAGAAGTGACGGCAGAGCACGTCCCTGTTTCCCAGCATACGGCGGAATTTGCGTCGGTTGCGGGTGTTGCGCACACCGCGAAAAAATACGTCAAACCGCCGCTCAATTTGTTGAATCAGACGGAAAAAAGTGTGCGCAGCGGAACGGCGGATTTGAAAAAGAACGTCGAGATTTTAGAAAACACGCTCGCAAGCTTCAACGTAAGTGCAAAGGTCGTGAATGTGAGCCGCGGCCCGGTTGTCACCCGTTATGAAGTACAGCCTGCGCCGGGCATCAAAGTCAGCAAGATCGTGAATTTGTCGGACGATATCGCCATGAATCTCGCCGCGCGCGATGTGCGCATCGAAGCGCCCGTGCCCGGCAAGCCCGTTGTGGGCATTGAGATTCCCAACGCGGAGACAAGCTCCGTCGGGTTGCGTGAGCTTGTGGGCAGCGAGGAGTTCAAACAGGTCAAAAGCCCCATCTCTTTTGCGCTCGGAAAAGATATTGCCGGGGCAAATGTGTATGCGGACATCGCAAAAATGCCGCATCTGCTGATTGCGGGCGCGACAGGGTCGGGCAAGAGCGTCTGCATCAATTCGCTGATTGTCAGCATTTTGTATCATGCGGCACCCGAAGATGTCAAGATGATCATGATCGACCCAAAGGTCGTAGAGCTCAATGTGTTCAATGAAATTCCGCATCTGCTGATTCCGGTGGTCACCGATCCCAAAAAAGCGGCTTCGGCGATCAATTGGGCAGTCAACGAGATGACGATGCGCTATCGTCAGTTTGCGGCGAAGGGCGCAAAGGATCTGAAAAAGTATAACGAGCTGATCAAGGAAGAACCGGAAGGCGAGGCGCTCCCGCACATTCTTGTGGTGATCGACGAGCTTGCCGATCTGATGATGGTGGCTCCCGGCGAGGTCGAAGACGCGATCTGCCGCATCGCGCAGCTTGGACGCGCAAGCGGCATCCATCTTGTGATTGCGACGCAGCGCCCGTCTGTGGATGTCATCACAGGCATCATCAAGGCCAATATCCCGTCGCGCATCGCGTTCGCGGTGTCTTCGCAGGTCGATTCCCGTACGATCCTCGATATGGCGGGCGCGGAAAAGCTTTTGGGGCAGGGCGATATGCTCTTCTATCCGTCGGGTGCGCCCAAGCCGGTGCGGCTGCAGGGCTGCTTTATCTCTGACCGCGAGGTGGATGCGGTCACAAAGTTCTTAAAGGAACGCACCACAGCGGATTACGATGCCAAGATCATCGAAGGCATCTCCAAGGAAGGCGCAAACACCATGGGCGGACAGGCGGAAATGGATGAACTGTTCGTGCGCGCGCTCGAGACCATCGTGGAATACGATCAGGCCTCCACCTCCATGCTGCAGCGGCGGTTGCGGATCGGCTATGCGCGTGCGGCGCGGCTGATCGATCAACTCGAAGAACACGGCTATGTGTCGCCGATGGATGGCAGCAAGGGCCGACAGGTATTGATCACAAAGGACGAGCTTCGCGCACTTACGGAGCCGCAGGAAGAGGAGTAAGAAAATGACTGTAAAAATCGGCGTGATTTCGCTTGGCTGTGTCAAAAATACGATCGATACGGAAGAAATGCTTGCGCAGCTCAAGGACGAGTATGAATTTGTGCAGGATATGCAGGAAGCGGATATCATGCTCATCAACACCTGCGCATTCATCAACGACGCGAAGGAAGAATCGATCAACACCATTCTTGAGGCAGAGCAGCAGAAAAAGTTTGGGAAACTAAAGGGCATCATCGTAACGGGCTGTCTGCCCGAACGGTTTCGCGACGAGCTCAAGGAGACCTTGCCGCGTGTCGATGCCTTTTTGGGCACGGCTGCATATAAGGAAATCAAACAAGCGATCGAGCAGGTCGTGGGCGGAAGCCAATACGAGAGCTATCCCGATCAGGAAATCGACGAAAGCTTTTCACAGCGCATTTTGACTACACTGCCGCCGACTGCCTATGTGAAGATCGCGGAGGGGTGCGATAACCGCTGTAGCTATTGCGTGATCCCCTTCATCCGCGGGAAATACCGGAGCCGGAAACCGGAGGCGATCCTCAATGAAATTACCTCGCTCGCGCAGGCCGGATACAGCGAGATCATCTTGATCGCGCAGGATACGACGAACTACGGAAGCGATCTTAAAGAAGATGTCAACCTCGCAAAGCTGATGGACAAAGCCGCGCGGATCGATGGCGTGAAATGGTTGCGCGTGCTTTACAGTTATCCCAATGGTATCACAGATGAACTTTTATCCGTGATGTGCGCACATGACAACATCGTAAAATATCTCGATATTCCGATCCAGCACACGGATGACGAAATTTTGAAAAAAATGCATCGCCGAAACACATGGGAGCTGACAGACGGCGTTTTGAACAAGATCAGGGCGGCTTCGGCGGATTTTATCGTGCGCTCCACCGTGATCGTCGGATTCCCGGGCGAAAAGCGTGAGAATGTAATCAATTTATATAGTGAGCTGAAAAAGCATCAGTTTGACCGCTTGGGCGTTTTTGCCTACTCGCAGGAGGAAGGAACGCCCGCGGCGGAAATGGAGGATCAGATCGACGAGGAGGAAAAGGAGTTCCGCAGGGATTCCGTGCTCAACACGCAGGCGTCGATCTCTCTTGATCGGAATCAGCAGCGCGTCGATCGTGTGTATGAAGTCCTGATTGAAGGAAAGGACGAACACTCCGGCCTTTATTTTGGAAGATCGTACGCGGAAGCGCCGGATGTGGACGGGAAAATTTTCGTCAAAACAGACGAGGACCTTGAAGAAGGAAAGTATTATCCGGTCAGGATCACGATGGCCTATAGCTACGACTGTACGGGAGAACTTGTGAAATGAAATGGAATGCGCCCAATGTACTGACCATGCTCCGAATTGTCCTGATTCCGTTTTTTGTTCTGCTTTATTTCGTGAATGTCCCTCATTGGAACATCTGGGCTGCTATCATATTTACAGTAGCAGCAATTACGGATTGGCTTGACGGATATTTGGCGCGAAAACACGATCAGGTCTCAAACTTCGGCAAGCTTTGGGACCCGGTGGCAGATAAGCTGCTTGTGCTGGCGGCACTCCTTTTGCTGATGGATTGGGGAAAGGTCGGCTTTGTGGCGGTGCTCATTTTGGAGGCGCGCGAGCTCATCATCAGCGGCATCCGTCTGGTGGCGGCTTCAAAAGGGGTCGTGATCGCGGCGGATATGTCGGGCAAGCTGAAAACGGTGGTGCAGTTTATCGCGATCATACTGTTGCTTCTGAATGATTGGCCCTTCGCATTTGTGCCCGTATCAATCGGAAGCATACTCATTTGGGTGAGCGTGGCATTGTCGATCTACTCGTGCATCGCATATTTTGTAAAGAACCGTAAAGTGCTGACAGATTAATTTTAGAAAGAGGAAACAGGTAATGGCAAGTAGTGTGGATAACAAAGAAAAGGCATTGGATGTCGCGTTGTCTCAAATTGAAAAGCAGTTTGGTAAGGGTGCGGTAATGAAGCTGGGTGAAGCCGCAAAGAATATGAACATTGAGGCCATCCCAACGGGATGTTTAGAGCTCGATGTCGCGCTCGGCATCGGCGGAATCCCGCGCGGCAGGATCATCGAGGTATACGGCCCGGAATCCTCCGGTAAGACGACGGTGGCGCTTCACATGATCGCGGAGACGCAAAAAATGGGCGGCGCTGCGGCGTTTATCGATGCGGAGCATGCGCTCGATCCGGTGTATGCGAAAAATCTTGGCGTGGATATTGATAATCTCTACGTATCCCAGCCCAGCACGGGTGAAGAAGCGCTCGAGATTGCGGACATGCTGACGCGCAGCGGGGCAATCGACATCATCGTCATCGACTCTGTCGCGGCGCTGGTTCCAAAATCAGAAATCGAAGGCATGATGGGCGATTCCTCCGTTGGCGTACAGGCAAGGCTGATGTCGCAGGCCCTTCGCAAGCTTGCGGGCGCGATCAATAAAACCAACACGGTTGCGGTGTTCATCAACCAGCTTCGCGAGAAAATCGGCGTTATGTTTGGCAGCCCTGAAACGACAGCGGGCGGTAAGGCGCTCAAGTTCTATGCGTCGGTGCGGCTTGATGTCCGCCGGATCGAAACGATCAAAGTGGGAGATCAGATGATCGGCAACCGAACGCGTATCAAGGTGGTCAAAAACAAAGTGGCTCCGCCTTTCAAAATTGCGGAGTTTGAGATATACTATGGAGAGGGCATCAGCGAGCCGTCGAGCGTGCTGAATCTTGGAACGCAGCTCGGGCTGGTTGAAAAATCGGGCGCTTGGTTCTCCTATAACGGAAGCCATATCGGTCAGGGGCGCGACAACGCACGCCAGTTCCTGATGGCAAATCCGGAAATCATGGAAGAGATCAAGCAAAACATCCTAAAAGCCTACAATCTTGGAAAGTACAAGGATGAGGCGCCGGAAAAAGAACAGGATGAGGTGCCGGCAAAAGAACAGGCAGAAACGCCGGAGACCAAGGAGAAAAAATAGTGATTTAAGTTTTGGTGGTGCAGTATTCTAGTCGGTACTGCTGGTTTCGAAGACGGGCCTAAAAATCCGTTAAAGGGCACATCGATGAAGTTTCTGGTGCTGGCCGCTGACGCCCCGTCGGGGGCTGGTGCTGGGAGTTAAGAAAGAAGGGCGATCCATAAGGGCATATGGGCGTTGACCCAGCTTTCGCGGAGACCTGTTGCGGTGGTGGTATCTTAACCCATTACTGGACAGGATAGAACCTGCTATGCGGTACTAAGCTGTGTACAGAGTAGCCTGCCTTGAGTTGGCATGGTGGAAAATACAGACAATTTGCGCATCATTCGCTGCGTACGGGCGGCGGTGCGCTCAACTGTAAAAAACCATGCTGGCAAAAGAGACTAGAAACCGGAGTTGTGCTGTTGAGGAAAGCTCCTAGACTGTATTTAGGCAATAAGGGGATTATAGTGTGGTTTGAACAGGCAATCCGGTCGTGCGTGTGGTAACACCGCACCGGGGACTTTAAAGGGAAACCGCTTCTTTCGGCGACGGGGAGCAGACCTCGGGGAAATCCTACCGGACCATATACTGCAAGGTCTACTCTTATTGTCACCACCAATTATTTTAAATATGAGGGTCCTATGAAGGTAATCAAGCACTGGACGATCAAAATATTTTTTATTACGTTGTTTATTTCCGCAGGCGTGTCCGTGGCTGCGGAATATTTTATTTCCAATCTGTCGCTGATCGCTTCTGTAGGCATCCTGATTTTGCTGATCGCGGTCGGCGTATTGTTCGACATCGTGGGGGTTGCATTCGCGAGCTGTGATCAAGCGCCCTTCATCGCTATGTCCGCCAAAAAGAATATCAAAGCGCACTATGCGCTTAAAATGCTGAAAAATGCGGACGTGGTATCAAATTTTTGCAACGACGTAATCGGCGACATCTGCGGCATTGTCAGCGGCGCGGCAGGTGCGGCGATCACTTTAAAAGCATTGGTTTTCAATTTTCCGTTTCCCGACCTTGTGATATCCATTGCGATTTCCGCACTCATTGCGGCGGTGACTGTTGCGGGTAAGGCGTGGGGGAAATCCGTTGCGCTCAAAAAGAACAGGGATATCGTTTTGATGATTGGTACGGCAGTGAATTTCTTGAGCGGGGGTAAAAAGCGTGAAAAAGAGAATTGACGTTCTGCTTGCCGAGCGAGGGTTTGCAAAAAGCCGCGAAAAGGCCAAAACGCTGGTGATCGCGGGTGGGGTGAAGGCGGGCGGAACGCAGGTAAAGAGCCCTTCAGACACCTTTGAAGAGGATGTTGAAATTGAAGTCGGAACGGATGACTGCCCCTACGTGAGCCGAGGCGGCTTAAAGCTTGAAAAGGCGATGAACGCCTTTGATCTTAACGTATATAACAAGGTATGCATGGACATCGGGGCTTCCACCGGCGGCTTTACAGATTGCATGCTGAAAAACGGCGCAGCGTTTGTATACGCGGTAGATGTGGGATATGGTCAGTTCGACTGGGGCCTGCGCAACGACGGACGCGTGAAGCTGATGGAGCGAACCAATGCGCGCTATTTGGAAATGCAGGAGAAGTCCGTTGATTTCATTACCGTGGACGTTTCGTTTATTTCCCTGAAGTTGATTTTCCCGGCGATGCTTCGCGTGGCGGGCGATCATATGGAGGCGGTCACGCTCATCAAACCGCAGTTTGAAGCGGGGCGGGAACACGTTGGAAAAAAGGGCGTGGTACGCGATGCTGCGGTCCATGAAGACGTCATCATCAAAACAATTGAGCACGCGCAAGAAAACAGATTGTTTTTGCATGGGCTTACCTATTCACCCATCAAAGGGCCAAATGGCAACATTGAATATCTGGCGTATTTCAAGACGGAACCCGCGGAAAATGAAATGCACATCAGTGCCATTGTGTCAGCTTCCCATCAGGAATTAAATTGACTTGTATGGCTATTCATTTCTAGTGTATAATAAATTAATGTACAGAAACGGGAGAGAGCAATGCTAAAGCTTGGAATCTATACAAATGCAGACAAGGACCCGGGGCGTGAAGCAACGAGGGCCCTGGTCGAAGTGCTTGAGGATGCAGATTGCACCGTTTGTTATGATGAAGACACCGCGACGTTTCTGGGAATCGGCGATTATACGGACGCAAAGGATGCGGATGCGCTTTTTATTTTGGGGGGAGACGGCACCATCCTGCGTGCGGCGCGCAAGTATGTCTCGCGGCATATTCCTCTGATTGGCGTGAATCTTGGGCATCTCGGCTTCATGAGCGAGTTGAATCCAAACGACATCTCTCGTATGGTCGATCACCTCCGCAACAAGGATTATGTGATCGACGAACGCATGATGCTTGAGGCAAAAATCAACGGTACGGGACACTCCTTTATTGCTCTGAATGATTTCATCATCACAAAGGAAAACCGTACCCGTATGGTGCAGCTTGATCTATACATCAACGGAACGCTTGCGGAGCACTATAACGGCGACGGCCTGATCGTCGCTACGCCCACAGGGTCCACTGCCTATTCGCTTTCAGCGGGCGGGCCGGTGATCGCGCCCAACGTAAACTGTATCTTGATCACGCCCATGTGCCCTCACTCCCTGTATGCGCGAAGCATCGTCACAAAATATAATGATGTCATTTCCGTGCAGCCACGCGCAGGGCAGGAGCACGTTACGTTTTCCGCCGACGGGCAAGAATGGGGGCAGCTTGAGGAAACAGATTGCATCGAAATCCGCAGTTCGGGATTGATTGCCCGTTTTTTGCGCCTGACAGATGACACCTTTTTTCCGCAGCTCAAAGACAAGCTGGCTCAATGGAGCGTCACTAAAAAATAGGAGTTTTTGCAATGAAATCGAAAAGACAGAACAAAATTCTGGAGATCATCGAAAACAACGAGGTGGAAACGCAGGAGGAACTCGTTTCCCACCTGAACGAAGCCGGCTATAAAGTGACGCAGGCCACCATCTCGCGTGACATCAAGGAGCTGCATCTCATCAAGGCGCAATCCTCCACGGGCGCGTATAAATATGCGGTAAATAAAAAATCCAAAGGCAACGATATGGATATCATGATGCGCATCTTTCGGGATACGGTGCTTTCCATCGAAACCGCGATGAATCTGGTCGTCATCAAAACGCTTTCCGGGAGCGCGAACGCCGCTGCCGAGGTGGTTGATAATCTTCATTACAATGGCGCGATCGGCACGCTCGCGGGCGATAATACAATTTTTGTGGCGACCTCGTCCGAACAGACGGCAGAGGAATTGGTAGAACGCCTCTCCAAAATGATCAGTAAGTAGGAAAGTGAACAAAGATGATACAAAGTCTGACGGTGAAAAATATCGCCTTAATAGACGAGTTGAATATAGAGTTTTTAGAAGGGCTTAATGTGCTTTCGGGTGAAACAGGCGCGGGGAAATCCATCGTGGTGGATTCCATGAACCTTCTGCTCGGTGAGCGTGCGGACAGGGAGCTCATTCGCAGCGGGAAGGAAAAGGCGCACGTGGAGGCGGTTTTGAAAATTGACCCTGCACTGCTGAAAGACTTTTTCGAACAAAACGAGCTGGAAGAGGAGGAGGAATTGCTTCTCTCACGCGATATATCGATCAGCGGTAAAAACGTGTGCCGCATCAACGGTACGATCGTCAACCTTGCCACCTTAAAGGAACTGACGGACAAGCTTGTTGATCTGCATGGGCAGCACGAGCATCAGGCGCTTTTGTATGCGAAAAATCATATCCTGCTTATCGACAACTTTTGCAGGAAAGAGTCTGCCCCGCGTAAGGAACGGATATCGGTTTTGTATCAGGAACTTAAAAATGCGGAATCGTGCCTAAAGGAAACGGGTGGAGATGAAAAGGAGCGCATGCGCACCATCGATCTTTTGTCTTTTCAGATTCGTGAGATTACTGACGCACAAATTTGCCCCGGGGAAGTGGATGGGCTGAAAGCAGAGCGTGAAAAGCTCAAGAACGCGCAAGAGATCGCGCAGGCGCTTTCGCTCGGTTATGCAGAGCTCTATCTTGGCGGAGAGGAAGGCGGCAGCGCGTTGGCACTGGTGCAGGATGCGGCACTCGCATTAAGCCGTATTGCGACGTTTGATCAGGAATACGAAGCGTTGGCAGAGCGTTTGAACGAGAGCGCTTACGCAATCGAGGAATGCGCGCACGATTTGCGCACACAAGCGGATCGCGTCGTTTTTGACGAACAGCGGCAGATGGAAATTGAGGAACGTATCGATGTGCTAAACGCGTTGAAGCGCAAATATGGAAGTACCGAGGAAGAAATTCTTTCTTATTGCGAACAAGCGGAGCAAAAACTTCAGGCCCTTGAAAACGCGGATGCGGAGGCGGAACGCCTGCAAAAGGAGATCACGAGGCTCAAACAGGAGCTGTACGCCGAATATGTTTGCCTGTCGGATATACGTAAGCGCGCGGCACAGGCGCTTTCAAAGAGAATTTTGAAGGAATGCAACGATCTGGGCATGCCCAATGCTTGCTTCGAGGCCCGATTTGCGCCATTGCCCGCGTGCGAAGAAACGGTGTTTCATCTGGAAGGTATCGATGAAATGGAGTTTTATATCTCAGTCAATGTTGGAGAACCCTTAAAACCCCTTCAGAAAACGGCTTCCGGCGGCGAAATATCGCGCATCATGCTGGCATTCAAAAATATATCGGCAGGAATAGACGACATTTCTACTATGATATTTGATGAAATTGATACGGGCATCAGTGGAAAAATGGCGCTCGTCGTTTCAGAAAAAATGGCGTCGATTGCGCGTGTACGTCAAGTGATTTGCGTAACGCATCTACCCCAGATCGCCGCGATGGCGGATGCGAATTTTTTGATTCGCAAGCATACGGACCACGGAGAAACAAATACGACGGTGTCCCGTCTTAGTGAAGATGAAGCCATAGACGAAATTGCGCGGCTTGCAGGCGGGATCGAAACGGACAGCTCACGCCAATATGCGGAGGAACTGCGTCAAAATGCGCAGGGAATCAAAAAGGTGTCCGGAATTTGAGCGGAGGTTTGCTTTGACAAGATTCAGATGTACATTGATCGTCGAGCAGAGCAACGATTACATAGATCAAATCAAAGATATGCTGGAGGATGTGTCTGATTCCTTTGTAGGCACAACGAATGGTGAGGAAGGACTTGCGCTTTACGACGCGCACAAGCCCGATCTTGTTTTGGTAGAGGCGATATTGCCGGGGTATGACGGGTTTGCGCTCATGGAACACATGCTTCCGGATAAGAATGTTGTCAAGATCGTTCTGACATCCATGAATCAGAAATTGATCATCAAAAAGTCCTTCGAGCTGGAAGCGGGATATGTGTTCGTTAAGCCATATATCAAAGATGTATTTTTAAAGAGGCTGCTCGAAGCTGCGGATATGCATGAAAAAATGCGTGCTCCAATGCCGGATTACGATCAATTTCTCGCCGGAAGAATATCCGTTGCGCTGAAAAGGCTTGGGATTCCAGTCAATCTCAAAGGCTATAAATTTTTAAAAGAAGCATTGCAGATCGTTTGTGATGATCAGCGGAAGATGCGCCCGCTGAGCGTGAACGTATATGAGCCGCTTGCACGAAAATACCATTCGACGGATAAATGCGTGGAGAGAAACATCCGACACGCAATCGAAACGGCGGCCTCAAGGGGCGATCCGGATGCGTTCTACGAATATTTTGGCTATTCCATCAGCTCGGATAAAGGAAAGCCGACAAACAGCGAATTTATCGCGGCACTCAGCGAGAAGCTGCTGGCTCATCACGAATAAGAAGGGAACAAACAAATGAAAGAACGTCTGACCATTGCAAAAAACTACATTGAATCAAACACGAGATTCCGACCGGAGGTCGTCATTGTATTGGGCTCCGGTCTTGGCGATTACGGCAATACCATCGACCAGATTGAAGCGGAATTCAATTATGCCGATATTCCGGGGTTCCCGGTATCGACCGCGCCCGGTCACGCGGGCAAGCTGACGCTTGGCTGCAAAGCGGGAAAAAAGATTGCGTTGCTCTCAGGGCGCTTCCACTGCTATGAAGGTTATCGTGCCGCGGAAACCGTCGTGCCACTGCGCACTCTGCTCATGCTTGGCGCAAAATATGTCGTTCTGACCAACGCGGCAGGCGGCATTAACACCGATTTTTCAGCCGGCGATTTGATGGTCATCACAGATCACATCAATTTTTCGGCAAACAACGCGCTCACCGGGCCCAACATCGACGAGCTTGGCCCGCGTTTTCCCGATATGTCCTTTGCCTATTCTGCGCGCCTCAATCAATTGTTGGACGAAGTGGCGGCGAAAAACGATATCTCCTTACGCCATGGCGTTTATGGATATATGGTAGGGCCTTCCTACGAAACCCCGGCAGAGATTCGCGCACTGCGCGTTTTGGGTGCGGACGCGGTGGGCATGTCGACCGTGCACGAGGTGGTCGCTGCGTCCCATGCAAAAGCGGAAACGGTCGCGATCTCCTGCATCAGCAATCTTGCGGCGGGCGTTGCAAAACACGCGCTCACAATGGAAGAAGTGCTCGAGGCGGGCAAGATGGTCGCCTCAAAAATGTGTGCATTGGTGGACGGCTTCCTTGCGCGGTTATAAACCGTGTAAAGAATGTGCGTTGGGTTTATAGTTAACATATACACTGATAAACGAGAGGTTATTGATACATGAGTTTTTACAATTTTACAGACCCAAATTTTTGGATGGGGCTTTTATACAGCATTCCGGCGGTGCTGCTGGCGCTTTCGGTTCACGAATACGCGCATGCATACGCGGCCTATAAATGCGGCGATCCCACAGCGCGCAATCTGGGGCGTATGACGCTCGATCCGGTCAAGCATCTTGACCCCATCGGTACGATCTGCCTGTTTTTGTTCCGTTTTGGCTGGGCCAAACCTGTGCCTGTCAATTCGCGCAATTTCAAGCACGGAAAACGCGATAATATCATCGTGTCGCTTGCGGGCATCATCGCGAATTTCATCATGTCGTTCATTGCTTTTGGAATCTATTTCATTGTTTTCTATAAGCTGGGCTTCCAAAACGATATTTTCCAAAACATCATGCTGCCCATCGTGACGCTCAACATCACTCTGGGCATCTTCAACATTCTGCCCATTCCGCCGCTGGATGGCTTCCAGTTCCTAAGCAGCTTTCTGCCCTACAAAGCGCAGGGAGTCGTGAATGTGCTGCAGCGCTACGGTTTTATCATTCTTCTTGCGCTGATCTTAACAGGGGTCACTGGAATGATTCTCGGGACGTTCACAAATTGGCTGATCTTTGGGGTCTATGCGCCGTTCTTTGGTCTGTTTATGTAAGGGAAATGCATGGAATACACCGTTAAGCTCGCTCAATTTGAAGGCCCGCTCGATCTGCTGTTGCATCTCATTAGCAAAGCGAAGATCGATTTACAAGACATCTTTGTGTCAAAGATCACAGAGCAATATCTGATCTATATGGAGCAGATCGAAGAACTGGATATGGACCGCGCAAGCGAGTTTCTCAACATGGCGGCGACGCTGCTCTACATCAAGTCGCGCGCGCTTCTTCCTACAAAGCGTGAGGAAGCGGAGGATGAGAATTTTGTCGACCCGGAAACGGAGCTCATTGAGCGGCTGCGCGCCTATAAGCTGTATAAGGAGGCAAGCGAGCGTCTTGCCGATATGGCGAGCGATGCGTGTGCAATATACTACAAGCTCCCGGAGGAGCTCGTGGATTTCGAGCAGGAGCTTATCATCGAGGGTAGCGACGCAAATGCGCTCTATGCCGCCTTCCTTGAACTGCTGAACAACAGGAAAAAGGAACCTGAGGAACGCAAAAGGGTCGAGATCAAGCAGGATGTTTTCAGCATCCGGGTTCAAAAGAAAAAGATACTGGAGCGCTTAAGGCGGGAGCGGAACATTTCGTTCACCTCTTTGTTTGAGCAAAGCGCGACGCATATGGAGATCGCCGTCACCTTCGTGGCCCTGCTCGAGCTTTGGCATGTGGGCAAACTGGCGGTTCGCCAGAAAAAAGCGTTTGCGGATATCGCACTCGAATATCAGGATGGAGGATTGGTGAGTTGAACAAAAATGAGATGCGCGGAGCACTTATGGCTGCGCTTTTCGTCGCGGGAGACGCGATTGAAGTCTCTGCGTTTGCTGCACTTCTGGATATTGAACCGGAAGAATTGGATGTCGCCATACAGGAGATGATCGAAGAAGGGCGCAATCGTGAAGAAGGGCTTCTTCTCACGCGCATCGGCGACAAGATACAATTGTGCACCAATCCGAAATACGCGGAGTACATCAAGCTGCTGCTCGCGCCGGAGGAGCATATGTCCCTTTCCAAATCCGTTTTGGAAACGTTGAGCATCATTGCATATAAACAGCCGACGACCCGCTCAGAGATCGACGAAATACGCGGTGTGCGTTCCAACTACGCGGTGGCAACGCTGATGGAGCGGGGGTTGATTCACGTGATCGGCAGGAAAGATGTGCTCGGCAGGCCGTCGCTTTTTGCGACCACAGACGAATTTTTACGGCACTTTGGCATAACTTCTCTGGAGGAGTTGCCAAAAATAGATTTTGAAACGCTTGAAGACAGCCTGGAGCAATAGGCTGTTTTTTATGGAGGAAGTATGAGATTACAAAAGTTTTTAGCGGATGCGGGGATCGCTTCGCGCAGGAAGGCGGAAGAACTGATTGCCGCCGGACGTGTGGAGGTAAACGGACAGACCGTGCGCGAGATGGGCTTTCTTGTGGACCCGCAAAAAGATGAGGTCAAATACCTCAACAAGGTGATACGGCCCGCGAAAAAGAGAATATACCTGATGCTACACAAGCCGGCGGGCTGTGTTTCCACCTGTCATGATGAAAACGGACGCGAAACCGTCATGAAATACGTAAAGAACGTCAAAGAACGCTTATATCCTGTGGGAAGACTTGATTATACGACGGAAGGCTTGCTGTTGATGACAAACGACGGAAACCTCGCGAATGCGCTCACACATCCCAAGCACAATGTGCCCAAGAAATATTTGGCGGTGATCGACTCAGAGATCACGGAGGAAGACCTTGCACGGGTCGCAAAAGGGGTGACGCTCGATGATGGATATAAGACGGCGCCATGCGCGCTGAAGCTTTTGAACGCCACGGAACAGCGCAGCGAAGTGCTGTGCATCATTACGGAAGGGAAAAACCGGCAGGTGCGCAGAATGTTTGACGCAATTGAAAAAAACGTCCGTTATTTGAAGCGGGTGGCGATCGGCGACATCAAACTGGGGAATTTGAAGAAAGGTGATTACCGTATGCTGACGGATGAAGAGATCGCCTATCTGAAAAAGTTTATCATTTTATGAATAATTTATGAAAAAAGCAGTTGAATCGTGCAGGGATATAAGGAATAAATGTTGAATAGTTATAAATAGGGTAAATTTTTGCGCGAGCCACATCTTTGGTGTGTGTTTGCGCCGTTATGTTTTCATTTATTCATAAAATTCTAATATGGAGGTATCGTAATGAGCAAACTGGAAGAGCTCAGGCAAAAAAACGCAGACATTCTTTCTGGCGACGAGCAAAGCGTGCAAGCGCAGCATGCGGCAGGAAAAATGACTGCGCGGGAACGCATCGCGGCATTGCTTGACGCAGGCAGCTTCGTGGAAATCGAAAAGTTTGTAAAGCGCACATTTGCCACGCCCGGATTCGAAGCGGCGTCGCAGGAAGGCGAGGGGGTCGTGTGCGGCTATGGTACGGTCGATGACCGCGCGGTCTTCATCTATGCGCAGGACTACACGGTCCTGTCGGGATCGCTTAGCGCAGCGCATGCCGCAAAGATTCTGAAGGTGATGGATATGGCCGCCAAAAATGGCGTGCCGGTGATCGGCGTGCTGGATTCAGGCGGCGCGCGCATCACAGAGGGTCTTGCGGCCATAAATAGCACGGCTGCGATCCTCAACAAATACACGGAAATTTCCGGCGTTGTACCTACAGTGACGGTCGTTGCCGGACCGTGCATCGGAACGGCGGCCTATATCACTGCGTTGTCCGATTTCACACTGATGGTAGACGGCATTTCCGCAACTGCGCTTCACGGCCCGCAAATCTATGCGTCAGCGCTTGGAAAAGGGATCGACGCAACGTCGTACTTTGGCGCGAAAGCGCACGGCGAAGGAACCGGGATGGCACAGTTTACGTGCGCATCGGAAGCGGAATGCGCGCAGACGGTCAAGAAATTGATCTCCTTTTTGCCGTCCAACAATCTGGACGAAGCGCCGTACGCTCTTTGTGAAGACGATCTCAACAGACAGCTCCCGTTCACGGGCGATGAAGCGTTCGACGCAAAGGCGGTCGTTACGGCAGTTGCCGACAACAGCGATATACTAGAGATTCAAGCCGCCTATGCGACCGATATGATCACTGCGCTTGGCAGGATCAACGGAAATGTATGCGGTTTTGTTGCAAATGCGGCACCGGTCCTCTCCGCAAACGGGGCGAGAAAAGCCGCGCGCTTTGTGTCCCTTCTTGATGCGTATAATATTCCCGTCGTCACGATCGCAAATTGCGAGGGCTCGGGGATCGATGCGCAGGCCGAACAGGGCACGCTGATCCCCGATATTGCACGGTTGATCAGTGCATATGCGCAGGCGGGTATGCCCAAGCTCACGCTGGTAGCGTCAAAGGCTGTCGCGGATGGGTTTGCCGCAATGTGTCCCAAAGCGCTCGGTGCGGATATGGTATACGCATGGCCGGATGCTGAAATTTCTTCCATGCCGCCGGAGGCAGGGGCGCTGATCCTCTATGAAGATGAGATCAAGTCCGCTGCGGATGGAATTGCGGCAAAGGAACAAATGAAGACGAAATACAATGCGGAATTCGCAAATCCGTGGCAGGCTGCGGCACAGGGCGTTGTCGACGACGTGATCGAGCCTGCTCACACGCGTCAGATTCTCATTTCTGCGCTTGAAATGACGATCTCGAAACGGGAAAACAAGCTGCCGAAAAAACACGGCGTGCTTCCGTTGTAAGGGAGGGTGGATTTATGAACAGTGGTCTTGGTGTCGGTCAAGAGCTTGCGATCGGCGGACAAACGATTGCCCTCGGCCTGTTGGTCGTTTTCGTCTGTCTGGCATTGATCATTCTGGTCATCACGATTTTATCCGTGATTCTGAAGGAGCGGAAAAAATCTGCGGTGAGCGAAGCAATTGCAGAAGCTGTGTCCAAGCCGTTGCCGCAGACGCCGGTTGTAGAGGTGCAGGATGATGAACTGTTGGCAGTGCTGACTGCAGCAGTCGCGGCGGCAATGGAACAGCAAGGTTCGGCAAGCCCGTTCGTCATTCGTTCCTACAAAAGGACGGGACACGCGTCCGCGTGGAACAGCGCGGGACGTCAGTCGCAAATCACAAATTGGTAATTTAACTCATTCGGAGGTATCAAATCATGCGTAGATTTATGATCAATGTAAATGGAAATTCTTATACGGTGGATGTAGAGGAAGTTGGCGTATCGGCTCCCGCAGCAGCGCCTGTAGCGGCACCGGTTGCGCCCGCTCCCCAAGCGGCTCCGGTGGCAGCGTCCGCACCTGCTCCCCAGGCGGCTCCTGCGCCCGCGCCGCAAGCGGCGGCTCCGGCCGATGGAACGCAGATATCCGCGCCGATGCCGGGCACGATACTTGATGTCAAGGTGTCTGTCGGCCAGCAGGTTGCGGAAGGGGATATTTTGATGGTTCTCGAAGCCATGAAAATGGAGAACGAGATCATGGCGCCCCATGCCGGAACGGTCGCATCCGTTTCGGTGGCAAAAGGAGCAAGCGTAGAAACCGGAACCCTTCTTGTGGTGATCAAATAAGGCGAAACGGCTTATGTCTCATCACTCAAAAAGGAGGTTGATTGATTTTGGGTAACTTTGGCGAAGTACTGGTCAATTTTATACAAACAACAGGTTTTTTTAACGCATCAAACTGGCAGCAGTGGGTCATGATCGGAATTGCGTGCTTATTGCTCTACCTTGCGATTGTCAAAAAATTTGAGCCGCTTTTGCTGCTCCCGATCGCCTTTGGTATGCTGCTTACCAATCTGCCTATGGCGGAGATGTATCATACCTCGCTGTTTGCGGGCGGTCACGTGGATTGGGAAAATTTCCAGACCACGGCAGGTTTGCTCGACTATTTATATCTGGGCGTCAAGCTCGGCATCTATCCGCCGCTCATTTTCCTTGGGGTGGGTGCGATGACGGACTTTGGGCCGCTCATTGCAAACCCCAAGAGCCTTCTTTTGGGTGCGGCGGCACAGCTAGGTATTTTCTTCGCCATGATATTGGCGCTGCTCTTCAGCTTCGCGCCGGAGGTTGCGGCGTCCATCGGCATCATCGGCGGTGCGGACGGGCCGACGGCCATTTATGTTACGTCCAAGCTTGCGCCGGAATACTTGGGGCCGATCGCGGTCGCGGCGTATACCTACATGGCGCTCGTGCCGGTGATCCAGCCGCCCATCATGAAGCTGTGCACCACGAAAAAGGAGCGCTCGATCAAGATGGAGCAGCTCCGGCACGTATCCAAGCGTGAAAAGATCGTTTTTCCGATCGCAGTCACGATCTTCGTATCCCTGCTCGTTCCTGCGGCGGCCCCGCTGGTCGGTATGCTGATGCTGGGTAATCTGATGCGCGAATCGGGCGTTGTGGATCGGCTTTCGAATACGGCACAGAACGAACTTATGAACATCGTCACGATATTCCTCGGCGTTTCGGTCGGCGCGACCACGCAAGGCGCGACCTTCCTTTCGCCGGATACGCTTCTCATCATTGCCCTCGGGGTCATCGCATTTGCGTTTGGAACGTTTGGCGGCGTGATGCTCGGAAAGCTGATGTGCAAGCTGTCTGGAGGAAAGATCAATCCGCTGATTGGTTCGGCGGGCGTTTCGGCGGTGCCGATGGCGGCCCGTGTATCTCAGAAGGTCGGGCAGGCGGAAAATCCGTCCAACTTCCTGCTGATGCACGCGATGGGGCCGAACGTTGCCGGCGTAATCGGTTCTGCGGTCGCGGCGGGCGTACTTTTGTCCCTGTTCGCTTAGTAGAGGAGGAGAAATAAATTATGGCTAAAGTAAATATAATGGACACCATCATGAGGGATGCGCACCAGTCGCAGGCAGCGACGCGTATGACGACGGAGGAAATGCTTCCAATCGCCCCCCTCATGGACAGCATCGGCTACTGGTCGATCGAATGCTGGGGCGGCGCGACATTCGACGCATGTCTGCGTTTTTTGAACGAAGATCCGTGGGAGCGTCTGCGCAAACTGCGCAAGGCCATGCCCAACACCAAGCTGCAAATGCTTTTAAGAGGGCAGAACCTGCTCGGATATAAGCACTATGCGGACGATGTCGTCGATTTCTTTGTGAAAAAGGCATGCGAAAACGGCATCGACGTGATCCGTATTTTTGACGCGCTCAACGACACGCGCAATCTGCGCCAGTCTATCGAGAGCACGAACCGCTATGGCGGATGGCCGGAGGTCGCTCTGTCCTATACCACAAGCCCGGTGCACACGTTTGATTATTTCGTGGAGCTTGCGCAGGAGCTTGAAGGCATGGGCGCAAAATCCATTTGCATCAAGGATATGGCAAACCTGCTGCTCCCATACGAGGCCTATAACCTTGTTTCGGCTTTGAAGAAGCATATCAAGGTGCCGATCCATCTGCACACGCACAATACAAGCGGCGTGGGCGATATGACCTATTTGAAGGCAATTGAAGCGGGTGTGGATATCGTCGACACGGCGCTTTCACCGCTCGGAAACGGTACGTCACAGCCGGCGACGGAGTCTCTCGTCGCGACGCTTGCAGGCACGGAATACGATACCGGCCTCGATCTTGGAAAGCTAACGGAGGCTGCGAAATATTTCAATAAGGTTGCCGACAGGCTGAAAGCGGATGGTTTCCTCGATCCCAAGGTGCTGGGCATCGACATCAATACACTGCTGTATCAGGTTCCGGGCGGAATGCTTTCGAACCTCATCAGCCAGTTGAAGCAGGCGGGCGCAGAAGATAAGCTGATGGACGTGCTCGCGGAAGTGCCGCGCGTGCGTGAAGATTTCGGTTATCCGCCGCTCGTTACGCCATCAAGCCAGATCGTGGGCACACAGGCCGTGTTCAATATTCTCGGCGGTGAACGCTACAAGATGGTTACCAAGGAATCCAAGGCCATGCTGCGCGGGGAATACGGAAGATTGCCTGCGCCGGTCAACGAAGAGGTGCGCAAAAAGTGCATCGGCGACGACGAGGTCATCACCGTGCGTCCCGCAGATCTCCTTCCGCCGGAAATGGATAAATACCGCGAGGAGGTCAAGGGCTGGATGGAGCAGGATGAAGACATCGTGACCTATGCAATGTTCCCGCAGGTTGCGCCCAAGTTCTTCGAATTCCGTCAGGCCAACAAATACAAGCTGGATTCGGAAATGCTCGATAAGGAGAACATGATCCATCCCGTTTAACAACAAGCAAAAGAAGCCGTACCAAGCGGCTTCTTTTTTTGTTATAATGAAAACAGAGAATAACGACCTTTAGGAGGAATACATGAATATATTGATCACAAATGACGATGGAATAAGTGCGCCGGGCATCATCGCCCTTGCGGGGGCCGTCGCAAAAGCGGGACATCGCGTCACCGTGGTTGCGCCCGATCGTGAGAAAAGCGCCTGCTCTCACTCCTTTACGATCGACGTGCCGCTGATGGCCAAAGAGGCCGCAGGTTATTTCGGCGCTACTGCCTTTGCCGTCACGGGAACCCCTGCGGATTGCGTGAAAATCGGGCTGTTGCAGCTTGCGGATCAACCGATCGATCTGGTCCTTTCGGGGATCAATATGGGCGCAAATGTAGGTGCGGACATCGTCTATTCCGGTACGGTGGGTGCCGCAATGGAGGCCAACATGCTCGGTGTGCCGTCGATTGCTTTTTCGCAGATGATGTTCAAACGGGGGAAAGCGGATTGTGTGGAACGGCTGGAGGCTGCGTCCGTACTTGCGGCACAGCTGATCGAGCGTTTTGATCTGAGCGAATTGAAGGATTACATTTATAATGTCAATTTTCCGGATGCCGACAAAGATGCCATCAAGGGGATCAAGTGCTGTGAGCAGGGTGTGAACGCATACGACACGCTTTATGAAAAGCGCGTCGATCCGTTTGGAAGAAATTATTATTGGCTGTGCGGGGAACGGATCGCGCAGGAATACAACAATATCCACAAAACTGATGTAAAGTGGCTCGATGAAGGTTATATCACGCTCACACCGCTCAAGTGGAATCGAACGGACGAAAAAGCGCTCAGCCTTGCCAAATGCAAGATTGAAGATATAAAATTGCATTTTTAGCTTTTCTCTGTTATACTGGCATCATAAGGAAAACGAATGGAGAAAGCGCAATGATTCGCAATGTATTGGACCGCATCAACAGCGAATATGCCAAGATGTCAAAAGGGCAGAAGCTGATTGCGGATTATATTTTAAAAGAATACGATAAGGCGGCGTTTATGACGGCCGCTACCTTAAGCAAGCTGGTGGGGGTCAGCGAATCCACCGTGGTACGTTTTGCGTACGCACTCGATTATGACGGATACCCCAAGCTGCAAAAGGATTTGCAGGAGGTCATCCAGACCAAGCTGACGACGGCCCAACGTCTGAATATGATGGAAGGCCTAAGCGCGGACGAGGTTGTCAATGCGTCTTTTAAGACAGATATCAATAACCTGCGCGTCACGCGCGAGCATATCGATACGCAAAACCTCGAAAAGATCGTGGACAGCATTGATGGCGCGCGCAGAATTTATATTCTCGGTACGCGCTCCAGCGGCCCGCTTGCGGAATTTTTGCGTTATTACATGAACTATATGAACGAGGAAATTCGGCTGATCCGCTTCGATGGAAGCGATATTTACAGCCAAATACTCACAGCGGACGAGCGTGACGTCGCCATCGCGATCAGCTTCCCGCGTTATTCCATGCGCACGATCGAAGGGATGACGTCTTTAAAAAATTGCGGCTGCAAGGTTATCGCAATCACTGACAACGAGTCCGCGCCGCCCGCGCAGATCGCGGATTATACCCTTGCCGCAAAAAGCTATATGAATTCGTTTGTGGATTCCTTTGTCGCGCCGCTGGCGGTCATCAATCTGCTGATCATCATGCTCGGCCTGCGCAAAAAGGACGTGCTGTTTTCAAACTTTAACCGTCTAGAGGAGCTGTGGCAGATGAACGATGTATACGCCACCAGAGAGCTCGATGTATTGACGCCGGAAGAGGAACTATATGAATAACCTGATCATCGTGGGCGCGGGCCCGGCAGGGCTTCTGGCGGCGTACGCCGCCGCTTCAAGGGGCATTCCGGTCACGCTTCTCGATAAAAATGAAAAAATTGGAAAAAAACTTTTTATCACCGGAAAAGGTCGCTGCAATATCACGAACGATTGCGATGTCAGCGATTTTTTTTCGCATGTCGTGCACAACAAAAAATTCCTGATGAGTGCGCTCTATACGTTTGGCAGCGCGGATCTGATCGATCTGCTTGAAAAAAACGGTCTTCCGACAAAGGTAGAACGCGGGGGAAGGGTTTTTCCCGCGAGCGATAAATCGCACGATGTGATCAAAACGTTGGAAAAGCTCATACGTTCGGCGGGGGTTGAGATACGTCTCAACTGTGAGATCGAGTCCATCGAACAATACGAATCCGGCTTCCGGCTTGCTCTGCGGGATGGAAAAATTTTGGAATGCGGCGCGCTTGTGGTTGCAACGGGCGGAAAATCCTACCCGCTTACTGGCTCTACAGGCGACGGCTATCGCTTTGCACAAGCGTTTGGGCATAAGATCATCCCGCCGCATCCGGCGCTCGTGCCGCTCGAGGATATGCATCACATCTGCCCAAAAATGCAGGGTCTGACCCTTAAAAATGTGAATTTCACGCTTTTTCAGGGGGATAAGCGCATCTATGAAGAACAGGGCGAGCTGCTGTTCACGCATTTCGGTCTGTCCGGTCCGGTCGTGCTTTCATCGAGCAGCTTCATCGATCACGCGAAGGATCCACTTTCTCTGCGTGCGGAAATCGATTTAAAGCCCGCGTTGAGCGAGGAAAAGCTCGACGCCCGCCTCGTGCGTGAATTTGAGGAAAACCGTAACAAGCAGCTCAAAAATGTAATGACGGAACTGCTTCCGAGCAAACTGATCTTTCCGTTTTTGCGGGAGAGCAGGCTCGACCCGGAAAAGGCGGTCAACGGCGTGACAAAACAGGAGCGCGCGCAGTTGGCGCATGCGCTCAAGCACTTTGCGATCGCCATCGCAGATACGCGCCCCATAGAAGAGGGGATCGTCACTGCGGGCGGTGTCAGCGTAAAAGAGATCAATCCGTCCACAATGGAAAGCAAGCTTGTCAAAAATCTCTATTTTGCGGGAGAAGTGATCGATATAGACGCAAAAACAGGAGGTTTCAATCTCCAAATTGCGTTTTCCACAGGTTTTCTCGCGGGCACGAGCGTATTTAATTGACATTAATGTGAAATAAAGATACAATATATATGGTTTATTTGTTATTATCACAGTGTGATCGATGCGTTTTCATGAATGCGTCAGAGCAGTTGATTACAAACTTACCGAAATTTATGAATCTTGAAAACAGAATATGGAGAATGGGAGGTGAATTTGCTAAGTGGAAATACTGATTCCTATCCTCGTAGGCGTAGGCGCTCTGGTGGTCGGTCTGATCATCGGTTACGTATACAGACGTAACATCGCCGAGTCCAAAATCGGGCGCGCCGAGGATTCCGTGAAAAAGCTGATCGACGAAGCGCAAAAGCGCGCTGAGGTCATCAGGAAAGAAACGGTTCTTGAGGCACAGGAAGAAGTTCACAAACTGCGTAGCGAATTTGACAAGGAATCAAGAGAAAGACGAAATGAAATTACAAAGATTGAAAAAAGACTGGTACAAAGGGAAGAGCTGCTGGATAAGAAATTAGACAGCATCGAACAAAAAGAAGAACAGATCAATCGGAAAACAAAAGAAATCGCGAAGGCCAAAGAAGATTTGGATGAAGTCCATACCAAGCAGCTCGAACAGCTCGAGCATATTTCCGGTATGACGACCGAAGAAGCAAAGGGTCTGCTGCTTGAAAAGGTGGAGCATGAAGCCCGTCACGATATGGCGGTCATGTTGCGCGACATTGAGCAAAAAGCGAAGGATGAGGCCGATAAAAAGGCAAGAAACATCCTCTCACTCGCGATCCAGAAGTGCGCCGCAGACCATGTTGCGGAAAGCACGGTATCCGTCGTAAACCTGCCCAACGATGAAATGAAGGGCAGAATTATCGGCAGGGAAGGACGGAACATCAGAACGCTTGAAACAGCTACGGGAATCGATCTCATCATCGACGATACGCCCGAAGCCGTTATTCTTTCCGGGTTTGACCCGGTAAGACGCGAGGTCGCGAGAATGGCGCTTGAAAAACTGATCGTCGACGGCCGGATTCATCCGGCACGCATCGAGGAAATGGTTCATAAGGCGCAAAAGGAAGTGGACACGCAAATCAAGGAAGCGGGCGAGCAGGCTGTGTTCGATGTGGGGATTCATTCCCTCCATCCGGAACTCGTAAGGCTTCTTGGCAGATTGAAATACCGTACCAGTTATGGACAAAATGTCCTAAAACATTCGCTCGAAGTCGCGCATCTGGCTTCCCTGATGGCGGCGGAAATCGGGGCGAATGCAAAATTTGCGAAGCGTGCAGGCTTGCTGCACGATATCGGCAAAGCGGTCGACCACGAAGTGGAAGGCCCGCACATTCAGATCGGCGCGGATCTTGCAAAGAAATATAAGGAAAACGCGGACATCATCAACGCAATCGCGGCACATCACGGCGACGTGGAGCCTAAAACGGTGGAAGCCGTTCTGGTGCAGGCGGCGGATGCGATTTCTGCGGCAAGACCGGGCGCGAGAAGAGAATCTTTGGAAAACTATATCAAACGTCTTGAAAATCTTGAAGGAATTGCGAATTCCTTTGCAGCCGTCGATAAATCCTATGCAATTCAGGCAGGCAGAGAAATCAGGATCATCGTGAAGCCTGAAGAAATCGACGATGCGGGAACGACTTTACTGGCACGAGACATCGTGAAAAAGATCGAATCAGAGCTCGATTATCCGGGGCAGATCAAAGTCAATGTCATCCGGGAAACGAGAACGACAGATTATGCAAAATAAGCAAAAGAAGCGGTTTTACAGCCGCTTCTTTTTCTTTTTTACAAAACGTGATACAATAACGAAGTAAAATTATTCATAAAGGCGGTATAAAAACATGAGGGACGTTTATGAAAACCCGTTGATCACACGGTATGCAGGCCGCGAAATGGCACATACCTTTTCAGATGATATGAAATTTAGAACATGGCGGCGGCTGTGGATCGCGCTTGCGGAAGCGGAACGCGAAATGGGACTTCCGATCACCAAGGAACAGATCGAGGAACTGAAAGCCCACGCGGAGGATATCAACTACGACGTGGCGGAAGCGCGAGAGAGGGAAGTGCGCCACGATGTCATGTCGCATGTCTATGCGTACGGCGTGCAGTGCCCCAATGCAAAAGGCATCATCCATCTCGGCGCGACGAGCTGTTACGTGGGGGACAACACAGACATCATCGTGATGGACAAGGCCGTGCGCATCATTGAAGCGAAGCTGGTAAACGTCATTGCCCGCCTCAAGGACTTCGCCTTACAATATAAGGACATGCCCACACTCGGTTTCACGCACTATCAGCCCGCCCAGCTCACCACGGTAGGCAAGCGTGCAACGCTGTGGATGCAGGACCTCATGATGGATTACGAGCAGCTGCGGTTTGTGAAATCCCAAATCAAGCTGCGCGGCGTAAAAGGTACCACCGGAACGCAGGCAAGCTTTTTGACCCTCTTTGAGGGCGATGCCAATCAGGTGAAGGCGCTTGAAAAAAGGGTCGCGGAAAAGCTCGGCTACGATCAGGTGTACGCAGTCACAGGGCAAACCTATCCGCGTAAATTCGACAGCCTCGTTGTCGACCTGCTTTCCTCGATCGCGCAGAGCGCATACAAATTCGCGAACGATCTGCGGCTGCTTCAAAACCTCAAGGAGGTGGAGGAACCGTTTGAGAAAAAGCAGATCGGTTCGTCGGCAATGGCCTATAAACGTAATCCCATGCGTTCAGAGCGTATTTGCTCGCTTGCGCGATATATTATCAGCCTGGCCTCCAGTCCGGCCATCACGGCCTCCACACAGTGGTTTGAGCGTACGCTCGACGACAGCGCAAACAAGCGTCTTGTGATTCCGCAGGCATTCATGGCGCTCGACGCGGTGCTGAACATCTATTTGAATGTTGCAAGCGGTATGGTGGTGTATCCGAAAGTCATCGCAAAACGCATCGGCGAAGAGCTTCCCTTCATGGCCACGGAAACGATCTTGATGGAAGCAGTGAAACGCGGCGGAGACCGGCAGGAGCTGCACGAAAAGATCAGAGAATACTCCATGCAGGCGGGGGCGCGCGTGAAGGAGGAAGGCAAGCAGAATAACCTGATCGAGCTGATCGAGGCAGATTCAGCCTTTCATATGACAGCGGATGAGATCGATGCGTTGATGGACGCGAAAAACTTCATTGGTCTTGCAAATGTGCAAGTCGTTGATTTCATGCGCGAGGAGATTGATCCCATGCTCGCTTTGTATCAGGATTTATCCATGCAGGGAGAAATAAATGTTTAATTTTAATATACAGCGGTTATATTAAAACTTGTAAGCAACCTTACAAATTTTATTTACGGAGGAGTATGTAGCGTTATGAAAGACTTAAAAGGAACCAAAACAGAAAAATGTTTACAGGATGCGTTTGCGGGCGAGTCTATGGCTCACATGAAATATTTGTATTATTCTTCTCAGGCAAAGAAGGATGGGTATGTACAAATTTCCAACATTTTTGCGGAAACGTCGGCAAATGAAAAAGAACATGCGAAGCTCTGGTTCAAGCATTTGCATCCGGGCAACATGGTGCCGGACACGATCACAAACTTAAAAGACGCGGCTGCGGGCGAACATTACGAAACGACGGAAATGTATCCGGAATTCGCAAAAATTGCCGAAGAGGAAGGCTTTGCGGATATCGCGCGTGAATTCAGAGGTGCGGGACAAGTGGAAAGTGAACACGAGGCGAGATATAAAAAGCTTGCAGAAAACATTGAAAAAGGGATCGTGTTTGAGCGCGATGCCGAAGTTTTGTGGCAGTGCTTCAACTGCGGCCACATCCAGAAATCCAAAGCAGCTCCGGAAAAATGCCCTGTATGCGCACATCCGAAGGCATATTTCCAGTTGAAGGAAGATAATTTTTGATTATAAAGCCTCAAAAAGAGAGAATCACACGGTTCTCTCTTTTTTTTTGTGCGCAACCGTGATAAATTAAATAGGGAAATCCATATTGGAGGAATACCATGATCGATATATTGCTTGCAACCTATAACGGAGCGGTCTACCTGCGGCAGCAGATTGATTCGCTGTTCGCGCAGACAGAGCAAAATTTTCGGATACTGGCACGCGACGACGGCTCGACCGACGAAACGCCGGATATTTTGGCGGAATATGAAAGGAGTGCACCGGAGCGCTTTTTTGTCATTCGCGACGGACAGCCGACGGGAAGCGCAAAGGGGAATTTTTTTCATCTCTTAAAGCATGCCAGCGCCGATCATATCATGTTCTGCGATCAGGACGACATCTGGCTGCCCGATAAAATCAAGCTGACCCTGCTGACCATGCAGGTTGCGCAGGATGATCTGGGTGCGGACATCCCGATGCTGCTGCACTCCGACCTCACGGTGATCGATGAACAGGGAAATGTAATCGCCCCATCCATGTTTGCCATGCAGAAGCTCGATCCGGAGCGGCTGTTCCTCAATCAGCTTCTGCCGCAGAATAACGTGACGGGCTGTACCATGCTCATCAACCGTCCGCTTGCCGATCTGGTGCGGGAAAACGAGGGCGCGCTCATGCACGACTGGTGGATCGCGCTTGCGGCTGCCGCGTTTGGACGTATCATCGTCGCGCCAAACAGGATCCATTACAGGCAGCATCAATCAAACGAGGTGGGCGCAAAAGACGTGAAAAGCGCGTCTTATGTCAAAGGCAAGCTGGCAAACACCGGCGGGATACGAAAATCCATTGCGGATACCTACGCGCAGGCGGAGGCTTTTTTGCATACATATGCAGACCTTCTCGCGCAAGATCAGCAGGAATTGATCGGGGCATATATTGGCCTGCGTGAGCGCGGAATGCTTTCGCGTATGCGCATGCTTCGTAAATATAAACTATATAAAAGCGGCACATACCGCAAAGTCGGACAAATCATTTATGGGTAAAGGAAGTGCACGAATATGAAGGCAGAAATTTTATGTGTGGGAACAGAGCTCCTGCTCGGCGACATCGTCAACACCAACGCGGCTTATATCGCCAAAGAACTCGCGAACATCGGCATCGACGTATACCATCAAAGCGTCATCGGGGACAACAACGGGCGGCTTGAAGAAGCGTTGGCCCTCGCTTTTTCGCGTGTGGACATCGTCGTTATGACAGGTGGCCTCGGGCCAACCTACGACGATCTCACCAAGGAAACGGTCGCGGACTATTTCCATAAGGAAATGCGGCTGGATGAGGAATCCTTAAAGAGCATCGAAGGCTTTTTTGCGCGTCTGAAACGTCCGATGACGGAAAACAACAAAAAGCAGGCGATGATGCCGGAAGGCGCGACGATTTTCCCAAACGCAAACGGCACTGCGCCCGGCCTTGCGGTTTCAGAGCAGGGGAAGACAGCCGTGCTGCTGCCCGGCCCGCCGTCTGAAATGAAACCCATGTTTCAGCAATCGGTGATCCCGTATTTGATGGGCTTTTCAGATAAGGTTCTCGTTTCGCATAACGTCCGGTTGTTCGGCATCGGTGAATCCCGACTCGAGGATATGCTGTACGATCTGATGAAAAACAGTGCCAACCCAACCATCGCGCCATACGCAAAGGCGGGGGAGGTCACGCTTCGTGTTACCGCGGCTGCGGACACAACGGAAACCTGCGAAAAGTTGATCGCGCCCGTGCTCGAAGAAATCAAAGGGGCGGTCGGGCAGTATATTTACGGGATCGATGTCCCGAATTTGCAGACGGCGGCTGTGGGTGAGCTTTTAAAAAGAAAATTGAAGATCGCCACAGCGGAAAGCTGTACGGGGGGGCTGGTTTCCGAGCGTATCACGCAAATACCTGGTGCCAGTGAAATTTTTGATTGCGGCGTATGCGCCTATGCCAACGAAATCAAGCATCGTATACTGGGCGTTCAGGAAAAAACGCTTGCAACATACGGGGCGGTTTCCGAACAAACGGCGGCGGAAATGGCTCGCGGTGTAAGAAGACTCGCAAACGCCGATATCGGGATATCCACGACGGGCGTTGCGGGGCCGGGAGGCGGAACGCTGGAAAAGCCGGTAGGGCTTGTGTATATCGGCATCGACAGCGATCAGCTGCAAACGGTTTTGCAGCTCAACATCAATTATCATAAAACGGATGAACGGTCCTATATCCGGCATATGAGCGCGCAGCATGTATTTCAATTGATCTTAAAGGCGGTCAAAGCGATCAAATCTTGAAACGCGGCATATCAAATTTCTGGAAAAATCGGCGTAGTTTTGCGTGTTTTTTGACGCTGCGATTTAAAATCGCCGGTTTGATGTTTTAGCTTGCAGCGAAAATGGGTATGAATGATATAGAAAATTTTAAATTTGTATGGAAGGGAAGTCTTAAAAGATGGACTACGAAAAAAAAGCGCTCGAAATGCATCAAAAGTGGAAAGGTAAAATAGAGATAAAGAGCAGAGTACCCCTTGAAACCAAGGAAGATCTTTCGATTGCTTATACGCCGGGCGTTGCGGCGCCCTGCCTCGAGATTCAAAAGAATCCGATGCTTTCATATGAATATACGCGCAGAAACAACATGGTCGCGGTTGTCACAGACGGAACGGCAGTCCTTGGCCTTGGGGATATCGGCCCGGAGGCAGGCATGCCGGTTATGGAAGGGAAGTGCGTCCTGTTTAAATCGTTCGGCGGAGTAGATGCCTTCCCGTTGTGCATCCGTAGCAAGGAAGTGGACGAGATCGTCAACACGGTGGCACTGCTCGCGGGAAGTTTTGGCGGTGTAAATTTGGAAGACATCAGCGCGCCGCGCTGCTTTGAAATTGAGCGCAAACTGAAGGAGCGCTGTGATATCCCGATTTTTCACGACGACCAGCACGGCACGGCGATCGTAACCCTTGCCGCGTTGCTCAATGCGCTGAAGCTGGTCAAAAAAGATATCCATAACATCAGTGTGGTCACCTCAGGCGCGGGAGCGGCAGGAATTGCTATCATCAAGCTTTTGATGGCGATGGGCCTTGAAGATGTTGTGATGTGCGACAGGCAGGGAGCCATCTATCAGGGCCGTGATGGCCTGAACGCGGAAAAAACGGAAATGGCGGAGATTTCCAATCGAAAGATGAAGAAGGGAAGCCTTGAAGAGGTCATGCGGGGCGCGGATGTGTTCATCGGCGTATCAGCGCTGGGCACAGTCACAGAGGATATGGTGCGTTCGATGGCGAATGATCCGATTCTTTTCCCGATGGCAAACCCAACGCCGGAAATCATGCCCGAACTCGCCAGAGAAGCGGGTGCTGCGATCATTGGAACAGGGCGCAGTGATTTCCCAAACCAAATTAACAATGTGCTGGCATTTCCGGGAATTTTTCGCGGTGCGCTCGATGTGCGCGCAAGCGATATCAACGACGAAATGAAGCTTGCCGCTGCATGTGCAATCGCGAATCTCATTGATGAAAGTGAACTTACGCCGGAATATGTCATTCCATCGCCGTTCGACGAACGCGTCGCACCGGCGGTTGCCACCGCTGTTGCAAAGGCTGCATGCGATACCGGCGTAAACAGGATATGAACAAAAAAGCGTCTTGAAGAAGGCGCTTTTTTTCGCTAAATCATCGTTGTTTTGGCGAAGAGTCATAAAAAAAGCGTTACACATCGCGTTTTTTGTAGTATAATTAGAATTGTAAACAAATTGTTACCCGTTTTTGATAACGAATCTTGACTACGAGACTTAATTTGCGGTGGCAAAACCCGGCCATGAATCCCGTAAGGAATGCATGACATGGTTTTGATTTATATTTTAAATCCAAAACGGGAAAAACGGACCAGTGAGAAGGAGGAAAAAGAATGGCAAATATTTCAGATATCACGCCGGAAATCTATGAATTGACCGAACGAATTTATAGCACCGGGAACATTGACCCGGAATTGTATACAAAGTATCAGGTGAAGCGCGGCTTGCGTGACATCAGCGGAAAAGGCGTTCTCGCAGGCCTAACCAGAATTTCAGATATTCGTTCGTTCATTGAAAAGGACGGCGAATCGGTTCCGTGCGAAGGGAAGTTGTTTTATCGCGGCATCAACATTAAAGACATCGTGAAGGGCTTCATCACGGAAAAACGTTATGGTTTTGAAGAAACAGCCTATTTGCTTTTGCTTGGCAACCTGCCCGATCAAAAAGAGCTGGCTGATTTTAAAAAGCTGCTGGCACACTATAGAACGCTGCCCACCAGCTTTGTACGCGATATCATCATGAAAGCGCCCAGCCCGGATATGATGAATACGCTTGCGCGGAGCGTGTTGACGCTTTATTCGTATGATGATAAGGCAAACGATATTTCGATCCCAAATGTTCTGCGGCAGTCTTTGCAATTGATTGCGCTTTTCCCGCTGTTTTCGGTGTACGGCTATCAGGCCTACCGCCACTATCACGATGGGCAGAGCCTGTTCATCCATGTGCCTGACCCGGAGCTTTCCACTGCCGAAAACATTTTGCATCTGCTGCGCCCCGATAGCCAGTATTCCGAGCTGGAAGCACATATTCTGGATGTATCCCTTGTTCTGCACGCAGAGCACGGCGGCGGAAACAACTCCACTTTCACGACGCATGTGGTCTCGTCCTCGGGTACGGATACCTATTCAACCGTCGCGGCATCGCTCGGCTCCCTCAAAGGGCCAAAGCATGGCGGCGCAAATATCAAGGTCGTGCAGATGGTCGAGGATATGAAGAAAAACCTCAGCGACTGGACGAGCGAAAGCGAGGTAAAGGATTATCTCGCAAAGCTGCTCAATAAACAGGCGTTCGATAAGGCAGGGCTGATTTACGGCATGGGCCACGCGGTCTATTCGCTGTCCGACCCTCGTGCCGACGTATTCAAGACTTTTGTTGAAAATCTTTCAGAGGAAAAAGGCCTTGGAAAAGAATTCAAGCTCTATACATTGGTGGAGCGTCTTGCGCCGGAGGTCATAGCAAAGGAACGCAAAATCTATAAGGGCGTAAGCGCAAATGTCGATTTCTACAGCGGCTTTGTATACAGCATGCTCAAGCTTCCCACCGAACTCTTTACGCCGATTTTTGCGATGGCAAGGATCGCCGGATGGAGCGCGCATCGCATCGAAGAGCTTTCCAACGCAGGCAAGATCATTCGTCCCGCCTATAAAAACGTGCAGGACGAGCGCCCCTATATTCCGCTCGACGAAAGAGGCTGATTTCTCAAAAAGCATGTAAAAACCGCCTTCGGGCGGTTTTTTGTTGAAAATGGATTGACGCAAAGGTCTCTATCGGGTATAATTTATTACGTTGCTTTTGGTTCATAGGGGTGTAGTATAATGGTAGTGCATTGGTCTCCAAAACCAATTGTGGGAGTTCGATCCTCTCCACCCCTGCCATGCAAAACGCATTCCGTTTGCGCGGAATGCGTTTTATATTTTATAGGATTGTCTTTATACTTGAAAGTCATTATAATAAAAGAAAAACGATAACGAGGAGAATAGATTCCATTGAAGCAATTCAAGACGGGTTTTATCGGCTGCGGCAATATGGCCTCCGCCATCATTGGCGGCATGCGCCGGGCGGGAATAAAGGACATTTTTGTGTATGATAAGGATGCAAGTCAATGCGCATCCATTCCTGATATCAATATATGCGCCGATGTGGATGAAGTTTCCAAAACGGCGGACATTATTTTTTTATGCGTAAAACCGAACACCATACCCGATGTGCTCGGCGAGGTCGCGGCAGATGGAAAGGCGTTCGTTTCAATTGCGGCGGGGGTGACCTCCGCAAAGCTGCGCGCCTGTTTAAAACCGTCCGCCCGTATCATGCGCATTATGCCCAACACACCGCTTTTGGTGGGGAAGGGTGCGATCTGCATCGAAACGCCTACCGATTTCACGCAGGAGGAGCAGGTTTTCATCGAAACGGTATTTGGCTCTCTCGGCCTCATTGAATATGTGAGTGGGAATTTGATGGACAGCGTCACCGGTGTGTCGGGCAGTGGCCCGGCCTATGTCTATATGCTCATCGATGCGTTGGCAAAGGCAGGGGAGCAACACGGTCTTGCGGCCGATATCTCTTTTCGCCTCGCGCTGCAGACCTTTGAAGGTGCGTGTGAAATGCTTAGAAAAACGGGGAAGTCTCCTGCAACGTTGATTGAAAACGTCTGCTCACCGGGCGGGACTACCCTAGAAGCAATGAGGGCGTTTGAAGAAAATGGAACGCGGGAAATCATAAAAAAGGCTGTGGACGCGTGCGTCGCAAGGTCAAAGGAGCTTTCCAGGTAATGTTGAAGGAAGTTTTGCTTTATTGTGACGGCGCATGTTCGGGCAATCCCGGTCCGGGTGGATGGGCCTGTGTGCTTGAATACAAAGGAAACAGAAAAGAGCTCTCCGGATACCAGCCGGATACCACAAACAACCGTATGGAGCTTATGGCGGCTTTACAGGGTCTCTTGGCACTCAAGGAGCGATGCAGCGTAAAAGTGCACACAGACAGCGCCTACATCCACAATGCGTTTTCTAAGGGCTGGATTATTGCCTGGCAAAACAACGGTTGGCAAACAGCGGCCAAAAAGCCCGTGGAAAATCAGGATCTATGGAAGCAGATTCTAAACGCGGCAAAGGGGCATGTCGTCAAATGGTATAAGGTCAAAGGACACGCCGACGACGAGCGCAACAACCGTTGTGATGAACTGGCTCGTGAACAGATCAAGAAAAACGTCAAATCCTAAGAGGGAATTTATCTCATGGTTGAAATCAAGGCCAGCGATGCGCTCGGAATTTTTATAAGAAGCCTCAACCGGATCGACCCACGCCTGATCGATCATGGCGGGCGGGTTGCCTATATTGTGTTTCATTTGCTGCAGGCAGATGGAAAATATGATACAAATACCGTCAGGGAGATCGCGCTCATCACGCTGATGCATGATATCGGGGCCTATAAGACGGAAGAAATCGACAAAATGCTGGAATTTGAATCGGCCAACATATGGGAACATTCGGTATACGGTTATTTGTTTGTAAAAAAACTAACGCCGTTCAGTGCGTTTGCGCCGGCCATTCTTTTTCATCATACGAATCATCGCGATCTTTTGTCGCTCGATTCACCGCACAAAGATATCGCACAGATCATTAATCTTGCCGATCGTGTGGATACATACCTTCGTACGCAGGGAAGGGTGGGGGTTGAAGCGTTTGTGGATGGGGGAGAAAATATAAGATTTTCGCCTCAGGTGCTGCAATTGTTTCATGCCGCGCAAGATCAATATGATTTCATGAGAAGCATATTTGACGGAAGCTATAAGGAAGCGCTTGAAGAGCAACTGTCACAATACGATTTTTCAGGAAGCGAGAGCTATGATTTTTTGAAGATGGTCATGTATGTCATCGATTTTCGAAGTGTTTTTACAGTCACGCATACCATTACAACGATGGGCATCAGTGACGAACTCGGAAGGCTAATGGAAATTTACGGCGATGAAGCGCAACGGCTGCACATCGGCGCGCAGCTGCACGATCTGGGAAAAATTTCGATTCCGATCGACATACTTGAAAAACCGGGGAAGCTTACGCCGCAGGAAATGGAAGTCATGCGCACACATGTAGATATCACTGAAGAGGTTCTAGGTCATGCCGTAGATGAAATTGTTCTCAAAAACGCGATTCGCCATCATGAGAAACTGGACGGTTCAGGATACCCAAGAGGGCTTTTGGGAAGCGAACTGACACGCACAGAACGCATCGTTGCGGTCGCGGACATCATCAGTGCGCTCATAGGCCGAAGAAGCTATAAGGATTCTTTTCCAAAGGAAAAAATCATTGCCATCCTTGACGACTTAGCGGGCAACAATAAGATCTGTCCCGAGGTTGTCGAAATGGTCAAGGATCATTACGATTCCATCATGGACAATGTGCGCATTCAGTGCGGCCCGGCAATCGCGCTTTACGAGAGCATCAATTACGAATATGAAATCCTGATCGAAGAATTTCATAAGATCGTTTCGTGAATGGGAAGAAAAACATGGATGATCGCGCAACGAAAGAGGGGCGCCAAAGACAGAAAATAGTTTTGAGCCCAACATACAACTATTCGCAAAACACAAGTTTTGCGAATAGTTGTTGCGATATGAACAGGATCATGCTATACTATAAGAAAAAACGCGTGTTTTCGCGTTAAGCCGCATCAAAAGCAGTTTAAGGAGCATCCGTGATCATGAAGGATTCCACCAACTATCATCAGAACCTGAATCAAAAAATGACGCTCAAGCTTCGTGAGATCATGAAGGATTTGCCGTCCTTTACCACGAGCTTTTTTATTGCGATGGAAAATAATTCCACCATTCTCACGCGTGTGAATTACGCGGCTGATCTGCGTATCTTCTTTCAGTTTTTATTGCGTGAAATCCCCTGCTTCGCGGCCAAGACCATCGCGCAAATCAGGCAGGAAGACCTTGGCAAGCTGACGGTGGACGATCTATATCTTTTCATGGATTATCTCAACCTCTATACGTCCACGGAGAACGACGAAAAATTCATAGAAAATCATGAACGCGGAAAAGCGCGCAAAATTGCCTGTCTTCGCTCGTTTTTTAAGCACTACTATAAAAAAGGCGTTCTTGAGAAAAATATTTGCGAATTGCTGGACACGCCCAAGCTGCATGAAAAAGCAATCGTGCGTTTAGAGCCTGACGAGGTTGCAAATCTGCTTGATATCGTTGAAAACGGTTCACAGCTGACCGAAAAGCAAAAACAATACCATAAAAAGAATGTAAAGCGCGATATCGCCATCCTCACGTTGTTTTTGACGACCGGCATCCGCGTTTCAGAGCTTGTATCCATCAATGTCAATGATATAGACTTCCATAACGCTTGCTTTAAGGTGACGCGCAAGGGTGGAAATCAGGTCATGTTGTATTTCGACGAAGAGACCGCAGCAGCGCTGCAAAGTTACCTTGACGAGCGCAAGGACCGCGGAAATTATGAGCTTGCCTCCCCGCTTTTTCTTTCGATGCAGGGAAAGCGGATGTCGGTGCGCAGCGTGGAACTGATGGTCAAAAAGTACGCACGTATTGCCAGCCCATTGAAAAAAATATCGCCTCACAAGCTGCGCAGCACCTATGGCACGATGCTTTACGACGAGACGGGCGATATTTACCTCGTTGCCGACGTGCTTGGCCATAAGGACGTAAACACCACGCGCAAGCACTATGCCGCCATGTCTGAAGACAACCGCAAACGTGCCGCAAAGGCTGTAAAACTGCGGGATTAGATGCCTTTATAATTCAACATTCATGTCGTTGAGCGCATACAGAATGCCGAGTTTTGCGTGCTCGTATGTCAGCGCACCCTGTAGATAAGCAGCATATGGCGCGCGCATCGGTCCATCGGCTGTCAACTCTACGGATGCGCCCTGCACAAAGGTTCCCGCTGCCATAATCACTTTGTTTTCATATCCCGGCATATCCCACGCATAAGGCACAACGTTCCCGTCGATGGCAGAGGCACGCTGTATGCCCCGTACAAAGCCTGTCATGGGTTCTTCGCTGTCAAAGACAATGGATTGAGTGATATCGCCGCGTGTGGCGTTGTAGGCGGGTAAAGAACGGTATCCAAGCCGTTCGAAAACGCGCGCGGCAAGGCATACGCCTGAAAGTGCCTGGCATACGGTGTGCGGCGCCATGAAAAATCCCTGAAAGTATTGCTGATAGCCAAAGGCATACGAGCCGATCTCTGTGCCGATGCCCGGTGCGGAAAAGCGCCCCGCGATTTGTTCGATCAGCTCAGCCTTGCCCGCGATATAGCCGCCCGTAGGCGCCAGCCCTCCGCCGGGATTCTTGATCAGCGACCCAGCAATCACATCCGCTCCCACTGCCGTAGGTTCAGCACTGCACACAAACTCTCCATAGCAATTGTCCACCATGATAATTTTATCCGGGCATTCGCGCCGCATTGCTTCAATCGCTTTTCCAAGCGCCTCCGTGGTGAAGGCCGGGCGGATTTCATAACCGGTTGAGCGCTGAAAATAAAGCACTTTTATTGATGGATTTTTTTTGATTTTTTGCAGAGCAGTCTGCATATCGATGCATCCGTCCATGAGCGGCGTATGGTCGAAATGGATGCCATATTCCTCCAAAGACCCGCTTGCGCCGCGCAGCGTCGAAAGCAGCGTATCATACGGCAGGCCCGTAAGAGAAAACAAGGTGTCTCCCGGTCGCAGCAGACCAAACAGTGCCGTTGAAATTGCGTGCGTGCCGCTCATGAGCATGGGAGAGACGATCGCATCCTCCGCTTCGAAGGTGTCGGCAAATACGCGGTTTAGCTTTTCGCGGCCTTCATCTCCATATCCATAGCCGGTGGACGGATAAAAATGACGTGCCGAAATGTTGTTTTTCTGGAACGCCTCGATCACCCGAAATTGATTGATTTGCGCGATTTCCTGAAAACCTTTGAATTGGTCTTTTACTTCATCCTCACACTCCAGCACGAATTCGATCAACCGTTGGCTGATTTTGAAATGTTCACTGATATACTGGATCATGTTATCCATTGGTTTTTTGCTCCTGTTTTAGAATTTCCTCCGCGAGCAGCGCGGGCGTTGCGTAAAAAGCTGTGTCGTACCACTTGATCCGGTCGTCGCGGCGAAACCAGGTAAGCTGCCGCTTGGCATAGCGACGCGAATTGCGCTTAAGCAGTTCCACGGCGGCCGTGAGCGTCGATTCTCCGCGTAAATAAGAAATCAGCTCTTTGTAGCCGATGGCCTGCATGGAAATCGGTCGTGTGCCGTATTTTGCGAATAGTTGGCGAGCCTCGTCAAGCAATCCGTCCCGCATCATTTGATCGACACGCGCGTTGATGCGTTCATAGAGCTTTGTTCGCTCCGCCGTCAGCCCTGCAATCACAAAATCGTATTGCGTTTTGGGAACGCGGAAACTGTATTCCTCACCACCATCCCCATTCTCGATGATCTCGAGACGGCGTATGATACGCTTTTTATCGTTCGGATGAATACGCTGCGCCGCCTGTGGATCTTTTTGTTCAAGCTCACGGTGCAGCTCCCCCGCTTCCCTGCTCGTGAGGGATGCGCGAAATGCTGCATCAAACGAGGTATCTGTGAAATTAAGCTCATAGGTCAAGGCGTTCAGATAAAGCCCCGTTCCACCGGCGATAATCGGCGTTTTTTGGCGATGCAGTATATTGCGGATCCATCCCTCCGCTCCCTGCTGAAACATTGCGACAGAATAAGGATATTGGGGAGGCACAAAATCCAGCATCCTGTGGTCGATCCCCTGTCGCTCTTGCAGGGTCGGCTTTGCGGTACCGATATCCATCTCGCGATAGATCTGCATAGAATCAGCGGAAATGATTTCGCCGTCTGTTCGCTTGGCAAGTTCGATTGCCACGGCGGTTTTACCTGATGCGGTTGGGCCGAGGATAATGTATACCTTGTTTTTCATACGATACGCTTGAATCCTTTTTGCAGGTCGTTCTTTTTGATCGTGATGGCGATGGGTCTTCCGTGCGGACAATTTGGAATCGCTTCAAGCTCTGTGATCTCATTCATCAGATCTTCGATTTGCACATCCGAAAGCTGATAGCCCGCCTTGATGCTGCTGCGGCACGACGCACGGATAACTGCGTCGCGCAGGAGCAGCACATCATTTTGGGTGTTCTTCAGCTCAAACAATATCTCTTCGATCAACGTTTCGGCGCTGCTTCCTTCTGCTTGCGCGGGAAGTGCACCGAATTTCAGCGTAAGCGGCCCGAATTCTTCCATTTCAAAGCCCAGAGAATGCAGCAGCGTTCCATTTTTTTGCAGCAAAGCAAAATCCTCTGCGGGAAGAGTCGCGATATGCGGCACCAATAAGCCCTGTGAAGCGATTTGGCCTTTGATGGCAGCTTGCTTCATGCGCTCAAAATTGATGCGCTCGTGCGCCGCGTGCTGATCGACGAGATAGAGGCAATCCGCGCATTCAATCAATACATAGGTGTTCCAAACCTGTCCCACAATGCGGTAATCGAGCAGCTTGCGCACATCCGCAATCGTTTGCTGATCTTCCAAAGGCGCGTTGTATTCCGTCACCGACTCGATCAGCTTTTCGAATTCTTCCGTGGGACGATAGACGGCATCCAATTCGCGCGGAAGCAGAGTGTGCGGCGTTTGAGCGGCCTTTTGCGGCTGATCATAAAATTTTTTCGCAGACCGAAATTCAGGAAAATCCCGCTTGGGTGCGTAAGGCGCGCCTGGCGTCGACGTCTTCGACACAGCGCCAGACGATTCTTGGATATTGAGTACGGGCGGTCTGTTGTTTACATCAAGCGCGCTGCGCACGGCGTGTTCCACGGCATCCAGCACGTCAGCTTCATCGTACAGCATGACCTGTAATTTGTTTGGGTGGACGTTTACATCCGTCCGTTCGTGCGGCAGAGCGATGTGGAGCGCGGTAAACGGATAATGCCCGCGCAAAAGCCGTTCCCCAAATCCGCGCATGACGGCGGCCTGTAAATTTTTTGACTGCACATAACGGCCATTGAGGAAGAAACACATATAGTTTGTGCTCTTATACAGAAACGTCGGCTGTGAGATCAAGCCGGAAAGCCGCACCTGTCCGGCGGAAAAATCAACCTCAGTAACTTTGTGGGAAATATCCTTTCCATAGACGGCGATCACCGCGTCCTTTAAACTGCCGTTGCCCGGGCTGTGATAGATCACCTTTCCATTACTGATGTATTTCAGCGCAACCTGCGGATTCGCAAGGATCAATTTGGAAACAACAGACGTTACGTTTGTCGTCTCACGTCCGGTATTTTTGAGGAATTTTATGCGCGCGGGAATATTGTAGAAGAGATTTTCAACCTTTACCGTCGTTCCCTCCGCCAATCCTGCCGAAACGACCTCGGGCGCATGCTCACCGCTCACGGTGAGCATGCCGCCTTCCGCGCTTTGTTGTGTGCGGGACTGTATGGTGAGCCGTGACACCGCCGCCATGCTGGATAACGCTTCACCGCGAAACCCAAGCGTTCCAATGCTTCCCAGATCGTCCACGCTGCGTATTTTGCTTGTCGCGTGCTTTTGAACAGCCAGCGGAAGGTCTTCATAAAGGATGCCCGAGCCGTTATCTGTAACGCGTATCAGCTCTTTTCCGCCTGCCGCGATCTCAACCGTGATCGCCGTCGCGTCAGCGTCCATTGCGTTTTCCACAAGCTCCTTGACCACCGCCGCAGGATTGACGACGACCTCCCCCGCCGCAATTCTGTTGTAGATCGCTTCGTCGAGCAAACGTATCCTATTCATCTGCAAGCTCCTTTTTGAGCGCATAGACCAGATTCAGCGCCTCGATGGGGGTCAGCGTATCGATGTTGACTGTTTTGATTTTGCGGACGCATTCAGGCAGCACAGCGCGCGGTTTTTCTTCTGTCTTTTCAACGGTTTGTGCGCTGAGCGATATTTCGTAATTCTGCAACCGATCTAAAAACACGCGCGCACGGGAGATCACTTCGGCGGGCAGTCCCGCGAGCTTCGCCACATCCACGCCAAAACTGCGGTCGGTTCCGCCTTCGACGATCTTGTGCAGGAAGATGATGTCGTGCCCCATTTCCTTGACCGCGACAGAAAAATTCCGTATGCCCGAAAACATGTGTTCAAGCTCTACCAATTCGTGATAATGCGTCGCAAACAAGGTTTTTGCACGCAGATGCTTGAGGATATATTCCACACTTGCCCACGCGATGGAAAGCCCATCGGTCGTGCTCGTTCCGCGGCCAATCTCGTCGAGGATCAACAGACTTTTTTGCGTCGCGTTATTGAGGATGTTGGCAAGCTCGTTCATCTCAACCATGAAGGTGCTCTGCCCGGAGGCAAGATCGTCGGAGGCGCCCACGCGCGTGAAAATGCGGTCCACCATGCAGATGTGCGCTTTTGTGGCGGGAACGAAGCTGCCGATGTGCGCCATAAGTACGATGAGCCCTACCTGCCGCATATAGGTACTCTTCCCAGCCATATTCGGGCCGGTGATCAGCAGCATATTCTGATTGCCTTCATCGAGCATCGCGTCGTTTGGCACGAATTCCTGCTTGCGAATGCTCTCCACCACAGGATGCCGTCCATTTTTGATGTCAAGGATGCCGTCATCCGCCATTTCCGGACGCACATACGCGTTTTCATAGGCGACGCAGGCAAAGGACTGCACGACATCCAAAAGCGCGACAAGCGCCGCACAGGCCTGAATACGCGCAACATTATCGCCAAGAATGTTGCGGATACGTAAAAACACCTCGTATTCGAGCGCGTTGCGCTTTTCTTCCGCGCCGAGAATGGTATCCTCCATTTCCTTGAGCTCTTCCGTAATATAGCGTTCACAGTTCGTAAGCGTCTGTTTGCGCAAATAACGGTATGGCACCTGCGCAAGGTTGGATTTCGTGACTTCGATATAGTAACCGAATACTTTATTGTACCCAACCTTGAGGTTTTTGATTCCAGTCTCTTCCTTTTCCCGCGCTTCAAGCTCCGCAAGCCAATTCTTGCCGTTTTTAGACGCAGAAATGAGCTGGTCGATTTCCGCATCATACCCCGCACGGATGATATTGCCGTCCATAATGCCAACCGGCGCATCTTCGTTGATGGCCCCCTCCAGCAGTTCGAACAGATCGGCGAGGTCGTCCATATTTTGATAAATATCTTTCAAAAGAGCGCTGTGCGTTTCCTTCAGAAGCCCGCGCACCACTGGAAGCGCGGAGATCGAGCGCTTGAGAGAAAGACAATCCTTGGCGTCGATGGTGCCGTAGGAAATGCGTGAGATGATGCGTTCCAGATCGTAAATGCCACCGAGATAATCGATGAGCGAATTGCGCAGATACAGATCGTCCTTGATCTCCCCCACCGCTTCGTGCCGCTCATCGATCGCTTTCAAGCTCTTCAGCGGCTGTAAGATGATTTGTTTGAGCAAGCGCGCACCCATTGCGGTCTGCGTTTGATCGAGCAGCCAGAGCAGCGAACCTTTTTTTCCGCCTTCCATCAGCGTCTGCGTCAGCTCCAGATTGCGGCGCGTACTGGGATCGAGCGCCATATAAGCGCGGTCATCCTGCGCTTTGATGGCCGTGATGTGCAGCAGCGCGTTTTTCTGCGTATCGATAAGGTATTGCATCAGTGCGCCGCCAGCACAGATCGCCGCGTCCATACCTTCGCAACCGAACCCCTTTAGTGATTTTACCTTGAAGTGCCCGCACAGCGTCTTAAGTGCCGCCGCAGGCTCGAACGCCCAATCGTAATACGGATTAACAAAGGTATTTTTAAACCTCGTTTTTTCGGTAAGCACGAGCAAATCCTTGACGTGCGCATCGGCGACGAGCAATTCCCTTGGATTTAAGCGGGTCAGCTCATTCATCAGCGATGTTTCATCGTCAAGCTCTGCCACGCAAAATTCACCGGTGGAAACGTCGCAATAGGAAATACCGAAAACATCCGCCCCATGGTGGACGCAAAGGATATAATTGTTTTCCGCTTCATTCAAAATCGAATTTTCGACGACCGTGCCCGGGGAAACGACACGCGTGATGCCGCGCTTGACAATGCCCTTTACGGTGCGTGGGTCCTCGAGCTGATCACAGATTGCGACCTTATAGCCGTTTTCGATCAGCCTGCTGATATAGTTGTCTACCGAATGATGCGGAACACCGCACATGGGCGCACGCTCTTCAAGACCGCAATTGCGCCCAGTGAGCGCGATTTCAAGCACACGCGCGGCAAGCTCCGCGTCTTCAAAAAACATTTCATAAAAATCCCCGAGCCGAAACATTAGGATGCAATCCGGATATTCCTGCTTCAAATCGAGGTATTGCTTCATCATTGGGGTCAGTTCCGCCATACTCTATTCCTCTTCGCACGCTGTGCCAAACAGCGTCGTTTTCTTTCCTTTTGTGATCCGTACGTCGATGAATTTCCCAATCATATCAGATGTTCCTGCGAAATTCACCATTTTTGACGTATCCGTGCGCCCGCACACATGCCCCGGATTACGGGCGCTTACGCCCTCTACCAGAACCTGTACGACGCTTCCCTCATATTCCTGGTTGCGCTCCTCCGTGATTTTGTTTTGCAGCGCGACCAGTTGGTTGATGCGCGCGCTTTGCGTATGCTCGTCAATCTGATCGGGCATGGATGCGGCACTGGTACCAGTACGCCTGGAATATACGAATGTGAACGCGGAATCAAAGCGTAATTGTTGTACAAGGGACAGGGTCTCCTCAAAATTCTGATCCGTCTCTCCCGGGAACCCAACGATAATATCCGTTGTGACTGCGATACCGGGGATTTCCGCACGAATTTTTTCGACGAGGCTGATATATTGTTCACGCGTATAGCCGCGGTTCATGCGCTTTAGCACAGTGCTGCTGCCCGATTGTACGGGCAGGTGGATATGCCTGCATATTTGCGGATGCACGGCAATGGTGCGAATCAGCTCATCAGAGAGGTCTTTGGGATGCGATGTCATAAAGCGAACACGCGGGATGTTTGTCTGCGTGCAAATACGTGTCAGCAAGCCGGAGAAGTTGACTTCCCCATCATACGAATTGACATTCTGACCGAGCAACATCACCTCGCAATAGCCCTGTGAAGCAAGCATATCGATTTCTTCTATGATACGGTCTGCACTGCGCGAACGTTCACGTCCGCGCACATAGGGTACGATGCAGTAGGAACAAAAATTGTTGCATCCATACATGATATTGACTGTCGCAAGCGGCCCTTCCGTTCTTTTGAAGGGAACGTCTTCATGAATGCCACCATCCTCCTGCACTACGTTGAAGATGTGTTTGTCGCTTTGAAGACGCGCTAGGATCATATCCGAAAGTTCGTGCAGATTGTGCGTGCCGAACACGATATCCACAAACGGAAATGTATCGACGAGCTTTTTTGCGGAAGTATCCTGCTGCATCATACAGCCGCACACAGCCACGAGGAGCTTTTTGTTTTCCTGCTTGAGCTTTTTGATGCGGCCCACGTTTCCAAAGGTCTTTTGTTCTGCATTGTCCCGCACACAACAGGTATTGAACAAAATAAAATCGGCATCTTCTTTCGAGGCTGCCGGAAGGTATCCTAAATTTTCAAGTATGCCCGCCACCTTTTCGGATTCGTGCGCGTTCATCTGGCATCCGTAGGTGATGATGTGATATTTGAGGCCGTTCTCTTTGATTGTATCGATCCATTCATTCTGTTTATTCATATATTTATTATAAAACAATTTTTCCTTGAAAGCCAGTGCTTTCCCATGTTGCGCAATAAAAAACCGCCTGTAAAAAGGCGGTTTAGACTGCAAGAACAGATTACCAGGGACGACGTCCGCATACAAAGTGGCTTTGCCAATAGGAATCCTGATAGGAGCGCTTCACGACTTTGCCGTTTGAGGAGGATGCATCGATCATCATCCCGTCGCCGATCACGATACCGACGTGCCCGACGCGCGTCTTTCCGTTGTTGTAGTAGAAGATCAAATCGCCGCGCTGCAGGTTATCAAACGATATTTTCTCCCACGAGGAATTTTGAGAGAAGCCCGCCGCATTCAGACGACCCGTCGAAGTGCCTGCCTCCCGGAGCGCATAGGTGATGAGACCAGAGCAGTCAAAGGAATTTGGCCCGCTCGCGCCCCATATATACGGTTTTCCAAGCTGATCCGCCGCGACAGAGATGAAGGCATCGATGCTGCCCTTGCGCTGAATTGCAGCTTCCATTTCCGGTGATGCCTTGGCATCCGCAGAATAGATGAGCCCCAGTGTCATTTCGCCGGTCTTTCCATCTACCCCGAGGCTGTTTCGCTCTTGGAATTTCTTGACGGCCTCTATGGTCTCCGTACCGTAATAACCTGTCGCTTTTCCAAGATAGCCAAGCTCTTGCAGACGCTGCTGCAAAAGATCGACGTCTTCTCCGCTCGTGCCTTGCAGAAGGGTGTAAGGCTTTGCTTCATTCGAATAGATGATCGCAAGCGTTTTGGGACCGCATACGCCGTCCTGCTCAAGACCGTGCTGCCGCTGGAAGAAGCTGACCGCAGTTTGTGTTGCGGGGCCGAAATGCTGTGTGGTTTCGTCGATATCGAGGTAACCTAGATCCATCAGACGCTGCTGGAGCGTTTGTATTTCCGGCCCGTCCATCCCTTCCTTGAGCGTCGGGTCCGGCGTGGGCGCAGGAGTCGGTTCAGGCGTAGGTACGGGGGTGGCAGTCGGTGCCGCCGCCGTATCGCTCAGAGGAACCGTTTTATCCGCATCCGCAGCGTTTGCATTTACATTGAGAAACGGAACATTTCCAAAGACACCAAACGCAAATAAAAGAACCACAAGTACTGCCGCCCCACCGCACACGGAGCCGGTCATGGTCCATTTTTTGACTTTAGGCATTCTATTGAACTGATCTTTGATGTTTGAAAAGAATTTTCTGACCCGCAGGGAAAAAGGATAATAGGTCCGTCGTTTGCCAATGCCAAATTTCTTTCGCATATACCTTCCTCTCCTTTTTGATATCCAAATAATTGTAACATAACCTTAATCAATAAAAAAGTTAAAATTCATGCATTTTCATTATGCACAAATGCCTGTTTTATTCTGTTTCAACCGTGGCGGGATATAGCTCGTCATATGCGGCAATGGATTTTGCAATCACCTCGATCGCGTCTTTTTGACCGCGAATTTCTTCCACGGCAGTCTGCTTGTTCTCAAGCGATTTGTATACGGAAAAAAAATGCTGCATTTCCGCAAATATGTGTCTGGGAAGCGCATCAATGGAACGATAGCAATTGTAGGTGGGATCTTCAAACGGAATGGCAATGATCTTTTCGTCGTAATGCCCGCTGTCGATCATCGTGATAACGCCAATGGGATAACACTGAACCATGACCAGAGGATCGATTGACTCAGAGCAAAGCACGAGCACATCAAGCGGATCCCCATCGTCCGCGTAGGTGTGCGGGATGAAGCCATAATTGGCCGGATAGTGGGTGGAGGTATACAGAATACGATCCAAACGTATGTATCCCGTTTCTTTATCCAACTCGTACTTCTTCTTGCTTCCCTTTTCAATTTCGATTACTGCCAGAAAATTTTCAGGTGTGATTCTGTCGTTTCTCACATCGTGCCATATATTTGTCATGTTAAATCCCCGCTTTTTAATTTCATATCGCTGTATTCTCATTGTAGTGCTGTTTTGGCGTGATGTCAATGATTTGAGGAGATCGCTCATATCCGCACGCACAAAAAAACGCATATCATTGAATGATACACGTTTTTCGTTGGTGCGGATAAGAGGACTTGAACCTCCATGAAGTTGCCTTCACACGGACCTGAACCGTGCGCGTCTGCCAATTCCGCCATATCCGCAAAATTGGTGGAGAGAGATGGATTCGAACCATCGAAGGCGTCGCCGGCAGATTTACAGTCTGCTCCCTTTAGCCACTCGGGAATCTCTCCACATTGGAGCTGGTGATGGGACTTGAACCCGCAACCTGCTGATTACAAATCAGCTGCTCTGCCAATTGAGCTACACCAGCAGGTGTTTGGTGCCTCCGGGCGGAATCGAACCACCGACACGGGGATTTTCAGTCCCCTGCTCTACCGACTGAGCTACAGAGGCATAATGGCGACCTGGAAGAGACTCGAACTCTCGACCTCTAGCGTGACAGGCTAGCGTTCTAACCAACTGAACTACCAGGCCAAACCTTTACACAATTTTGGCAGCGGGCCTGCCATCGTACTCTTTAAGCCGCGTGATTTTCACCACCAGGCCGTCCCTTTATCTTGCTCTATTGGTGGGCCCTCAGGGACTCGAACCCCGGACCAATCGGTTATGAGCCGACCGCT
>CAYTKQ010000008.1:0-121894 GCA_964438705.1 uncultured Christensenella sp. | reverse complement strand
GAGCACCGGCTTCCCAAGCCGGCTATGTGGGTTCGATTCCCATCACCCGCTCCAAAGCACTACCCGGGCGATGCGAGGACGGGGAACAACAGAATACCTGCGGGTGTGGCTCAATGGTAGAGCGTCGGCCTTCCAAGCCGAATGCGTGGGTTCGATTCCCATCACCCGCTCCATATTGCTCCATAAATTGCATATGGGCCTTTAGCTCAGTTGGCTAGAGCACCTGACTCTTAATCAGGGTGTCCAGGGTTCGAGTCCCTGAAGGCCCACCAAGGAAAACGCCACAACCATGCGGGTTGTGGCGTTTTTGTTGCGTTGGGTTTTGATGGTGTATTTGCAAATTGTTCCAAAATTGTTCCAGAGGTTCAAATGGGTGGGGATATCATTGTTCCAAAGAGGTCAGGACTGCTTTTTTTGTTTCGTTTTCTTGCGGTCTGTTTTTGGCGTTTGGAAGCCAAGTATTTCGTGCATGGCATCGGTTGCGTGCTTCTTGATGAGCAGGGTGGAGGCGATATATTGATCGCTCGTGATCTTGATACTGGAATGGCGCATCGCTTTGGATATCTCAGCGACGCTCACGCCGTTTTCAGCCATTAAGGTGCCGTAGGTATGCCGAAGGTCGTGCCACGTGCTCACAGGGAGGCTATGGGCCTTCTGGAAGGACTTGAGACGGGTGATCATACCATCCGGACGAAACAGTTTATTGTTTTCGTCGAGGCACACGAAATCGGAGGGAACAAGGTCGGCGTAATAGACGATCTCTTCATCCGGTGTTTTGCCTGTGGTCAGGAGGCCGGAAGCGAGGCGCTGGCGCCGGAGCTCCCGAAGCTCATTGACCGTCCATTCTGAAAGGGCGATGATATCCTCGGACGAATCGGTCTTGACCTTTTTCAGAAATATTTTTCCCTTGGCGATCGTCAGATTTTTTTGGATGTGGATACAGTTGTTTTCAAAATCCACATCTTCCCATCTGATGCCGATGGCCTCGCCGCGCCGCAGGGCGTACTGCACCGAAAAGACGGTGGGAAAATACAGCACATGGTTTTGTTCGCGCAGAGCGTCGAGCAGCTTCACGAGATGATCGGCGGTATAGATGGTGGCGACGTGCTTTTGACGCGCGGGGAGCTCTACCCCGTAGCAGGGGTTTGCGCTGATGACATCCAGCTTGCGGGCGTAATTGAGCGCTGCGCGCAGGGTGCGAAACACGGCGTGCAAAGTTGCCGCACGCGGGTAGCGTACTTGTTTTTCGTCCGCGGGCTTTGCCTGACTTTTCTGGCGCTTTTCCGGCGGAAGTTTGCTTTTGCGCGGCGAGACGGTGATCGGCGTTTTACACAGGGTATCGAACATTTTTTGAATCTGCAATGTGCGCAGGTCCTGCACGAGGACTTCGCCGAGATAGGATTTGATTTTTACCGCGTGATCGCCATAGCCTTCGAGGGTTTTGGGAGACAGGCCTTTTTTGGCGCAGCGCTCCAAAAACTCGTCGAGCAGCGCAGAAACAGAGAGTTTGTGCGCGTTAGCGTAAGCGCCGCCCTGATTTTGCGCGACGGTCTCATTTTCCCATTCCCGCGCGGAATCGATGGTTTTGAAACCGGATTTATATTTGCTGTGCTTTTGTCCGGCGGCATCGCGCCACCATGCGCGCACAGCATAGCTTTTTCCTTGCTTTGTTATGGACATGGATGCTCCTTATCCGCATTTTTTGCAAGCACGAGGCTTGCCGCTCTCATCAATGGAACCCTCAAGTATTGTTTTTGACCGCGAGAGCGTAGAGCAATTTGGCGTAGTATGATACACTTTGCCCTTGGGGACCCAATATACAGTTTGCCCGCGCGGTTCAACTTCCGGCGTAGCAGCCTCGACAATAGGCGCTGCAGTTGGAGCGGCGGTAGGCTCAACGGTTGGAACCGCAGTCGGAACCACAACCTGAGCGGACGCTTCATACAAGGCATCGGCTTGTTTGGTGGAGGGTTCGGGAGAGGCGGGCGCTGCCGTTGCGGGACGTTTTGTGATGACCCCGGAAGTACCGACACTTTGAGCGGAATCATTGGACGCGCTACAGCCGACGAAACACACCAACAGGCATATGCATAGTACAATGATCAATAATTTTTTCATGATTTTTATAATCCACACACCTGTTTGATATAATCATAATCACCGTGTACTTTAGACATGATCTTATTCATGAAATGTCTCTGCAAACGAGGAGATATTACAGCAAAAAATATGAACCCGATAAAGAAAACTGGGGTATACCAATATAAAAATCCAAAATTGATCAACTGCATAATAAATGCAACAATGGATAAGATGCCAAAGAGCCACGCAAATGAATTCAGTGCTCTAAAAGATTGCGTGATGATACACGCACCGAGCAGAACCAAACACAAGACCATAGGCCATCCCAGAACAGCGAGAACAACAAGAGCAAGGCCTAGAAAAATATCAAAAATAAAATCAATAAAAAATGTAGAGATAGCTATCTTGCGTGATGCAATCCTCATGGAAGTCAACTGCAATGCTTCACGGATTACGTCCTTATCACAGGTGTTTATTTCCATAGCTTCGATCGTCAATGCAGCATCTGCAGGTGATAGCTTAAGCAATCGACTTATAATTTGTTGAATTTGTTGATTTGAAAAAAAAGACCCCATACCCCACACCTCGAATCATATATTCCGCGCCGGGAAAGGCCGGAGCGGTAAGAATCTATTTTAAAATGTTTCGCGTTGGCATATAATGGCAATACGACACACAATATATTTATTCGTGCAATTTCATATAGGCGTCGGGGCCTTCCAAAGCAATCACGTTTCCGCCGCACGATCGGCGGAACAACCTACATAAAGGGGGGTATTATGATGAAGCACAAGATGATTTCAGCTCCACAACTACCGCAGGTGCACTTCTATGAGGTCAACGGGCAGCTTTACGAGAATTTGCGCTATGATCGGGATAGGTTTCCGCAGTCAGAGCGAGTAATTCTTCGGCCTGCTCTTCTGTTAGAAGGGAAGCCGCGAAAGAAGACCTTTCACTTTCTAACAGAGCGAGGTATTTCAAAGTGTGTGATTTTAAGGATGCCGGAAAAGCGTTGAATTTTTCAAGCAATTCCGCTTCATCGGACGAAAGGGGCGCCGCGTGCGCTCCTTTTTGTTCGCGCCCGAGCAGGTAGTCTGTGGTGACGCCGAAGTAGTCGGCGAGGACACAGATTTTGTCTACGGAGGGCTGCTTTTTCTCCCAACTCGAAATCGTGGATTTACCAAATCCGACTTCTTTTTCAAGCGCATTTAGCGACACTTTACCAACTTTTTTTATTTGCAACTCTTTTATAGTACCAACTAAGTTCATATATACACCCTTATTGACATCCGACAAAAGTCGGAATATACTCTACCCAAGAACCAAACCCATACCACACGATCCATGAAGGAGGAAAGGACATGCAGCTTGTTTGCCAAATCATTACGATTGTGGCCTTATCCATCACCGTGATCGCTCAAACCATTTCTACGCTATTGATGATGCGACCTAAGTTTAGGCGAAAATATCGACGTCCCAAACGAAAACAAAAAGAACCACTGAATGCGTATAAATTCGCCCTATACCAATACTGGGACGAAAAGTTGAAGGCAGAGCAGAAAAAAAATCAGTTTAATTCTTTTTGGAACTCTACGTGCATTTGGTCCGATATCTGCTCCAACATTTTACTTACATCCCCCGGAGGGCGGTCGCCGCCGTCCGTTTGATATTTTACATATGCCATCGTATAGTCGAGCATCTGTTCGATTAATGCTGCACATTCTTTTGTGCCAACTGCACGGGCATATGAAGCGGCTACAGCAACATCCGCAGCGCAGTAGGCATCCCGATTGAAGGGCATATCTGTTGCCAACCGCAAAAACTTGAGATAAGCATCCTTGCGATACGCCAGACGGCGATCGCTTTTTTTTGCCCGCAAATTCAGAAACACGCCACACATAGAACTGACCGCCGCGAGACAAGCGGCAATGAGCGTTACAACTTCCATACGCGCAACCTCTCCAAAAATATTCCGACAAAAGTAGGATAATGTATTGACTTACGACTAAAGTCGGAATATAATATACCTATCAAGAGCGGAGTGGGTTTCTCCACCTTGTAACTTTTAGAATAACACCGGAACATTAAAAAATCAATAGGAGGAACGGGAAAATGAGCATTAAGGTACGGCTTGCGATTTTGGGAAAGCGGCAGACGGATATTTTGAAGGAGCTGCGCAAGCGCGGGTTTGAGACGCTTTCTTACAACCAGTTCAACGAATATGTGAACGGGATGCGCCCGACGCCGGGCGGTAAGAGGGTGCTTGCGGCGTGCGAAGAGGTTCTTGCGGAGTGGGAAGCGCCGAAGGCGGCGGGGGAGTGAAGATTATGTATCCGACAATGACGATGCCAAAGATGCTGACGATGCGGCAGGCGGCGGATTATTTTGGAGTTGGGCGCAACACGCTTTATAAGGCGATCCACGCGGAGCAATTGAAGGCATATTTGCCGAACGGGAGAGATTTTCTGCTGAAGGCGGACGAGGTGGCGGCGTGGATCGAGACGTGCCGGTATTCCGCGTTTCTGCCGGACGGCCGGACGCGCGAAGCGAGGGAGATACGATGATTGAGGCGATATTGGTGGCGGCGATCATTGTGCTGCCGTGCGCGGGGCTGCTGATTTGGGAGCGGCGGCTGAGGATATGGCAGTGGGTGCGCAGACGGCGTGTGGAACGCGCGCCGAAGATATGCAGGGTATACCGAATGGAGGACAGGCGATGAAACGGGTGGCAAAGGACAGCATTTTGCCGGAAGGCGAGGGGTATGAGGTGCGTCGCGTATGTGCGAGGCTTCATAAGCATCATATATTCTTTGGAGATGGGGAACGGGCGCTTTCGGAAAAATACGGACTTTACGTGTACATGAATCCCGAAGATCACAACCTTTCGGACGAGGGCGTGCATTTTGAACGGGAACTTCGCATGAAGCTGGCGCGCTTGGCGCAAACGGCGTTTGAGGAACATTTTCCGGAGCTGTCGTTTGTGGCGATCTTTGGGATGAACTTTCTTGACGGGAAAGAATTTTCGCACGACGAGATGTTCGGGGTCGTTGTGAAGGACGTGCCGCGCAAGAAGGCTTGTGTGAGGCGCGAGGCGGGGGTAAAGAACCACGACGAGATGTTTGGGCTGGAGTATCTTTTGCGGATGCGGGGACGAGATCGGGGTCCCCGGCAAACTCGAACGAAGTGAGTTTGATGGGGGAGAGGACGAGCCGCCCGACAAGCGAAGCCGCGCGGAAAACGCGAGGCGAAGCGCAAAGGGCGAGGGAGGACGAGAGCGTGAGAGCGTGCGGGCGGTGCGGAAAAATCATTGACTTCATGCAGAATGCGGACACGGGGAAATGGGTTCCTGTGGAGCTTGAAAAGGAATGGTTTGTTGAGCACGAGGACGGCGGGGACGTGATGATCGACAGGCGCGGGCGCGAGGTGCGCGGGTCGATCCAGCCTATGATATGCGAAAACGCGATCCCCGTGTGGTGGGATCACAGAAGAACATGCGGAGGACGAAAATAATGGAGCGGGACAGACAGAGGGAATATTTGCGGATACAGGCGGCGCGGCGAAGGGAGCGGATCGAGGGCCAGATGTGCGACGCGCGGGCGTTTGGAAACAAGGCGGAGGAAAACCGCTGCGCGTCGTGGCTCAAGTTTTTGCAGGGCGTTGAGGCGTATCTTTCGGGGCGTAATCACAAGAAGCACACCTCCAAAACTGTATATATCGCGGGGAAAATGACGGGCGATCCGGATTATGAGAAGAAATTTGCGGCAGCGGCAGAGGGGCTTCGGGAACGCGGATGGCGGGTGCTCGATCCCGCCAAGCTGCCTGTGCTTCCGTACGAGCTGTATTATCCGATCAACTGCGCGATGCTCGACGGAGCGGATGCGATCTACATGCTTGCGGACTGGACGAACAGCCCGGGCGCGGTGAAGGAATTTATGTACGCGGGAAAGCTGGGCATCGAGATCATTTTTGAGCGAGGTGAATCCTGCGAACAGCAGGGGTGAGGGACGAATGATGATTGAATGCTGCGGGACGTGCTGCCACGGAGACGGCACGGCGACCATATATTGTGAATTGCGGGGGATGATGTTCCCCTTTTATATCTGCCCGCTTTATGCGGCGCCGGAGAGGTGTGAGTGGGATGAGTAAAGAGGAATAGATGGCAGTGCAAGGATTACCGCTTGTTCTTCTTCCGGCTCTTAAGCGTAAGCACAGTAAAAACAATGCCCGCAATGAGACAGGGAAAAAGAAACATCATACCACGGGAATCTGTGAAGCCTTGATATACGCCGATGATGATGAGGGCGAATAGCGCCCAAAAGACGAGACATAAGATCAAAAATACTTTATTCATGCAACCACCATCCTTTCGAGGACAGTATAACACGCTTTGGATGAGAGGGAAAGAAAATATGACCTTGCGGTGAGGAGACGGGGTAATGGAAATGAAAAACGAATACAAAAGTAAAGTATATACAGACAGGCCGGCATATGCGGATTTTGACGCACCGCGCAAATTCGAGGCAATTCATGGGATTGTTGCGGCAAAACTGATGCGACACCCGAATGCAATCTGCTCGTATTCCGGCGGGAGCGATAGCGACATCATGCTGCACATGATCGAAGAAATACGCAAAACGCTGAATCTGCCGCCCGTGCATTACTGTTTTTTTAACACTGGGCTTGAAATGGAGGCAATAAAGCGCCATGTCAAAGAAGTCGAAAAACTGTATGGCGTCACAATCGACGAATACGGACCAAAAAAGAACATTGTTCAGGCAACGCGGGAACATGGACAGCCGTTTATATCAAAAATCGTGTCGGCAGGGCTTGAGGGGATACAGCGAAAGAATATCCCGCTATCAATCGCCAAAGAATACGCTGACGCAGATGATAAACAAGCCATGCGCGCCGAACTCAAATATAGATATCCGAAATGCGAATCGCAAATTAACTTTTTGTGCGGGTGTAATTCAGCAGGGGAACCAAGACCTGACATTCAGCTTGTCATTGGATCTTCGAAATATTTACTGGATTTTATCATCGAAAACCCGATACCGTTCAAGGTTAGTAACAAATGCTGCGACTATTGTAAAAAGCAGGTCGCACACACAGCGCAGAAGCCATACGACATGGTAATCACCGGAGAACGCCGTGATGAGGGTGGAATGAGGTCTGTTCCGCGCAAGGATAATACGTCCATGTGCTTTACCGAGGCGGCGGACGGGAAATACAGGCTTCGACCGCTATTTTATGTATCAGATGCTGACAAACAATGGTACAAAGACCATTACGGGATTCGATACGCTGACGCGTATGAGGCGTACGGCCTGACGCGTACGGGGTGCTGCGGGTGTTCGATTTCTGCGAAAGCAGTAGAGGATTTGGAGAAAATACGCCCATTTGAACCGAATTTGGTCAAAGCTGCGTGGAACGTATTCGGGGACAGTTATAGGTACCGTCAAAAATACAATAAATACAAGGCGACAAGACGCAGCGGGGAAGCAAAAAAAACGTCGCAGGCGGACGGACAAATTGAAATGGAGCTAGGCGAACTATGAGGATCGGACTTTGCAAAGCATGATCCGGCGAAGGGATAGAGAGGACGGAAGGATGAACGCAATACTGAAGTATCCGGGGGCGAAGTGGAGAATTGCTGACTGGATCGTTGACAAAATTCCCGAACACCATAGCTACATTGAGCCATTCTTTGGAAGCGGCGCGATTCTGTTCAATAAGGCCAAGAGCAATATCGAGACAATCAACGATCTGGATGGAGACGTGGTGAACCTGTTTCGAGTGGTGCGGGAACGTCCGAAGGAGTTGGCCAGAGCCATACATCTTACCCCATATGCACGAGAGGAATATGATCAAGCTTTCATCCCGGTGCCCGATACCGATGATGTAGAACGCGCACGTATCATGTTGGTGAAACATTGGCAGGGTCATGGATTTAGAACGGGCGCATATAAAGCAGGGTGGAAAAATGATCTTCAGGGGCGCGAGCGGTCGTATGTAACGCTGTGTTGGAATAGATTGCCGAATTGGATTTTGGCGGTCACGGAACGCCTGAAGGATGTGCAAATAGAAAATCGGCCGGCGCTTGAAGTGATCGAGAGATTCAATTTTCCGAATGTACTGATTTATGCCGACCCGCCCTATGTATGGTCAACGCGGACAGGGAAAAACTATGCACACGAAATGACGGATGCCGACCACGAGAAATTATTGAAAGCATTGCTGCAGCATAAAGGCGCAGTAATGTTATCTGGATATGACAGCGAAATGTACAACGACTATTTATTTGCGTGGCATTGCGAAAAACTTGAAACGTTTGCGGAACACGCAAGGCCTAGGACTGAAAAACTTTGGATGAATTTCACTCCAAAGATTCAGCTTTCGGTCTGGAACATGGGACTATAAACGCTTAAGAAGCGGGGGAAGGTATGAGACTACAAGAGCAGACACACGAATTTAAAGTATTTCATCTATTCTGCGGGATTGGCGGAGGGGCGCTTGGCTTCGAGGTGGCGCAGAGTACATACAAAGGAATCAAAGGAACATTCCACACGATCGGCGGGATAGACTGCGATCCGTTGTGCATTGAAAACTTTAACCGATTGACCGCAGGGGAATCGGGTACGGTCATGGATTTATTTGATCGTCAGCAGTACATAGATTTTTTCGGAAAGGAGCCGCCCGAAGATTGGAAAGAAGCAACGCCGGAAGATATAAGGACAGCGGCACACGGGCAAACGCCCGACGTCATATTCCTTTCGCCGCCGTGCAAGGGATTCTCTGGACTACTGCCGGAGAAATCGTCTCGAACGCCAAAGTATCAGGCGCTTAACAAATTGGTGGTACGGTCGATGTGGCTTGTACTGGAAGCGTTTAAGGACGACCTTCCTACCGCGATCCTGATTGAGAATGTACCGCGCATCACTCAGCGCGGCGCGGCCCTGCTCGAAGAAGTGAAAAAACTCCTTGCATCCTGCGGGTACGAGTTTCACGAGGGTACGCACGACTGCGGGGAGATCGGCGGCCTTGGACAAACGCGCAAACGGTATTTATTGATTGCGCGAAACCCGCGCAAGCTGATGTCGTTCATTTATCAGCCGCCCAAGTATCGCCTTAAATCAATCGGTGAAGTATTGGAAAGCGTTCCCATGCCCGGAGATATAAAGAGGGCGGGAAGGATGCACCGCATCCCGAATTTGCAATGGAAAACATGGGTGCGTCTCGCGCTCATTCCTGCGGGGAAAGATTGGCGGGCGCTTAACCGGGACTGTTACGCAAACCTATATCAGATCGTACCGTGGGACAAGCACAGCGCCACAATAGCAGGAGGACATAGGCCAAACAACGGCGCTGTAAGTGTCGCTGATCCCCGGCTTGATAAGGTATGCGGGCATGGTAGCAAATTCAAAATAACCGAGGGTGGCGAACCGTCACCGACAATAACGGGCAGCAGGATCGGAAGCGGGGCCGTGTTGTACGGAGATAAGAAGTTAGGATATACGCCGCGTGCCGGCGCGTTTCGTGTTGTGAGATGGGGCGAAACCGCCCCTGCGGTGACAGGCAGCACGGGAGCGGGGCGCAGCAATGGTATATCCGGCGTTGCCGACCCGCGGCTGCCCGAACGGAAAGGACGGTTTCCGGGAAGCCACAAAGTCAACGAATGGGATAAGCCGAGCACGACGATCATCGGTCAAACAGATTTACAGTGCGGCGCATTGTCCGTGAACGATCCGCGGCTCGACTATACAGCATTCAATCGGGCGTTGAAAGTAACCGAGTGGGAACAACCGAGCGGTGCTGTAACATCGGGAAGCGGCAACGTAGCAGACCCCCGCGTAAAAGACAACGGTCGTTTTCACGGGGCGCTTGGGATTGCCGAATGGAACAAGCCCGCTCCGGCGATCACCGCGAACATGAGCGTAAAAGATCACAAGGGTGCGGTCGCTGACCCGAGGGTTGAAAGCACATGGAGGCGCACAACGGTTTCAAAGGTGCAGGATTGGGAAAAACCGTCTGATGCGATCATTGCGAACCCGAACATACATGGTTCAGGTGCTGCTTTGGTGGCTGATCCACGCTTGACATGCGAAGCGAGAAGCGGCGCGTACGGAGTGGTCGGTTGGGAAAAGCCGAGCAGTGCGGTGACGGGGAATTTCGACATAGACAACCGCCCCGCGTCGGTGGCTGACCCGCGCATCCAGGAAGGAGAGCACACCCAAATTCCGCAGGATACGCAAAGCGGGGTATGGGTCATTATTTCAGAAGACGGGAGCTGGCACAGGCCGATCACGACGTTTGAGATGGCGATGCTCCAAGGGCTTCCGTCGCATTTTGCGGACGGGTCGCTTTTGGAACTCGCCGGGAACAGCGAAAAGGTATGGCGTGAGCATGTTGGAAATATGGTACCGCCGCCCGCCGCATGCGGGATCGCGACGTCGATGCTCGAAACGATGCTGCCAAACATGATCGGGCAGGAGTGGTACTGGAATGTGCGAGAGGACGCTAAGATTTGGGTGCGGCCCACGGCATAGCATATTGATGGATGAATGAGCGGAAAAACAGCGTTACATCCGGGAGATAATCCACAAACAGGTCAAGAGAATACAGGAGAAGGGATTCTTGACCCGTGACGATAATAAACGCACACTGCATCAGCATGACTATGAACCTTGAAACAATCCACGTATTTTTCATAACATATCACCTCGTAAGTAGTATGAAGGCGTGGAAGTTAGGCAAAATTTTCTACACAGATATTTTTAGGAGGAGCAAATGAAAAAGCTACTGGAAGGCGTGAACAGGTTGGTGATGGAGGAATACGGCCGGGCAGCGGCAATGGCGTATAAGGCGGGGAAATAGGAAATGCAAAAGGAACAACCATGCTGGACGTGTGAGAGGGCTTGCGGCGGGTGCGCGTGGTCGCGCAGCTTTACGCCGATACCGGGGTGGCGGGCGCGAAAAACAAAGATACGGGTGGGAAAGACGAGCGATGGGACGACATACGCAATCGAATACTGCCCGCAATATAAGGAAGATAGAAAGGAGCACTAAAAGATGGGAAGCGGATTGAAAAAAGAGGATGATTTCGGGATGTGCAGATTTTGCGGGACGGCGGTGCCGATCCCGTTGCACGAGCGCGAGGGAACAAAAGAGGAAAAGGACGAATACGCCGCCATGCATTGCGATTGTGCGGAAAGCCGATGTTATCAGGATAAGGTTTCGGTGGAAAAGAAGCGGGAAAAGACGCTCAAGCGTGCGGAGGATCAGATCGAGCAGTTATTTGGAACGGGCGCGGGTACATACGGGTTCGAGCCGGTGGATGGAGGAGTGGGGGGGGGTATTGCGGGCGCTGGCGGCGCTTATTTATGACGATGATATATGCTCGGCAACGCTCAACATGTACGGCAACATGAAGGCGCAGCTTGGGAAGACTGCCAAAGGCGCGATCACGGTGCTGCGGCAGAAAACGACGGCTTTTAAACGCGAGGTGTGATATGACACATTATAAGTTTTGGAAGGACGAGGACGGATATATTCGCGCGGCGACGTGGGACGAGGGGGTGAACGTCATTGCGGCGGCACGCTTTGACCCGGCGGCGCAGACGAAGTGTTATTCCACCAGATTGTTTCACAAGGGGCCGGGCGCTGCGGAGGCAGTGTTTTGCGACATGCCCGGCGCGGAGGTGAGCGAGGCGGAGTTTTGCGCGTACCTCGAACCGCTGATGCGTTTCCGCACGCTGGGCGGCGAGATGGTGAACATGCTGGCGGGATAGAAAACAAAAGAGGATCGCGCGCGTTTACGGGCCTGTACGCCGCGCGCGCGGTTTGCTTCCTTATATATAGGAAGAGAGGCGGACAAGCGGGCCTGTGAGACTTGCTACAACAATTATTGTTAGAACCAAACGGGAGAAGGCAATGGCGAGATATACCAAAATCATAAAATCGGGATGCGTTCTTGAAATAGAGGTTTTTTATTCAAAGGAGGTCGACCGCCATGTGCCGCGTACTGTGGGCTGCGGAATGACCCCGCCGGATCAGCAAAGGCGAAATTATTACAACGCAGTAAAGAGGCTGTCGAGAAAGCTCAATGCAAATTTCACACGGGACGACCTGTTCTTGACGTTGACCTATGAGGCGGAGCCGTCCGAAGCGGAGGCGGAGCGCGCGTTCAAGCAGTTTTTGAGAAATATCCGTGCCGTGCGCAGGATTCGCCATCTGCCGGAATTAAAATATGTGGCGGTGACGGAAAACACATTCAACAAAAAGAAGCGAACGCATCATCACATCGTGATGTCGAAAATGAGCGTCGATGAGATCAACGATATCTGGGAACACGGGATCGTCATTTCTTCCCGTTTGCGCAAAAGCGGGGATTATGCGGGGCTGGCCCACTACATCACCAAGGAGCCGAAGCGCGAGCACAAAAAGCGGTGGTCGCAAAGCAAGGGGCTGGCTGAGCCTGTCGTCACCTACGAAAAAGTGTCCCGCGCGAAAGCACAGAGCGAAATCAACACGCCGCAGGGGTATCGGCAGATTTATCAGGTGCGGCAGGACTATGACGATTTTGGCATGTACCGCTATGCAAAGTTTGTGAAGCTGAATGAATTTGATATTGCGATCGGCAACAAAGAGATCCCGCCCGAAGAGATGCTCGGCGAAATCGGCGGCCGCAATGCGCGCGCGGGTGTACGCGCGAACCATATTGCGAAAAAGGAGTAAGCGGCGTGTTTAAGAAATTGCGGGGCGTGAATCTGCCGGAGGAAAAGCAGGGGCTTATTTATTACATATGCGTCAATTATGCGGATATGCCTTTTGTGGTGCAGCAAAAGATCGATCAGCTGTGTTTGCGCGTGGGCGGCGGGGATTATTACAATGCGCTGCGCGAGGTGATGCTTGGGAAGCGGACGGTGCGCGAGGCGGCGATTATGTGCCCGTGCTCTGAAAGCACGTTGAAGCGAATGCGCCGAAGATTTTATGAGGAATTTGAGAAAGTGTAAAAGTTGGCCCTAACTGAACCTACTTTTGGTATATGCTCTCCTTAGCGGAGGGCATTTTTATTATGCTTTTCGCACACCCCACCCCTTTATGAAGCCGCCTTCGGGCGGCTCCCCTGCGGGGGAAGAGGAGAGAGGAATGACGAAAAAGAGGCTGACAAAATACGACACGCACATAAAGCCGCGCCTTAGTGAGATCGCCGCGCTGATGCGTGCGGGCGGCACGGAGGAAGAGGCGGCGAAGATGACGGGCGTGGCGTGCTCGACGTTCCGCAGATATAAAAACGAACATGCGGAGTTTCGCGCGGCGCTCATGGAGAGCGAAAGATATGCGAATGAGAAGGTTGAGCGGTCTCTTTACGAGCGGTGCATGGGCGGGGAGCGCGAAGTATGGAAGGCCGTGAAACTGCGCACTGTTACCTACAAGGACGGAAAACGCGTGAAAGAGACCGAACGTGTGAAAATGGTGCGCGAAACGGTGTATGTACCCGCAGAAGTGCGGGGGATCATGTTCTGGCTCACAAACCGCGACCCGGAACGGTGGAAGCAGAAGGTGGACGCGGCGCTTCTCGATAAGGACGGGAGAAATATCAAAATCGTTCTGGGGCTTGAAAAAGAGGACGTGGAGAAGTGAAGGAGCTGAATTTGGGCAACGCATATCCCAAGCAGGTCGAGTTCTTTTTGGCGAAGGGAAGATATGCGGCATACGGCGGGGCACGCGGCGGCGGAAAGAGCTGGGCGGCGCGCACGAAGGCGTGTTTGATGGGATTTCACTATCACGGGCTGCAAATGCTGCTTTTGCGCAGGACGTTCCCCGAGCTGCGCGAAAACCACGTGATACCGCTGATGCGCACGCTCAAAGGATTTGCGCAGTACAGGGAAAACACAAAAGAATTTACATTTCCGACGGGAAGCCGTCTAAAGCTCGGGTACTGCGATACGGAAAAAGACGTGCTGCAATATCAAGGACAGGCGTACGACGTAATCATTCTGGAGGAAGCGACACAATTTAGCGAGTTCCAGTTCCAGACGCTGACGGAATCCAACCGCTCGTCCGGCATGTGCGAGGAGGGATTCAGCCCGCGGATGTACCTCACATGCAACCCCGGCGGCGTGGGGCACGCGTGGGTGAAGCGGCTGTTCATCGACAGGGATTACCGCGAGAGTGAACGAGAGGAGGATTACGCGTTTATCCCCGCCAAGGTCTACGACAACAAGCACTTGATGGAGTGTGACCCGGACTATGTGCGGGTGCTGGAAAATATTTCCGATCCGGCGCGTCGCGCGGCGATGCTGGACGGCGACTGGGACGTGTTCGCCGGGCAGTATTTTACGGAGTTTGAGCGCGAGGTGCACGTCATGCGTCCGTTCGAGCTTCCCAGGCACTGGCGGCGGTATGTGGCGATGGACTACGGCTTTGACATGCTGGCGTGCTACTGGATCGCGATGGACGAGCAGGGGCGGGCGTATGTATACCGAGAGCTATACGAAAGCGGCCTTATTGTGACGGACGCGGCGGCAAAGATACGCGCGATGACGGGGGAGGCGATCGAGCTGCATTACGCGCCGCCCGACCTGTGGAACCGGCATTCGGACACGGGAAAGAGCACGGCGGAGATATTCGCGGAGGCGGGCATCCTGCTTGTGAAGGCGAACAACGACCGCGTGCAGGGGTGGTACAACCTGCACGAATGGTTGAAGATCGGGCGGGACGAGCAGGGAAAAAAGACGGCGGGGCTGCGCATCTTTGAAAACTGCGCGAACCTCATACGCACACTGCCCGCGCTGCAATTCGACGAGAAGAACCCGAACGATTGCAGCCGGGAGCCGCACGAGCTGACGCACGCGCCGGATGCACTGCGATACTTCGTGGCGGGGCGGCCGCTGCCCGCCGAGGCGGCGGTGAAAAAAGAGGATGACCGTGCGCCGTATGAGGAGCAGGTGGCAGGGCTGTTTGAATTTGGAAGGTGATTGCCGGAGCGCTGTCCGAAGCTGTGGTTCGGCGAACAGCGCCCGCGCAAGGGATGTCCGTGAGCGCGAGCCGGAGGCGAAGGGAGAACGGGAACAGCCTACTGCGAAGATGGCTAAAACAGGTAACGCCCTGTTTTAAATAAAAATCGCTTGAAAAGAGCACAGGGAGGAAGTATGGACGAGAACACGACACAGGTGAACGAAGCATCTGAAACGGGCATGGACGAGGGAATGAGCGAAGCGCAGGAGCGTGAGTTTGAGGCGGCGCTCGACGATCAGGAGACGGAGGAAACGTCCGGGGATCAGGAGGAGAACGAGGCTGCGCCGGAGGCTGAAAGGGAAGCCGAACAGCAGAGCGCAAAAGAGAGCAAAAAAGAGGAGAAGATATCCGTTGGCGGGCGGGAGTACACCCCGGCACAGCTCGAGCAGCTTTTTGAGCGCATGAGCGAATTGCAGGGCATGGTGAACACGCCGCCCAAAGAGCGCGCGCTCATCGAAAAGCTGGCGGCGCAGACGGGTATGGACGTAGACGCGTTTATGCAGCAAGCGGAGGCGTCTGTTTTGGAAGGGCAGATTTCCTCGCGCATGCAGCAGCTGATGGAGCAGGGGCTTGAGAGCGGCATGGCGCGGCATGTGGCGGAGCTGGAGGTGCGCAAAAAGGCTTTGGAAAACGAACAGGCCATGACGCAGGCGCGCGCGGGCGGTGCGGCGGATGAAGCGCAGCGGCGCAAAGCGATCTTTGACGCGCAGGTCAGGGAGTTTGAACAGCGGTTCCCGGATGTGAAGGAGCCGCCCGACGAAGTGTTTGAGGAGATGAGGACCACGGGCGCGAGCCCGGTGGTGGCGTATCAGAACTACCTGCTGCAACAAAAGGAGCGCGAGCTGCTTCAGGCGCGGCAGGCGCAGAAGAACCGCGAGCAGACCACGGGCAACGTGAAGGGCCAAAACATAGAGCCGGAGGACCCGTTTGTCGCGGAGCTGATGAAGTAACGCATGAAATGTCCGCCAAGACCGAGCCGAACAATAGAAAACTGACGGGGTTCGTCAGCACATGAAATGTCCGCAGAGGCCGAGCCGCAGGCGACGGACGAGGCGTGACAGTTCAGCGGTTCTTTTTCCCGCAGGGAAAACAGAACTTCCGAAAAAAGGTGAGCGCCTATATGCGCGAAACCAAAACAACTTTGAGCAGAGAAAGGTCGGGAAAGAGGCGCAGCCTCGTTCCCGGAAGCGACTGAAAGGAGCGTAATAAGGTATGGCAATTAATCTGGCAAGCAAGTACAGCGGCAAGATCGCTGAAAAATTCACGAAGGAGAGCTATGTGGCGGGGAACGCGTCGAGCGAGTATGATTTTGCGGGCGTGAAATCCATCTCGATCTACACGCCGCAGGCGGTGGACCTCAACGACTACAAGCGCACGGGGGACGACCGCTTCGGAGAACGAAACGAGATGCAGGACAGCGTACAGGAGATGGAGCTTTCGCAGGACAAGGGCTTCACCGTCACCATCGACCGCGGCAACAACATGGATCAGATGAGCACGAAGGGCGCGGCAAAGATGCTCAACATGCAGATCAAGGAAAAGGTGGTCCCGTTCATGGACAAGTATGCGCTCAAAAGATGGGCGGAGCTGGCCGGAAACGTGGAAGGCCTCAATGCCGCGCCCACCAAAACGACGATCGTGGAGGCGATCTTTAACGGCGCGAAGGCGCTCGACAACGAACTCGTGCCCGATCAGGACAGGATCCTCTACATCCCCACGACTTACTACAACATGCTGCGGCTCTCGCAGGAGTTTCTCGCGGTGGACAGCCTTGCGGAGAAAGCCCTTGCCAAGGGGTATGTGGGTATGATCGCGGACATGCAGGTGATCAAGGTGCCGGACGTGTATATGGCGGAGGGGCTATACTTCCTCATTACACACAAGGGATCGGTATTAAACCCCAACAAGATCAAGACCATGCGCATTTTAAACGAGGTTGTGGGCATCGACGGCAGCGTGCTGGAGGGACGGAACTACTTTGACGCGTTTGTGCTGGGCGCAAAATCGGGCGGCGTTTACGCGGCGGTGGATAAAACCAAAAAAACCGCAGACCCGTCGGTGAGCATTTCGGGCAACGCGGCAACGATCACGGCGGCTGCGGGCGTGACGTTCAAGTATACGACGGACGAAACCGACCCGCGCTATTCCAAGAGCGCAAATACGTATTCTGCGGCGGTGAGCCTCGAGGCGGGGCAGACATTCCGCGCGTACGGCGTGAAGGAAGGCAGCTTCGCTTCGAACGTGGTGGAAAAGACGAACGCATAATAGGAATTGGCGGCGCAAAGCCGCCTTTCCTGCGGGGAACCCTATAAACGGATTTCCCGCAGGGAAGAAAGGAGTAAACAATGAAAAACACAGTGAGCGACCTTTTGAAGCGGGCGATGTCGATCATGGGGGAGGAAGAGAAGGACAAAAACGGGTATATGCCGTTTGTGCTGGACATCGCCAATCAGTTGATCGCGGACTGCTTCGAGACGAACAACGCGGTACGCGAGGGCAAGGGATTGGAGCCAATTGCGGAGGTGCCGTGGCTCACAAAGGAAAGCGACGTGCTTCCTTATGAGCCGGAGGTGGCGGTGAATGTGATGGCGTACGGCATGGCGTTCTGGCTGCTGTTTCAGGACGACGAGAACGACAAGGCGAACATGTGCAACGCGGCCTATGAGACCAACAAGGCGCGGGTGGGCAAGGCGATGTACGCGGACGTAGTAAACGCGTACCGATAGGAGGGGCATATGGAACTGGTGATGGTGGTGATCGGCATGATTCTGGCGTTTTTGGCGGGGGCGTATGTCCGCAGGCCGTTTGTGATCCGGCAGCAAGAGGAACGCCCGGAGGCCGTGAAGACAGAGGAGAGCAAGCAGGAGCGCCGGACGCGCATTCAGCTTGAAAACATGCTGGCGTACAACGGAACGAAGCAGGGGGACGCCGATGAAGATTAGAAAAACGCCTGATGAGATTTGGAAGGAATACGAAAAAGGGATTTCCTACAACACGGGGCTGGAGCTTTACGAGAACGTGGAGCGGAACAACAATTTTTACAATGACAAACAGTGGGAGGGTGTGAACGCGCCCGATCTTGACAAGCCGGTGTTCAATTTTTTGAAGCCGGTCGTTTCGTATTATGTGGCGATGCTCATTTCCGACGACATCGCGGTGAACGTGGAGACGATGGACGGCGGCGCGCCGGAGGTGCCCAAGATCATCGCAAAAGAGGTGGACGGCATCATCGAGCGCGCGAACATGAAATACAAAAACCGTAGGATGCTGAAAAACTGCGCCATCGACGGGGACGGATGCTTTTACATCTGGTTTGACCCGGAGACGGGTGAGATCAAAATCGACCTTGTGGACAACACGAACGTATTGTTTGGCAACCCGACCGAAGCGGAGGCGGAGGCACAGCCGTACATCCTCATTGCGTATCGGCGGTTAACGGAGGACGTGAAGGACGAGGCGCGCGCAAACGGTTTGAACGCGGACGGAATTGTGGCGGACAGCGACAACCGCTACGCGAACGCGGATAAGGACGCGGACAACGATTACACCACCGTTGTATTGAAGCTGTGGAAGGAGCGGGGCACGGTGCGGTTTATGAAGTGCACCAAGACGGAAATTGTCAAAAAGGAAACGGACACGGAATACACACGCTATCCGCTGGCGTGGATGAGCTGGGAGGGTGTGAAAAACTCGTATCACGGAATCAGCCCCATCACGGGGAAGATACCCAACCAGATATTCGTCAATAAAATCTACGCGATGGCGCAGATGCAGGTGCAAAATTTCGCGTTCCCGAAGATGCTTTATGACCGCACCAAAATTCCGGCGTGGGACAACCGCATCGGCAAGGCGGTCGGCGTGGCGGGAAACCCGAATGAAGCGATCTTTTCGGGATTCCGCGCGCCGGACATGAGCGCGGACGTGTTGAACATGGCGGAGATGACCATTCGTCAGACCAAGGACATGATGGGCGCTTCGGACGCGGCCCTTGGAAACGTGAAGCCGGACAACACGTCTGCGATCATCGCGGTGCAGAAGGCTTCGAGCATGCCATTAGACATCCAGCGCATGGATTTTTACAACTTCATTGAAAGCTGTGTGCGGATATTCATCGAGATCATGCGGGTAAACTATGGGACGCGCGGCGTGGGCGTGGAGGAAAACGAGGGAACGGCGCTCGTGGACTTTGATTTTTCAACGCTTGGGGACGTCGCTTTGAACCTCAATATCGAGATCGGGCAGGGGTCTTACTGGTCGGAGCTGATGCAGGTGCAGACGCTGGATAATTTGATGGCAAACAAGGTGATCCCCGACGCGCTGACGTACCTAGAGGCGGTGCCGGAGGGGTACATCAAGAACAAAAACAAGATCATCGAGCGCGTGAAGGCGATACAGGGAATGATGCCGGGTATGCCGGAGGCGCCCTTGGGCGCAATGCCGATGGGAGAGATGCCGCAGGAAGTACCCGCAGCGCTGCCGGAAGAGATGCCGCCCGAAATGACGGGGGAAATGCCGATGGAAGGGCCGACGGGCGACGATGTGAGCCGCATTCTTTTGGAGCTTAGGGGAATGCCGGCAGAGGAGGCCATGGAGGTACTAGATGAGATGGACATCCCACAGGAGGCCAAGGCGCTGATTGCGCAGGGATTGGAAGGAGGACAAGATGGAGGACAGATGCGCTGATTGCGGATGTGAGTTGAAGGTGGCGGGCAGCCGCTATGTGGTGAAAAACGACGGCACGCCCGACCTTGAGACGCGGCTGTTTGCGGTGCTGAGTATGGAGTGCGCAAACCCGCAGTGTGTAAGCTACAAAAAGAGGTTTGACGAGGCCATCGAGCAGCGGGTGGAATCGGACAAGCCGGTGATCGAAGAAAAAGAGGTGCAACATGCCGACAGCACAGATGCCGCCGAAAGCGGCGACGAAGATCATTGAATTTGATCAGTTCAAGGGCGTGGATTTCTCGTCCGAGCTGGGCGCGGTGAAGTCGTACCGCTCGCCCGACTGCGTGAACATGATATCCGAACAATCGGGACGGCCCGTGAAGCGGTATGGATACGAAACCGTCACAACGTTTCCCGCGCGCATCAACGGCGTGTTTCGTCTGGTGAAGCCGGACGGCGTGAAGCGCATCGTGCACAGCGGGGACAAGCTATACCTTTGGAAGGAGGACGGCACACGGCAGCAATTATATGCGGGCATGAACAACGCGCGCTCGTCGGCCTATCAGATGGACGGTAAGCTGTGGATTTTGGACGGAAAGCTGCTGCTGCGCTATGACGGCAGCGCTGTGGTGAGCGCGCAGAGCGTCGCGTATATCCCGACCACACGCATCAACTGCCCGCCGCAGGGCGGGGGCGAGGCGTTTGAAGCGGTGAACCTATTAAGCGACGCGCGCCTCAACGAATTTTCCGGAGACGGCACGAACCAGATTTATCAGCTGGACGCGACGGGGATCGCGTCAATTGTGAAGGTGGAGCAGCGCACGGGCGCGGACTGGTCGTCGGTGGGATACAAATCCTATGACGGGACGCTCGGGAAGGTGACGTTAAACAGCGTGCCGCCCAAGCCAACAGATGGCGCGGCGAATGTGCGCATCACCTATAAAAAGCCGGTGGCGGGATCATCGGACAAGATCAACAAATGCACGACCGCTATTTTATGGGGGCTTGGGGGATTCAACCGCATGTTCGTGGCGGGGAATCCGGAAAAAATAAATGTGGATTATTGCAGCGACATCACCACGGACGCGCGCAACGCGCCCACATATTTCCCGGACAATGGCTACGGGGTGGTGGGGCAGGACAACACCAAGATTGTGGGATATTTGCGCAACGGAAACGATCTTGCGATCTTAAAAGAGGACAACGATCAGGACGCGACGGTGTTTTTACGGTCGGCGGAGATGGGTTCGGACGGCAAAACGGTCATTTTCCGTGTGAAGACTGGTATCGCGGGCGTGGGGGCAATCTCTGCGTGGTGCACGAAGGACCTGCGGGACGATCATATGTTTTTATCCCGTCAGGGCGTATTTGCATTGACGACCAACTCCACCACATCCGAACGGTATGCGCAGGCAAGAAGCGAGCTTATAAACAAGAAACTGATCCGCGAGAGCGGACTTGAGAGTGCCGTGGCGACGGAGTTTGACGGATATTTATATATTGCGGTGAACGGGCATGTGTATGTGGCGGACGCTTCGCAAAAGGAATACGTCGGGAAGAGCTCGGAGCAATACCAATATGAATGGTATTACTGGGAGGACGTGCCGGTGCGGTGCTGGCTTACGGAGGAGGGGCGGCTGTGGTTCGGCACGGAGGACGGAAGGCTGTGCCGCTTTCACAACACCAAGCGGTCGGATTCGTTCAACGACGACGGGAGGCCAATCCTTGCGCGGTGGACGACGCCGGAGATCGCCTTTGACAGCTACACGAAGTATAAGACGATCCGCGCGGTCTACGTCAAATTAAACCCGTATACGCGATCGAGCGTGAAGGTGTACATGAAGCAGGACGGCGCGTTTGTGCTGAAGGGTGAAAAGAATGTGGATGTGTTCAGCTTTGACGATATGGACTTTTCGCGCTTCACATTCAACACCAACACGGATGTGAACGTGATCGCTCTGCGCTTGAAGGCGAAGCGCATTGTGACGACACAACTAAAGATGGAGAACGATGCAATGAATGAGGCGTTCGGGCTTTACGGGGCGACCGTCTATTACGACCTCAAGAGCAAGGTGAAATAGGGAAAACAGAACTTCCGAAGAGAAAGGAAAGCATATGGGAATTAGAGATTTGAAATTTAACGAAGCGGAGTTTGCGGGAAGGGATGTGACAAGCCTGCCCACCAATCCGTCGCAGGAAGGGATCGGCACGGCAGAGCTCAAGGCGCGTTTTGACAACATTCCAAAGATGATGATCGCGCTTGGCAAGCACAACGAGCTCATTGACGCGCTGGCGGGCACAGAAGGGGCAGGCAATATAGGCACGCAGGGCGGCGGGAATGTGCAGGCGAAGCTCGATGGAAAATTCGACAAAGTGAATGTGACGCAGACGCTGGGGAGCGCGACGGAAAAAGTTCCAAGCGAAAAGGCGGTGGTGGATGCACTTTCGAGTGCGGGATATGGGGATATGTTAAAGGCTGCGTATGACAAAAATGACAATGGGATCGTGGATGACGCAGAGAAGCTGGGCGGGCAGCTTCCGGCGTATTACGCAAAGAAGACGGAGGTAAATACTGCGCAAACGACCGCAAACGCGGCGATACCAAAAGCGGGCGGATCGTTTTACGGATCGGTTACAACACAAAACATAAGTCCGTCCCTAAACAACACATATGTCGTGGGCGGCGCAAACCAGCGATATCGTGATGCGTATTTTTTTACACTACACTTAGATTCGATGCTTGCATTCGAAGGCGTGGGCGCGGAATGGAAGGAAATACGGGCACTTACAACACTTGCATTTAGAAAAAGCGATGCTCCTGCCACGAAAATCAACATCGACGCGGCAAACTGTCCGGCTCCGTCGTCAGCGCGCTATAAAGAGAACATACAAAATGTGACGGAAGCTGATGCACTTAAAATTCTTAAACTTCGTCCTGTTTCGTACAATTACAAACCGGAAAGTGGCTACGAAGGTAGTTCCAAAGCGTTTATTGCGGAAGAGGCGGCGGAAGTAGACGAGCGGTACGTGTACAGGACTGCTCATATCACGGAGCCAGAAGTCAGCCATGTTGACGAGAAAACGGGCGAAACGATCATCGACGAGCCTGCGGTTTACGAAATGCGCATCGAGGGTTTGAACCAGAACCCAATTATTTGTGATTTGGTGGCCCTCTGTCAGCGCCAGCAACGGCAGATCGACGACCTGACAGCGCGGATCGAAAACGAGAACGCCGCACTAAAAGACCTGCTTGTGAAAAAGGGCGCGTGTACACAAGAGGAGATGGACGGGATATTACGCGAAGAGGAGGAACAAAATGAGTTTTGAAGATTTTTTCAATGAGCAAATGACAAAAAGCGGGAATGGGTATGACGATCAGATTGCCGGATATCGCGCGGCGCAGGCGGAGGAGGAGAAGGCGCGCGGCGCACTGCGTGACACGCAGATAAAAAAGTTGGAGGATCAGCAGTATCAGGCAAAGCAGGACGCGTATGTGGCAAAGCGTATGGCGGAGCGCGATCTGCCGCAGCTGATGGCGGCGCAGGGCATTACGGGCGGGCTGACTGAAACAACGGCGTCGAACATTTACAATGACTGGCTCAAGGCGCAGAACAAGGCAAATTCTGCTTTCGCATCGGCAAGCACGGAGGTGGGGAACGCATACAACACAGACCTCGCGTCCATGAAGACCAAGTGGGCGCAGACGATTGGCGAGGCGGAGCAAAACAAGCGCAACGACGCGTTTGCAAAAGCGCAGTGGGCCTATCAGGCGTGGCAGGCAGAAGAGGAGCGCAAACGGCAGGAGGCGGAAAAAGCGGCAGCGGCGGCGCGAAGCCGCGGTTATTCGTCGGGCAGGGGCGGTGGCGGGACAACACCCACGAACACGGCGCCCACGGTGAAGGGGTATCGGAGCGAATATGATCCCAAGACAGGATATAGCACTACTTATGAGATATATAGTGACGGGACGGAAAAAGCGACTGGAAAGAAGTTTGTCGGTGCATCGAGCGGAAATTTGGGTAAAACGTGGTAAACCGCGCGGACATGGCGGTACGATAAGCAGCGACGGAGGTGTGTGACATGGCTTATGGGACGAGTAAAACAAACAACTGGATGGAAACGGTAACAAAGAGCATGGCAGCTGCGTCGAGGGCTGTGCAGGAGGCGGAACGCAAGAAGCGTGAGGCGGCGGAGCGCGCACGGCAGGAGGCGGAACAAAAAAAGCGTGAGGCGGAAGCGCTCAAGGCCAGACAGGAAGTGGAGCGCAAAAAACGCGAAGCGGCGGAGCGTGCGCGGCTCGAGCGCGAAGCGCGCGCCAAAGCGAGCACCGCCCAAACACAGCCGAACCGCATCTATGAGGTGATGAGGCCCATATTGGAGCCCAAAAAAGACGATCCGCTTGCGGCGATGCCAAGCCCGGCAAAGCCGGGTTCTTCGTTTCTGCCCGTAAACACGCCCGCAAAGCCTGCGGATAAGCCCGACGTCAACGCATTCATGAACATGAGCCCGAGAGAACGCCTTGACATGGGCATCCGCAATATGATTGCGCAAAAACCGCAGAAGAAGGCCGGGGAAAAGGAAGAGGAGGAAATCGGCAAGATTGTCGCTTCGCCTTTTCAGTATTTGTGGAAGAAGAACGAGGCCGATAAAAAACCAACCGTAAAGCAGGAAACCGTGGAAGAGAAATCGGGACAACAAGTGCGGGAAGACAGTGAGGCCCAACAGATACGCGCAAAGATCGACACCCTAAACAGCGAAAAAGAAACTTCGGGAGATAAGGGAAAATATATTTCATCCGCAGGAGGGCGCAGGAGAAAATATGTCAAATCGGAAACGGAAAAAAGAATTGACGCCGAAATTGCCACACTGGAAGCGCAGCTGGAGGGCCGTTCAAATGATATTTATTTTGGGAATTTGCAGATGGAAAAGGAGGGCATTGTAAAATTTGCGGACGATCTTAAAAAATATGACACTGCGGCGTATGACGCATATTTTAACGAAGGAAAAGAATCGGGAGACAATAAGTTCGTCAATGCCACAAAAGCCATGCCGGGGCCGGACGCCTATATGCAAATTGCGAACAAGTCGATGACAAAGGATGAGGCAACGCGCTATTCGGCGCTTTTGGGATATGACAAGAAAAACGGGACAGATTACGCGGAGCGATATTTCAAAACGCTGGAATATGATTTGAACGCTCGCCGAAATGATCTGATGAAAACTATATACCGTGGAATGGCGGGCGGCGACAACGCGCTGAACCGCGTGATTGGCGGCGCGATGGATTTTGTGAGCGCACCTGCGTCGATTCCCGCGCTGATCGAATCTGGTATTAATGCGGCTGATCAAAAAATCAATGGGACATACAAAGCCCCCGACCCAAATTCGTGGACATCTGTTCCGGGCGCAATGGGACAGGAGGGACGGGACGTATTGCTCAAGGACACCCCAGGCTGGGTGGGAAACGTGTGGGATGTCGCGAAGAGCATCGGGCAAAGCACATTACTTGCGCCCGCAGGAACGCCTGTGGCATTGGCAGTTATGGGCGGGGGCGCGGGCGGACAAGCCGTAAACGAGGCCAGAGAAGCGGGCGGGACGACGGATCAGGTCTTCACGGAGGGGATTACAAATGCAGCGATAGAGGCTGGAACCGAGCTTTTGCCGATGGAAGGATTGCAAAAAGCATTTGGAGGGAAAGGTAATGTTCTTAAGTCCTTTCTTAAACAGGGAATCACGGAGGCGCCGGGCGAAGCAATTGCGGAGTTGACTGAAAATTTGGTGAACACGGCAAACATGAAAGACAAATCCAAGTTTGCGGCGCTTACGGAGCAATATTTGCAGGAAAACCCGACCGCCACAAAAAAAGAAGCGGAGCAATTTGCAGCGCTGGAACTTTATGTAAAGAGTCCGGCGATCGCGGGCGCGGTCGGTTTTGGCGCGGGCGGACTATCCGGAGCGGCTGCGTCTTCCCTTGGAAAAGCAAGTGCAAGGACCGCATACGACAATGCGGTTGACGATGCCTATGTGAAGCGCGGGGTGATGGAAGCGTTCAACAATCCGATCACGGAACAGGCGGGAGCGGGCGAATCGAGCAATATTCAAATTCCGTCGAGGCGCGACGCGGGAATGCTTGACGTGACGGACGCGGGAAACCGGGTGCGCTATGAGCAGGAAATCGACGGTGTTTTTGATGGAACACTTTCGATTGGAACGGAAGTTATTGTTGGACGCACGCCGGAATTGCTGAACCTATACGGCGCGCCGGACTTGCCGCTGCACATGACGCAAACGACTGCACGCAAGATCGCATACCCGGAAGGGTATCAAGGGGGCAAGCATAATCTGGGAGTGGACGCTTTAAAACAATTGCCGGAACAGCTTTCTGACCCAGTCGCGATATTGACAAACAAATCACATCCTAACAACAGCGTAGTCGTGATCACTGAGTGGAACGACATGGGTGGAAACAGGGTGATTGTACCTGTTGAATTTAATAAGCAAGGCGCGATCACTATACAGAACAACGTAAACACGGCGTTCGGGCGCGATGATATGTCACAATATCTGGGAAAAAACAACGAAAACGTTATTTATACAAAAAACAATGAAGACATCGGGGAGCTTCTCTCACATGGGCGCCAATTGCCCGAGGCGAATCGCTCGAATGATGTCTTCGTTGATCAAAATGTACCACAAAACAGTGAAAATGTCAACTACAGCGCGAGCCGGGAAAAGGCCGACGCGATCCATGAAGCGCTGGGCGTGGAGCATGTGTACGGCGTGAACGACACTCTAAGGCTTGAAAATGGGAGCGAGGCCGTGGTGGTGGCGAAGGACGGCGGGGAATACGTGCTGGCGCAGGCCGGACGGCCGGGGTATGTGCGCGCGGACGCGTCGCAGATAACGGGGAAGGTGGAGCGTGCGCGGACGGTGGACAGGTATCTTGCGCCCGAAAAAAAAGCGTACCTCAATGAAAAATATGACCGGATGCACACGGAGCGGATGGCAAACGAGAAGTTTTTGCGGGAGTTCAAGGAGGCGACGGGCGTGAACGTGGAATTTGCCGACCTTGGAGCAGGCGGGCGCATCGAGGGGATGTATGACAAGAACACGGACACGATCTATTTCAGCAACAACGTCACGCGTTCGGACGTACTAAAGGGCGTGGCGATGCACGAGATCACCCACGCGGTGGAAACGAGCCCATATTACGCGAAATACAATGAATTTGCCGTGCAACAGGCGTTCGGAGAGGATGGGGCGCGCGTGCAAAAGGCAGTGGCGGAGATCAAGAGCCAATATGCGCAGCTGGGCAAGCGGCTTTCGGCGCAGGAGGCTTTGAACGAGATCGCGGCGATGTATACGCGGGATATTTTATACAAGGATCAGGCGGACATCGACGCGCTGGTGGCGGGGCAGCCGGGCGCGGCGGCGCGCATTTATGATGCAATCAAAACGGCGATCGCAAAGCTGAAAGCGTACGTTCAAAAAGACGCGGCGGCGCTTGCTAATATTCGCGAGTACCAAACACTGGAACGCGCACGGAGGCTGTTTGAGCGCGCGCTGAAGACGCGGCAGCCGGGAGCGGAGATGGATATGAATCCGGCGTATAGCGTCAATAAGGAGTTTGGACAACAGGTGGATGATGTAATAAATGGAATCCATCCCGCAGATCAGGATCTATATATTGGAGATACATCAAGCGTGCTTAAAGGCATAGGGTTTGAAGAAAGCCCGATGCTGATGCAAAATAGCAAAATCAAAGAAATACTCAACAAGCATCCGGAAGTTTCGGTGGATACGATAAAGAAAATTCCCCAGTTATTGGAAGATCCGGTTATGGTAATAAAATCAAAAACACATGGAGATGAAAGTGTGGTTGTAGTCACAGATGTATTGACAGATAGAGGATATATGGTTTTGCCTGTATGGTTCGACCAATACGGACACTATATGACGGTTGACGTTGATTATACGGGAACGGCAAACTTTGTAGCAAGCGCATATGGGCGGAATATGGAACCGCTTCTTAATTATGCCTTTGGAAAAAGTGGTGAAGTGTTATATGCGAATAAACAAAAAAGCCAAGGTCTTGCCGACTTCCACGGGCTGCAATTGCCCGCTCAGGTCAGCGAGGGTGGCTTTCTTAATACGATACACCGTAACGCAAAAAATGTCAATACTGGTAACGACAAATTGAGCATCGAGGGGATGAACCTTACGGATTTGGATGCGCCGGGGGTAAGGAGTGAATATATCCCGCGCCAGACGGACGCGGACATCCCTGCGCCCGTGCGGGAGTATGTGCCGAAGGTGGGGGACCAGAACGTACCGCCGGGGGTACCAGAGTACATTCCGAAGGTGGGGGAGGGGGATGCGCCGGCGGCTATGCCGGAGTATATCCCGCATGTGACGGATCAAAACGCACCCGCAGGGGTACCGGAGTACATTCCAAAAGTGGGAGATGCGGACGCGCCGGGTGCGACGGAAACGGACACACGAAAAACGATTCTGCAAAACGCTCTCGCGGAGGGACACGAGATCACGCCCGCTGAATTTCGCATGGCGCATGAGGAATATCGAGGGACGCGGGAGCAATTCGAGGCGGTGGACAAGGAGCTGAAGCTCACAGACCATCAAAAAAAGGTCGCGCGGCAGATCGCGGCGGGGGAGTATGACATCGGCAAATTGCCCGCGAGCACGAAAAAGTCGGGCGTTTTGGAGTGGGCGGCGGCCTATGAGCAGCGAAGCAACGCGGAACGCGTCATCAACCGCTATCGGCTGAACCACAAACGCAATCTGCGCCTTGATGCGATGGAGGCGATCGGCGGGTCCGATCTGTGGAAAGACAAGGGCTCAATGGCATATATGACGGAAACACCCTACCGCAACAACATCGACGTGATGGCAAAGAACGACCCGGAGGGGCAAAAGAGGATTGAGCAGAAGTATTTTGCCCCGGTCGCGGAACACGAGGCGGAGGCGACGCGGTTTATGCAAGGGGTAAACGACCGCGTGCGCGCCCTCGACCTCAACAAAGCGGAGAGCGTGCTCGTGCAGGCGTATGGGGAGGGGCTTCTTTCGGACGCGGAGCTAGAGACATACGCAAAAGCACCGTTCAAGGAAATCGCGTTTGCAAACGGAGACGAGAGTATTAAAAAGACGTTCCTCAAAGAGCAAACGGCCGACGCGGCGAAGGTGCGCCATGCCGTGGAGGAGTTCCGCGCTATTTATGACGAGCTGATCGAGCTGGCGAACGAAGCGCGGGTGCGCAACGGATATGCACCCATCGAAAAACGCGCAAATTATTTCCCGCATTTCAACGACATGACCACCAAAGACAAGATATTGGGGGCGTTTGGGATCGACATATCGAGCACGGACGCGATACCCGAGGGCATTGCGGGAATCACGGCCATGTTCAGCCCGGGAACAAAGTTTTTTTCGGGATTTCAGCGGCGAATGGGGAACAAGACAGCCTTTGACGCGCTGGAAGGGCTGGACGGGTATCTGCGCGGGATCAAGGACGTTATTTTCCACACGGACGACATACAGCGGCTGCGGGCCTTGGAATCCGCGCTGAGGTCGCGGCATGCGGACGAGACGATCAGGCAGAAGATCGACGAGATCAACGCCGACCCGATGCGGGAGGCGGAAGCAAAAAGCCTGGACATACAGGAATTACTGAAAAATACGCAGGAGAGCGATCTTTCCAATTATATTTCGTGGCTGCATGAATACACCAACGGGATCGCGGGGAAAAAGTCTAACCTTGACAGGGTCATGGAGCAGATGCTGAGCCGCAGGGCATACACTGTGATGCGCAAGCTATCGGGACAGGTGGCTTCTAATATGATCGGGTTCAACGTATCGTCGGCGATCACAAACACATTTGCGCTGGCGCAGGCTGCGGGACAGATCAAGACGGTGAATTTACTGACGGGGATCAAAAACACCGCGAAAAACTGGGTGAAGAATGACGGGTTCGTGCAAAATTCGGACTTTTTGGTGAACAGGCGGGGCGTGGATTCACTTGCCAAGGACGGAATGCAAAAATTTAGCGACGCGAGCGCGTGGCTCATGGAAACGATCGATCAGTTCACTTCGGAATCCATCGTGCGGGCGAAGTATGCGGAGGAAATCAAAAGAGGCGCAACGCCGGAGGAGGCTATGCGTACGGCGAACCAGACGGCGGCAAACATTCTGGCGGACAGGAGCTACGGGCAGATGCCAACTGCATTCAATGCGAAAAATCCGTTTGCGAAAACGCTGACGATGTTTCAGCTCGAGGTCAATAACCAGTACAGAAACCTGTTCAAGGACATCCCGAGAGAAGCCAAGGCATCGGGCGGGGCTGTTGCGCTGAAAATTGCGGCGGGACTGCTGAAGTATTCCGTGGCGGCGTGGCTGATCGGCGAGCTCTTTGAAAAGCTGACGGGCCGCAGGGGGATATTTGACCCGATCGACCTTGTGTTATCTACGGTGGGGGATTTCACAGACGAAAAGACGTCCAAAACACAGGCGATGACAAACCTCGCGTCAAATGTTCTGGAGCAGGTGCCGTTTCTGGGCGGACTGCTTGGCGGCGGGAGGGTGCCGGTATCCTCCGCGATCCCGTTTGGCGGGAATATCAATGATATGGCGGGCGCGTTTGGCATGTTTATGGATCCGGAGATTGCGGGCGAAAAAAAGGCCGAGACGTTCCGAAAAGAGCTCATGAATCCATTATGGTATTTGCTGCCACCCGCAGGAGGCGGCGCGGCGAAAAAAGCCGTGGAGAGCGCCGAGGCGCTTTCACAAGGCGGGGAATATACCTATGACAACGATGGAAACAAGAAGCTGAAATTCGCTTCGGACGGCGACGTCGCGGACTGGGTGCAGGGCGTACTGTTCGGAAAGTATGCGACGGACGGCGGCAAGGGATATGTGAAGGGCGGATTCAAGCCCTTGAGCGTGAAACAGACGAGCGCGCACACGAACCTCGTATCCGCAGGAATGAAGCCGGAGCGCGCGCAGGAGATCATACAGGAATTAGCGGCCGTCGAGGGCGAGGTGGATTCTTCGGGCGAGACGGTCGAGGGGGGCAAGACGAAAAACATCATCGCGGCGATCGACAAGATGAAGGACCTGAACCCGGCGCAGAGGTATGGCCTGTATTACGATCTGCTGATGAGCGACAGCATGCGTACGGAGATGGACGCGGCAACGGAGGATTTCGGGATCGCCAAGATGACGCTTGCGGAGGCGTACAAGAGGACATATGGCATTACGGGCGAAAAAGGCGCAAACGGTAAGACTGTACCCGGTTCGAAGGGACAAAAGATAAAAGAGGCATTGAGCACCCTTTACGTGGGAGGAACGAGCGGAGAGCAGGAGGCGCGCAGACAGTATCTGTACGAGATTTTCGGCGGCGGAAAGGCTTCGCCAAAAGAGGAAATTACAAACGAAAACACAACCGCAATCAGTGAGGCGGCGGGGTACAAGATACCAAACTATAAGGCGGAAACGCTTGAAAAGATCGCCTCCATTGGCGTGAGTGCGGAGGATTATGCGCATATCGACGACAGGATCGGTGCGCAGGGCGACAAGGTGGGCTATCTGCAATCGCTTGGATTCGACGAAAAACAAACGCGGGGGCTGGTGGAATCGTTCGTGATGGGCAAGACCGCGAAAAGCAAGATGGTCGCCGCCGGAGATATGGGGATTGGCGAGGATGTGTATATCGGCACATATATCGAGGGATATACGTCGAAGGGGAGCAAGGCGGAGCGCAATGCACAGATACGCGCGTATGTGGATTCCATACCGGGGCTTTCGCAGGAGCAGCGGGACGCGCTCTATGAGTGGAACAAGGTTTCAAAGGCGTCGGCGGGAGCTGGCGGCGGTTCCGCGGGCCGGAAATCGTCCGGCGGGAGGCGGTCGGGAGGTTCCGGAAGGGACAAGGCCGCAGACGCGACGGGGCCGGTCAATATTCCGGGCGAGGCGTGGGCGAAGGCGCTTGCCACGATGAAGCAGAACAAGGCGCCGCAGGTATCGCCGGAGAAGTGGGTCGATCTGCTCAACAGGATCAAGGACGGCGGCATCCGTGAGGCGGCCTTAAAAGAACAGCTCGCGGGGGTGGAAAACAATCCAATTTTGACGGCAAGCCAGAAGGCGGCGCAAAAGGCGGAAATACGAAAACGGTATGAGGAGAAAAGCATATGAGCCCGCATGAGATTTTAACAGTGATCGTAAGCGCGATCGGGGTGATCGCCGCCGTGGTGACCGGATTTGTGGCGTATCAGAACGGCTTGAAAAAGAACAGCTGCAACGACGGAGAGGAGCGGGGGGAGGTCGCCACCAACATCGAGTATATCAAGGATGGGATCGACGACCTGAAAACGCGCATGGACGGCATGGCGAAGGAGCACAAGGATTTTGAGCTGAATGTGGTGCGCGAGCAGTGTCGGTTAGACGGGAAGATCGACCGGCTGAGGGAAAAGGTGGAGACGGAACAAAAAACGATGTGGAAACGCATCGATGAATTAAGGGAGGAACGAAAATGAACAAATGCGGAGGAAAAAAGAAAGGCGGTAAAAGGAAATGAGTGATTTTGGTTATGTGAAGGATTTGGGCTTGAAGTTCAGCGCGGCGCTTGTGCCGCGCAAGAAAACGGTGCGGGTTTTGCTGCATCACACGTCAGGAGGGCCGTCAGAGACGGTGCAGGGCATCCACGCGTACCATTTGAGCAAAGGGCATAAGGGCATCGACTATAATTTCTGCGTGCTCGCTGACGGCACGGTGGTAAAGGGCAGGGGCCTTGAGATGTGCGGCGGATCGGTCAACAACACGAACGCGTCCACAAAGGGCATGAACAACGACTCTGTGGCAATCGCGGCGCTGGGGGATTTTGAACACAACCAGATGCCTGAAGCGCAGAAGGAGGGAATCAAGCGAATCACGCGGGACGTGGTGCAGCATTTTGGGATCACGGAAATCAAAGGGCATAACGAGGTTGCCGGACGCGATTATACAGATTGCCCCGGGCAGTTCTTCCCGCTTGATGAGGTGCGAGCGTATGCGTTGGGCGGGCAGTCTGCACCGCCCGAGGCGACGCCCGCGCCGCAGCCAACGCCGAGCACTCCAACGCTTACGCGCAATCTGCAACTAAAAAACCCGATGATGCGCGGGGACGATGTACGCATGGCACAGGAACAACTTGTCTTTCACAGGGCAGAGCCGGGCAAGACCGATGGTGTGTTTGGAAAAAAGACGAAGGAAGCAACGATCCGTTTCCAAAAAGCGCGGATCGCAGAGGGGCATGACCTTGGAAGCGCGGGGGCGGACGGCGTGATCGGGCCGAAGACATGGAGATTGTTTTGGTAATGGGGAAACCCATACAAAAATAAAATGAAAGAGGAGAAAAAAGAAATGAACGAAGAAACAAGAATCGAAGGACAGGAATTTTTGGCGGACGAGTATATGACGAAAGCGGAGTACGCAAGCATTCATCCGGGCGTTGTCAAGGAAGCGTTAACGGTGGCGATGGCTGAGCAGAGCGATTATGCGGCGATGCTGGGGCCGAAGGATGGTACGGCAGAAACGGCGGAAAGCGTAAAAGAAATCCGCAGGACGGCAAACGCCGCGCAGGAAATGGCAGTCACGGCGCAGACAACGGCAGACGAGGCAATGGGAAAAGCGAACGAAGCAATCGTGGGGCTTGCGGGGAAAGTCGATACGATTGATGGAAAGGGTCTTTCTTCAAATGATTACTCAAATGAGGAAAAGGCAAAACTTACGGAAATCGAAGCGGGGGCAAACAAGTATGTACATCCCGCGACACATCCGTCGAGCATGATTGAGGGGTTGCCGAAGGTCGAGCAGGGCACAGGGACATCGGTAACGGACGTGATGAGTCAGAAGGCGGTGAGCGATGCGCTTAATACAAAAGGCAACGGAGATATGAAGAAGAGCGTATATGACGCAAACGGCAATGGGATTGTTGACAATGCGGAGAATGCACAGAAACTGAACAACAAAATGGAGAGTGCGCTGAGCGTGGATCAGGCGGAGAAACTCGCGGGATTTCCGGCAAAAAAAGTGGACGCACACCGCGTCAAGCTACTCACTCCGGATGAAAGCAACTATGGTTTGATGCAGCTTCGGAGGGTGGAGCTGGCGGAGACAAAAGAAGGTAATATAAACGGAAGCGTTATGACTGGTGGAGACAGCATGCTTTTAAAAAGCAAGGGGACAATTGAAGTACAGGATATGAGCGGAAATAAACAAAACATTAGGGCGCACCAATTCATGAGTGGGGCAAGCTTTATCACAAATATCAATAATGAGCTGGTTGCGCATAGCTTTGCTCGTTCACTGCACTTAAGGGCTCCCATCAGCGTACGATGCGAAGCACTGGACGACGGGGTTCTGATTCCGCTTGTAGCACAAAATTTAACGGGATCGTCAGAACGATACAAGGAAAATATCTGTGAGATGACGGAGGTAGAAGCAAATAAGATTTTGGATGCTGTTTCCGTAACTTTTGACTGGAAGGAGGGAAGCGGATTTACAGGAGCATCAATTTCATTTGTTGCAGAAAAAATGGCGGAGATTGACGAGCGGTATGTTTACCGAAATGCCGAAGGACAAGTGGAAGGGATTCTCGTAAATCCCATATTAGCAGCACAAAATCATGTGATTAAGCGGCACGAAAAGATGATAGCTGAATTGTCCGCAAGGCTCCAGGCACTGGAAAATAGGCGCGCTCTATAAGGAGGAAGATGTGAAAAAAATCAACTGGAAGGTGCGGGTAAAAAGCCCGGCGTTTTGGGTGGGGCTGTTGGGCGTGATCGCTTCGCCGGTACTGGCATACTATGGGCTATCCTATGCGGATATGACCACATGGGAAAGCGTGGGCAACGTGATAACGCAGTTCTTCACAAACCCGTTTTTACTGGGTACCGTCGCCGTGGCGGTGCTTTCGTTCATCGGCGTGCTAAACGACCCGACGACGAAGGGGTTGAAGGATAGCGCACAGGCGCTTGAGTACGAGAAGCCGAAGGAATGAATCACATATGAGCACAGTTTTTATGGTGAAAAAGAGAGGAGCGTGATATAATAATATTGTTTCGATTTACTTGGTATGGACAACCTGATTATTTCGGCACAAATCATTGTTCCAAAATTGTTCCGGGCATTGGAGCGGAACAAAATTGTGGACAACCTGATTTATTGAGAGGTGTTGAAAAAAGCGCATAAAACAGGGTTTTTGGAACAATTCAAAAATGCCGAAACCCGCTGTGTTATGCTATAAAACGGTGCGTTTTACTACTCTTAATCAGGGTGTCCAGGGTTCGAGTCCCTGAAGGCCCACCAAGGAAGAGACCATGAAAGTGGTCTCTTTGACTTTTCAGAATTTTAATTGAGTGGAGGAAGCCAAGATGCATGATTTTATTTATTACGCGCCCACAAAGATCATCTTTGGGAAACAGGCCGAGGAAAAGACGGGAGAGCTTGTGGGAAGCTGCAAAAAGGTTCTGCTGCACTACGGAAGCGGAAGCGTGAAGCGTTCCGGCCTGCTTGAGCGGATCAAGACATCGCTCGATCAGGCGGGGGTGGAATATGTCGAGTTGGGGGGCGTGGTGCCCAACCCGCATCTCTCACTCGTATATGAAGGAATCGAGCTGGCGAAGGCGGAGCGCGTGGATTTTATCCTCGCGGTGGGCGGAGGCAGCGTGATCGATTCCGCGAAAGCCATTGGATATGGCGTTGCCAACGAAGGGGACGTATGGGATTTATATGACCGCAAGCGTCAAGCAACGGCATGTCTGCCTCTTGGTGTGATTTTGACCATCGCAGCGGCGGGAAGCGAGATGAGCAGTTCATCGGTTATCACCAAGGAGGAGGGGGGCATCAAGCGTGGATACAATAACGACGTATGCCGTCCGGTCTTTGCGGTGATGAACCCGGAGCTTACGATGACGCTGCCCGATTATCAGACGCAGAGCGGCTGCGCAGATATCCTCATGCACACGATGGAACGCTACTTCAATCAAGCGGACAATATGGAGCTGACCGACGGGATCAGCGAGGCGCTGATGCGTACGGTGATCGACAATGCGCTTATCCTGAAAAAAGACCCGCGCAATTACGAGGCGCGCGCGGAGGTTATGTGGGCGGGAAGTCTTTCGCATAACGGGCTGACGGGCGTTGGCACCGACGGCGGGGATTGGTCGAGCCACAAGCTGGAGCACGAGCTTGGCGGCATGTTTGATGTGGCGCACGGCGCGGGGCTGGCGGCTGTATGGGGAAGCTGGGCGCGCTATGTGTATGCGGAGCGTCCCGCGCGTTTTGCGAAATTTGCAACAGAGGTGATGGGCGTTTGTGCGGACGGGGACGACATGCGCACCGCACGCAAGGGCATCGAGGCCATGGAGGATTTTTACCGCTCGGTGGGTATGCCGACATCACTTGCGGAGCTTGGCATCGAACCGACGGATGCGCAGATCGAAGAGATGGCGGAAAAGTGCAGCATCGCCGCGGGTGGGACGCTGGGCATTGTCCGTAAGCTGAAAAAAGAGGATATGCTTGCCATTTATAAGGCGGCAAGGTGAACATGGGTCATGCTGAGGTAAGACTTGTTGAGACAAACGCTCAGGATTAGCGTTTTCAGGAAATGTGCCGTATGCTGGACACTGGGGATGAAGATGTGGTGTGTATGAGAAAAACGTTGTGAACGCGCCGCTGCGCCGGGCATGCGCTATTTCTTGAACCAGCTTCGGAATCGGGCAAGGCTTGCTCGGCTAGAACGTACCTTTATCATTTTTTTGTCTATGCCTGTGACCCGAACCTGCATTTCCTGACCGTCGACCCCGCCGATGCCGCTGATCGATGCAATGAAATCCCTGCGGAAGGCGACGATATGCGTCATATCGATATCAATGAACCATGTGTCGTCAATATGTCCTGCGCCGCACGCAGCCAGTTTTTTCATTTCGTCATTGAAGCGAAAGCCAAGCAGCGATTCCTGCCGGGTGATTTGAAGGATGCCCCGGAGCGGAAGCGGGGAGATGAGCGCAATCAGAAATCCACCCATGATCGGCGCAAATATAAGAAATGGGACGGGGTCGGTGCCTTCGCGCAAAAATAGTACGAGGGCGACGATCAATAAAATGACCACGAGAACCAGAGCGAGGACAAACATCGGCGTCATGGATTTGATATAGAGGCCGCACTTTGTGAGCGGACGCGCCGAATGGGGCACGATGGAAATGTTTTCCCGTTCGCACCATTGCAGAAAATTACCGATACACTTGAAATCACTGTTGATTGTCCCAAAGCGTTTTCCATTTGCATAAACGATCAGCGAACCCTGATCGGATTGCTTCACGCAGTCTACGTGATCGCTCGTGGTTCGTTTTTTGAAGCCAAAGAAAGTAACGTAGGTAAGCGTCTTTCCTTCCACGCGGAGCTTCCACAGCGTGGTTGCAAGCCAAAGAAAAACAAAGACCAACGCAATCGTGATTCCTACGAGCAGCGTATCGGGATCATAATCATCAAAAAGAATGCCGTTATAAAAGTATACAAAGGTAAATATTCCCATAATAGACCACGCGCCGACCAAGAAGACGGTGCGGTAGGCTTTGGGGCATGTGGCGGTATAATTTTTCAGGCTTTTGGTCGCCCGATCTTTCTCTTTCGCCACTTTCCACGTAATGAAAGACAGCACGGGCACGAGTATAAAAATAGAAAGTACAGAAGCGACGTGATCCATAAAACCCTCCCCATATCCGGTCAATAAAAGCGATACATAAAATATTATATCACATGATCAGGTGAATTGGGAAAGAACGGATGAACTGCGCGCTTTTTATGCGATGGCGAGATGATGCTTTATAAAGGAAACGAGAAAGCATAGCGCGGCGCCGAGCATGGCAAAGCCGAGGCCTGTGTACAGCATGCCGAGGTATATGGGCGGAAGGATTTTCGTGGTACGGATCACGATACCGAGGGTGATCATAAAGGCCATGATGATATAGCCCTTGACGTCAAAGAAGGCGAAGGCACAGATTTTTTCCCGCTCGAACGCATCGATACGCACGCTGTGTTTTTGGTAGAGCCGGAAAAATACAAATTTAAAAAACAGCACAAATATGACTGCTGAAATCAACACAGAAAGCCATAGGATATTCCGATCGGAAACAAGGGCGGGCAGACCGATCGTTAGGATGGCAGAACCTGCGATCCCCCAAACGATGCCTGCAAACAGAGGCAGATATTTTTTGCTGACGCGCGGCGCGCGGTCTGAAAAACTTTTTTTGTGATCCATTATGAAAACTCCCATTTTTTTATCCCCTATTTTAAGATAAACAAAAAAACAAAATTTATCCAAAATACTTTTTGCGAGAATGTGGGGGATTGACTGCGTTTTTGACGGGCAGAAATAAAACGTCTCCCTTTTTTAACACAATTCACATTGCAAAAATGGTGAAAACGAGGTATAATAATCAAGCATCCCAAAACGGGAAAGGAAACAAAATGATAAAAGTGATCAAAAAAACATGCCAGTTTCTATGCGCAGGGGTCATGATCGTGGCCATCGGTTTTGTTGCGCTGCCCGGACAGGCAAGCGCGGCGGAGCTTCCCTCAACAGTGGAGGGACAGGACGTGGAGACGGAATTTGCTGACGCGCTCGCCAAAAGCATTGCAGAGGCGCTGAGCGAGACCTTTACCGACGAAGCGCTGGTGACGAAATATGAATATACGCCGTATGGGGAGCTGACTGTGATCACCGGCTTCACGGCGGATGAACTGGAATCGCTGCTTGCGGATTCGGGGCTTGCGGGGCTGGGAGCGTTTTATGCCGAAAAGGAACAGTCGCACGGCTTGAATGCGCTGTTCATGATCAGCGTGGCGCAGCTTGAAAGCGGCTTCGGAAACAGCAAACTCGCGAAGAATTGCAACAACCTCGGCGGGATCAAAAACGGCGGGAACGGGTATATGGAATTCCCGACGCTGCAGGATTGCGTGGAATATCAGGCGACGCTGCTGCGCGACGATTACCTCAGCGAGGATGGGAAGTATTATTCCGGCAAGACCACGAAGGACGTGAGCCAGAAGTATTGCGAAGGGTCGGAATCGTGGTATACGCAGGTGGAAAGCCTGATGAAAAAGAACTATGAAAAGGTGATGGAGCAACGCGGCGAAGCACAGGCGGCGGAGATGCCCGCTGCGGCATGATTGCGTCTTGACAGCGGGGCGCGAACTGTGATACCATCAGTTTGATATTAAAATGAATATTCCGTGAGGGAGTAGTTGGCATACGGCGCGCGCCGTGTGCGGCAAGTCAACATACTGACCAAAAAAGGTCTGGCTTGCCTTAATTGATGAGACTCATGTATTGCTTGATGTAGGGGCGTACATGGTCTTTTTTGTTGGAAAGCAGGACCCGGTACGATACGACGTACCGGGTTTTTATGTGTTGAGGGTCAGCAGCATGAGTTGCGTTATAAAATGGGAGGTATGGAATGAGGGCATTTATGGAGACACCGGACGAAACGCTTGCGCGGCTTGGGGTGGGTGAGGAATGCGGGCTTACGGACGATCAGGTGAAACGGAGCGCGCGTGAGCACGGCGCAAACAGTTTCACACGCGAGAAGCCGCCTTCGCTTGGGAAGCGCATCCTTTCCGCAGCGGCGGAACCGATGATCATTATGCTGATTTTGGCGGCGATCATTGCACTGGGGGTGAACATTGCGCGCGCGGCCGGAGGCGGAGAAGCGGATTTTCTGGAGTGTGCGGGTATCTTTGTGGCGATCTTTATTTCCGTCATCATCACGGTGGTGATGGAGGGAAAGAGCGCAAAGGCGTTTGAGGCGCTGAGCAAAATCAATGAGGATATTTTTGTCAAGGTGATCCGCGACGGGCAGGTGCGTATGATCGCGCAGCAGGAGCTTGTGGTCGGCGACATTGTGTGTGTGGAAACGGGGGACAAGATATCGGCGGACGGAAGGCTCCTTACGAGCGCGTGCCTGTATGCGGACGAGGCATCGCTTACGGGGGAATCTGTTCCGGTGGAAAAGGACGCGTGCGTGGTGCTTGAAAAAGAGGCGGTTCCGCTTGCGGAGCGCCTTAATATGTTGTATTCCGGCTGCTTTATCACCAGCGGAAGCGGAAAAATGATCGTGACCGCCGTGGGGGACAGGACGGAATTCGGAAAGATCGCGCAGGAGCTTTCGCTTACGGATAAGGCAAGCACGCCCTTGCAGGAAAAACTGGCAAAGCTCGGCAAGCGCATCACATTTTTGGGGGCAATCGCCGCCGCTGTGGTGTTTGTGATCCAGCTGATCATTTTCGTCAGCAGCGGAACGGCGAACCTTGATACGGTATCCGAAGCGTTCATCACAAGCATCGTGCTGATCGTCGCGGCGGTGCCGGAGGGCCTTCCCACTATCGTCGCGGTTTCCCTTGCAATCAATATCATCAAAATGGCGAAGCAGAACGCGCTTGTCAAGAAAATGGTGGCGTGCGAGACGGTGGGCAGCATCAACGTGATCTGTTCTGATAAAACGGGGACGTTGACCGAAAACAAGATGACGGTCGTGGAGATCGGCGTTCCGGGCGGCGTGATCCGGCCCGAGACGCTTGAACACGCGGAGCTGCTTCGCAATTTTTGCCTGAATAGCACGGCGGATGTGGCGCTTGAGGAAGCGCAGCCGCAGTTTATCGGTAATCCGACGGAATGCGCGCTGCTTGTGGCGGCGAACAACGCGGGAAACGATTATCGTACGCTGCGCTGCGCGTATGAAGCGGAGTACGTATATCCGTTCAGCTCTGAGACCAAAAATATGACGAGCATTTTTACGATAGACGGGAGGCGGATCGCTTATACCAAGGGAAGCCCTGAACGGATTCTCGCGATGTGCGGCGTATCTGACACGCTCAAAATGGAGATCGAGTCGGGCATCACGAGCCAGCAGGAAAAAGCGCGCCGCGTGATCGCTTTTGCGCATAAGGAGTTGGGGCCGGAGGCAAACGCGGAGGATCGCTGTTCCATCGAGAGCAATATGACGTACGATGGATTTGTCGCCATCACCGACCCGCTGCGCAGTGACGTTTATGAAGCTGTGGCGCACGCGCGCAGCGCGGGAATTGATTTGAAGATACTCACGGGGGACAACATCGTTACCGCTACGGCAATCGCGGACGAATTGAAGCTGCTCGAAGAGGGGCACATCGCGGTGGAGGCGAATCGTCTGGAATGCGCGACAGACGAAGAATTTGCGGCACTGCTGCCGGAGATTCGCGTGATCGCGCGTTCTACGCCCACCATTAAGATGCGCGTGGTCAACGCTTTGAAAAAGCTGGGACACGTGGTTGCGGTGACGGGAGACGGCATCAACGACGCGCCCGCCATCAAAAACGCGGACGTGGGGATCGCCATGGGCATATCGGGCACGGAGGTTTCCAAGGAGGCGAGCGACATCGTGCTGCTCGATGATTCCTTCTCAACCATTGTCAAGGCGGTACAGTGGGGGCGCGGAATCTACGAAAACTTTCAGCGGTTCATTCAGTTTCAGCTGACGGTGAACCTTTCGTCTGTGATCGTGGTGCTGTGCTCCATCATTGCGGGCTTTGCGTCGCCGTTCACGGCCTTGCAGCTTTTGTGGATCAACCTCATCATGGACGGTCCGCCCGCGCTGACGCTCGGCCTCGAGCCCATTCGCGAGGATTTGATGCGCCGCCGTCCCATCGCGCGGGACGCAAGCATCGTCACGCGCGGTATGCTTGGACGGATCGCCTTCAATGGGATATTCATCTCGATCATGTTCATGTGCCAGCATACGTGGAATTTCCTCGGCGCTGCCGCAGAACAGGCTCCGACAGTATTGTTTACGCTGTTTGTAGTGTTCCAATTGCTGAACGCGTTCAACAGCAGAGAGCTTTCGGATACGAGTATGTTTAAAAACATTGGAAACAACAAGCTGATGCTGCTGGTGTTCGTCATCACCTTCTCGCTGCAAATACTGATCACGCAGTTTGGCGGGACGATGTTTAACACGGTTCCGCTTCCTGCTGATATGTGGATCAAGATCATTGCGACGGCCTGTACGGTGATCCTTGCGTCAGAGCTGTTCAAGCTGGTGAAGCGGGCGATCAACAGGAAGAGATGATGTAAAAGCGCTGACGCTTGGAACGATTTCAGTTTGGAAAGGGGATGAACAGGCGCTTGCCACATGACTTTTTGCTGCATAGTGTGTCAAAAAAACGTGCCGAAAAACAACGAATCAATTAAAAAAGTGTAAAAAATAGTTGCGCTTTGTGTGACATTTGTGCGACAATATATTTGTATGGCCATATGTCGATTCATGCCTTGACGCGGCGTGAAAACAGATTTTACGCTGCGTATTCCTGCTGATCAACAGGTGTTCATTCTATTACAAGGCTGAGAAAAGGGGGTAGCAATGACTACAAAGCGGCATTTAACTGAGGAAGTGGATGCTTTAACAGGATTACAGCGGAGCTATGCTTTTTTGAATCTGCTTTGCGAGATGGCACAAGAAAAGAAGCAATGTGAGGTTATGATTTTAGGGATAGACAATTTTAAGACCATCAATAACCTCTATACCTATTCGTTTGGAGATCAGGTTTTGCAGCGCCTGGCAAATGAGCTGCGAGACCTTTTACCGCCTGCGGCACAACTTTTTCGATTGGATGGCGACAACTTCGGTGTGGTATGTGCCGGAGAACCGCATCAGCAATGTGAGCAAATATATGCAAACGTATCGCAACAATACCAGCACATAGAGGGGATATCGATATCGTTTAGTGTTTCGGCCGGTATTTGCCATTGCCCGACCTACGGCGAGGATGGCGATACACTTTATGCAAATGTCTGTCTTGCATTGGCACAAGCAAAAGCCGGTACAAAGAATAGCTGCTACTACTATACGCCAGAGATATCTGAGCGCATAAAACAGGATATGTTTTTGCTGGAACGGCTTCGCGGTAGTATCGTGGATCATTTTAAAGGTTTTTATTTAGAATACCAACCCATTTTTAAAAGTGACACAAAAACGCTATATGGTTGTGAGGCCTTGCTGCGCTTTAAAGACGAGGCTTTTCCCGCCGGGGTTTCCCCTTATCAATTTGTGCCGCTTTTGGAGCGCAGCGGGCTGATTTTAGAGGTTGGCAGGTGGGTGATACGCAACGCCGTTTTTCAATGTGCGAAGTGGCGGAAAGTGGATTCGGATTTTTGTATGAATATCAACATATCCGCATCTCAGCTCGATGACATCGGCTTTGCGGAATTTATCATAGAAACGCTTTCCGAATATGATTTATCGCCGGGAGCGATTGTGCTGGAGCTTACGGAAAGCGAACATGCATCCTTTGATAAAATCCGCAATTTTTTTGATTATATGCGTAAGCACGGATTTCAAACAGCGCTGGACGATTTTGGGACAGGCTATGCTTCGCTCGATATTTTTCGCCAAGTGAGTGCGGACGAGCTGAAAATCGACCGTTCCTTTCTTGAACGCATTACCGATAATGTAACCGATCAAATACTGCTTGAAAGCATACTTAGTATGTGTCGTAAGATGAATATTGGGGTCTGCGTCGAGGGGATCGAAAATGAAGATATGGAGAATATCGTTTCCCAGATGAATCCGCAGCTGCTCCAAGGCTTTCAATATAGCCGACCGATTTCGGCCCAAGAGCTTGAGCAGCAATATTTGAAGGGCTCCATCGCGCAAAATGATCAAACGGCAGAGCAATCTCCGCTTGTCTATGCGCAATATCGTCCGGCGAAGCCAATGACCTACAGCGAGATTCTTAACAATGCACATTCGGGGATTTTTCAAGTGGGTATGGATACGGAATTTTCTTTCCTTACCTGCAATGAAGGCTACCGCCGTATGCTGGGCTACACCGCGCGCGAGATGGAGGAAAAATTTGGCAATAAAGCGTTGGGCTTTGTTCATCCAGATGATACCGCGTGGGTAAATGAGGAGATCCGCAATCAATTGGCACAGGGAGATACCGTGAACATCGAGTTTCGCGTTGTGCGCGCTGATGGACGGCCTATTTGGATTTTGGGCACGGGCAACGTGGTTAAAACAAGCGACGGCAACCCGAGTTTGATTGTAAATATTATAGAAAACGATAAACGCAAACGGAAAAACATGCAAAATGAGGCAGCCCTTTCACGATATGAAAGGATACTGTCCTTGCTGCCAACCGGAATCAAGTATATACGTTATGACCCTGATTTTACCATCGAGTATATTTCCCCGGGTTTTCTATCCATCATGGGATACACACAACAGGATATCGATGAGCGGTTCGATGGCAAATACATCAATTTGATCTACGAAGAAGACCGGCAAAAGGTTTTCAATGACGCGCTTGATCAGGTTCAAAAAAGCGATGTGGTGCATTTGCATTATCGTTCAGTATGCAAGGATGGACGCATTTTGTGGATGGAGACGATATCGCGTCTTTGTCCTGTCGACCCGGATGGAATTCAACGCTGCTGCTCCAGCGTAGTAAATGTCACGGAGACCATTACCAAGGAAGAAAAAAGCCGGTCTTTGAATATTTCCAATCGTTTGCAGAAAGCTGCCCAGACTTGGGGAGAAATCTTATTTGAATACAACTTTTTAACCGAGCAGTTGGTGGTTTCAGAGAGCTTTTCTTCTATGTTCGGATATGAGCTGCCCGAAACCGGTATGGTTGAACCAGAGTTGATTTTTGGGGAAGAAAAGAACTCTTTTTTGGGTTTGCTGGAACAGGCGCACGACGGGAAGAATCCAGCTCCGATTGAGCTTCCGGCATCGAGAGCCAACGGGCAGCGTATTTGGTGCAGAATTTTAGCGCATCCGTCAGAGCAAATTGGCGGCGAACAGGTATCGGTCATCGGCAAGTTTATCGATATCGATGAGGAATACAGGGAACGCGAAAAGCTGCGTTTGGCATCCCAAACAGACTCTTTAACGGAGCTATACAACAAAGGGGCGGTGGAGATACGCATTGCCTCAATGATCAAGGAAAACCCTGACATTGCTTACAACTGCTGGGTGCTGGATGTGGATGATTTCAAAATCGTCAATGACACCTTAGGCCATTTTGCGGGGGACAAGTTGTTGCAGACAATTGCCAAGCGGCTGATTGCCTGTTTTAGAAAGACGGATATTGTCGGCCGCATAGGCGGAGATGAGTTTTTGGTGTTTGCCGCAGGCGTCAGCGATGAAAACTGGCAGAGACAAAAAGGGGATCAGCTTTTAAAGCTGCTAAAAGAACCGATCATTTTGAACGGGCAAGAAATCATCCCGGCGCTTAGCATTGGGGTTGCCTGCTATCCAAAGGACGGAAGCAGCTTTAGCGAATTATATCAAAATGCGGATAAAGCGCTCTATCGTGCAAAAGCGAGCGGAAAAAATAAGCTTTGTTTCTTTTAACTGATCGTTGAGATAGCCCGTCGGTTTTCGGCGGGTTATTTTTATGCGATGAAAGAACAGGATTCATCTGAGCATTATTCCATGTGATTTTCCCCAGCGGATCGGCGGGGCCGCCGATGGTCATGTGCCCGTGCTCAAACAGGTAATTGCTTCGCAATTAAACTGCGCGCGGTGCACATAACCACCACCGACCCTGATGTGCCGGGGTGCGTAGCCTGTTGCAAGATGCCGACGGACGGGGCCTTGTGCAGGGCGCTAGTCCTTGTACTTCTTGCTGACGCGCCCGGAACACGGAGCGGCGGCTCTGATGCTTTGGTCTTGCTTTTGCGAAACCAACGCCGCGCCCCCGGGAGGTCGGTGCTTGCAACTAGGCTTTTGCTGGGGAAAAGCACATAACACGTTGAACAAATTGGCGATCAAGCGTATAATAAGAAAACAGGAAAAGATTGACAAACGAAGGAGATTGGCATGAAAAAGATCACGATGGTTTTGGATGGCGTGGCGGACAGGCCCAACCCAAAACTTGACAATAAGACGCCTCTGGAATACGCGAAAACGCCCAATTTGGACGCGATATACAGGAAATCACGCGGCGGAACGGTGCGTACGATCCCTGAGGGACTGGAGGTAGGCAGCGCGGTGGCGAATTTGAGCCTGCTTGGTTTTGATCCGCACACCTATCGCGGCCGTTCGATCATCGAGGCGGCAGGACTGGGCCTTCCCATGAATGAGAACGATCTATATATCCGCTGCAATCTGGTGGATTTCGAGGGGGATTCCTTTGAAGGGAGCCGCATCAAAAGCTACAGCGCATACGACATCCCGACACAGGTCGCGCAGCCGGTGGCGGAGCGGCTGGCGCAGGAGGTGTTTGACGAGGAATATAAGCTGATTTACTGCGGTTCGTTTCGATGCACGCTGATCGTGAAGGATGGGAAAAAGCTGTATCCGCTCGATCTGATGCCTGCACACGACATCATCGGACAGGAGATCGGGCAGTTTATCCGCACACAGGGCAAGCAGGCGAAATTTTTTGAGCTGATGAAAAAGTCGTATGATTTTCTGCAAAAGCAGGGGATTGCCGCCAACGGAATGTGGATGTGGGGCGACTCGATCATGCCGGAGATCAAAGGGGATACCACAGGCAGGGTCGCGCTTTCGGAAACGCTGCTGATGGACGGCATTACGACCATTGCGGAGCTTCCGAACATTGGAACAAAGCGCGAGGGGCGTTCGTTTGATGATTTCCTTGAGGAGAAGCTTTTAAAGGCGATTGGGGCAGTGCGCGATTATGATGATATTTATGTGCACATTCAGGAAACGGACGACCTCTCGCATGAGCTGCAGCCGGTGGAAAAGATGGAGGCGATCGAGGCGATCGACAGCGTGTTTCTTGGGACATTCCTTGAGAGCATCGGGGATGATTTTACACTTTCCATTGCGTCCGATCATTTTACGTTTTCAGATACGGGTGCGCACGGCGCAGAGGCGGTCCCGTTTTTGTTCTATGATTCCAAAAATGAACGCGAGGAAACAGGGCGTTTTACGGAGCAAAGCTGCCGCGAAAAAAATTTCATCGTGAGCGCTGAGGAATTGAAAAATATGCAGAAAACAGTTGAAATGGCGCGGAAATAAACGTTTTTTTGCAGACACGGATTTTTTGAATCGCGCGCTTGACAGAACGCATCGTCTTTGCTATAATGACGACAATTGAACAAGAACAAACCAGTGATTCAGAGGAGTAACCGGAAAAACCGCTTTTTAGAGAGCGATGGGTGGTGTGATCATCGCAGTAAGGGTTTTCGGTGAATGGACTGATGAGGGCAGGGAGAACGACGCGAGTCAAGTAATACCTGACGGGAATTCCGGCCGTTATGACGGAAAAACAGTTGATTGACTGTTGCCGAGAGGACGTATATCGTCAATTTGGGTGGCACCGCAGAAGCAATGTAAGCTTTTGTCCCATGAACAAGGGACAAAAGCTTTTTTTATTATTGTGAACAACCGTGCCGCACATCCGGCGCGGAATATATTGAAAAACATGAAGGAGGAGCAATACCATGGTAAAAATTCCGCACAGACTCTATTTAAACGAAGACGAGATGCCGAAGCAGTGGTATAATCTGCGTGCAGATATGAAAGAATTGCCGGACCCGATCATTAACCCCGGAACGATGAAGCCCGCGACGGAGGAGGACCTTTATCCGGTATTCTGTAAAAAACTCGCGCATCAGGAAATGGACAATGAAACACGGTATGTGGACATCCCGGAGGAGATTTTGGAGATGTACAAAATATACCGCCCGTCGCCGCTCATTCGCGCGTTCAACCTGGAAAAGGAGCTCGGGACACCCGCGAAAATTTATTACAAGTTTGAGGGAAACAACACATCGGGCAGTCACAAACTGAATTCGGCGATTGCGCAGGCGTATTACGCAAAAGATCAGGGGCTTAAGGGTCTCACGACAGAGACGGGGGCGGGCCAGTGGGGCACGGCGCTCGCGGAGGCGTGCTCGTATTTCGGACTTCCGCTCACCGTATTTATGGTGAAGGTGTCTTATCAGCAAAAGCCGTTCCGCAAGGCGGTGATGCAGACGTTTGACGCGGATGTGATCGCCAGCCCGAGTGACACGACACAAATCGGAAAAAAGATCCTCGCGGAGAACCCGGAGACGGGCGGCAGCCTTGGATGCGCGATTTCTGAGGCGGTGGAAAAGGCGGTGAGCACGGAGGGCTATCGGTATGTGCTGGGGTCGGTTTTGAATCAGGTGCTGCTGCACCAGTCGATCATCGGTTTGGAAAGTAAGATCGCCATGGAGAAGCTCGATGAATACCCGGACGTGGTGATCGGCTGCGCGGGCGGCGGATCGAACCTTGGCGGGCTGATCGCTCCGTTTATGCAGGACAAGCTGACCGGCAAGGCAAACCCGCGCATTGTGGCGGTGGAGCCCGCATCCTGCCCATCGTTCACGCGTGGCAAATACGCGTATGACTTCTGTGATACGGGCAAGATCACGCCGATGGCGAAGATGTACACGCTGGGCAGCGGTTTCATGCCGTCGGCGAACCATGCGGGCGGGCTGCGGTATCACGGGATGTCGCCCATCCTCTCCAAGCTGTATCACGATGGCTATATGGAGGCGGTGGCGGTGGAGCAAAGCAAGGTGTTTGAGGCGGCAGTGCTCTTTGCGAAAAAGGAGACGATCCTGCCCGCGCCGGAATCCGCACACGCAATTCGCGCGGCGATCGACGAGGCAGTGAAATGCAAGGAATCGGGAGAGCAAAAGACCATCCTCTTTGGACTGACGGGTACGGGATACTTTGACATGACAGCCTACGAAGCGTTCCACGACGGGCGGATGAACGATTATATCCCCACGGATGAGGAGCTGCAAAAGGGCTTTGACAGCCTTCCGAAGATGCCGTAAGGAACGGATAGCGGATCATCAGCCACACGGCAAGAAAACAAAAGGGAACCATAGCAAAAGCACCGTGAAGAAAGATTTCACGGTGCTTTCTTGTTGTGCGATTCTGTGCAGAGCACTTTGATGAGAGGCGTTTTTGCCAACTTGTTGACGGATTGATGCCGAAGATGGCGTCAATGGTTATGAAGAAGACAACTGTGGGCAACGTAATGTTTGCGGGCATAGGTGTCGTATCCATCGAGAGGGGGGGACCAAGAGCAAGAACCGCAAGAACGCAATTACGAAAAGCTTTGTTTGAAATTTTGTGACCATGAAACAACGGTTTTTTGAGCAAAACAATTGAAATTTTGCCATAAAAATGGTTAAATATATATTGAAAATGTAAAGTGGCGGTTTTTAGAACAGAATAACCCGGCCCGAACCCATACTTGAACAAGAGGATACACTTTGTGGAAAAGAGGTTTGCCGCACTTTTTGTGATGACATTTATGGGTTCGTCAAACCAAAAACACCCCGTCAAAGACGGGATGTTATTGGTTGGTGCCGAAGGTGGGAAACAGCAAGGAGCCGGGGTTTAGCCCTTTATCCGCCGCTGGCGGCGGGCAAAACCAGTTCGATTCCCCCGATTAAAACATCAAACCAAAAACACCCCATCAAAGACGGGATGTTATTGATTGGTGCCGAAGGTGGGAATCGAACCCACACGGTATTGCTACCACAGGATTTTGAGTCCAGCGCGTCTGCCAGTTCCACCACTTCGGCACAAAATATTGACTAAGAAATAATAGCACACCGTCCTGCAAAAGTCAATCGAAAGGAAAGTAATTTATGGTATAATCAGGACATGAAAATGATTGGGGAAATGAAATGACGATAAAACGATCCATGGCAACGATTTTTTTGTGCTGCTGCATACTGGCGGCGGGATGCGCGGGCGCGGGCGAACCGTCTGCACGTGCGACAATGGTATCCGCGTCCGCAGATGTGACGACGGAGCCTTCCGCATCACCGATTCCGGCGATCAAGCAAACGACGGGCATGATCGTTTCGATTGAGGATACGGAATTTACGATACGCGAAGATGCGGGCGAGATGCTTGTTTTTCGCAAAGCGCAGGACATGACGCTGTCCGTTCCAGTCACTGTGAAATATCCGATTGATTCCCACTCGGAAGAGGACTACATTTTTGCGCCGGGTGCGATTGTAGAGATTGGCTATGCCGAGGATGGTGCAGTGCGTACGGCGAAAAGCGTGATGCTGATGCAGCAGGCGCCGCGTCCGGCATTCAACCTCTATGAGGAGCGGGCGGCGGAAATCATGCAGGAAATGACGCTCGATGAAAAGGTGGGACAGATGTTTTTTGCGCGGTGTCCGGAAGCGGACGCGGCAGAGGCGGCTGCGCAATACCACCCGGGCGGGTATATATTGTTTGACCGCGATTTTAAAGACAAATCCGCCGATGAGGTGAAGAAGGACATCTCAAGCTATCAGGAGACCGCCAAGATCGGTATGCTGATCGGCGTGGACGAGGAAGGCGGCAGTGTGAAGCGTGTCAGCAAATATAAGGCGCTGTGCGACGAGCCGTTTTTATCGCCGCAGAAATTGTTTGAGCAGGGTGGCATGGAGCTTATTGTAAGCGATACGCAAAAGAAGGCGGAAGTGCTCAAAGGGCTTGGCATCAACGTGAACCTTGCGCCGGTTTGCGACGTATCCACCGATCCGGACAACTTTATTTATGAGCGCGCTTTTGGGCAGGACGCCGCGAACACATCGGAATATGTGGGGGCGGTTGTTACACAGATGAATGAGAGCGGGATCGGTTGTACGCTCAAGCATTTTCCGGGCTATGGATCAAATGCCGATACCCACACGGGCATCGCGGACGATAAACGCGATTACGACACCTTTGCGACGAGCGATTTTCTTCCGTTTGAAGCGGGGATCAATGCCGGCGCAGGAAGTATTCTCGTGAGCCACAACATCGTTGAAGCGATTGACGGGGCGCGTCCGGCATCCCTGTCGCCAAAGGTACACGAAATATTGCGCGAAGAACTGGGATATTATGGAGTCGTGATGACAGACGATCTTTACATGGACGCGATACGTGACGAATATGGCACGGGTGAAGCCGCTGTGATGGCGGTGCAGGCGGGGAACGATCTGCTGATCAGTTCGCAGATTGAAGAGCAATATGAGGCGGTACGCAAAGCGGCGCAGGAGGGTATCGTTGCACAGGGCCGAATAGATGACGCTGTCATGAAGGTGCTGTGCTGGAAGCTTTCGTTGGGGATCATTGAATAAAATTGGTATTGTCACCAATATTTTAATCATATTTTCCCCGAAAACGGTTTATAGTAAGAAGAAATGGACTGAAAGGGGGATATTATGCCAAAACCACCGGTAACACCGCTTGCTTATTTGATGGAAATGCTATACATTCAGGGAACGCAGCTTGCAGAGGCGATTCACGTGGACAGGACGATCATCAGCAGGTGGAAAAATGGACGGGTAGAGCTTAACATCAAATCCCGCTATTTCAGCGATATCGTGAATGCGATCTTGGATATTAACGCGGAGCAAGGGCTGAAAACGCTGGAACGTTTCTTTTCTTCAGATGGCGTTGTGAAAATAAAGGGGAGAAGCGAGCTATATTCATGCGTGGCAAGATGGTTGTTAACCAAAGATTTTGCACAAAAGCAGCGGAAGGCGGACGAGGAAGGCGGCCCATATATTGCTTCATACAAAATATACAGGGGAGAGCTTGGAAAACGCAAGGCGATTCTTTCGTTTGTGAGGACGTTCAATTCCCTTCCGGCGGGAACGAAGATTTGGGGATTCGACGAGGATCCCAGCATATTCGAGTATTGGCTTCCTCTATTTTTGCCGCCGAAGACGGAAGCATATTTTACATCTGATCGGGATGCGCCGTTTTGGGGATACCTCTATTGCATCGAAAAGAGGCTGGCGCTCGTGGGGATGACCCTTTCAGAAGACGACGGCGGAGATCTGCATACCGCAATTTATGACGACCCGGCGACGGTTGCGCGATTTGAAGCCTTCCTGAAAAAGCATATGAAGGGATTTCAGCCGATGACGAGGTCGTCCGGCGGACGGCGTAAGGGCCTGAAAAAGGATTTGGTCGCGGAGTTTTTGGAACAGAAATAGGCAGGATGGGAAAAAACATGAAAAAGCAATGGATATTTTTGATCGCAATTTTTATGGTGAGCGCGTTTGTGTTTGCAGGATGTGATGGCAATGCGGGCGTAAGTGCGCCGACGGCGGAAGCGAGCGTTGCGCCTGTGAGCAGCACAACGCCGTCCGCAGAACCCGCGCAGAGCGCCATGCCCGTGCCAACGCAGAGCGCTGCCGGCCCGCAGGAGGCTTCCACCTTAACGGTGAGCGCGACGGAATCTGTGAAGAAGATGCCGGATATTGCGTATGCGAGCATCGGTGTGCGGACCTCCGGCAACACGGCTGAGCAGGCACAGCAGGAAAACGCGCGGATCACAGAGGCGTTTCTGGCTGCGGTAAAGGCGCAGGGCGTAAATGAGCAGGACCTCGAGACGCAGAGTCTCAATGTGTACGCGGATTATGAAAATCCGCAAAAGACGGTTGTGGAGAACATCTGCCGTGTGACCATTCGCAAGATCGATACTGTGGGCACGGTGATCGACGCGGCGATTGCGGCGGGGGCGAACGCGACCTATTCGCTGTCGTTTGACATAGCGGACCGGGACAGCGTTTACATGGAGGCATTGGCAAAAGCGATGGAAAACGTGGGAGGCAAGGCCAAGGCCGTTGCACAGGCGGGCGGATATACGATCGTGCGCCCGCAGGCCATCACCGAGGGGAGCGCGGGATATAGCGCGCAGCCATACATGATGGAAGCAGGGGCGATGGATGTGGCGGCAGGCAAGGTGACGACGCCGGTCAGCCCGCAGGAGATCGAGGTGTCGGCGACGGTGACGGGAACTTACATCATAGAATAGTACAAAAAAGTGCTCTCTTTTCGGAGGGCACTTTTTGTTTACTGCGATCATTCATCCGGATAGATTACCTGTACATTGTTCAGCTCTTTGAAATGTTCTCCGACCAGAGGACTTAAACCTCTGTCACAAAACAGATAAGAAATATCGCTCGGCTGCGCTGCGACCGACGCAGTTGTTTTGTTATACTTTGTACTGTCCGCAAGAACACACGCGTATCGGCACGCTTGCAGGCAGGCCCTAAAAATGTCAATTGAATAGCTGGAATGCGAGAAGCCGGAGTATTCGTCAAAGCCGCAGGTGCCCATAAACAAATAGTCTGACCTGTAATAAGAAAGGCTGCTGTTTGTGATATAGCCCGAGGTTTCAGCTTCCTTTCGGTTATAGTACCCGCCGAGGATAATAAGCTCGATGTTGCTGCAATGCTGCAATTCCTGAAAGACCAGCATGGAATTTGTAATGACGGTGATGTTTTTGTCACGGATCACACGCGCCAGATGATAGACTGCGGAGCCGGTGAGCAAGATCAGCGTTTGATTGTCGTGAATAAATGAAGCGGCCTTCAGTGCGACCTGATGCTTTAAATCGTAATTAACGTTGATGCGGAAATCCTCGATTGGCGTATTTTTTGCGTTGTGATCCAAAGCAAATGCTACGCCGTGACGCTTCTTGATTTTGTGCGCCGCATCAAGCTGGGATAAAGCGCGGCGGGAAGTGCTTTCGCTGATCGAAAACTTGTCGGCGACATCTTTTGGTGTAACAACGCCCTCTTCTCTTATAAAATCCAATATTTTTTGTCTGTCTAACATAAAGAAACCTCGATATGGCAATTTTGCCGCGCCTAAAGTGTGATGAATCGTTCCCATACTTTATACGCAAATTTTTTTAGAATGATACAAATATTATATTATAGGAATAACTGTTTTTAGTCAAGCGAACTTTTGCAACCCCGAATTATGATTGAAAACATTCAAAGTATAAACGAAAATGATTAAAAATGGGCGATAATATATAAAAGTGCTTGACAAACGCATAAAGTGGTGGTAGTTTAAGATAAAAGATTAAAAAAACAGCACATTTAAACCTAATAAGTCATTTGTTGCCGATGAAAAGATCGGAAAAGTTCAAGATGTTTGGATGACCAATGCAACAATTAAATAGAAAATGGATCATGTCACAGGGCAAAAGAGAATTTTTGAAAATTCATGAGCGTATTCGCGCAGGTTAAATCTTTTCATGAAAAGATGCGTGGTCGTATTGCGTGGAGAAGCAAAAAAAATGATATTTTCACATCCATTTGAAGGAGGGAGAAGATGAGCAATATCGGAGAACGCGAAGAACTGCTGCTGGAAGCGGAGCATGTATCCAAAGCATTTGCCGGCGTCAAGGCGCTTGACGGTGTCAGCCTAAAGGTAAGGCGAGGGACGGTCCACGCACTGATGGGCGAGAATGGAGCCGGGAAATCTACATTGATGAAGATCATTTTGGGGATGTATTCCAAAGACGGCGGCACGATAAAATTCAAAGGAGAAAACATTCATATTTTGAATCCGCGCCAGGCGCTTGATATCGGGATATCCATGATTCATCAGGAACTGATGAGTATCATGGATATGAGCGTGGCAGACAATATGTTTATGGGCTGCTTTCCCGGCGGAAAGGCGGGACTGCTGAGCCGCAGAAGGATCGAACAGCTCGCAGATACGGTGCTTGCGGAGCTAGGTATTGAAGGAATACGCGCAAGCGAGAGGATGGCGGATCTAAGCCAGGCCAAGCGGCAAATGGTTGAAATCGCGAAGGCGGTTTTTGGAAAAGCAGATTTGATTATTATGGACGAGCCGACGTCTTCGCTTTCAGAAGGCGAAACGCAAAGGCTATTTGAAATCATTCGTGCACTCAAAGAAAAGGGAATCGGTATCATATATATTTCGCATAAGCTCGAGGAAATATTCGAATTGACGGACGAGTATACGGTGTTTCGCGACGGGACATACATTGGAACGGGCAAAACAAAAGAAGTGTCTCAGGAGCAGCTTGTTGAAATGATGGTGGGCAGAACACTAGCAGAAATTTATAACAAGCGTAAGGCAGTGCTGGGAAACATTGTACTGGAAGTGGAAGGCTTATCTGCCGGGAGCAAATTTCAGGATGTGAGCTTTGGACTGCGTGCGGGAGAGATATTGGGCATATCCGGGCTTGTTGGTTCGGGGCGCACGGAGCTCGTGGAAACAATCGTTGGGCTGAGGCGCTCTACGGCGGGTAAAATACGCAAAAACGGAAAGGAACTGCATATCAAGCATGTCAAGGCGGCTGTGGCAAACGGCATCGCTTTGGCAACAGAAGACAGAAAACGCAACGGACTGTTTCTTGGGCTTCCGATCAGTTTCAATATTTCGATTGCATGGCTGGATATGCTGTCAAGATTTGGCTTGATGAGGAAAAAGGAAGAGGCGGGCGTGTGTCAGAAATACGCGGAACGCCTAAAGGTGAAAATGGATTCGATCAAACGGGAGGTATCTACACTTTCGGGCGGCAATCAGCAAAAGGTGGTGCTGGCAAAATGGATGCTCACAAATTCTGATGTGCTGATCCTTGACGAACCGACGCGCGGAATCGATATAGGCGCCAAGGCCGAAATTTATGCGCTGATGGAGGAAATGGTTTCGCAGGGGAAAAGCATTATCATGGTTTCTTCGGAAATGCCTGAAATCATGGGCATGAGCGATAGGATATTGGTAATGCACGAGGGTAGAGTGAAAGGCATTTTTGACCGAGACGAGATCAGTCAGGCGCAAGCCGTGGGTTTTGAATGACCCTGATTGATACGCAAAAGCAGAAAGGAAAACAGCAATGAAAGAAATGGTTCGTCCGAGGCTCAAAACGACATCAATCATTCAAAAATATGGAATTTATTTTGTGTTTGCGGCAATTGTTGTGGCGCTGACATGCCTTACGGCTGGAAAATTTGTATCAAGCGCGAATATTGTCAATGTGTTAAGGCAAATATCGATCAATGCAATCATAGCAGTGGGCATGACGCTTGTGATCATCACGGGTGGGATAGACCTTTCGGTGGGATCGATCCTTGCGTTTGCGGGTATCATCGCGACGGATCTGGCGCACCCCGACTCCCCGTATTCGCTGGCGGTGGTCATTCTTGTGGCACTGGCGATCGGTTGTGTATGTGGGCTGATCAATGGATTGATCATATCTTATGTAGGCGCGCCCGCGTTTGTGGTAACACTCGGCATGATGTCTGCCGCGCGCGGCGCAACTCAAATATATTGCGGCGGCGCGCCAATCACCAACTTGTCGGCAGGCTTTGAGCAGCTTGGCAAGGGCAGTCTGCTGGGAATTCCGATTCCGGTGATCATTTTGGCGATCGTAGTCGCACTCGCTTTTATATTACTGCATCAGTCAAAGTTTGGAAGGGCGCTTTACGCGGTGGGCAGCAACGAGGAGGCGGCGTATGCTTCGGGTGTGAATGTGAAGGTGTCGCGCACGCTTGCCTACATGATCTCGGGGCTGTGCTGCGGGCTTTGCGGCATCATTCTTGCAGCGAGAACAAGCGCCGCATCCGCGCTGGCGGGGGAAGGATATGAGCTCAATGCGATCGCAGCTACGGTCATCGGTGGAACCAGCCTGGCGGGAGGAAAGGGCACTATCATTGGAACGCTGATCGGAGCGCTGATCATTGGATCGATTTCGAACGGACTGGATCTTCTGAACGTGTCTTCCTATGTACAACAGGTCGTGAAAGGTGCAATCATCATTGGCGCCGTCTGCCTGGATGCGCGGGCAGCCGTAAAAAAGAGATAGGGGAAAAGTTGAGATAGCGCACATAATCCCCGGTGAGGCAAAGGCGGCGCTCACCGCAGAGGAAATAAAGCTGCGAGGAGGGAAACCGAAACGTTCACTGCCGCTTGCATTGTATTCGCCCGCTCCGCAGGAGCAAATAATGAGTATTTTTAGGAGGAGGAAAATTTATGAAAAAGATAATCGTGGTAGGTATCGTTTTGGCCATGGTGTGCGCAATGTTTTTGACGGCATGCGCGCCGGCAACACAAGAGACACAGCCGTCTGAAAGCTCGGCGGCGGGAACGGAAGCGGCAACAAATACGGAGGAAGCGAAACCGGCTGGAGAAAAGTACAAGATCGGCGTTTCATGGTATGCGCTTTCGACGGAATTTATGGCGATATGCAAGTATTACATGGATGAATATGTCGCTGAAAATTATGCGGACAAGATCGAGCTCATTCACCTTGACGCAGATTCCGACGCGGCGAACCAGATCGATCAGGTCAACAACTTGATTTCGCAGGAGGTAGACGCCATCCTTTTGAACCCGTTTGACAAGGAACAGGTCGCCCCGGCGACAAAAGAAGCGTTCGACGCGGGCATCCCGGTGATTGAATTCAACTCTGAAACAAACGCGAGTGAAGAATATAAAGCGACCTATGTGGGCTCGGATCACACGGAGTCCGGGCGTATGCTTGCACGGCATCTCATTGAGGTGGGTGGAGAAGAAGCAAATTGGGTCGTGCTGGAAGGGCCGACCGGCCATGACGGTCAGGTTGGAAGAACAAAAGGCATGGAGGAAGTGCTGAAGGACTATCCCGGAATCAAGATCGTTGGAAACAAGACTTGCAACTGGGTACGTGAGGAAGCGATGGCTGCGATGGAGAATTTCCTGCAGTCGGGCATGGAAATCGATATGGTATATGCACAGAACGATGAAATGGGCCTCGGAGCACTTGCGGCGATCCAAGGGACGGAATGGGAAGGAAAGATCGTTGTTGGCAGCATTGACGGAATAACGGACGCGATGAACGCCGTGAGAGACAACCGACTCACCTGTACAGTGTTTCAGAACGCGGCAGGGCAGGCGCGCGGCGCAGTAGATGCGGCGTTGGCGTATCTGGCAGGCGAAAAGCTGGAAAAATATATCGATGTGCCGTATGAGCTGATTACGCTCGACAATGTGGACGATCCCAAATATGATACATCCGGTGCGGTTCTCAACTAAATCAGGCGATCCTTTTTTAAACGGTTGAACAACAGGAGGGAGAAATGCGCATTTCTCCCTCCTGAATAAAGCGGATACGGAGAGTAGGATTATGTTGGAAAAAACAAACGATGCAGTGCTTGTGATTGATTTTGGCACCTCCAAGCTGCACACGGTGTTTATCTCTCTTGAAGATGGAACGCTGATCGGCGAAGCGGAACGCTCTTATGACTGGGACATTATGGCGCATAACACAGCGGTCGTGAATCCTGAAACGCTCTGGCAGAGTTCACAGCAGTGTCTTGGGCAGCTTCTGGAAAAAGAGGAAGCGAAAAACGCCGACATTTCAGCAGTGATATTTTCATTTTTTGGAGATAATTTCATTTGTATGGATGAGCGGCGAAAGGTCCTATATCCGCTGATTGCGGGAAGTGACTGGAGAGCGAAGGAGGATATGCATGAAATCGGGACGCTGATCGATACGCATGAATATGCAAAGATCACAGGGGCGCCGCTCGATTGCGATCTTTCTTTCCCGCGCATGTATTGGATCAAAAAGCACAAACCTGAATTGTTTGCAAGAACAAAGAATCTGTATTCGCTCCAACAGTATATTATGATGAAGCTTGGACTGGAGCCGTACAGCGATTACTCTTTGGCGGCACGCATGGCAATGTATGACTTGCAAAAAAACGAGTGGTCGGGACGGCTGCTGGATATATTGGGGATTCAAAAAGAGACGCTTGGCAGTGTTTGCGAGGCGGGAACGGTTTTGGGCGAAATTGCACGATATGGGGATGTAAGGCTACCCAAACGGGTGCCTGTTGTGATTGGCGGGCACGATGCGATGGAAGGCTTTATCGGGCTGGGGTTCCACCCGAAGGGCACGGCGGGAATGATAGGTAATCTGGCGGGTTCGTATAACCTTGTCGGCCTTCCGCTGCATGAATTTAGAAATACGGATGAACACTGGATATTTGGACTGATGCCGGGGCTGGGCGCGGTGCGCGGAAGCTATCATTTTCAAGCGGGAGACAATATGCAGCCCACCGTCAGGTGGTTTGTGGACACGTTCGTTTCCCGCACAGGCGTCGGTTTGAACGAAATCAGCGCTAAGGCACGCTATGACGCATCCTGCAACGTCAGGATGACACGCGATCCGCTCACGGGGGACGGCTGTTTTGAGGGAATGAGTGTTGAGACGAGTTTGCCGGATATATTTACAGCGCTTATGGAAGCGCACTCTTACAGGTTGCGTGAGCTCTATGAGGTTGTGCAAAAAGTTACGGAAAGCCGATTTGGCTGTATGCGCGTTGGCGCGGGCGGCGCAAAGGCGGATAATTTGAATCAGTTTAAGGCCGATCTTTTTGGGGTGCGCGTGGAGCGCATGCGGAATCTGCAAGCTTCTGCGGTCGGCGCGGCGGTCATTGCGGCGGTTGGAATGGGTGCGTATGAAAGTTTTGAAGACGCGCTCGCCAAGATGACCGGAATCGATCAGACCTATGAACCAAATGCGGAAAACAGCGAGCGATATGCGCAAAGGTATGCGGTGTTTCAAAAGATCAGGGAGAAGTAAAGGATGAGACGATTGTTGACCTCCTCGGGGTTTGGATAGACATACATTCTTTCCATACGTAAGAGGATACGCACAAAAAATTTTATATCAATTGAAAGGAACTATTTAAAATGATTGATCTATCAAAAGTTGACAAAGCCGGGTTTGCAAAAATCTTTGATTTTGTTTTGACGCAAAAGAATGCGACGGAGGCGGACGTACGAAAAGGGATCGAATTGATGTGGCAATACAAATTCGCTTGTTTTTATACCGGATCGACGTGGACGGCCATGCTGGCTGAGGGTTTGAAGGGGCTGGACTGTGAAATTGGGGTGCCGGTAGACTATCCGTTTGGAAATTCGGATACCAAAACGAAAATTTATGCCGTTTCACAGGCTGTTCAATTAGGCGCTACCGCCATCGATATGGTGTTCAACATAGGGGCGTTGAAGGATCGCAGGCATGACTATCTGCTGTATGAAATGAAGGAGCATGTGAAGGCGGCAGAGGGTGCCGTGACAAAGCCGATCTTGGAAGTGGCCTTTCTGACGGACGATGAAATTAGGTTTGCCTGCGATATTCTCGTGGAAGCGGGCGCGACATATGCAAAAAGCTCCAGCGGTCAGTCGGAGGGGCCTTCCTTAGAACAGATCCTCGTCATAAAAGAATCTCTGAAGGGCACGAACGTGAAAATGAAAGCGGGAATTAAATTTCCCAAACCGCAAAATGCGGTATCCTTCATCAAGGCGGGCTGCGACCGTATCGGGAGTTTTGAGGCACCATATATCGTTGACATGTTCGACACGATGCGTGAGGCAGGCTTGATTCCGCCTTATGATGGGAAACAATAATATCATCAATCTTACGGAAAGAAATAAAAACAGCCTGAAGCAAACTCGGGCTGTTTTTTGTGTGCGCAAAAGAAACGAAAGGTTGTCCGCAGAGCAAAAGAGGTTTATAATAAAAAATTGTTGGAAGGGAAAATAAACCGGACGAAAGGAAGACTATGAAGGGCTTGTTTCAAATCGGCATCGTGTTTGCGGTATGCTTTGCGGGAGAGCTGCTGTCAAGGATCATTCCGCTGCCCATCCCGGCGAGCGTGATGAGCATGATATTGCTGTTTGTCCTGCTGCTTTTGAAGTGGATCAAGCCGCGTCACATTGAGCGGTTTGGAGACTTTTTGCTGAAAAACATGGCGTTTTTCTTTATTCCGGCGGGTGTGGCGATCATCGAACAGTTTGATCGCCTGAAAAACTATCTGCTTCCGTTTTTGCTGATTTGCGCGCTGACAACGATCATCACCTTTTTTGCCACCGCGTATACGGTCAAGGCGGTGATGGCGATTCAAAAGAAGCTGAGGGAGGGCAGTCATGAATGAGATTGTGAGCTCTCCGTTTTTTGGGATATTGCTGTGCGTGGGGGCATACGCGCTTGGCTTATGGATCAACGCCAAGGTGAAATCGCCCATTGCGAATCCGTTGATGATTGCGATTGCGGTGGTGATTGCCGTGCTTTTGGTGTTCGACATCCCGCTTGAGGCGTTCAACAAAGGCGGAGACTTCATCGGGTTCTTTTTGGTGCCGGCTACGGCGGCGCTCGCGCTTTCCATTTACCGGCAGGCATGGCTTTTGAAGCGGAATTTTTTGCCCATCATCATTGGCAGCGCGGTCGGTTCGCTTGTCTCGATGGGCAGCGTTTACGGCCTGTGCACACTGTTTGGGCTGGACGAGGTGATGACCGCTTCGCTGATCCCCAAGTCGGTGACCTCGCCCATTGCGATGGAGGTTTCGGTGCAATTTGGCGGAGAGCCGTCCATCACCGTTGCGGCGGTGCTCGTTACGGGCATTGTGGGGGCGATCTTCGCGCCCGCGTTTATCAAGCTGTTTCGTGTCAAAAACCCAATTGCCGCCGGGGTTGCGATCGGCACGTCGAGCCACGCGCTTGGCACGGCGAAGGCGCTTGAGATCGGCGAGGTGGAGGGTGCGATGAGCGGGCTTGCCATCGGGATTTCAGGGATATTGACCGTTTTGTTTGCGATGGTGATCCATTAGGGAAGCTGTGAAAAATTTAAAAAGTGTTCATAAAGGCGGGGCGTTTCAAGGCACGAAGCGGCCCGCCTTCGTTTGATTTTAAGGGCTGGACATGGTAAAATATTGGAGTCGCAACGCAGGAGGTTTTTATGGCGGACACATTGCTCGCAATCGACGGGAACAGCCTTGTTTTCAGGGCGTATTGGGCACTGCCCACAACAATGCAGGACAAGGAAGGAAGGCCGACAAACGCAATGTACGGCTTTTTTACGATGCTGTTCCGCGTGGTGGAGGAATACAATCCCACCTATATCGCGGTGGCGTTTGACCGCAGGGAGAAGACATTCCGGCACGAGAAGTATGAGGAATACAAGGCCGGACGGCGCAAGACGCCGGAGGAGCTGCTTGCGCAGATACCGATGATTCAGGAGGCGCTCAAGCAGGTGGGCGTTGTGTGTGTGGATCAGGCGGGATATGAAGCGGATGATATCATCGGCGCGCTTTCCGTGCGCGCGGAGAAGGAAAATATTGCGTCATATATTTTTACGGCGGACAAAGATCAATTGCAGCTCATTGACGATCACATCAGCGTAGTGCTCACAAAAAAAGGCGTGAGCGAGACCAAGCTGATGACGCGTGAAGCGCTGATGGAAGAATGGGGGCTTACCCCCGCGCAGATTCCCGATTTGAAGGCGCTGATGGGTGACGCGTCGGACAACATTCCCGGGATTGCGGGAATCGGAGAGAAGACGGCGCTCAAGCTGCTGCATGAATATCCGACCGTCGAGGAACTTTACGAGAACCTTGACGCACTTCCCAAAAACAAGCTGTATGAAAAGCTTGTGAACGGCAAAGAGTCTGCATTCATGTCGAAAGACCTTGCGACCATTGAATCGGCCATGCCGCTCAAAAAAGAGTTGAAGGATTTTGCCTTTTCCGGTTTTGATATGGACGGGCTGCGTACGATGAGCGAGCAATATGGTTTTTCGTCCTTCCTGAAGCGTTTCGACATCAAACGTGAGCAGAAAAAAGTGACGGAAACGAGAATGATTGCGCCGGACGAGCTGACGCTGCTCAATGACGCGTATGAATTTGCGCTGCTCTACAGGGACGGGATTCGGCTGGCAATCGACGGAGAAACGGAATATGTGATCCCGCTGAAGATGACGCTGCTCGACGAGGGATATGACTTGAGCGATGTGCTCAAGGCCTTGAAGCCGTTTTTGGCGGACAAAAGGGTGATCGCTCATGACGTGAAGGCGCTGATGCATGAATGGGGCGAGGTGTTTGAAGATTTTTACGACACGATGCTGGGCGCGTGGGTATTGAACCCGTCCTATTCGAAATATGACCTGACGGGCGTGATGAAGCGCGCAGAGCTTGAGGAAAACGCGGCGGGGCTGTTTGCACTTGCGGAGTTGCAGCGCGACGAGATCGAACGTACGGAGCTTGAACAGGTGATGTATGAGATCGAGCAGCCGCTGCTGCGGGTGCTCTATGATATGGAAACGCAAGGCTTCCGCGTGAGCGGCGAAACGCTTGCGGCGCTGGGGAAAAAGTATGACCGGCAGATCGGCGAGCTGACGGGACGCATTTACGAGCTGGCAGGGCAGGAGTTCAACATCAGTTCACCCAAGCAGCTTGCGGAGATATTGTTTGAAAAGCTGGGGCTTCCCGCCGTTAAAAAAACCAAAACGGGTTATTCCACGGATGTAGAGGTTTTGGAAAAGCTGGAAAAAAAGCATCCCGTCATTCGTTATATCATGGAATATCGTTCGCTGACAAAATTGAAGGGAACGTATGTGGACGGGCTGATTGGGCTGATCCGCAGCGGAATGATCCACACGACGTTTTTGCAGACGGCGACGGCGACCGGACGGCTTTCGAGCGTGGAGCCGAATTTGCAGAACATCCCCATCAAGTCCGCAATGGCAAGCGACATCAGGAGCGCGTTTGTGGCGCCCGACGGCTACGAGATCGTCTCCGCAGACTATTCGCAGATCGAGCTGCGCATCTTGGCGGCGATCGCGGACGATGAACACCTTAAGGACGCGTTTTTGAAGGGACAGGACATCCACGCGCGCACGGCGGCGGAGGTGCTTGGCAAGGAGATCGGGGATGTGACCCCGGCAGAACGCGCAAGTGCAAAGGCAGTCAATTTCGGGATCGTTTATGGCATAAGCGATTTTGGACTGGCGCGCAACCTTGGCATTACGCGCAAGCAGGCGGCGGACTATATTGCCCGGTATTTTGAGGAATTTGACGGGGTGCGCAAATACATGGACGAGATCATTGCGCGCGCACACGAGGATGGGTTTGTGCGCACGATCTGCGGACGGATACGCTATATCCCGGAGCTTTCATCCGGCAACTACAACATCCGCTCGTTTGGGGAGCGCGCGGCGCTCAACACCCCCATACAGGGCAGCGCCGCGGATGTGATCAAGATTGCGATGAACAAGGTTGAGCGCGCGCTCAAAGAAAAGGGCTATGAATCCAAGCTTGTTTTGCAGGTGCATGACGAACTGATCCTTTACGCAAAGAACGGTGAAGAAGAGGCTGTGACCGAGCTTTTGCGCGAATGCATGGAAAACGCCGTGGACTTGAGCGTGCCGCTGCGCGTGAACGTCGCGCGGGGGAAGACGTGGGCGGAGGCGAAATGAAACGAACCATTGGCCTCATTGGCAACAGCGGTGCGGGCAAAAGCACCGCCGCGGCATATCTTGAAACGCTGGGCGCGGATGTGATCGACGCGGACCGCGTTGTGCATGAGCTGTGCGAGATTGGACAGCCGGGCTATGCTGCCGTGCGTGCGGTATTTGGTCAAGATTATTTTCTGGCGGACGGCACGCTTGACCGCCGTGCGCTGGGCGCGGTTGTGTTTGCGGACAAGGAGGCGCTTTTGCGGCTAAACGCCATTCTGCATCCGCTGGTGATCGACGAGGTGCGCCGCAGGAAGGAAGCGTCTCAAAAGGGCGTTGTGGTGGTGGACTGCGCGCTGCTGACGGATGTGGGGCTTGAAAAGGACGTGGACGAGATATGGCTTGTGCGCGCGGCGGGTGAACGAAAAAAGGAGCGGATTTTGCGGCGGGACGGAATCGACGAGAAGCACGCGCAAAACCGACTCGATAACCAGTCGCGTGAAGAGGACATGGAACGATATGCGGATGTTGTGATCGAAAATGACGGCACGCTTGCGCATTTGAAAAAACAAATAGGGGAACTTTATGATGAGAAGATCGGGAAATAGGCATGGGGGAAACAGAAAAGCGCTGATTGCTGTTGTGGTGGTCGCGGCGATTGCGGTTCTTGCGGTGGTCGGCGTGTTTGTGGTGATGCCGGAGATGGACAGAAACAAATATAAGCTGGAATATAAGGAGCTGATCGAACAATATGCGGCGGAATACAGCCTCGATCCTTATTTTGTGGCTGCGGTGATCCATACGGAAAGCGGATTTGACGCAGAAGCGGTTTCTAATGTTGGGGCAATCGGCCTGATGCAGGTGATGCCCGAGACGGGAGAGTGGATCGCGGGGAAGCTGAAGATGGAGGATTTCAAGACGGATGATTTATATGATCCGGAGACGAACATCAAAATGGGATGCTGGTATTTAAACTTCCTTGACGAGCGATTTGACAGTTTGCCCGTGATGATGGCGGCGTATAATGCGGGACACAACAAGGTAAAGGAGTGGCTTGCCGACCCGCAGTATTCGCAGGATGGAAAGACGCTTACGAAGATTCCCTATGAACAGACGGACAACTATGTCAAAAAGGTGACGAAGGCATATGAGAAATACAAAGAATATTACGAGCTGGGTTAGGACAATCGTTTCATGCCTGCTCGTGTGTGCGGCGGTGTCGCTTGCCGCGTGCGGAAACAATACGCAGAATGGGTCGGCGAGCGCTGCGCCCTCCGCTTCTTCCGCTGTGGCGGAAAAGCAGCCGGGCGGTGATCTTTTTATTGCGATGCCCGCAAATGCCGGTTCCCTAGACCCGTTGCAGGCGAGCGATGAGGATCTCGTGAACCTTTTGGGGCTGGTGTATGAGACGCCCGTGCGCATCGACGAAACGGGGAAACCGCAGCCCTGCCTTGCGGAATCATGGGAGGCGGACGAAAGCGGAACGGTGTATACCTTCAAGATCAGGCAAAACGCGTCTTTTTCCGATGGAACGCCGCTGAGCGCGGACGACGTTGTGCGCAGCGCAAACAAGGTGCGCGAAATGACGCCCGCGCCGGTGACGCCAACAGAACCGAGCGAAACGGAACAAACCCCTGAAGCGACGGACAATCAGGAGGCATCTCCCAGCCCTTCCGCACCCGCACCGGAGATGCAGGAGAACCGTTATGCGCAATATAATGCCGTTGTGAGCAATGTGGAGATCGTGGATACGAGCACGGTGAAGGTGACGATGACCAAGCCGGGGCTGGAGGCGCTCTATTTCATGACATTCCCCGTGACGAATGCGGCGGGACAGGCGGGGACGGGACCTTATAAAATCGATTCGTATGATCCGCAAAGTCAGATGGAGTTGAGCGTGAACGAGAACTGGTGGGGCACGACACCGAACATCCCTAAAATCGTTGCAAAGCCGATGAGCGGAAGCACGGCAAAGCTGGAGGCCGTTTCCACAAGCGTTTTGGATTTCGTGACGACAGATGTGCTGTATGCGGGCAAATATAAGATCGCAGGGAAAACGCAGGTGATCGACTATATGACGAATTACTACGACTGTCTGGTTCCAAACCTCGGCAATGCAGCGCTTGGCGTAACAGAGGTGCGGCAGGCGCTTTCTTACTCGGTCGACAGGCGGGAGATCATTTCAACGGTGCTTTTGAACCACGCGGTGCCCGCAAATATGCCGATTACGCCGAATTTTTACGCGTATGATTCAAAATATAAGCAGGACGACGATCTAAATACCGCCCGCGAGCTTTTGCGCGCTGCGGGGTATCGGACGAGCGAGGAGGACACACAGGGCGGCATACTCACCTTATCGCTCATTGTGCAGGACGACAGAAACACGCCCTATCGTGTGGAGGCGGCGAAGGCGATCGCCAAGCAGCTCAAGGAAGTGGGGATCGTGGTCAACGTGGAGGCGCTGAGCCAGGAGGATTATATGGGTCGTTTGCAAGCACGAAGCTTCGACCTTGCGTTTTGCAGCTTTTATCTGGACGAGGATCCGGACATTGGATTTTTGTTTGACGTGGGCGGTGCGGGCAACTTTGGCGGCGTAGACAGCGCGGAGCTGAGCAGCGCGATCGGCGCGGCACGTAACGCGTTTCAAGAAGAGGACGTGAAAAAGAGCTATGCCGAGCTGCAAAAACAGTTGGTGGAGCGCGTACCGCAGATCGGACTTTATTTCCGCATGAATTCCGCTGTGTGCAACGATCTGTTGAAGGGGATCACGGGCATGCGGCAGGGGCAGGTGTTCACGGGCATCAGCGACTGGTATTATCAGAAGAGCTGAACATGGGGCGTTCCAAGCGGCACACTGTGCCGCTGTGGAATTTGCATGAAGGGAAATTTTGTATGAGTGCCGGAAAAAACGGGACAATGATGCAGTATTTCGAGTGGGAGCTGCCCGCCGGAGTATTGTGGAGGCAGACCGTTGAAAAAGCACCGGAGCTTGCCGGAGACGGCATCACGGCGGTGTGGCTTCCCCCTGCCTATAAGGGCAACGAAGGCGCGAACGACGTGGGCTATGCTGTGTACGACCTTTACGATCTGGGTGAATTTGATCAGAAGGGGTCTGTGGCGACGAAATATGGGACGCGGGAGGAATATCTGCAGGCCATCGACGCGCTGCACGCCGCTGGATTGCAGGTGTATGCGGACATCGTACTTGACCATAAGCTTGGGGCCGACGAGACCGAGTGGGTGTCGGTGCGTGAGTTTGCGCAGGAAAATCGTTACGAGCAGTTGAGCGGTGACGAGATGATTTCCGCGTGGACAAAGTTCAGCTTCCCGGGCAGGAACGGGAAATATTCCGATTTCAAATGGAACAGTGCGCATTTTGCGGCAATCGACAGGGACGAGCGCACCGGGCGCAGTGCGATCTTTCAGTTCACGGGAAAAGAGTGGCAGGAAGAGGTGGACTGGGAATTTGGCAACTATGAATATTTGATGGGCGCAAGCCTTGATCTGCGCAATGAAGAGGTCGTGCAGGAGCTTATCCGCTGGGGGAAGTGGTACATTGCCCAGGCAGTTGTGGACGGATTCCGCATCGACGCAGTCAAGCATATGCGCTTCACGTTTTACAGCGAATGGCTGAGCGTACTGCGTGAAGTAGCTGGCCGCGAGTTGTTTGCGGTGGGCGAATACTGGAACGGAGACGTGAGCAGGCTTTTGAATTATATCAATGTGACGGACGGCGCACTTTCGCTGTTTGACGTACCTCTCCACTTCCGGTTTCGGGACGCGGCAGACGCGGGCGGCGGTTTTGACATGCGTACGATTTTTGACAATACGCTCGTGAAGGAGCGGCCGCTTCTGGCGGTGCCCTTTGTTGATAACCACGACACGCAGCCCGGGCAGTCGCTGGAATCGTGGGTGCAGGACTGGTTCAAGCCGCTTGCCTATGCGCTGATTTTGCTGCGCAAGGACGGGTATCCGTGTGTATTCTATGGCGATTATTATGGTATCCCGACGCATGGGATCGACGCAAAAAAGGAATGGCTGCGGCCCATGATCAAGGCGCGCGAGGAGCGGGTGTACGGTGCGCAGCACGACTATTTCGACGATCCGCATCTTGTGGGATGGACGCGCGAGGGAACGGATGCGCACGAGCGTTCAGGCCTTGCGGTGTTGATGTCCAACGAGGTCGGCGGAGAAAAGCGGATGTATGTGGGGGAACGTTTCGCAGGACGTGCGTTCCGCGACCTTTTGGGGTACAGGCCGGAGCATGTGCATGTGGAGGGAGACGGTCATGCGGTGTTTTCCGTAAACGACGGCAGCGTGTCGGTGTGGGGATTGGCGGAATAAAAAGGGGTTGTCTCATTAAGCGTATAACAATGCATGTGATTTTAAACAACCTAAGCCTAGTTGCAAGCGCCGACCTCCCGGGGACGCGGCGTCGATTTCACAAAAGCAAGGCCAAAGCTTCAGAGCCGCCGCTCCGTGTTCCGGGCGCGTCAGCAAGAAATAAATCTCTAAGCGCCCTGCACAAGGCCCCGTCCGTCGGCATCTTGCAACAGGCTACGCACCCCGGCACATCAGGGTCGGTGACGGTTATGCGCCGTCTGTTCGCCGCGCGTCGGTTGGGTGTTTGCGTCCCGCGCGCTTTAACACCGCGTAGCGGGGTTGGGTTAGCGGGATGCAAATTCCCGACTGGCGTGCTGATGTACAACGCCCCGCCGACCCGCTGTGCAAAATCGCATACGCATAATATACATCAACTCATAAAAAAGGGCTAAAATCAGTATGATTTTAAGCCGATTTTTATTTGCTGAAGGACGATTTTGTATAAAAACGATTGCTGAGACAGCCCCTTTGCGTTGGTCTGATCTATTTTCCGGCGGCGCGTGTGATGGCGAGGATGTGCTCGTCGTCCGCGAGGCCGGAGATGTCGGTCCTGCTGTCGTTAAAATAAAGGAAGGTATGGCCCTTCATTCCGCTGCCATATGCATCGTCGCCGCCGGACGGCTGACCGAACAAGGAGGCAGCGTATTGTGTTCCGTTGATTTCAACCAAAACGGCGCGGTGCTCCCAGGTATCGTCGCCGCCGAATGAGGCGCGGTAGGCCTGATAGTCTTCCGCGGAAACGGTTGCGGCATATGCACAGTTTTGCCCGCCGGTACGTGCCAATTGGAAGGTTTTTCCGCTGTTGAGGTCTTGCACGCTGAATTGCGCACCCACGGGAATCAGCGGATCGATCTGTGCCCAAGAGGAAAGCTCGCCCTTTTGTGTGACCGTGCCGGAATAGCCGGGTCCCGCGACCTTTTTGATGCCCGTGCTTAAGGGCGCGCGCTTGACCGCATCGGAAAACAACGCATCATAGGTGGCGCTGCCCACCTGCCCGTCGGGAGAGATCCCGTTTTGCTGCTGGAAGACGCGAACGGCATCCGCCGTCATATCGCTGAACTTTCCGGTGGGACGGTAATTGAGGTATCCGAGATCGCGCAGACGCATCTGAACGAGTGCAACGTCGTCGCCCACCGAGGATTGTTTGATTGTTGTGTCTCCTTCCGCAAGGCCGAGCACGGGAACCGCCATCAGGCATACGAGCAGGAAGATCAGTATCAGTTTTCTCATAGGTTTATTTTACAGAAAAACGAGAAAAAAATCAAACAGGTTCCAAATTTTAACGGTTTCCAGTATAATAAAAGCATGGGAACGATCACGGAGTTAAAAGAAGGAGCGCGCAACAAGGAGCGCGTGAACGTCTATATGGACGGAGAGTTTGCGTTTGCCGTTTATATCGATACGGCGATTGCGAACCGTTTGAAAAAGGGTGCGGAGCTCTCGGACGACGATGTGGAGCGCATTCTGCGTGAGGACAAAGAGAAATACGCGCTTTCGTGCGCGATGAAATTTTTATCCTACCGCATGCGCACGGAGCGGGAACTGCGTCGGAAGCTAAAGGAAAAGGAGATCGCGCCGGAGGCAATCGACGCGGCGGTCGCAAAGCTCAAAGAGATCGGTTATCTTGATGATCAAGGCTTTGCGGAGCTTTATGCGCAGGAGCTGATGCAAAAATACGGGCAGCGGGTGGCGATGCAAAAGCTGATGCAAAAGGGTGTGCCGCGCGAAATTGCGCAGGAAACGCTTGCCGGTATGGAGCAGGAAGAAACGGTGATCGACACGTATGTGGTGCGGCTTAAGCAAAAGCATGCGGGTGAGGAAGAAAACAAGGCGAAGCAGAAAATCATTCGCGCACTGATGGCGAAGGGGTTCGATTATGAGGACATCAAGCGCGCGCTTCGCAGAGATGAGGAACAATGAGAAAACGAATTTTAAAGCTGCTGGTTTCCGCGGATGATTTTGTTTCGGGCGAGCAAATCAGCGACGAGCTGAACATATCGCGGGCGGCGGTGTGGAAGCACATCAAGGCGATCAAAGAGGAGGGCGGCGTGATCGAGGCGCACACAAAGCGCGGTTATCATCTTGTGTCGCTGCCGGACGTACTAAAACCCGAATATGTTGGGTTTTGGGCGCACACGCAACCCGAACGCATCCATTGGATGCACGAGGTGGATTCCACAAACGAGCACGCCAAGCGTATGGCACGCGAGGGTGCGCCGGATGGAAGTGTATATATCGCGGAGCTGCAGACAAAGGGAAAGGGACGGCTTGAACGCGGATGGATTTCCGAAGAGGGAGATTCGATTATGATGAGCGTGCTGCTGCGTCCCGGTTTTGCGCCGCCAAAGGCACCGGCGGTGACGTTTGCTGCCGCGCTCGGCGTGGTGCGGGCAATTAGGCGTGTTTGCGGTGTGGACGCGGGCATCAAGTGGCCCAACGACGTTGTATTCGGCGGGAAAAAGCTATGCGGGATATTGACGGAGATGTCCACCGACATGGATCGCGTGGAATATATTGTGTGCGGCATGGGGCTGAATGTGAACCAGAAAAAGTTTCCGGAAGAGGTTTCAGAAAAAGCGTCTTCCGTTCGTTTGATCACCGGAAAGAAGGCGGACAGGGTGAAGCTTTGCGCGGCGATGATCGACGAAGTGTTTTCCTGCTGCGAACGGTATGTGGCGGAGGCAATCGACGCGATTTTTGATGAATATTGCGCAAATAGTGTTATAATAGGAAAAGAAATCAGAGTACTGGCCGGAGAGGAAAGCGTTTCGGGCGTGTGCCGCGGTTTTACGAGGCAAGGTGCGCTGATGCTCGATGTTGACGGGGAGATAAAAACATTTCTTGCGGGAGAAGTTTCCGTGCGCGGAATGAAGGAATATATCTAGGAGATTTTATGTACAGCGGAAGCATCACAGACATTCGGGGGTTGTTGGTCGGGCATGCGCAGGACAAGGCGGGAAGAACCGGGATCACGGTGATTCTTGCGCCGGACGGTGCGGTGTGCGGCGTTGATGTGCGCGGAAGTGCTCCGGGAACACGGGAGACCGATTTCATGGCGCAGGCGAAGGCGGTGCAGGAATGCTCGGCGATACTGCTGGCGGGCGGAAGCGCGTTTGGGCTTGCGGCCGCAGACGGCGTGATGATCTATTGCGAGCAGCAGGGGATGGGTGTGCGCACAGAGGACGCGGTGGTGCCGATCGTCCCGGCGGCGGTCATTTATGACTTGGGATATGGCAGGAGCGACATTCGTCCGAACGCGGGTATGGGCTACGCGGCTTGCATCAACGCATGCACGGTGGTGCCGCAGGGCAGCGCGGGCGTGGGCATGGGCGCGACAGTCGGCAAGATATTGGGTATGAAGCACGTGGAAAAGGGCGGCGTGGGCACGGCAAGCATCAAGCTGAAGGACGGTGTGGTGGTGGCGGCCCTCGTGGGCGTGAACGCGTTCGGCGACGTTGTGGAAAACGGCAGGATCATTGCGGGCGCAAGCAAGGGCGGCGTGCATATCAACACGGCGCAATATATGATGGAAAACAGTGTGCGTACGGATTTTATGCAGGGCAGGAACACAACGGTGGGCGTAGTGGCGACGAATGCAGGGCTGACAAAGGACGGTGCGGCCAAGCTGGCGCAGGCGGGGCACGACGGCCTCGCGCGTTCCATCGAGCCCATACATACGATGGTGGACGGAGATACGATATTCGGGCTTTCCTATGGAAAAAAGGAAGCTGATTTGAATGTGCTGGTGACCGCCGCGGCGGAGGTCATGCGGCGCGCTGTGGTGAACGCGGTTTTGGCCGCGCGGGAGGAAGAATGATCGCGGGGATCGGAACGGACAGCCTGCGTATTGAACGTATGGAGCGATCAATGGAGCGTGAGGCCTTTTTGAAGCGCGTATTTACACAGCAGGAACGGGACTACATCAATAGCCGTACCCTTGCGGCGCAGAGCGCGGCGGGCATGTTTTGTGTGAAGGAGGCGGTCTTAAAGGCCCTTCATAAAGGGATCACCGATATGCCGCTCACAAACATTGAAGTGTTCCATGAGGAAAGCGGCGCGCCTTACGTTGTGCTGCATGATGAGATCGGCAAACAATTCAATTTACATATCAGCATTACACATACAGAGGATACAGCGAGCGCGTTTGTCGTGCTCGAAAAGGAGGATACAAGATGAGGATTGCATTGACGCCCGAACAGATGAAGGCGGTGGACCGCTATATGATCGACCGGATGAAGATACCGGGGATCGTGCTCATGGAAAATGCCGCGCACGGTGTTTATGAGGCGATTCGTGAGGAAGCGGAGCCGTGTACCGTGCAGGTTTTCTGCGGGACTGGAAACAACGGGGGAGACGGCTTTGCGGTCGCTCGGATACTCTTGGCAAATGGGTATGACGTGCACGTGGTCGTACTAGGAAACCTTTCCTCGCTGAGCGAGGACGCGGCGGCGAATTTTGCGTTTTTCAAGGAAAATGAGGAATATTTTACCGTGATTGCCAACAAGGAGGCGTTCGATGCGCTTTCCGAGGCAGAGGTATATGTGGACGCAATCTTCGGGACGGGGCTTGCACGCAGGCTTGACGGCATATACCGCGATGCGGTGGAGTATTTGAACGGGCGCGACGCGCTGGTGGTTGCGGTGGATATACCGACGGGCGTGAATGCACAGACGGGTGCAGTGATGGGCGATGCAGTGAAGGCGGACATTACGGTGACCTTTCAGTATCCCAAAATTGGTCATTTCCTGCAGCCCGGCCGCACATGCACGGGAGAATTGCAGGTTGTGAAGATCGGTGTGGACGAAGGCTGCGATGTGCCGATCCGCGCGACGGTGTGCGCCTATGAGAGCGATGATGCGGACATGTGCATAGGTGAGCGCCCGCTCGATTCGAATAAGGGAGATTATGGTCGGCTGCTGCTCGTTGCAGGAAGCTATGGCATGGCGGGTGCTGCGGTATTGAGCGCGCGCGCTGCTTCGCGTGCGGGCGCGGGGCTGGTGAACGTTGCTTCGTGCGGGGAAGTGATCGATGTATTGCAGCAAAATGTACCCGAGGCGACGTGCTTTGAGCTTGCGAGCCAAAATGGGTTGCTGGCGGCCGACGCGGTTTATGCGATCGAAAAGCTGGCGCAGGGCAAAACGGCGATTGCGGCCGGGCCGGGGCTTGGCGTGAACGAGGATATTGCAGAGGTGGTCGGCAACATTCTGACCAACTATGACCTTCCGAAGGTGATCGACGCGGATGCGCTCAATGCGCTGGCCGAGCATCTGGAATTTTTGGAAAATAAGAAGGGCGACGTGATTTTGACGCCGCATCCGAAGGAGTTCGCGCGGCTGTCGGGGCTTGCGATGAGCGAAATTATGGAAAATCCGGTGCGCTCGGCGGTGGATTTTGCGGTCGAATATGGGATTACGCTTGTTTTGAAGGGCAGCACGACGGTGATTGCCGATGCGTTTGGAAACGCATCGTTGATGTGTGTGGGCAGCCCGGGCATGGCGAAGGGCGGAAGCGGGGATGTATTGACCGGCGTGATTGGCGGGCTGCTGGCGCAGGGCAAGGATGCGTATGAGGCCGCGCTTGCGGGCGTATATATCACCGGGCTGGCGGGAGAGCTTGCCGCAACGCAGGAGAGCGAATATTCCATGACGCCGATGGATACGGTGAACAGCATCGGACAGGCAATCAAAACGATGCTTGTGGATTATGTTCAGGCTGATCTGGCGGAGAAGAAGGGGGAGCAGGCCGACGTGCCCCGCCGTGCGCCGCAAAGGATCGTAGAGGAACATGTGCAGGTGCCGATTGAGGCGCCCGTATTCCGGCAGGTGAAGGAACCGATTGCGCCAGTTGTGCTTCCGGAAGAGGAGAAAATCGAGGAGATTGTGGAGCCGGATGAGGCTGTATTTGGGGACGAAGCTGTCGATGAGACCGTGATTTGGAAGCTGGAGCCAGAGCAGCAGGCGGAAGCGGAATTTCCAAAGCATGTGCAGCGCGATGAAAAAGTAAAGGAACCGACAATGGACTTTCTGGAGAAATATGCGGATGAGCCGGAGCCGATGAGCCGTGTCCAGCGCAGGAATGAAAAAGGCGCTGAAAAGAAGCCGCTGTTTAGGCGTACGAAGGTCAAAGACGAGGAAACGGCATCGGAGGAGGAGTTCACGCCGCAAAATGTGAAGGACGAGATTGCGGACGAGTTGCCGTCGCAGCCGGAGCAAGGACCTACGCGGCGCAGGATCGGTTGAGGAGGACATTGTGATGATTGAGTTTCCAATTGAGGAACTGAACAAAAATCCATTCGAGATGATTGGCAAGGACTGGATGCTGGTGACGGCTGAACTGGAGGGCCGTGTCAACGCCATGACGGCTTCGTGGGGCGGCATGGGCGTCATGTGGGGAAAAAACGTCGCCTTCGTTGTGATCCGTCCGACGAGGTACACAAAGGAGTTTATTGACGCGGCAGAGACGTTTTCGCTTGCGTTTTTGGATGAGAGCCATCGCAAGACGCTGGGGTATTTCGGCGCGGTATCCGGGCGGGACGAGGACAAGATTGCAAAAGCAGGCTTGAGCGTAATGCACGAAGGGCGTACGCCTTATTTCGGGGAGGCGGGCATTGTGCTGATTTGCCGCAAGCTGTATGCGCAGGCATTTGATACGGAATGCTTCATCGACAGGGAGCCGGATGAGAAGTGGTATCCGGAGAAGGATTATCACACCATGTATATTGCGGAGATCGTGAAGGCGCTGAAAAAGTAAGCGAACAAAACTTTTTGAGAAAAAATCAAACAATTCTTGACTTAGGTGGGGGTATATAATATAATATTTTGTGTTGCGCGGTAGTGCTGGAATCGGCAGACAGGCACGTTTGAGGGGCGTGTGTCCATGACGTATGGGTTCAAGTCCCATCTACCGCACCAACAAAAAAGTTTCATGCAGAGCATGGAACTTTTTTGTTGGGATCGGAGGGGACTTGAATCGGAGCGAGCGCCGCCCTGATGGGCGGAGGCAGCGAGCGGAGGCGGCCCCGGAGGGGAAGTCCCATCTACCGCACGACCTCGAATGAAAGATTCCCAAAAGAGGGCAAACCATTGCGCAGCCAACGCTTGGCTTGCGTGTGTTTTTATAGTTTTTGTTCACGGTGCAAGTGTTTTTTCTTGCTTGTTAGTCATATTTCGTATATACTTAACGTATGTGACGACGCATTTTGTCATTTTAAAGTAAACAACAGAATATTCCTTATGCTGTATGGCGAAATACCTGTTTGTCTTACGCTGAATTTTCGGTACTTGACAGATGACAAAGAAAAATTTCGCTTAAAACGGCCATGCGGTTGTGAGGAAGTACTGGGGCATTGGCCCAAAAGGCACAGAGGAAGCAAACGGGATTATCTGAAAAAAGGAGCAGGAGCGAGCATGAAACAGGGAAAAAAGAGTGTTTCAAGATTTTCAAAATTTTTCGCGGGCGCGCTGGCGTTGGCACTGGCGCTGAGCTTTGCCCTGAGCGGCGTGGCGCTGGCAAGCGAGGTGGCAGAGCCGGGGGAGCCCGGCAGTGCAGTTACCGGGGACAGAGCGGCCCCGCTGGGGGATGTGGCGGCCTGCAACTGCACGGCGGCCTGCGCCGCGGCCAATGCCGAAACCGGCGCAGGGGCCACCAGTAACCCCGCCTGCCCGGTGTGCGGCGCCGAAAACGCCGACCTGACCCAGTGCGCAGGGTCGCCTGAGCCCCTCCTCACCCTTGCCCACACGGGTACAATGGTGCCCATGGGAAACATCATTGTTGTGGATGGGGCACCTACGGACTGGATAGCACGGGGCTGCAAAATGCTTTTAACGCTGCACAATCGGGCGATATCGTCCAACTGGGCGACGCGCTGGATTTGAACACAAGCGGTGTTATCCTAACCGGCAAAACCCTAAGCTTTGATTTGAACGGCTATACCCTAAGTTACAGCGGCGAAAACTCCGGCGCAATATCCTGCAGTGGTGCGTCCCTTACTTTGATGGATGGCGCCGGCGGCGGGCAAATCAAGGCCACTGCCACACTGGGCAGCGCCTTCCACATAGAGGATGCGGCTGCCCTAACCGTGGCAGGCGGCCTGGTACTTGCTGAAAATGGCCCGGCTGCCGTAAACACTACTACTGGCGCCCTGGTGGTTACCGGCGGCAGGGTAGAGGCAAAGGGGGCTAACCCCGCCATTGTTAGCCATGGCCCCGGCTCTGTCTCCATTACGGGTGGCGAGGTTGCCGCAAATGACGCTCCAGCGATTTATAATGCCGGTACCGGCAAAATTACGGTGCGTAGCGGCAGTGGTTTGCCCCCATATATCGGCAGCAATTATAACCACAAAGACTATGGCACCATTTACCTAAAAGACGGAATACCGGGTGCAACCGTGCTGGAAATTGCGGGCGGCACCATTGAAAATTCACAGAACCAGGCATGCTCTGCGGTTTATAACGATGGTCCGGGTACTGTTCTTATGTCCGGCGGGCTCGTCAAGTCCGAAGTTGGCTATACCATTGCCAATGCCGGCGGCGTCGTTAAAATTACAGGCGGCCGAGTTGAAACAGTGCATGGCACGGCGGTTTGGAACGACAGTACCGGTTCTGTTTCCCTGTCAGATAATGCCGAACTTATTTCCGCAGAGGGGATAGGACTTTTTAATAGAAGCACCGGAAGTGTAACCATAACAGGCGGCAACATTTCCACCGAAACTGGCAGTGCAGTTTTTAGCGATGGCCCCGGCCCCATTGAGATAACGGGCGGAACCATGGAGGCCACAAAGCCAGACGGGCAGGCCATTTATCACGGAAGTACCGGAAAGATTACCATTGGCCAGGCGCCCGGTGCAAGTACTTCGATAAACAGCGTTAACACAAATGAATATGGCGGCACTATCAACGTGGCAAAACCGGAGACCCAAAATCTGACCCTTTTGGAAATTACCGGCGGCATAGTGACAAACACCGCAAGCGGCGGGCGGGCCATCCGCCAAAACGCCATGGGCCGGGTTTCTGTCTCTGGGGGCCGTATAATGGCAACCAAAGGGGGTACGGCGATCGAGAATCTCATCTCGGGGGAGGTTTCTATCTCCGGTGGGGGAATACACAATAACCACGGGGGAGCCGCCATTGTAAACGCCCAAAACGGGCGGATTACGGTTACCGGCGGCAGCATAGAAAGCATCGATAAAGGAAGCGGCAGCCTTACCAATGGCAGCGGAACCCCCGTGGTACGCTACCCCATCCTGTACTACGATTATGGCAAAGGGGTGCCGGTGTATAGCCTAAGCCTGCCCGGCATAAGCACCTATGGCACGCAGGATGTTTGGGCACAGGATACGGTTTATGCCTGGCTGCCCGCGGGCCTGATGGGACGAATCTATTCCATCACCAGTGTGGGCGAGTTCTTTGGCTGCGGTTTTGACGCCGGCCGAAGCGCAACACTGTACCTCTGGCAGGGGGGCGACCACGCGGCACAAAACCCGCCCAGCCCTGAAAACCCCATCGACCTTTCCAAAAACTTTACCCAGGGTTTTGGCGGCAGTTATGCCGAACTTTTGGCCATCCGTCTAAACGGCAACCTGCTTCGGCAAACCGCCACAGGCCCCACGGCCGAAACTCTCTCCGCATACCCCGGCTATAGCCTCCCTGTGGGTGAAACGGCAAGTGGAAGTGTGATGGTAACATTGTACAAAGAGTTTCTGCAAACCCTTCCCAGCGGCAAATATACGCTGGAACTGGAATTTGCCGCTGTCAACTCCACCAAAACCACCAGTAGCATGCAGTTTACCGTGCTGGCCAGCCCCTCCAGCAGTTCCGGTTCGTCCGGCTCGGTCACTCCGCCCCCGGGGCAGCCACCTGCACGCCAAAACCCCCAAACCGGAGATTCGCTTGACCTGTGGCCCCTACTGGCCTTGGCGGCTGTGGCCGTGTGCTGCGGCGGTGCGGCGGTGCTTGTGAAGTTGCGCGGGAAAAAGAAGGGTGCGGAAAGCAACAGCGAGAAGTAGAGAAAAGGCAAAGCTTCCGATATAGCAACACGGGAAAACCACCTGCAGAGAAGAAAACAGCCCCCGCGCGGCACAAGGCTGTGACGGAACAGTACCTGCTGACCACCAAGCTGTATTGCGGCTACTGTGGGGCCTATATGGTGGGCGAGAGCGGCACCGGCAGAGGGAAGAAGTTTCACCAGTACTACAAATGCGTGAGCGTCAAAAAGCATCGCGGCTGCAAGAAAAAGAGCGTGCGCAAAGCGCGGATTGAAAACATGCTGAACGCGATACAGCAGGGCGTGCTTATTTCCTCCACCAAAGGGCGGCTGGATGCGCTGGAAGAAACCAAGGGCAGGTTGGAAGCGGCCATTCTGCAAGAGGAAATGCAAATGCCCCTCATCACGCAGGAGCAGGTGACCTTTTTCCCAGACCGCTATCGCAAAATGGATGCCACGGTGCAAGAACAGCGTCAGCAGCTGATTGACACCTTTTTCAGGCTGTTCCATGCGAACGCATGGGGTTTTGTTTTTGATTGTGAAAATGTAGGGGACTTGAATGTTAATATCCGTTGCTTGTAGCAACGGGCAGGTTCTCATATGATAGTGATAACGACGAAAGGAAAGGATGTTATCCCTAATGTTAAACGAAAACATGAAAGCAATCAGAAAATCAAAAGGACTTTCGCAAGAAGAGCTTGCGATCAAGCTGAATGTGGTGCGGCAAACGATCTCTAAATGGGAGCAGGGATTGTCGGTTCCTGATTCTGAGATGTTAATCTCCATATCGGAAATGCTTGAAACACCCGTAAGCACTTTGCTTGGAGAAACTGTTACTGAGCCGAAAGTTGATGACTTAAAAGCCATTTCCGAAAAATTAGAGATTATAAACTTACAGCTTGCACAAAGAAAAAATACAAGACGAAAAACACTTCAGTGGCTGTTTATCTCATTGTGTGCGGTTATAGCAGCAATTTCTGCGGTCTTAATCGTATTGAACAGTCCTTACTTAAATTGGGATTATAGCGACCCTGAGACCAGTGTTGTCGGAGTAGCTTTTCACGCATTTGAATGGCTGTTTGTCAGATTGGCACCTCTTATCCTTATAGGAGCGATCGTCGGAATCTTCTTAACACGGAAGAAAATATAGGCCTGTTCTGTTATTGGGGTGCAGTTCATCTAAGGATATGTCGGCTTTGGTTTATCAAATGTCTATTGACTATAAATTTGTGATCTGCTATACTCGAAAAAACTGAATATTTTAATGTTAGATTATTGGTGTGCATAATTTATGCAATAATAGGGAATTGGGTGTAAATCCCAAACAGTCCTTGCTGCCGTAATGATGTAGTTCTTTTAAGAGCAATGTTTGCTCAGTCACTAAGAGAAATCTTGGGAAGGCAAAAGAACGCAAATGTCTGAGTCGGAAGACCTGCCAGTATGATTCCATTAACTTCACAGGCATGAGGTTATGGTATATAGGAGGCAGGTAAGAACCTGATTCATATTGCGAATAAAACCTCGGTCATGTGACTGAGGTTTTTTAATATTTTACAGGGAGAAAGCAAGTGGAAAAGGGGTACGTACATGTTTACACAGGAAACGGCAAAGGCAAAACAACTTCTGCACTCGGGCTGACGCTTCGGGCAGTTGGCGCAGGGAAAAAGGTTTATATAGGGCAGTTTCTAAAAACTGATTCTTATCACGAAATTGTTGCTCTGCGCCAATATCTGCCTATGGTGACAGTAGAGCAGTATGGCAATGGGCGGTGCCTGATTACCAAAGAGACGGCGAAAGACTGCGATTATGAGGCTGCAAAAGAAGGCCTGAAAAAAGCAACAGCTGCACTTTTAAGCGATGAATATGACATTGTAATAATCGACGAAATTAACATTGCCATGCACTTCCATCTAATCGAGGAGACTGAGGTGCTACGGTTGATCGACCAAAAACCCATACGCGCCGAGCTGATCTTAACCGGAAGATATGCTTCCAAAGAGATGATTGAAAGGGCAGATTTAGTATCTGAAGTATGCGAGGTCAAGCATTATTACAATTGTGGTGTAATGGCTAGAGACGGAATCGAAAGATAACAAGAATATTTGGAGGGAATTATGAAAAAGAAAATTATATTAATGGCAGTATCTGTATTATTGGTGATTGGGTTTCTTATTGGTTGTGCTCAACCTGTAAACAATGCAAATGATGCAAAAATAAAAGACAGAGCGGGTATGGAAATAAATATACCCACAGAAATAACATCTATTATTTCTATGGCGCCTTCTATGACACAAACGATCATAGACCTGGGATTGGGAGATAAAATTGTCGCAATGGACACACAATCCGCAATGATTCACAATCCTGATTCCAGTATGCCAACATTTGATATGCTTACACCCGACGTCGAGAGCATGATTGCGCTAAAGCCAAGCGTTGTATTCGTATCTGGCGTGAGCATGATGGGGGACGAAGCGAATGACCCCTTTGCACCCCTAAAAAAGCTGGGTATCTGCGTTGCGTACATCCCCTCGAGTGAAAGCATCGAGGGCGTTAAAGAAGATTTAAGGTTTATCTCATTGGTTCTTGGCGAAAAAGAAAAGGGTGAAGCGCTTATAAAAACCATGGAAAATGATATGGAAGAAATCAAAAAAATGGTCGATGCTTCCGCCCCTCAAAAGAAAGTCTATTTTGAAATTGCATCGGCACCCAATATGTATAGCTTTGGCAGCGGCGTATTTTTAAATGATATCCTTGAAATGCTTTGCGCCAAGAATGTACTCGCAGATCAAGAGAGTTGGCTTGCTGTTGATGCCGAAAGCGTTGTAAAAGCAAACCCTGATGTTATTTTTACCAATGTGAACTATATTGATGATCCGGTATCAGAAATACTCTCAAGACAAGGGTGGGAGAACATTGACGCAATAAAAAACAAACAGGTTTTTTATATTGACAATACATATTCCTCATTGCCCAACCATAATATAGTTAAAGCTATGAGGGAAATGGCAGATTATTTATATGGCGATAAGAGCAGCGAGCAATGAGCGAGAAGCATAAAATCTTAACGCTGATCATTTTGGCCGTCGGTGCTTTGCTTGCCGGAATTTCATTGGGCGGAGCCGCCATCCCATTAACTGATATCTTTGCGGTATTTGGAAACCATTTATTTGGTATTCCATTGCCGCAAGGCTTTGAAAGCATTCATGACGGTTTGATTTGGAGCATTAGACTGCCGCGTGTTTTGCTTGCGTTTATTGTGGGTGCGGCACTTTCTGCAAGCGGCACGATTATGCAATCTGTGCTCAAAAACCCTCTCGCATCATCTTATACGATAGGCGTATCATCTGGGGCGGGATTGGGCGCTGTGATCGTTATTGTAACGGGTGTTTCTTCGAGCTTTTTAGGATTCTTTCTTTTGCCCGCAGTTGCAATGAGTTTGGGGATGCTTACAGTTATTTGCGCAATATATTTAGCGTCTAAGATCGATCATAATTTAGATAACTACTCCATTATTCTCATTGGGACGGTTATTTCCATATTTGCCAATGCCGTTATGATGACTTTGGCCTCAAAATCTCCCGCTCATTCTCAACAAATAACGTTGTGGCAAATGGGTAGTTTTGCGATGAAGGATTGGTGGAGCGTCGGAATTGTCTTTGTAATATCGATGGCGGTGATTTTTGGGCTGCTTAGATACACCAAAGAGATGGACATACTTACTTTTGGAGATGAACAAGCAAGCGCAATTGGAATAAACGTCAAAAAGACAAAGTGGCTGTTGATTTTGCTGTCAGCAATATTGGCAGGGGTATCTGTTGCTTTTGTAGGCGTGATCGGTTTTGTGGATTTGATTGCTCCGCATATCGTACGCAGATTTTTTGGATCTTCGCACAAGTATGTGCTTCCCTTATCATGTTTGTTTGGCGGACTATTTATGATTTTAGCAGATCTGGTTGCCCGAACGGCATTTATCCCGTCCGAAATACCTGTAGGCTCTGTAACGGCCTTGATCGGTGCACCCTTTTTTGTTTACGTATTTCTGGCGAAGCGCAAAGAGAAAAAAGGGGGTGCGCTGTTATGATGCGAATAGAAAAGCTGTGCTGCGGATATAGCGGCTTACCTGTACTTCGCAACGTTTCATTTACTGCTAAAGAAAACGAAAAGTTATTTATTGTGGGGCCTAATGGTTGTGGAAAAACAACCATGCTGCGTGCAATGGCCGGATTAATTAGTTTTGATGGAAATATATCTATTGACGGTTTGAATATTAAACGCGCCGACAAAAAATCATTGGCAAAGAAAATAGCAATTATGAGTCAGTTTTCTGCGATCTATTTTCCCTTCACTGTTTATGAGACGGTCATGCAGGGAAGGTATGCCCATATGCAAAAGGGTTTATTCAAAAACGAAACGCCAAAAGACAGAGAAGCCGTTATGAGATGCCTGGAAAGCACTGACTTGATAGGTATTAAAGACAAAAGCATAAAAGAGCTTTCGGGCGGTCAGCTGCAGCGCACATTTTTGGCAAGAGTATTTGCTCAAGAACCGCAGGTGATCTTGCTTGACGAGCCAACGAATCACTTAGATATAAAATATCAGTTGGAATTAATGGAATATTTGGAGATTTGGGTGAAGGCCCCCGGACGCGCAGTGATTGGTGTTTTGCATGATATAAATTTAGCAATGTCTTTTTGCGACCGCTTGCTTGTGATAAGAGAAGGCAGGATATTCGCACATGGTAAAACGGATACGCTTGATTTTAACATAATCGATGAAGCATACGGCGCTGATGTCAAGGACTATATGATACAATCTTTAAGAAAGTGGGATAAAAACAATGCGTAATGTTTATAGAAGCAAATATGAGGCGTATCCTTTTTTAAGCGACAAGCCCGATGACCTTAGGTGCGATTATGAGATATTGACGGATGAAATCGCAAGCATGATCGGTCTTTTAAGGGCGATGGCAGATGAGAAAAACATACGTGAGCAATTGCTCTTTGTCTGTGAGCTGGTCTATCACTTAAACCCTTCCTTGCGTACCAAAACGACTGTAACCTTGGAAGAACTGGAAAAGCTTGATCGCTTTGTTTGCGATTTAAAAAGCACCACAGACGGCAGGTGCAAAAAATTTGTATTGACCCAAGGTTCAATCGGCGCCGGAATGGCGCATGTATTGAGGGCAAAATGCAAATCACTGGTCAGGTTGCTGTACAGGCATTATCATCAAGGCAATGCTGTTGATGAAATACTGTTTGATTTTGCAAATTTACTATCGGGTTATTTCTTTTTATTGGCGCTAAAGTTAAATCAGATCGATGGCTTTGATGAAATAGAGTATATAAGCCGAAACTATTAAAGGCGGGTAAGCAATTGGGAGCATCATTGATGGTTTTGGGAACAGCATCGGGGGTGGGTAAATCCACATTGGTAATAGCGCTTTGCCGTATGTTTGCACTGCGTGGTTTTAAAGTTGCTCCATTCAAGGCGCAGAACATTTGCGATAGGATTCACTATCTTTCCGGAAATAAAAAAATTGCTCGTTCCTCGGCAATTGCAGCATATGCCGCTAAAACTATGCCGCACACAGATATGAATCCCGTATTAATAGTGCCCTCAAAAGAAAATGAATGTGAAACATATTGCAACGGAATACGATGCGAACCTAGTGACGATTCTCAAGTGAAGCAAAAGCTTTTTGTACAGGCATCAGCGGCGTATAAACGGCTGCTTACTCAATACGATATTGTAATTGTTGAAGGGGCGGGAAGCCCTGTTGAGTTGAATTTGCTTGAAAACGACATTGTTAATATGGCTTTTGCGACACGCCATAACATACCGGCTATTCTTGTGAGTGAAATAAATCGTGGCGGTGTGTTTGCATCAATTTATGGAACACTACAGCTTTTGAAGGAAAAGCAGCGAAAATTCGTAGTGGCGACTGTTGTCAATAAATTTATGGGCAATCCTGAGGCGTTTGCAAAGGGCGTTGAGATTCTGGAAGAGATTACAGAACTGCCTGTATTGGGCGTAATTCCATATTTAAATATTTTACTGGAAGATGAAGATAGTTTTAATGAAGGGTTTGATAAAACCAAAGAGATGTTGTCCAATGGCAAGACAGATACTCGATATATGCAATCTATGGAAAGCGAAATTGATAAGCTTGCGCATCATATTGAAAAGCACTTAACGATTGATATGTTATACGATAGGATGTGCAAGCGGAGCCAAAAATGAAGAAGTGTTAGAAGCGCAAAACGAAAAGCAATTATTTTATTGGCAACAAACGCAAAACCCACCGGGCCAGAGGCGACGGTGGGCTTCATGCATTTATGTGTTTTTGTCAGAGGGGATGAAAAAACTACGTTACTTTTTGGGATTTAGCCGTTTGCCTACTGCTCCGGCGGGGTGTATGAGCGCGAAACGTTCGCTTTTGTATCCCGTTTTTTCGATGATGGAGCGCTGAAGTGCGTGAAAAATCGCTGCGGTCACAGTAAAGCTGGTCGTGCCCTGCGTGTTTTCCGGGTCGCACTCACGGGTCACAGACATCGGCAGCACCACGTCGGACATCCGGGCAAGCAACGAATCCGTTTTTTCCGTAACGCCAATCACACGCACGTCCTTCGCATGACAAATTTCAAGGATGCGCACCAGTTCGTCGGTGCTGCCGCCGCGCGAGATCCACACCAGCACATCGCCCGATTCCACAAAGCCCATGGCGCCGTGTACCGCTTCCGCCGGAGAAATAAACCTTGCCGGACGTTCGACACAGCACAGCAGATGTGCAAAATGCATTCCGCATATACCCGAATGCCCACAGCCGGTGACACCGATGCGCGGAGCAACCGACAACAAATCCGCAGCGCGTTCGAACGCGACGCCATCCATTTGGGCATCTGTCAGCGCGAGCGACTCGCGCTCGATCTCAAAGGCCTCATGCCAGTTTGATTCCTTCATATCAGTCGTTTCCTTTACCGCTTGAGCTGCAGATCAAAGTTCGGATTGTATGCTTTTTGTTCGTCGGAGAATTTACGCCCGGTATCGACGACTTCGCCGTTGTTCCACTTGCGGTCGGTAATTTCTTCGCTCGTGCCCATTACCGTCACGTTTACCTGTCTGCGGCGCGCGCGTACGTGATCCCAGTCGATGAAATATACATGCGCGAACTCACCGCCATCGAGCTCGCCGTCCTTGATCGTCAGGGCTTCGCTGCGCCCGAAGAAGACAGAGCGGAGATGTCCGTCTGTGTTCATACTGGTATAGTCGCCCGGTTCGCCGACGCTTCTGCCATACTGTGCGTGTATCGGGCCGGGATGACGATATTGATGCTCCTCCGCAAAATCCGGCACCATTTTGCGCATGATGTCAAGCAGATCATGCTGCAAAAATTCCAAATCGAATGTGTCGATATCGTGAGAGCATTCCTGCACCATGACCGAACAGGTCGTGTGGTGCGAGGCAACGGTCACAGTGCCGTTTTTTACCCCGGACGCCTTTACGATGCCCATCACCTCCGGCGTAATGTCGTGGAAAGTCGGGACCCATCCCTTAGACTGTAATTCGAGTTCCTTTTGAAAAAGTTTAAATTCCATAGTAAGCCTCCTGATCAATTATTATTTTAACTGAAACACATCATGCTTCAGCGTGATACCGTTTTTAGGGTTGGTTTGCTGTGTGGTCCTGTTATTTTTTGTGGCGCGCATCCCACGCGTCGCGCACCGCGCAGATCATTTCATCGACCATGCCGATCGGGTCGGCAGCCTTGATGATACCACTGGTGGCGCCGGTGGCCTCGGCTCCTGCATAAATCACATCATACACATCCTGCGGCGAAGAAATTCCGGCCCCCTGAAGCACCAGAATATCGGGATTGATCGCTTTGATCGCTTCAATGGTGGACAGCACATAGCCCATATCGCTGGTTTGCCCTGTCCCGATCAATTCTGTGGGCTCCGCGACGATGATGTTCGGTGAAAATTGCGCGATGGCGGCGGCATCCGCAGGGGAGTCAGCGCACACGATCGAGATCAGGCCGACCTCATCAGCACGTGCGATGGTCTGACGCAATGCGGAAAGTTTCAGCGGATATTCCGCGTGATTGAGCATTACGCCTCTGGCCCCGGCGGCTTTGACCGCTTCCGGGAGAACGGAACCCAATCCACGCCCAATGGGGAGCGGATCCATATGTTGTGCAAATACCATCAATTCCGGAGTTTCATTCGAAAGCAGCGGAATGTCTACATACTGCGGCGTAAAAATGATCTGCACATCATATTTTTTTGACGCTTGTTCCGCAGCGCGGGCCAATTTCAAAACTTCGTCTCCATACAGATATGCTTTGGGGCCGATTTCAAAAAAAGGCGGTTTGATGGGGGAATTCTTATACATTATGAAACCTCCGTTCCTGATCGTTCAAATGATTTATGTGTGAGGGTGAGCGATGCCGCTCTCATATTTGAATCATAACAGAAGGTTGCGGGAACGTCAACAAAAATATTCGAAAAACTTATGAAATATTGAATGATTAAAATAATAATTACGAAAACAAAAGAAAAACGAAAAAAATTAGAGGGAAAATAGACGCAACCAAAAATGTGCGGACAGAGATTTCGCTGCAAAATAAGAGAATAAATCAAAAAAAACGAGGCCCGGTTATCCGAACCCCGTCGTTTATGAGCTGCAGGTCATACAGTGGTTATATTTACGCCGTTTTTTGCGATTTCATCAAGCTCGGCGGACTGCGCGTTCACGTCTGTGACGATATGATCGATACAATCGACAGGACCGATCTGCGAAAAGGCATCCTGACCGATTTTTGAAAAGTCCATCACGGCGACCGAATAGCGGGACTGTTCGATCATCAACTTGCTTACTTCCGTTTCCTCGAAATCCTGTATGGATATCCCGGCGTGGGCGCTTGCGCCGTCTACGGATAGAACCGTGATATCCGCCTTGTATTTACGCAATACGGAGAGGGTATCGTCGCCATAGGTGAAGGCATGCGGGAATTTGATATTGCCGCCGAGCAATATAATTTGGTTGTAGGGGGAATCACTCATTTCGGTTGCAATATTGATGGAATTTGTGACAATTTTTAAGTATTTTTTGGATTTCAGTTCGCGCGCGATAAAAAATGAGGTCGTGCCCGAACCGATCATCACGGTATCGCGATCGTGGATCATATCCGCGGCATATGCGGCGATACGATGCTTTTCTTCCGCGTGCTTTGTCTTTCGCTCGTAAAAATTCATGCTGTAGTAGGCGCGCATAGAGGGGATGGCGCCGCCGTGCACGCGTTCCAGTGAATTTTCCTTTTCCAGATCGGCAAGATCGCTGCGGATCGTGACCTCTGAAATCGAAAACAGACGGCTCAGTTCGCTGACCTTCACTTTGCCTTCCTCATTTAAAATATCCAATATCTTTTTGCGCCGTTTATCGGCATTCATATTGCTGAAATCAAGCATATCCCCTTGCTCCTTCACCATGATTACTGAATTTACTGAAAATCCCAATTAAAATATAGCACACAATGACACGGATTACCAATGTGTAAATGAAAGAAGAATGAAACGAGGGTTGTTTCATCTGAAAATCATGTCATAGCTTTTTTCGGAACGCAGAAGGGGAACAGCCGGTGTATTTTTTGAACAGCAGGCTGAAATAGTAAGGGTCCTTGATTCCGACCAGTTCACTGATTTCAAAAATTTTTATGGCGGGATCCTTTAACAAATTTTGCGCTTCCGAAATTCGCACTTTATTTAGAAATTCAGAAAAGGGAACGCCTTCGTTCTTTTTAAACAGATGCCCTAAATAGTTTCTGCTGACCCCAAGCCGTTCCGCAACGGTGGAAATGGAAATGTTTTTGGCGTATTCTGAAAATGCGATCCTCTTTGCCTGCTCCAGAAGATTTTTACCCGAACCGGATGGGATGTCTTTGGTATATTCAAGGACCTGATCCACCATGCGATATAGCTGCCAGCGGCAGTCTTCGAGGTCTGCCGCCGCGAGATTGCAATTGAGCATTTCTTCATAGTCGTTGATATATTTATCATTTACTTCCACGTTGATCTCGCCGAATACGCTGACGCATGCAAATGCAACGCCCATGGTAAGCGCCTGAAGGTTTTCGGGCTTGCGTTTTTGCGGATCGTCACGCAGCGCGCCAAGCTGCTCTTCAAGCAGCGCATGAACACGCTTTTTGTTTCCCAGCTTCAGGTTCACATGCAGGTCGATGATCTGATTTAAATTCAAATTTGCGCCGGCGAACCGGCGGACTTCCGAGATTTTTTTGACGGATGAACGACCGTTGTTGTCAAAGGAACTGTAGCGCAGAGCAAAACACGCCTCCAGATAGGAGGTGCGCAGATTTGCGATGCTTTCGGTTTCCGCGCCCAGCGCCGCCGATAGGGAAAGATCGTATTCCTGACGGCAATAAGCAGTCAGTTCGTCGATGATTTCCTGCGCAATGCCACAGGGAGCAAAAAACGCAAGCGCAATTTTTTTATCGTGCAGTGTGAAGGCAAAAAAATCATCCCTGTCAGCAAAAAGAATGGAGATGGCGTCCTTCACCTGCTGAGCGGGCATATGGCGGATCAATTCTTCGCGGGACAATCGTGCGGACAGATTGGTGGTGGGTGAAATCTTGGATACGCTCGCCACCGCTACCTGAAAAACGCGTTGAGCTGCAGGCAGGCCGAGTTCTTCACATTTGGCTGCGATTTCTTCCAAAGAGAGGCTGCCGGAAAAAATATCTTTGAAAAACAATCCCATGATATCCGGGAGGTGTTGATTGAGCGCACGCTCCATATTCAGAATGTTTTCCATGCTTTGTTTGTTGAGCAGCGTCTTTTGATAGAGATCGGCAGCGACATTGCGAACTTCTGCGGGCGCAAGTGGTTTTAGGATAAATTCTGAAACGCCGTATTTGATGGTTTCCTGTGCAAATGAAAAATCGTCATAGCCCGACAGGATGATTTTTATGGTGCGCGAAAAATTTTCGTTCGGGTCTTCCTTTTGCAGCGTCCTTAAAAATTCAAGGCCATCCATTTTGGGCATCATCAAGTCGATGATCATGGCGTCAAAGAAATGCTCCTCGCATAAAGACAACGCGTCGAGGCCATTTTTGGCGCATTGGATGGAATCGAACAGCTTCAATTCCGCGATGTTTTCTGAGATACCGTTGCGTATGATTTTTTCATCATCGATTACCAATAAATTGATCATGATTGACCGCTCCTTACCATTGGGATGGTGATTTTGACCCTTGTGAGAGACCCTTTTATTTCAAAATGCAGTCCATATTCCTCGCCGTACGCGCATTTGATGCGGTCATTTACATTGACGATCCCAAGACCAAGCTGTGCATTCTGCATGGAGGGATGAGAAAGACGCTGGTTGATTTCTTCCATTTTCTGCGGGGTCAGATTTCCGCCGTTGTCGGACACCTCAAGCAGGATGGAATCTTGCAACAGAATCCCACTGATGGAGATGATTCCGTCGTCACCGCCGCGTACCCCGTGATAAATGGCGTTTTCCACAAGCGGCTGGAGAATCATTTTGATGACCATACAGTCGTTGATGCGTTCATCGATGTGAAATTCATAGACGAAATCTCCTTCATAGCGCACCATTTGAATGTCCAGATAGTACTTCACATGCTCGAGCTCTTTTGAAATCGGGATCACATCATTTCCGCGGCTGGTGCTGATTCGAAACATTTGTGACAAGGCGTGTGTCATGACGGCGGCCTTATCATTATGTTTGCGGTCAATGAGCCAGATGATCGTGGAAAGGGTATTATACAAAAAATGTGGCTTGATTTGCGCTTCAAAGGCCTTGAGTTCAAGTTCACGCTGCTTTTTTGCGCCTTCGCCGAGCAGATAATTCTGATGGTTCAATTCCTCCGCCATATTATTATAGCAACGCATGATATAGCCCATTTCGTCGTAATACTTTGGAGTAAGCGTCTGGATTTTGCCCAGTTTGGCTTCTTTCATGAGCTTGGCGAGCTTTTGGATGGGGTTGACGAAAAAATTGGAAAGAATAAGCGCAAGGATGAACACAATGAAGATGATCGTGAAAACAAGCATCACGGTGAAGCTGATGATACCGCTGCTTGCGGCGGTGGCTTCGGCGAGCGGAAGGATGCTCAGATATCTTCCATAATTGGGGTTGGTATCCGGATTGGAATTGACGAGATAATCGGTGTCGGCAATTTTCACGATTTGTCCAAAGACAGAATTTTGCGCGTTTAGGGCAGAGAGAAAAGACGAAAACTTTTCATCGGGGAGCGCATCCGTTGAAAAAAACAGGGAATCATCCTGATTGATCACGATGATCGCGCCAATGTTTGAGGTGTCGTTTTCATTGACCAGACGCTCAACGGATTTGCGGTTTACCCCTGAGAACACATAGCCGGTCACCCTGCGGTTTGTGGCGTCGAACACTTTGTGCGCAAATGTTTTATAATGGGTATTTCCAAGCGTGACGATCGGACCGTAATAGGTCAGCGCCGGTCCGGAAATGAAGTCTTCAAAGGAACGCGACGCCGTGATTTTTGTGATGATCGGATCGAGCCCTTCGGTGCGGGAAAACCGTACATTGTTTTTACCATACAGATACATGAAGTTGGTGTATGGGTTGGATGTAACAGAGATCAGCAATCTTTGAATATCCGGCGACAGGGTGGCGTCGGTGAGATTTTCGTCCGGAAAATAATTGCTCTGCATGAGATTTACTATGTTCTCGTCTCGGGCGACGGAGATCGTCTGATAGATCAGGTCCTCATAGATTTGGTATTTTACCGCACCGTAGATATTCTTGAGAGAATTTTGAGATTCCGCGCTTTTGGACTGCAATACGCTGTCCTGCGAAAGCGTATAGGAATAGCTTCCGATGATCGTAACCGGAATCACGGAGACGCAAAGCAGCATAATGAACAGTTTCTTTTGCAAACTGAGGTTTCCCAGAAAGTAGAGCACTGATTTTTTGATTCTCTTCAATGAATGTCTCATTTATACTCCGCACAAAGTAGATCAGCTTAGCCGCACGAAAAATTAAGCAGGAATCCGTTCGTTGAAAATGTCCTTTGAAAAATGATGGTCAGCACAGCATGTTGATAAATAGACTATAACAAAACTTTACGATTTTGTAAATAAAATATTATGATACATATATTAATATGTTTTGAATAATTTACGGTTTTGCGGAAATCGTTGTTTTTTAATATTAATATTACATTATTCAATTCAAATTCCCATTTGCAGTCAATATAATGGAGATAACAATTTGAGAACGGAAGAGAGGTGAATGGCATTTGGCAAGGGAAGTTATGACGAGAAAAAGTACGGATAATGAATATTTTCATAAAGATTTTCATGTATCCTGCGACCTTGGTATTTCCTACATTGGGGAACACTATGGAGACGAAGGCGTGCGGGAGTATATTCGCAAATATGCATCCAGTTATCTGGCTCCGCTTTCGGATCAGATTCGCACAGAAGGGCTTGGCGCTTTTGAAAGATATTTGCGGGAACTATATGCGACGGAAAAGGCACCGGAGGTGCTGGAGATACAGTGCGATGAAAAGGAAATCGTTGTGGAGATATCAGCCTGTCCGGCAATCGCATTTATGAGAGCGAGCGGACATACGCCCTCAAAATGGTATGCATATACGACAAGCGAGCTTTATAAAAGCGTTGCAAACAATGCCGGAGTATGCTTTGAGCTTCAAAAATATGATGAGCAGAACGGCGCGGCACAGTTCAAACTTTATTTAGAAGAAAAGTAAAATACGCATGCCATCCCAGGCACGCATTTCAATCACAATCAAAAAACAAAATAACACAAGCGGAAAGGAAGTGAGTTCCTGTGATTTCATGTACGCAATTTATTCCTTCGTACAGTGAATTGTTTCGTTTTCTGGAGGACAGGGAGGGTTATGACGGCGTTCAAAAATATTGGGAATATATTTCAGACAATTATGTGGAGCCCCGGCTGGGAAAATGCATTCGGGAAAACGGGATAAGGGGATGTTTTGAATACTGGTCTCATTCGCTCAATGAAGAATCTGCGGACTTTACGATGACGCTGGACGAGGAGGAAGGGGTTTTTGAGATCGATATGCATGACTGCCCTTCCAAAGGACGGCTCAACCAGATCAGCCACATCGTCCCATATGAACATTATTGCCGCCACTGCGACATATTATACCGGAAGGTCGTTGAGAGCTACGGCCTCGATTACGAATTCGAATGCCCTGAGGGGCGCGCGAAAAGCTGCGTGCTGCGGGTGATCGACCGGAAGACAAAACAACCTGAGAATGGGAGAGAAGAAGGATGAATAAGACAGTAGGAACGATGCAGGCCAATATAGGTTCGCGTATATTGGGGAAGGTGAGAGGATTTTTCAGAGACTATGCGATCGTTTACGCGGTGATCGCGCTGATCGTGGTGCTGGCGTTTGCATCGCCTGAATTTTTGCAGGTCTCAAACTTTGTTAACGTATTACGGCAAATTTCCATGATCGCAATTTTGGCGGTCGGCGTATTTTTCGTCATGGTTGGCGCGGGGATCGATATTTCGATCGGTGCGATCGTCGGCCTGACCGGCGTGTTGTTCGCGATGTTTATGGTAAACTTTGGAATGCCGCCCATCGTGGCGTTTATCCTCACGATCGCCATGGGGCTTGGGATCGGCGTTGTAAACGGACTTATGGTCGCCAAGCTGGGCATCCCGGCAATGATCGCTACGCTTGCGGCGCAGTCGGTGTGCCGCGGCATGGTGTATGTGATTACGGGGGCGTACCCCATTTCGGGGCTTCCGGATTCCATTTCGTTTTTGGGCAGAGGATATGTGGGAGGTCTTAACTGGCTGCCCTGGCCGGTATTTATTTTGCTGATTGTCGCGGTCATCGCACATATCGTTTCTGAACGCACCAAGTTCGGACGCTCCGTATACGCGATCGGCGGAAATCCGGAGGCGGCGCATCTATCCGGCATCAAGCATAAAAAAATTGAAATCATTACGTACATCATTTGCGGCGGGCTGGCGGCACTTTCGGGTACGATCCTTACCTCGCGCATGGCCTCGGGACAGCCGAACGGCGGACTTACATGGGAGTTTGAGGCGATCATTGCGGCGGTGATCGGCGGCGTATCCATTACGGGCGGCCGAGGCAAGGTGTTCGGTGCGCTGTTTGGAGCGATTCTGGTAGGCCTTCTTACAAACGGCATGACGCTTCTGAACGTGAACTCCTATTATCAGCAGGTCGTGAAGGGCGTGGTGATGGTTGTGGCAATCGCGTTCGACGTATATTCCGTCAAGAAAAAACAGAAAAAGTAAGGAGGCCGCGATATGAGCCAGAACGATTATGTACTCAACGTACAAAATATATCAAAGTCGTTTCCGGGAGTGAAAGCGCTTGACGACGTCAGCTTTGATATCAAAAGGGGAAGTTTTCACGCGCTCGTTGGAGAAAACGGGGCGGGAAAATCGACCCTGATCAAAATATTGTCCGGCGTTTATCTCGCGGATACGGGTTCGGTGATCTTCAACGGCAAGCCGATGGACGTCAAAAGCCCGCTGGAAGCGCAGCAGCTTGGTATCAGCGTCGTACATCAGGAGCTGAAGCTCGTTGAATCACTGACGGTGAAGGAAAACATATTCCTTGGGCGCCCCATTATGGGAAAATTTGGGGTAAGCATGCAAAAGATGCGCGAGGAAGCACGGAAATTTCTGGACAGGTTGAAAATGCCGCTCGACCCTGATGAGTTGGTCTCCAACCTTTCGGTGGCGCAAAAGCAGATCGTGGAGATATGCAAGGCGCTGTCCTTCAACGCGGACCTGATCATTATGGACGAGCCGTCGGCGACGCTGACGGAAAAAGAACTGGAACTGCTGTTCGATATTTTGCGCGATCTGAAGAAGGAAGGCATCACGATCATCTATATTTCGCATCGTCTGGAAGAGATTTTTGAGCTTGCGGACGAGGTGTCCGTCATTCGCGACGGGAAGCATATCAAAACAATGCCCATCGAGGGGGTGACGCGCGAAGAGCTGATTCGCCTGATGGTGGGCAGGACGCTTGGGATGGAGTATCCCAAGAAACATGTGGAGATCGGCGACGTGATCATGAAGGTGGAGGGCCTTTCAAGCAAAGACCTGCTTCACGACATCAGCTTTGAATTGAAGAGCGGAGAGATTCTCGGGTTTGCCGGACTGGTGGGCGCGGGGCGCACCGAGGTGGCGCGGGCGCTTTTCGGAGCGGACAGAAACGCCAAGGGAAAGGTGACGATCAAGGGCAAGGATTACCAGATCAAGAATGTACCAAACGCGATCGAATATAAAATCGGCCTTGTGCCGGAGGACAGGAAGCTGCAAGGGTTGATCCTTGGAATGAAGGTGCGGGAAAACATCTCTATGGCGAACATGAATACGGTAACACGTTCAGGCATGCTTTCCTTTGCAAAGGAAGAAAACCTTGCGTGGGAATATGTGGAAAAGCTGCACATCGCGACGCCCGACACCATACGCAAGGTGGCGGATCTGTCAGGCGGGAACCAACAGAAGGTCGTCATTGCGAAATGGCTCAACGCGGACAGCGATATTCTGATCATCGACGAGCCGACGCGGGGAATCGATGTGGGTGCGAAGGCGGAAATATACAACCTGATCTGCGATATGGCGGCGCAGGGCAAAGCGATCATCATGATCTCTTCCGATATGCCGGAGCTTTTGGGCGTATGCGACCGCATCATTGTGATGCACGATGGGAAGATCACGGGAGAGCTTGGCATCGAAGAGGCTTCACAGGAGAGAATCCTCGAATATGCCATTCAATAGGTAAGATTTTGGGAAATTTATTTCCCGAATAAATAAAGGAGATAAACAAGGAGGAAGACAAATGAAGATCAAAAAACAAATCGCTGTTATTCTGGGAGTACTGGTTCTTGCAAGCTGCTTTTTGGCAGGATGCGGAAGTCCGGCGGCAGCGCCGAGCGAATCGGCGGCGGACGCTTCGGCGGCCGGAAGCGAAGCAGTTGCTTCAAAAGACAGCGGAGAAAGCGGCAAAAAACCTGTGCTGGGCGTATCGCTTTTCTACAGACGCGACGAGTATTACAAGGATTTGGACGCATCGTTTGTAAAAGAGGCGGCGGACGCGGGACTCGACATCATTGTGCAGGACGCGGACACTGACGCTTCCAAGCAGACGCAGCAGATCGAGGATTTCGTGCAGCAGGGCGTGGATGCGATCGCGCTTGCACCGTGTGATCCGGCGGGGCTGGTCCCGGCCATTGAAGCCGCCGTCGACGCTGGCATTCCGGTGTTCGTATTTGACAACCAGGCGGAAACCGATAAGGCTTCCACATCCGTTAACTTCGACTATCAGGAGGATGGAAATCTGGTAGGAGACTGGACGGTGGACTACATCAAGAAGAACATGGACGGCAAGGCGAAGGTGGCGGTGATCGATTTCCCGCAGTCGCCCATCGTGTGCGGAGGCCGTGTGAACGGTTTTGTGGAAAAGGTTACGGCACTTGAAGGCGTGGAAGTCGTAGCGCAGCAGGATGGAAAGGCGACGAGATCTGATTCCATGAACGTGATGGAGAACATCCTGACCTCTAACCCCGAAGTGCAGGTGGTGTTCGGCGTGAACTTTGACACATGCGCGGGTGCAAAAGCGGCCATCGAGGCAGCGGGCAGAAATGACATCATTGTGGTTGGATCGGCTTACGGCGAAGAGGAGTTCAAGGCATTGGAGGGCAACGACCCGATTTTGAAGGCATTTTCGACAAGCTCTCCGCAGCAGCAGGCAAAGGACACTGTGGCGGCGGTCGTTAAAGTGCTGAACGGCGAATCGGTAGAAAAGGACACGCTGTCGCATTCGCAGCTTCTGACGGCGGACAACATCAAGGATTATGACTGGAAGTCGATCATAGACGCGAGACAGAACTAAGCAACAGGCAAATACGGACAAACGGGCAGGCGGGACAGCGGTTCCGCCTTCGCCCGATTCCGTCTATAGGGAGAACAAAGCGGGAGCTTAACATGAAAAAGAAAGCAAAAATCGGGATCGTCAATCTTTGTCATAAAGATTACGCAGATGAAACGGTCCAGGGCTTGTTTGAAGGAGTACGCGATGCGGTGCGCAGGCAGGACATCACACTTGTGGAAGCGCCGCAATGTGTGTGGAGCTTTGAACAGGGCATAGAAGCGGGAATCAGCCTTTCGGCAAAAGACCTTGACGGTGTGATCTTGTTTTTGGGATCGTGGATCGAATGCAGCGCCGCCATGGCACTGGTAAGGGAGGTAGAGCATCTGCCTCTGCTGCTGTGGGGCGTGCCGATGTTTGCGCACGAAGGAACGCTGTGCAGCACGGGTTCGTATGTGTCGTACGCGATGTTTAAAGGGTCGATGAAGCGCGCGGGGTATCGGTTTGCCGAGGTGATGGGGCTGCCGGAGGACCCGGAGGCATGCGGAAAAATAGAAAACTTTGCATGCGCGGCACAAGCGAAAAAACGATTGAAACGGAAAAAAATCGGACTGATCGGATACAGCTCGATGAATATATATCCGGGTACGTTCGATCACCTGTTTTTGAGGACAAAAATTGGTCCGGAGGTGGAACAGATCGATGCGTATACCGTGATTGAGGCGGCAGAGCGGTTTGCTGAAAGCGAATTGCGGGAGGGGGCGCGGAGAATCGGCGACGCGGGAAATATTTGCGAGGATGTGCAGGCGGATATGCTGATGAAAACGGCGGGGATTTATCTTGCACTGCGTGCGCTCTGCGCGGAAAACAGGTGGCATGCGTTTAACATCAAATGTCAATATGAGTTCTCCAAGGAGTATAAAACCGTTCCGTGCGTACCGGTGAGCATGCTTGCGGATGAAGGCGTGGTCGCCTCCTGCGAAGGAGACATGCTGTGCACCGTATCGATGATGCTGCTAAAGCTGCTCTGCGGTCATACCGTGACCTATGGAGACGCGATCAACCACAGCGGGAATATACTCAAAATCTCGTCCTGCGGTATGCTGCCTTTTTCCATGGGAGGGGGAAACCTCGACATCAGAAAATTCATGCCGCACGACGGTTTTTTTGGCATACAGGCAAGCTTTGTAATGCGGCCGGAGCGCGTGACGTTTTTACGCCTTGTGGAGGACTGCGGGAGCTATCATTTGCTGTATGGAACGGGAACGGGACAAAAAACGGAGCTTCGGCAGGGATATATGCCCGCGCTCGATATTCTTCTTGACGGCAGCATGGAAACGCTCGTCGAACACTACGCGGGGCAGCATTTTGCAATTGGGTATGGGGATCACACAGAGAAAATTTTGGCGCTCGCAAATATGATGGGGATTGAGACAATCAAAATATAAACGGACAGAAAAGAGGAAAAAACAATGGATAAAGATTTTGTATTTGAGCCTGCGGTGTTTGTGCCCTTCCGCGATCAGGAAGTGTTAAAACGAGTACGCAACCTGACAAGAGAAGAGCTGACGCAGCACAAAAACCCTGATTTTAAAATCAAAATCGTTCCGGATGCGACCAGCATCTGGGTGGGCGATATGATCGTACGCATGAAGGAATCGGACGAGCAAAACAAAAAATGTGTGATGATCGTTCCCAATCCGTGTCCGGCGGTCTATATTCAGGTCGCGGAGCTTGTGAACCGCTTCCGCATCAATTGCCGAAACGTGCATTTGTTCGCTATGGACGAATGGGCGGATCAGGATGGAAATATCGCGCCGCTTTCCTATCCGGCGGGATTTGGACATTCCATGATGAAATATTTTGTGGGAAATATTGACGAGGCGCTGCGTATGCCGCTTGAAAACGTTCATTATCACAGCAACGAAACGATTGGGGATTACACAAAAATCATGGAGGACGTCGGCGAGGGCGGCGCGGACGTGTGCTACAGCGGACCGGGATGGGCGGGGCACATCGCTTTTGTAGACCCGGACTGCCCTGAGCTTGCGGCGGATACGCTGGAAGAATATCTTGATCTGGGGGCGCGTATTGTGACGCTGCATCCGCTGACGGTGGCCCAAAACTCGCTGCACGGATGCTTCGGCTGGTCGGGCGACATTGCAAACGTTCCGCCGAAGGCCGCGACCATTGGGCCGCGCGATGTGAAAAACGCGAGAAACAGGCTGGAGATTCACGCTCTTACGACGATGGGAACCTTTTCATCATGGCAGAGAATGATATCGAGGCTGATCCTGCACGGACCGGTCACGCCGCAGGTGCCGAGCTCCATATTACAGCTATGGCCGACGACAGTGTATATTGGCGAACAGATCGCCGCGCCGTTTGGATGTGACGAATTGGGCGGATATTGAAAAGGAGCAGGTAATGACGAGCGATAGCGCGATCATCCACGCAAAGGTGGTTACAGAGCAGGGAATCATTGAGGACGGAAGCATCCTCTATGATGAAAACGGGAAAATCATCGCGGTGAACGAGGCCGGAGCACAGCTTCCGCGGGAGTGCGCAGAGATAATTGACGCGCACGGAAAATATGTTGGCCCGGGATTTGTGGACATTCACTGCCACGCGGGCGGAGAATGCTGGTCGCACGAGGACCCTGAAAAAATGGCGGCCTATCACCTTGCAGGCGGTACGACATCATTGGTTTGCACGCTCTACCACAACATAGGGATCAACGGAATTTTGAAAGGCGGAAGGAAGATCAGGCGTGCAATGATTGTGAACAATCCGGGCAATATTGTCGGAATCCATTTGGAGGGACCATACCTTTCCCAAAAATATGGTGCGACGGCCCGCTGCGCACGTACGCCCGAAACAAAAGAGCATGAGCAGTATCTGAAGGAATTTGGGGCGTATATCAGGCAGTGGACGGTATCGCCGGAGCTTGAGGGTATTGAGTCGTTTATTAGGGAGGTGCTCGATGCCGGCATCGTTGTTTCGATTGGACATTCCGAAGCGACGCCGGAGCAGGTGTTTAAAATTGCGGGGATGGGTGCGGGGATATGCACGCATATCACGAATGCCACAGGATGCGCCATCACACCGTCGCGGTATGCCGGTACGCAGGAGCTGTCCTTTGACGAGGCGGTTATGCTGTGCGACGATCTCTATTGCGAAATGATCAATGACGAACGAGGCATACACATGCGCCCTGCCATGACAAAATTTGTGATCAAGGCCATTGGAATCGACCGCGCGGTGGGCATTACGGACGCGTGCGCGGGCAGGGACGACGGACAGCAGGTGAATGTTGTGGACGGAGAAATTTTTGGCTCAAAACTGAAAATGTGTCAGGTCGCGCGCAATTTTAGGAACAACACGGAGCTTGGGATCGTTGACATATTCAAGGTGTGCGCAACAAACCCCGCAAGGGCAGTCAACCTTCCCAATGCAGGCAGCATTTGCCCGGGCAAAGATGCCGATTTTGTGATTCTGGATGAGGATTTGGAACTGTTGGGCGTGATATTGAAGGGAAAGACAGTACAGAACGCGGATAACGCATAATGAGGTGAATGTATGAGAGTGAACAAGGGCTGCACGCTGGGCGTTTGCCCGATTGGAAAATTTGCGTTTTCCCATGAGGACGCAAAGGTGCAAAAGGAAAAAATATATGACAAGCTGCGGGCATGGGGCGTTGAATATGTTGACATCGAGGCGGTCGTACCGGACGGATTGGTGCGTTCCAAAGATCAGGCACTATCCGTGGTTGCTTACCTAAAGGCAAAGAACATCGATGCGCTTTTCATTCCGCATTGCAATTTTGGAACGGAGGACGCAACGGGTATCATTGCAAAAGAACTGGGCGTACCTGTTTTGCTGTGGGCACCGCGCGACGAAGCGCCGCTTGCGGACGGCTCGCGACTGCGGGATTCGCTGTGCGGAAGCTTTGCGACGAGTAAGGTGCTGCACACGATGGGCGTGAAATTTGATTACATCGAGAATTGCAGGGTGGACGACGCGGCTTTTCAAAAGGGCATGGAAACATTCTTGGGTGCGGCGCGCGTGCGCAAAGCCGTCAGGACGGCGCGTATCGGGCAGATCGGCATACGCATCCCATTTTTCTGGTGCACGATCGTCGACGAGGCGAGGCTGCTCGAGCAGTTGGGCGTGCAGGTGTACCCGTTCGATATGGTGGAGTTCATTGAACGGTATCGGATGCGGCTCAAAAAGGATGAGAAAAAATATACAGAAGAGCTGCAGCAGTGCAGACAATGGCTGAATACAGGCGATATTGCGGAAGCGGGAATGCTTGCAAGCCTCGCGATGAAGGACGAGTTGTTTGAAATGGCGGAGCAAAACGGAATCGATGCGTACGCGATCCAGACGTTCGATTCGCTGACGGTGGATATGGGCGAAGGATCAGGCCTTGGGGGAGCGCTCGCGGAGGAACGCATCCCGATCGCTGCGGAAACGGACATCCATGGCGCACTGAGCTCGATCATGATCGAAGCGGCTGCCAACGGGGCCGAGCCATCCTTCTTCCCGGAGTTCACAACGCGGCACCCGGAAAACGACAACGCGGTATTGATGTGGCACGCGTCAGCTCCGCCTTCACTGCGTGATACGCAAAGGGTAAAGGCGGAGATCAGAGAGCCATGGATATTGAAGTCCCTGCCCGCGACCAGCCTTCAATTCCCGCTGAAAAATGGCGATTTGACGGTGTGCCGCTTTGACGGGAAGGATGGAGAATATCGTCTTGGAACGGGAGAAGGTAAGGCAATCGACGGGCCGCAGACGCGCGAGGTCTATACATGGTATGAGGTGAACGACTGGCCTGCGTGGGAGCGTAAAATCATTGAAGGGCCCTATGTGCACCACGTTTCCTGCCTGTATGGAAACTATTCCGACATTCTGGAGAGGGCGTGCGTTTATCTCCCGGGTGTGACATGCGAAAGGTTTGACGGGTAGAGCGATGGCGTGGATAGCGATTGATCTTGGAACGACAGGATGCAGAAGCCTTGTTTTTGACGAGGAGCTTCGAATTTTGGGACAGGCATATTTTGAATATCCGCTGATCACCCTTTCAGAGCTTGCCATCGAGCAGGACGCAAATTTGTGGTGGGCGCTGACCAAACAAACGATGCGCGAAGCCCTGCGGGATGCGGATATTACGGCGCAAAGCGTGAAGGGGATCGGGATCAGCACGCAGGGCATTGCGGTGGTTCCGGTGGACAGGCAAGGAAATGTTCTGCGCAACGCGTTCAGCTGGCTGGACCGAAGGGCGTGGGACGAGGCCGCGCAAATCGAAGCGGACTTTGGCAAAAAGGGGATTTTTGAAAAAACGGGGAAGCACGCGCTTGCGGCGTATACGCTGCCTAAGCTTATGTGGCTGAAAAAAAATGAGCGCGCGACCTATGACGGCGCGTACAAATTTTTGCTGCCGCACGACTATCTGGTGATGAAGCTAACGGGTAAGTTTCTGACCGACCATACGATGGCGGGCGGAACGCTGATCTACGACATCAACAAACAGGCATGGTCAGATGAAATTTTAAAGGCGGAGGGCATTGACAAACAAAAGCTGCCTGAAATCCGCTGGAGCGGAACACCTGCGGGTACGCTCAAAAAAGAAGTCGCTGAGGAGCTGGGGCTTCCCGACTCCGTGATCGTCGCAATCGGCGGGCAGGATCAGAAGTGCGCGGCATTGGGCGCGGGCATCGAAGCGGGGGCGATCACGCTGTCTTTGGGTACGGCGGGCGCGGTGGAAAAAACCTACGATCATGCATTTGTCGATCCCGCGCAAAAGACGCCGTCGTTCTCGTATTTGTTTGAACGAATGTGGATCGCGGAGGGGGTGGTGGACACGGCGGCAGGCGCGATGCGCTGGCTGAAGGATACGCTGTTTGCGGATTGCAATTATACGGAGATGAGCAGCCTTGCAAAGGAAACGCTGTGCAGTCCGCTGTTGTTTCATCCGCATTTGTGCGGGGACAGCTCTGTGGGAAATAAGAAAAATGCCTGCGGAAATTACCACAATATAAACCTTCACACAAAGCGCGGCGAATTTGTGAGCGCATTGATGGAAGGGGTCGCATTTGAGGTGAAGCGCATTGTCGCGCAGATGGAGGCAAACGACGATCCGTCCGGGGAGATCAGGATATTCGGCGGAGGCGCAAAAAGCGACGTGTGGTGCGGCATCATCGCAAACGTTACCAATAAAACGGTGCGAAAGATATCCACCGAGGAAGCTGCGAGCGTAGGCGCCGCAATGCTTGCAGGCATTGCGGCGGGCGTATATGACAGGGAAGAGGCGACAAAGCTTGTACGCGTATCGGAGGTATTTGTTCCTGATGCGGCGCTGCATGAAAGTTATGAGCGAAAATACGGCATATATATGGAACTGTATGACAGGCTGTGGGATTAAACGATCGCGGAAAACAATTACAGGAGGACAGAAAAATGTCATTTTATTTTGGGGAAAAAACATGGGAAGAGATCGACGAATATCGCAGGAAAAATGCGCTGGTGATTCTTCCGGTGGGCACGACCGAGGAGCACGGGAGCCATCTTCCGGTGGAGACGGATGCCATCATCGCAACGGAATTTGGACGGATACTGGGCGAGGTATGCGAAGAAAAGGGGATACCGGCGCTCGTGCTGCGCACCATCTATTACGGGTTTTCTATGGGTATCGTGCGCAAGTGGCCCGGATGCCCGAATGTTGACCCGGATACGTTTACGGATTACATCTACAACATCGTCAATTCGCTGGTTGAGATGGGGTTCAAAAAAATTGTACTGCTCGACTGCCACGGAAATCATGATTGTTTGCTGCGCACGGTGATGCGCAAGATTGCGGACCAGCACAATGATTTCATTATGGTATTGAACCCGTTTGCACTCGCGGGCAAAAAGTATGATGAAATCAAGAAGGATCCGGCGGGCGACATCCACGGGGGAGAATATGAGACGTCGTGCGTGCTGCACGTGCGCCCTGAGCTTGTGAAAACGGATCGGTATACGAACGTGGACGCGATACGCTGCAACAGCAAGCTGAGAGGGCCCGTTTCCACGTGGGGATTGCAGCAGACGAAAACAGGGTTGTTCGGCGACCCGACCTATGCGGAGGCAGAGACGGGAAAAGCGATTTTCGAAGCATTGCGCGAAGAAGGATACGCTTATTTGCAAGCGTATTATGAACATCAGGAACAGAGTGAATAAATGTCTCGGAGAGGATTTGCGGGAGGGGATTTTCGTGGCGAAAAAAAACGAGATCGACGGAAACGAGGCGGCCAAGAAAATAATGCCGCTCTACCGTGAAGGAAAAATCGATGAATCCAAACAGGCGGAATACGATTTTTTGGAACTGGTATACGCTTCCGGCGAGGATCATTGCTCCTGTCCCTTCCCGTGCGAGCGGCACGGGGACTGCAAGGAATGCGTGATACTTCACCGTGGACACGAGGACCATCTGCCATATTGCTTGTGGAAAATGGTAGATGAACAAGATGATAAGGGAAAGCTGACGAAGCATTGACCAGCAAAACTGCTGAAATTTATGTGAAGTGTTGGCAGCCCGCAGGAAGAATACGAAAAGCAGGAGCCTTCCCCGGCGGAGGCATCCTGCTTTTTTATAAGTGGGCGCAGAGTAAGATATAGATATATATCGAGCGCTATTTTCGATGCAGGCGGTCTTGCTTTGCCTGTTCGACTGCGTGGGCTGCGTGCAGCTTTTCCACATAGAAATTGGACAGGCGATAAGAATCCCTGCGATCGACGCTGACAAAACGAAATTCCAAAGTGGAGCCATCCTCGCGTACAAATGCAATTTTTGCTTCCGCATTCATGCTTGGGATTTGGAAGAGATAGGTTTCTCCGGTTTGAAAGCGATGCTGCACAAGATCATTTTTATGCAGCAGAAGTCCGGAGAAGCTCATGCTGTATGCCCAGAACACCTCGCCCTCATAGGTCATTTTTTCACCGATGTCAACGCTTAGAGCCTCGCCTATGGTTTCCGTTTGCGCGGGGCGCGCAAGGGAGATGGCATAGATGAGGGCATACAGATTATAGATGCTCCAGCCGGCACACACAAGCAGCGGAAGCACAGAAACGCCGCCCGCGACTTTAAGCCCCGTCATAACGAGCGCGAATATGAGCCAGCCCGCAATCACAATGTGAGGAACGACCGGCCACCAATCCCATTTTTTGACGGAAGAAGAATCTTTTGGCGTGACGTGAAATTTACTTTCACTGCGAAACAGCTCTTGCAGGATGGCGCCGGCATGAAAGGGAGCCATGACCGTATCGTAAACGTGCGAACTGAAATAGGTGCGCACATTGTCCGTAAGTACGCGAAAGTTCATGGAGAAGAGCAGCAGAATGGGTACCACGATCAGCAAGAACTGTTCCGCGGTGATATTGACGATCGGTATGCCGAAAATCATAAAGACTGTTGGCGCAATGATATAAATCAGTTTTTGAAAGGAAGTCATCCAATACAAAAACAACTGGGAATACAACAGCTTCTGTATGAGGTTCAATCCTTTGAGTCGCAGGGGATGAAGGCGTTTGAAAATCTGCATGGTACCTTTTGCCCAGCGCTTGCGCTGTGATTTTAAATCTTTCAAGAGGAAAGGTGCGACCCCGAGCGCGTAGGACTTGCTGACAAAGACATTGCGAAATCCGGCATTCTGGAGCAGCATGCCGGTGGCCATATCTTCCGTGAGACTCATGGTGGGGATGCCGCCAATCTTTTCGAGGGCACTGCGGCGTATGAGCGCATTGGTACCGATATGTACCATGGCGTTGCGCTCAGCAAGCTCGGGCTCGATATAGCGCATGAAAAAATCCTGCTCGTTGAACAGTTTTTCATTGTGGATCTGGAATGCATCCTTATTATAAAAGGTCTGCGGGAACTGAACCATCGCAACCTGTTCATCCTGAAAATAGGGAATTCCTTCCGAGATAATGTATGGTTTTACGATGAAATCCGCATCGAGCAACAGAACAAGGTCCCCCGTCGTTTGCGACAGGGCATAATTGATGTTTCCCGCCTTGGCATGCTCGTTGTTGTCGCGCGTGATATATTCCACGCCCATTTTATGCGCGATCTGTTTCATCATCTCACGATGCCCGTCGTCGCAGATGTATACTTTTTTATTCAAATAGGGGAGGGAGGCTGCCGCAACGGCACTTGACGATACAAGGCCGATCGGCTCGTTGTAGGTACAGATCAGGATATCCACGCTGGGAGCAAATCCGTCCTTCCATTCGGGAGGAGCAATGTCGTCGGGCAGGCGGCGACGAAACAGCGACATGAAAAAGACGGTCACACTGACGCCCAAAAGCTCAGCGGCAAACAACGCGATGGAAAAAATACCCGAAGCCGCGCTTGAAAAATTGAGCGTGAACAGCAAACGCCATATGATATAAAAGGCGATCAGCAACACCGTGACGACAATGTATATCTTTCGCCACGATTCAAATTTTTTCGCGAGAAAAAACAGTACAATGATGGCAAGGATGATGCCGCAAAAAACATAAATATATCCCATATCGCTTCTCCTTTTGCAACATATAGAATATACCCAATTTTAATGTTTGATTAACAATATAAGAAGAAAAGCCCTTGTGTTTTACACAAGAGCGCCCTCTGACGCTATTTCTTTTTCTTGTTTTTATGCCGATCCATGCGGGAACCGACTCTGGGACGGGATGGGTCGGCCGCAGAACGGGAAGCGTTCTGATCCGGCACTTCCGGCGGACGCCCGGCGTCGTTGTTTGTCAAAGGAGGTTGTGCGGGTGTACTGCGCCGCCGTGGAGGCTGGCCCGCATCCTGCGGACGCTGCTGTAAGACTTCCTCCGCAATCGTCGGACGCGGGGGAGTGGGCAGAGACGTTTCTATCGTTTCACGTACGGGAGGAGTCGCCTGCGGGGAAGGCGCTTGCGTGTATTCCGGATCTTTGGCTTTCGCAGCGGCCCGTACTGACTCCGCTTCCGGCAGCGGCTCTTCCTTTGCGGATAACGGGCCAGCTTCGTCTGCGGGGGATTCCTCCGCCTTGCGGGGAATCACCTTTTCTTCCAGTTCATTAAAATTCGCGAGAACGCCTTCTTTATCCTTGCGCCGTCGCGCGCAGAAAAGAACGATCAGAATGATGATAAGCGCGACCACCACACAGCCGCCGATCACATAGATTGAAAAATAAGGATCGTTGTTGTAGGCATTCGTTATGTTTCCCATGATCCCGTCCCAAAAGCCCGATGCTGTTGGCACGGGCGTGAGCGTGGCGGTTGGAAGAGGTGAGGCCGTGGGCGTAGGGCTGGGTGTTGCCGATGCGGATGCGGAAGGGGCAGCGGTACTTTGAAGCGCGACGGGCGTGCTCGCAAAGCGCAGCGTGTTCAGAACGGACGAGGCCTGATCCAGATAAACGTTTGCCGGATCGTCTTTATAAAGCATCGTGATCGTGAATAGCTGCTCGTTGTCTGCGAGTAGATAAAGCCTTGTGGTATAACCATTGGATTGCGCAAAATGCGCTGTAAGGACAAGCGCAGCCTTTCCCGCGAGAACTGAATTTTCATCCGGATCGAAAGTATAGTCGGCCCCATATTCCACTTTTTTGTTTTGTGAGAGGATCGAAAGCTGATCGGCGCTCAACGTCGAGAGGTCTGTAACACCCGAAAGCGCCGGATCATTCAGTGCGTCCTTTAAAGGAACGGCGGAAATATCGACAGAGTAAGAAAGCGTTTTGTTTTCGTTATAGGCGGCGGTCATAAAGCTGATTGCCGGTGTTTTTGACTGGGCGACCGCAAGGATGTCCTCCGGCATGTTGCTGCTTTCCACTGTGTAATAATAAATATTTTCACCGTCGGGCGCCTCAATGCTGTATTGATAGGTCTCATTGGTGTAGGGTGCCGCAAACGCGCATACGGACGCTGACAAAATAAGGATGCATATCAAAAGGGATACAAGTTTTTTCAAAACGATTCCTCCATGAGTCGTACGATCAAGCCAGTTTTCCCTATTATATAATAATGCACCGAAGTTTTCAACGCATTCAGATCTTGGCCGCGCTTTTTTCCTGTTTCCGCAGGAGTTTTTCCCGCTTCAAAAATTTCTCGTCAAAATCGTCGGACTGCTTAACGATGACATTGCTTAGCACGAGCAGGCAAATAAGATTGGGAATGGCCATGAGTCCGTTTGCGGTATCTGAAAAATTCCATACGACCTTCAGCGTGGTAACAGCGCCCACAAACACCACCGCCGCAAAAATGGCGCGGTAAATGTAGCGGGCCTTGATGGAATGCGTCAAATATTCGAGGCTTTTTTCGCCGTAATAGCTCCAGCCGAGGATCGTGGAAAAGGCAAACAGAATGAGACCGATGGTGACGATATAACTGCCTACAGGCCCCATCACGCTGCCAAAGGCCGCGATGGTGAGCGACGCGCCCGTGATCAGCTCGCCGGAGGCATCAAGGCTGCCAAGCACGCCGGAACCTGCGATCGCAAGGCCGGTCAGCGTGCATACGATGATCGTATCAAAAAAGGTACCTGTCATGTTGATGTAGCCCTGACGACAGGGGTGATCGGTTTTGGCGGCGGCCGCCGCGATGGGTGCGCTGCCTAAGCCCGCTTCGTTGGAAAACACACCCCGCGCAACGCCAAAGCGCAGGGCAGAGGCAAAGGTGAAGCCCGCAACGCCGCCGAGGACGGAGTTCGGGGCAAAGGCGCTGTTCATGATCTGCCCGATGCCCGCGGGAAGCGTGTCGATATTCACGACGATCACAACGAGGCAGCCGAGGGCATAAAACACTGCCATTGCGGGCACGATTTTAGAGGAAACATTGCCGATGGATTTGATCCCGCCCAAAAGCACGACACCGACCAATACTGCAATGACAAGCCCCGTGACCCATGTGGGCACCTGAAAGGTTCCCTGTACCGCGTCGGCGATGGAGTTGATCTGCGTCAGGTTTCCGATGCCAAAGGAGGCGATGACCGCAAATACGGCAAACGCACCGGCAAGCAAACTCCCCAGCCATTTCACCTTGAAGCCGTTTTTGATGGAAAACATGGGGCCGCCGGACATCTCGCCCCGCTGGTCCTGTTCGCGGTAATGAACCGCCAGAACGGATTCGCCATATTTTGTCGCAAGGCCAAACACTGCCGATATCCACATCCAAAAAAGCGCGCCCGGCCCGCCAAGCGTCAACGCGGTCGCCACGCCCACGATGTTGCCCGTGCCGATGGTGGCTGCAAGCGCGGTCATCAGGGACTGAAACGGCGAGATATCGCCTTTATCCCCGTTGTCGTGCTTGCCGAGGCTGTGCCGGGAAAACACTTGTTTTAAGGCATAACCAAGATTGGTGAGCGGGCGGAATTTCAGGCGGATCATGAGAAAGACGCCCGTGCCTACGAGCAGGATGAGCATGACCGGCCCCCATACAAAAGCGTTGACCTGATCGAGCGCGGCAGAAAAACCGGACATAAAAACATCAAAATCCATAAATGATACTCCTAAATAATTGCAGAATGAATGAAAATATATTTTATACTAAACAAAAACGGCGCTGCTGTCAATGAAAAGCAGGTTGACAGTATTTGTGACAGAGGATATAATGAACGCAACAAGTGAATAAATCTTCGGGGCAGGGTGAGATTCCCTACCGGCAGTATAGCCTGCGAACTCCCCAAAAGGGAGCCGATGCGGTGGAATTCCGCAGCCGACAGTGATAGTCTGGATGAGAGAAGAAACGATGTGGCGACGCATATGATTTCCGGGGATTTTTATTCGCGGAAATTTTTTATGTGGAGGGTACATCATATGGAGACGATCACACAAGGGGCAAAGCCGCTCGGCGGAAGGAAAAAGCTGACAAAAACGCAATACATCACGCGCATCGCGATTTTGGGAACGATTGCGTTTGTTTTGATGTACATCGAATTGCCGCTGCCCATCATCCCGCCGTGGCTGAAGCTCGATTTTTCAGAGATCCCGGTATTGCTGGGCGCGTTTGCACTGGGGCCTGTGGCGGGGATCATTATCGAGGGAATCAAATGCCTGCTGTTTCTCGTGATTCGGGGAAGCATGTCGGGCGGGGTCGGCGAGTTGGCGAATTTTTTGATCGGGATCGCGCTGGTGGTCGTCGCGGCGCTGATTTACAAAAAGAAGCATAATTTCAAATTTGCGATCATCGGTACGATCATCGGCATACTTGCCTCAGCCGCAGCGGCAGGAATACTGAACTACTATATATTGATTCCGTTTTACGCAAATACGGGACTCATGCCAATGGACGCGATCATTGCGGCATGCAGCGCGATCAATCCCGCTGCGGATTCGCTGTTGGGCTATGTTTTGATTTTTGCGATGCCGTTTACAGCCGTAAAATTTGCGATCGATGCAGTGGTGGTATTTCTGCTGTATCCAAAGCTGTCACGCTTCCTGCACAACTGATCTTGTTGGTAAATCTTGCAAAAACCCCGGTTTTCGGGTATGATATATTGTTGTAGAGAGAATAAGGAACCGGGTTGCAGATGCAGGAATTTTTGAGCATAGATGAAGAGAATACAAAAGAGTTTGCAAAAAAGCTGGCTTCCCGTTTGGTTCAAGGCAGCTTTCTTGCCGTTTACGGAGACCTCGGCGCGGGCAAAACGGCGTTTGTGCGGGGGCTTGCAGAGGGCCTCGGCGTACGGGAAAGCATTGTGAGCCCGACCTATACGATCCTGCGGGCCTACGAGAGCGGAAGATTGCCACTGTATCATTTTGACGTATACCGCATTGCGGATGAAGAAGAGCTGTATGAGACGGGCTTTGGCGAATATGCGGTCGGCGACGGCGTGTGCGTGTGCGAATGGGCGGACCTGATCAAAGAAGCGCTGCCCGTGCCGCGTTATGAGATACGCATCGAACGCGCGGGCGAAACATGCAGGCGCATTGATGTGGAAGAGGTGGAAGCATGAAGGTGCTTGGGATCGATACGACGGGCAATACGCTCGGCGCGGCGGTGAGCGAGGATGGCAGATTGCTCAGCGAGCTGTACATCGATGCGGGGCTCAAGCATTCCAAAACGCTTATGAGCGCGATCGACAGCGTATTGCGCGCGGCGGGATGTGAGATCGGCGAGATTGATTTGTTTGCGTGCGCGGCGGGGCCGGGTTCGTTTACGGGGATCAGGATCGGCACGGCGGCATGCGCGGCGATGGCGCACGCGGCACGAAAGCCCGTTGCGGCGGTGAACACGTTGGAGGCGCTGATTGAAAACGCCGGACAGACGGGGCTTGCGGTGTGCGCGGTGATGGATGCGCGGCGCGGTGAGGTATATACGATGGCAAAGCAGAATGGAGAAACGACAGTCGCCGAATGCGCCGTACCGCTTACGCAGCTTTTGGGCGAGATGCTGCCGGAGGGCAGGACGATCTTTGTGGGAGATGCGGCGGAGCGTTTTGCAGATGTGATCACAACGTGCAGGCCGGACAGCCTGTTTTTGCCCCAGCAGTTTTTGCTGCAGCGCGCGGCATCGGTTTGCGCGGTGGCAGATCGGCAAAGCCGGCGCGGGGATTTGATGGAATATGATGAACTGGAGCCGCATTATCTGCGGGAGAGCCAGGCGGAAAGGCTGAAAAAGCATTGAGAGCAATAAACGATGTAGTGATCCGTCGCGCTTTGCGCGAGGACCTCGAGGATATCCATTATTGTGAAAACAGCAGCTTCGATCTTCCGTGGACTTACGCGATGCTGTACGACGACATCATTGAAAACGACAACACGGTATACCTTGTAGTGGAAAGAAACGGCGAGATCATCGGATATGGCGGCATGTGGATCATCTTTGATGAGGCGCATATCACGAATGTATGCATCCTGCCCGCATACCGCGGCAGGGGATATGCGTATACGCTGATGCAGGAGCTCAACAGGACGGCGAAGGAGCAGGGTGCGGAGGCGATGTCGCTCGAGGTGCGTGTATCCAACAAGGCCGCGATGAAATTATATAAGAAATGTGGTTTTACGATCCATGGGATCAGAAAGCGATATTATTCCAACAATGGGGAGGACGCGTATGTGATGTGGACGGAACGCGGCCCCGGGATGGAAGCCCTGTAAACGAACATATTTTAAGGAGGAGAAACATACATGCAGAAAATCAAGATGCCGGTACCACTCGTTGAAATGGACGGGGATGAAATGACAAGGATCATATGGGATATGATCAAGCAGGACCTGCTTTTGCCATATATTGAGCTGAACACCGAATATTATGACCTTGGCCTGCCGTATCGTGACGAGACGGACGATAAGGTGACATATGACGCGGCAAACGCGATCAAAAAATACGGCGTAGGTGTGAAGTGCGCTACCATCACGCCGAACGCGCAGCGCGTTGAGGAATACAAGCTAAAGGAAATGTACAAGAGCCCGAACGGCACGATCCGCGCGATTTTGGACGGGACAGTGTTCCGTGCGCCCATCGTTGTGGATGGGATTTCGCCTTCGGTAAAGACGTGGAAAAAGCCGATCACCATCGCGCGCCACGCGTATGGCGATGTGTACCGCAACACGGAATATCGCGTTCCGGCGGGAACGAAATTCGAGATGGTTTTTACGGAGCAGGGTAAGGAAACGCGTCTGCCTGTGTTTGAATATGAGGGCGGGGGCGTTGCGCAGGGCATGTACAATACCGATAAATCCATCGGCAGCTTTGCGCGCAGCTGCTTCAATTACGCCATCGACACGAAGCAGGACCTCTGGTTCGCGACGAAGGATACGATCTCCAAAATTTACGACCATACATTCAAAGATATCTTTCAGGAGATATATGACAATGAATACAAAGAGAAATTTGAAGCGTTGGGCATCGAATATTTCTATACGCTGATCGACGACGCGGTCGCGCGCGTGATCCGTTCCGAGGGCGGATACATCTGGGCGTGCAAGAACTATGACGGCGACGTGATGAGCGACATGGTTGCAACGGCGTTCGGCAGCCTTGCGATGATGACGTCCGTGCTCGTTTCGCCGGACGGAAATTATGAATATGAGGCTGCGCACGGAACGGTGACGCGGCATTATTACAGGCATCTGGAAGGCGAGGAAACGTCCACAAACTCGATGGCAACGATTTTTGCGTGGTCGGGTGCGCTCAAGAAACGCGGAGAGCTCGATGCAAACGAGGCGCTCGTGAAATTTGCGGATGCGCTTGAACTGTGCTCGATCAGGACGATAGAGGAGGGCGTGATGACCAAGGACCTCGCGCTTTTATGGGAAAAGGGAGAGAAGACCATCGTGAACACGCATGGCTTTATCAAGGAGATCGCAAAACGGCTCGATCAGGAATTGAAGGAGATCATGTAATGGCGTTATATGAACAGTGGACACAGCTTGCGCAGATGGCGCAGACCCCCGCGCAGCAGCAGGCGTTTTGGGATGATTATTTTGCGATGGAAACGGAAGTGTATGAGAAGATTCTCGAGGACACCTCCGTCGCATATGAAGGCAGCGTGAAGGAGGTTGCGGAGATGGCGGGCATGGAGACCGTCGTGTTCTGCGGCTTCATTGATGGCATCAACACCAGCCTGAAAAAGGAGATCGACCTCGATACGCTCGAGGAGGATACAAAAATCAAGCTGGACATCGATTTTGAAAAGCTGTATTTCAATATGCACGAGGCAAAGGCGAAGTGGCTTTACACGCTGCCGCAGTGGGATAAGGTGCTCAGCGAGGAGCGCAGGGACGAGATCACGCGCGACTGGCGCGCCTCCAAACAGGCCGTGAGCGAAAAGACGGTGGGCCGGAACGACCCGTGCCCGTGCGGTTCCGGCAAAAAGTACAAAAAGTGTTGCGGAAAAGACGCGTAGCGGCAAGGACCTGCGCCTTTGCGGTGTGGGTTCTTTTTTTGAAGATAAGAATAAACGAAAGAGACGAATTTTGAAAACCGCTATACATTTTGGTACAAGATAGTTATAATGAAAATAAGAAGCAGACCTTACATCTTGGGCCGACGCGTTCCTGCTTTGCAATGAAATCAATGGAGAGAACTCTATGAAACGGGGAAGCGGTGTCCTGCTGCACATATCATCATTGCCATCTCCTTACGGAATCGGAACGCTGGGCGCTGCGGCTTATGATTTTGCAGACGACCTGTGCGAGGCAAAGCAATCATACTGGCAGGTGCTGCCGTGCACGCCCACCGGATATGGAGACAGCCCCTATCAGGGCACGAGCGCCTTTGCCCATAATCCTTACTTTATTGATTTCGATCTTCTAAGCGAAGATGGCCTTCTTGAAAAAAACGATTATGAAAATTTCAACTTCGGAACGGATGAAGCGCGTGTCGATTATGATGCGTTGTTCCGGGTAAAAAACGATATACTTGGAAAAGCTTATCCGAAGGGGATCAGAAAATACCCGCAGGAGTTTGCGGAATTTAAATTCAACAATGCAAGCTGGTTGTTTGACTACGCGCTGTTTGTGGTATTAAAAAAGCATTTCGGTTACCTTCCGTATCAGGAATGGGATCCGTGCGTTGTGGAGCGTGAGCCCGCGGCAATCATCGAGTTGACACAGAAATATGAAGTGGAAATAGAGATCGCGCAATTCACGCAGTTCTTATACGAGCGGCAGTGGTTCGCCCTAAAGGAATATGTGAATGGAAAGGGCATACAGATCATCGGGGATATTCCGATCTATGTGTCGCCGGATTCCGCCGAAGCGTGGGCGCATCCCGAATACTTCGTGAAGGACGGAAGCGTGGCGGGAACGCCGCCCGACTATTTTTGCGACGAGGGCCAGCTTTGGGGAAACCCGCTTTACGATTGGGACTATATGCGCGAGCACGGATATGAGTGGTGGGTGCGGCGCATGCAGCGCAGTCTGATGCTTTACGATGTATTGCGCATTGATCATTTTCGCGGTTTTGAAGCGTATTTCAAAATACCCAAGAATGGAACGCCCAAGGACGGCGTTTGGGTGAAGGGGCCCGCGGGAAAATTGTTTGACGCGATCAAAACGGCGCTGCCCATGCCGCCCATCATCGCGGAGGATCTAGGTGTGATTGACGATAATGTGCGGGGATTTCTCGATTATTGCGGATTTCCGGGGCTCAAGGTTCTGCAGTTCGCGTTTGACGAGCAGGACAGCGCATACCTTCCGCACAATTATCCGCGCAACAGCGTGGTTTATACGGGCACGCACGACAACGATACTACACAGCACTGGTTTGAGACCATGGGCGATGAAACGAAAAAGTTTTTGTTTGACTATATTGGGCCTACCGCACAAAAAGAGGCTGTGCGCAAGCTGATACGTCTTGCGATGATGAGCGTGGCGGACATTTCAATTATGCCGATGCAGGATATTTTGAACCTTGGAGACGAGGCGCGTATGAATTATCCGTCAAAGGCGCTTGGAAACTGGAAGTGGCGTATGAAAAAGGAACAGTTTGGCAAGAAGGAACAGGAATGGCTGAGAACTGTGACAGAAATATACGGCAGGGCGGAAGCGAACGACTGAAGAAATTTACCCCAGTGGTTTAAAATAAGGTACAGGAGGAATGAAACATGAAGATTGACTTTAACAATATGCTGCAAAAGAATATCGGGGATCACGGTATTGCGGATGGCGACATACAGAGGCTTGCGCAGAAGGTTGTGCAGGTGCACGCAAACATGTGCGCAAAAAAGGAAGCGATGGCGTGGCGCAGCCTGCCTTATAATCAGGCTGAGATCGTGACAGATATCAAAAATGAGGCGGCTCGCATCAACGCAAACTTTGAAAATTTTGTGGTTTTGGGAATTGGCGGGAGTGCTCTTGGGTCTAAGGCGCTGTTCACCGGAACGAAGCATCTGAAGTATAATGAAATCTCGCGCGAAAAGCGCGGCGGCGCGCGTTTTTACGTGGTGGACAACGTTGATCCGGATGGCATCAATGCGCTGTTTGACGTGATCGACGTGGAAAAAACGTGCTTCCATGTGATCACAAAAAGCGGCAACACGGTGGAGACGATGTCGCAGTTCATGATCGTGCTTGCCAAGCTCAAAGAAAAACTGGGCGACGATTTCAAGGACAACATCATCCTTACGACGGACAAGGCAACGGGCATATTGAAAAAAATTTCAAATCAGTATGGCTTCAAAACGTACACCGTGCCGGACGGCGTGGGCGGCAGATTTTCCGTGTTATGCCCGGTGGGGCTTCTGAGCGCGGCGGTGCTCAACATCGACATCGACATGCTGTTCGCCGGGGTAAAGGAGATGGACGAGGCCTGTACAAAAGAGGACCTGTGGGAGAACCCCGCGTATATGTACGCGCTTCTCTTTTGTGCCGCGATGGACATGGGCGCAAACATTTCTGTGATGATGCCATATGCGGACGGCCTTCTCAACATGGCGGAATGGTATGCGCAGTTGTGGGCGGAGTCGCTTGGAAAGCGCTACGGAAACGATGGCAGCGTCGTCAACAAGGGACAGACCCCCGTGCGCGCACTGGGCGTGACGGATCAGCATTCGCAGATACAGCTTTATGCCGAGGGGCCGTTTGACAAGGTGGTCACGTTTATCGATGTGGAACAGTTCAATACGACGCTCAAAATTCCGCAGGCACCGATCGACATGATGGATGCGGCGTATTTGCAGGGGCAGACCATCAATAAGCTGATTGCTTCTGAAATGCGGGCGACGGAATACGCCGTCACACAGGCAGGAAAAATGAATATGCGCATCACGCTGCCAAAGATGGACGCACACGAGATCGGCGCGCTGTTTTTCTTTCTGGAGATGGCGACTGCGGCCGCGGGAGAATTCCTCGACATCGACGCATTTGACCAGCCGGGCGTGGAAGCGGGCAAGATCGCGACATTTGCGCTGATGGGGCGCGAGGGCTATGAAGAAAAGGCTGCGGAGCTGAATCAGGCTTCGAACAAAGACGGGAAGTTTATGTATCAGGTATAAAAAATAAGGATATTGAAAAAAAGGCGGTGGGCATGATGAAAGATATTTATCTGAACTACTTGCCGGAGCATGATATTTATTTGTTCAATATCGGCGAAGCGCAGAAGGCGTACGAGTTTTTTGGATGTCACTATATTCCGGAGCTTAAGATGCATCGGTTGTGTGTGTGGGCACCGAATGCAAGAAATGTGAGCGTCGTGGGGGATTTCAACGGCTGGGAAGCCGGGGAAACCCCCATGGAGCTTTATAAGTGTGGGGTTTGGGTCGCGTTTATACCCGGACTATCGGACGGAGAAAATTATAAATATTTTGTGCACGGTTACGACGGAAGCACTGTGATGAAGGCGGACCCGTTTGCGTTTCACAGTGAGGTGCGGCCGAACACCGCCTCCAAAGTGTGGGATATCGGCGGATATGAATGGCACGACGAGGCGTACATCGAACGGCGCATCAAAAAGAATGTTTTGAAAAGCCCGGTATCCATTTATGAGCTGCACATTGGCTCGTGGCGCACCAAAGAAGGATACCGTTTTCCGAGTTTTCGTGAGGCGGCGGACGAGCTTGCGGATTACGTGAGCGGCATGGGCTACACGCATGTGGAGATCATGCCGGTTGCGGAGCATCCTTTTGATGGCTCGTGGGGTTATCAGGTGACGGGATTTTATGCGATCACCTCGCGTTATGGAACGCCGCAGGATTTTATGTATTTTGTGGACAAGATGCACGCGCGCGGCATTGGCGTGATCATGGACTGGGTGCCCGGACATTTTCCAAAGGATGCGCACGGGCTTGCAAAATTTGATGGAACGCACCTTTACGAACACGAGAACGTTATCCAGCGCGAACACCCGCAGTGGGGTACGCTGATTTTCAATTACGGGCGGCCGGAGGTTATCAGCTTCCTTGTTTCAAACGCCATGTATTTTATGGAAAAATTTCATATGGACGGTCTGCGCGTGGATGCGGTCACTTCTATTTTGTATCTCGATTATGCGCGGGACGGGTATTATGTGCCCAACGAATACGGTGGGAATATCGACAACCACGCGGTTGAAATGCTGCGCCGTGTGAACAGCGTGGTGCTGACGAGCTATGCGGGCACCATGACCATCGCGGAGGAAAGCACGGCGTACCCAATGATCACCAAGCCTCCTTATGACGGCGGACTCGGCTTCACGTTCAAGTGGAACATGGGGTTTATGCACGACACGCTTGCGTACATGCAAATGGACCATTTTTTTCGCCAGTTCGAGCACAGCAAGATGGCATTTTCGCTGTACTACGCGTTTTCCGAAAACTATATCCTCGCGTATTCGCACGACGAGGTGGTGCACGGGAAAAAGTCGATGGTGGATAAGATGTTCGGGGATTACTGGCAGAAGTTTGCGTCGCTGCGCACGCTGTATGCATTCATGTTTGCGCACCCGGGCAAGAAGCTCATGTTTATGGGCGACGAGTTTGCGCAATTCATCGAGTGGGATTACAAAAAACAGCTCGATTGGTTTTTACTGGAGTACGATTCCCATGCGGGTATGCAGCGCTATGTGAAGGATCTGAATGCAATTTACACGACCCATCCGGCACTTTATGAGATCGACGATGGATGGGATGGTTTCAAATGGCTGAATGTAGAAGATTCGGACAGAAGCGTGTTTGCGTTCATGCGTATGAGCGGGGATGAAGTGATCATCTGTGTCGTCAACTTTACGCCGATCGTGCGGGAGGATTATTGGGTCGCGCTGCCGGAGGAGGGAACCCTTCACTTGCTGTTGTCAAGCGATGAGGAACAGTATGGCGGATCGGGCGTCATACCCGCAAGCGAGATCAGCACGCAGCCAAAAGGGTGCAACGGAATGGGACACAGCGCCGTGATGACGCTGCCGCCCTTGGGCGCGGCTTACTATAGATTTATACGTCGAACAGATAAAGGGGATGGAACAAAATGATCAAGAAGAAGAAATGTGTAGCAATGCTGCTCGCGGGAGGGCAGGGCAGCCGCCTTGGCGTATTGACAAAGCATCGGGCCAAGCCGGCGGTGACCTATGGCGGCAAATATCGTATCATCGATTTCCCGCTTTCCAACTGCATCCACTCGGGCATCGATACGGTGGGCGTGCTCACGCAGTATGAACCGCTTGAGCTGAACGCGTATATCGGCACGGGCGCACCGTGGGACCTTGACGGGATCACGGGCGGGGCGTTTGTGCTGCCTCCCTATGTAAAGGGGGAACGCGGGGAGTGGTATTCGGGGACTGCAAACGCGATCTATCAGAATATCTATTTTATCGAGCGCTATAACCCGGACTATATCCTTGTGCTTTCCGGCGATCACATCTATAAGATGGATTACAGTCAGATGATCGAGGCGCATGAGGATAACCAAGCCGATGCGACCATCGCGGTGATCGAGGTCTCAATGGAGGAAGCGTCCCGCTTTGGAATCATGAACACGGATAAGGACCTGCGCATCGAGGAATTTGAAGAAAAGCCCAAAAAGCCGAAGAGTAATATGGCGTCTATGGGCGTATATGTGTTCAACTGGGCGAAGGTCAGGGAATATTTGCTCGAGGATTCCAAGGATGAAAAATCGAGCAATGATTTTGGGAAGAACATCATCCCCAAAATGCTGGAAAACGGAGAGCACATGTTTGCGTATCCCTATAAGGGCTACTGGAAGGACGTGGGAACCATCGATTCCCTGTGGGAAGCAAATATGGAGCTTCTTTCCGACAGCCCGGGCCTCAACCTTTACGATGAACCGTGGCGTATCTTCTCGCGCAACCCAAACAAGCCGCCGCATTTCGTGGACAGAGGGGCCAAAATAGCGAATTCGCTTATTTCAGAGGGCTGCTATATTTATGGGACGGTGGAAAACAGCGTGATTTCTGCGGGCGTGACAGTGGAAAAAGGCGCGATCGTGCGGGACAGTATCATTATGCAGGATACGGTGATCTGCGAAAAGGGAAAAGTCTTAAAGAGCATCGTTGACGAAGAAGTGATCGTTGAGAAGGGCGCTTGTATCGGCGGCAAGGGAGAAATCGCCGTTATTGGGAGCAAGGCCGTGATCCGCGAGGGCGCAAGCGTTGGGGCAGGAGAGAGCGTGCCCGCCAAACGAGTCATTAAAAAAACGGCGGGAGGTGTTTGAGTTATGTTAAGAAATACATTTGGTTTGATTTATGCTGGAGAACAGAATATCAATCTGCGCGAGCTGGTTTATCTGCGCACAGTGGGCGCGCTGCCCGTGGGGGGCAGATACCGGGCAATCGATTTTATCCTTTCCAATATGGTGAACTCAGGCCTTAGAAACGTCGGCGTGATCGCGCAGCGCTCCTATCACTCGCTGATGGATCATCTCGGTTCGGGCAAGGAATGGGATCTTTCGCGCAAAAACGACGGTCTGTTTATCCTTCCGCCCTTTTCAAGCGCGGACAACACGGGAACCTATCGAGGATTGATCGACGCGATCAAGGGCGTAATGGGCTACATCAGCCGTTCTAAGCAGCAATATTGCATCCTCTCGGGCTCGTATACCATTTTCAACTGCACCTTTGACGACATGGTGGAATATCATCGTGACAGCGGCGCAGATATTACGATGCTTTACAACGAAGAGGAAGAGGATTTCTTCAGAGGAGAGCGGTACAACGACGTGCGCCTGCATTTGAATGGTGACAACCGCGTCGTGGACCTTGAGATCAATTCCATGGCGAGCGATTCCAAGAAAGTGGGCATGGACACCTATGTGATGCGTAAGGACCTGTTGGAGTATCTGGTGGAGGACTGCATGTCGCGCGGCAAATATAACCTTGTGAGCGATCTGCTGATGGGAAATTTGAATCGCATCAAGATCAACGGCTATGAGCACAAGGGATATGTGGGGCGGTTGCATTCCGTCGCGTCGTATTACAAGCTGAATATGGATTTTCTTGATCCGGCCGTGCAGCAGAGTCTGTTTTACAGCGACAACCAGATATACACGAAGATCAAGGATGAGGTCCCCGCGAAATACGCAAAGACTTCAAACGTGAAAAACTCCCTTGTGGCGAACGGCTGCATCATAGAGGGGGAAGTGGAAAACAGCATCCTGTTCCGCGGCGTTTATGTCGGGAAGGGAACAAAGATCAAAAACAGCATTATTATGCAAAACAGCGAGGTCTACAACAATTCCGATCTGGAATATGTGATTCTCGATAAATCGGTCAACATCCGTCAGGGACGGCGGTTGATCGGAGATGAGGTATTTCCCGTCATCATCCGCAAGGGGGCGATCGTATGAGCAAACTCAAAGTGTTGATCACTGGGGCGGAGGCTACGCCCTTTGCAAAGACGGGGGGGCTTGCGGATGTGATCGGCACACTTCCCAAGGCGCTTGTAAAGCAGGGGATTGATGCGCGCGTCATGATGCCGCTGCACAAGGAAGTGCGTGAAAAGTATGGCGACAAGCTTCAAGTGCTTGCCACAATGAATCTTCAGGTAGGCTGGCGCAACCTGTACCTTGGCATCGAGACGATGGAGTATGAGGGTGTGCGATTCTATTTTGTCGACAACGAATACTATTTTGGATGGTGCATCTACAAGGGCGGCGAGGCGGAAGCGGAGCAATATGCGTATTTTTGCCGTGCGGTGCTCGAAGCCATCCCATTTCTCGACTTTGAACCGGATGTCATTCACGCAAACGACTGGCACACTGCGATGATCCCGTTTTTGCTGAAAACGCAGTATGCAGACAAGCCGCAGGGCAAGGCGAAGACGGTGCTGACGATCCACAATCTCCAGTATCAGGGGCAAATGTCCTTTCAGTTGGCCAAGGACATCCTTAGCGTGCCGGATATGTATTTGACGGCGGAATACTTGGAGGCGTATGGAAGCGCGAACATGATGAAGGCAGGTCTGCTGTTTGCGGACAAGATCACAACGGTCAGCCCGACCTATGCGCAGGAGATACTCGATTCGTATTATGGACGCGGGCTGGAGGGCGTGCTTTATGCACGTCGAGACGATCTTGTGGGCATCGTCAACGGGATCGATCTGGAAGAATATGACCCAGAGAAGGATCGGCATCTGAAATGCCCGTTCATGGCAGACGATCTTTCAGGGAAATATTATGACAAGGAAGAGCTGATGAAGGAGCTCGATATTGGCGCGAAGCCAAGCGTGCCCCTAATCGGCATGGTGACCCGTATGACGGAGCAAAAGGGGCTGGATCTCGTGCGCGCCGTGCTAGAGGAGCTTCTTTATGAGAACATTGCGTTTGTTCTTTTGGGAAGCGGGGATGAGCAGTATGAAAGCTTCTTCAAATATATTGCCGGGAAGTATCCAGAAAAGACGGCGATCTGCCTTGGATACAGCGACGAGTTGGCGCACCGGATCTACGCCGGGAGTGACTTTTTCCTAATGCCCTCTATGTTTGAGCCATGCGGGATATCGCAGATGATCGCGCAGCGCTACGGTACGCTTCCCATTGTTCGGGAGACGGGAGGCCTTAAGGATACGGTGGTCCCGTATAATATCTATACGCAGGAAGGGACAGGATTTTCCTTTGCAAACTATAATGCGCACGATATGCTCAACGCAATATGGTTTGCGTTGACGGTGTATCAGGATAAGGGCAATCTGGCAAAACTTATGGCTTCGGCCATGGCGGTTGACAACAGCTTTGATAAGTCGGCAAGGGAGTACATCGCTTTGTATCAGATGTTGGCATAAAGGTCGAAATACGGCGGTTGTTTGCAACCGCCGTATTTTTGTACGGGGCTTTAGCCCGTTGAGCACGGAAACGTGCGAAACGAAAACCCA
>CAYTKQ010000007.1:117572-134415 GCA_964438705.1 uncultured Christensenella sp. | reverse complement strand
TTCCGATGTTTACATGCGGTTTCGTTCTTTCAAACTTACCCTTTGCCATTTGCTTATTCTCCTTAAAAAATTCTTTTTATTTTCGTTTCCGGCGGCTTCTCTGCCGCCGATTGCTTCTTTCGCGCTACTTTTTTATTTCTTTTCGCCCGTGATCTTCTCAATCATGCTCTTCGGCACCGGTTCATAATGGTCAAACTGCATCGTGAACTGACCGCGGCCCTGCGTTCTGGAACGAAGATCCGTCGCATAGCCGAACATCTCGGAAAGCGGCACCATCGCACGGATGATCTGTCCGCCACCGCGCGCCTCGGTTCCCTCAATGCGTCCGCGACGGGAGTTCACATTGCCCATTACGTCGCCAAGATAATCCTCCGGCACAACGACTTCAACCTTCATAACAGGCTCTAACAGGATACTTCCGCCCTTTGCGAACGCTTCCTTGATGGCCATGGAGCCGGCGATCTTAAACGCCATTTCTGAAGAGTCGACTTCGTGATACGAACCGTCAAGCAGCGTGACCTTGAAGTCCACCACCTCGTAGCCGCCCACAAGACCGCTTTTCGCAGCCTCCTGGATACCGTTGTCGATGGACGGGATGTATTCCTTCGGAATCGATCCGCCGACGATCTTGCTCTCGAACAGGTAACCCGCACCGGGCTCCTGCGGCTCCACATGGATTTTACAATGACCATACTGACCTTTACCGCCCGACTGGCGCACATACTTGCCTTCCACGTCGACCGGCTTGGTCATGGTTTCTCTGTAAGCAACCTGCGGCTTACCCACCGAAGCCTCCACCTTGAACTCGCGCAGCATGCGGTCTACGATGATCTCCAGATGGAGCTCACCCATACCCGCGATGATCGTCTGGCCCGTTTCCTCGTCTGTGTAGGCACGGAAGGTCGGGTCTTCCTCCGCCAGCTTCTGCAAAGCGGTGGACATCTTTTCCTGACCGGCCTTTGTTTTCGGCTCGATCGCAACCTGGATAACCGGGTCGGGGAACACCATGTTTTCGAGGATGATCTGCTGCTTGTCGTCGCACAGCGTGTCGCCCGTTCCCACATCCTTAAAGCCGACCGCCGCAGCGATATCGCCCGCTTCGACCTCATCCACCTCTTCACGATGGTTCGCGTGCATACGCAGGATACGTCCGATCCTCTCGCGCTTGCCCTTTGTGGAATTCAGCACATAAGAACCGCTCCGCAGCTTCCCCGAATAAACGCGGAAGAACGCAAGCTTGCCCACAAACGGGTCCGCCATGATCTTGAACGCCAGCGCCGCAAACGGTCCGTTTACGTCGGAGGGACGCTCGATCTCTTCATCCGTACCCGGCTTGATACCCTTGATGGGGGGAACGTCGATTGGCGACGGCATCAGCTCCACGATCTTGTCGAGCAGCGGCTGTACGCCCTTGTTGCGGTACGCGCTTCCGCAGCATACCGGAATGATCGAACCCGCGATGGTTCCTTTGCGCAGCACCTTGATGATTTCTTCCTTACTGATGTCTTCGCCCGCAAAATATTTTTCCATGATCGTCTCGTCATGGTCCGCAACCGCCTCGATGAGCTTCTCGCGGTAATCATCCGCGATCTCCTTCATATCAGCAGGAATTTCGCCTTCCGTGAACTGCTGTCCGGTCGGATCATCCATCGGATAGGTGATCGCCTTCATTTCCACAAGGTCTACGATGCCGGAGAAGGTATCCTCTACGCCAATGGGCAGTTGAAGCGGCACCGGGTTTGCGCCCAGTCTCTCGCTGATCATGTCGACAACGTTGTAGAAATCCGCGCCCATGATGTCCATTTTATTGACAAAAGCCATGCGCGGAACGCCATAGCCCTCTGCTTGCCTCCATACCGTTTCAGACTGCGGTTCCACACCGCCCTTCGCGCAGAATACCGCGACAGCACCGTCCAAAACGCGCAGCGAACGTTCCACCTCCACGGTGAAGTCCACGTGTCCGGGCGTGTCGATGATGTTGATCTGATGACCCTCCCACTGCGTCGTGGTCGCCGCGGACGTGATCGTGATACCACGTTCCTGCTCCTGTTCCATCCAGTCCATAACCGCGTTTCCGTCGTGGGTGTCGCCGATTTTGTACGTGCGTCCCGTGTAAAACAGGATACGCTCCGTCGCCGTCGTCTTGCCCGCGTCGATATGCGCCATGATACCGATGTTTCTTACTTTTTCAAGCGGAAATTTTCCTGACATTGTATCTCCTTTCCATTCGATAAAAACCTATTTAAAATCTTGTTGTTTACATACATATTATAGTATAGCTTTTTTGCGCGTGTCCCGCCATGCTCTTTACACAAGCTTTACGGTCTGTTTACCAATTATTGATCAGTTTGCAAACAGTCGCAAATCCACTCACATCCCGACACACGCTCCCGCGTGTTCGCACAAATAACAGGTCGCGGTTTTAAGGGCACAACGCCCTCAAAACCGCTTCCTTAACGTGCTGTAGAATTTTTAAAATATGCTTACCAACGATAGTGCGCGAACGCCTTGTTCGCTTCCGCCATCTTGTGCATATCCTCTTTCTTCTTCACGCTCGCTCCGGCACTGTTTGCGGCGTCCATGATCTCGCCCGCGAGGCGCTCACGCATCGTGCGCTCGCCGCGCTTATTCGAGAACAGCGCCAGCCAGCGGATCGCAAGGGTCTGACGGCGTTCTGGACGAACCTCCATCGGAACCTGATAGGTCGCGCCGCCCACGCGTCTCGCTTTTACTTCGAGAACGGGCATCACGTTTTCCATGCAGGAATTGAATACGTCGATCGCTTCCTGTCCTGTCTTTTCTTTGATTATTTCAAAAGCGTCATAGCAAATCCGCTGTGCCGTTCCCCTCTTACCGTCCACCATGATCTGGTTGATCAGCTTGGTCACGACTGTGCTGTGATACATAGGATCCGCAATTACCTCACGCTTCGGAACTCCACCACGTCTAGGCATTGAAAAGCCCTCCTTATTATCGATAAATAGTCATAAATTAACAATCCCGACAGCAGCAAAAACGCTGCCTTAAAAAGTGCTCACGATTCGATGGGTTTTGAATTTTTCAAGGGCAAGCAGGGCGCAATAGAACAAATCGTTCATTGCGGTCTGCGCGTGCCGCCGGAAAATTCAAAAGACGCGAATCTGAGTGCTTTTTACTTTTTGGGCATTTTCGCGCCATAACGCGACCTAGCCTGTTTCCTGTCCGCAACGCCGGCAGTATCCAGAGCGCCGCGTACGATATGGTATCTTACGCCGGGCAGGTCTTTGACTCTGCCGCCTCTGATGAGGACAACGCTATGCTCCTGCAAATTGTGACCGATGCCCGGAATGTAGGCAGTACCTTCCATGCCGTTTACAAGACGCACCCTGGCGATCTTGCGAAGCGCGGAGTTCGGCTTTTTCGGTGTCATCGTCCTCACAGCGAGGCACACGCCTCTCTTCTGGGGGGACTGTTTCAATATAGGCGAATTCGATTTGCTGGCCTGAGTTTTTCTGCCGTGTTTTACCAATTGGTTAATGGTAGGCATACACGCACCTTCCTTTCTTCTGTTTCAAGTATCATTCTATTGTTTAAAATCCTCAGCAACCCTGTAGAGAATTAGTTTTTTAGAATCCCGGCGCATGCCGCGCCCACATCGATGCCGCACTCCGTACCGAGTAAACGCATCGTTTCCACATAAATCACGTGGATCTCTTTGCCGCCGATGGCCTCCATGATGCGCTCCTTTAAGGCATCGTCCGCATCGTCCGCGATATAGACCGCGCCGATCTCGTCCGCCTCCAGGCCGCGCAGCAGCTGCTTTAGCCCAACCACCTTGTTTGCGGCGTTTTTCAGTTCTTCGATCATATGTCCTTCCTCAAAAAAACGTAAAAAAGCACGCCTAAATATAATATCACTCAGATGTTGATATTGTCAAGCGTTTCCTCTTCTTCCGCTTCCTCACAGCACGGTCTTTTTAAGTACTCATACTGCTTCTGCTTGTGGAAGAACACCTTGGGCACTCCGTCGTTGCCCGTGTTGAAGAAAAACCATCCAAGATTCAGCATTTGCTTGACAAGCTGTATTTCCGTAAGATCGATGCGCGCGCGTTTGCGTGCCTTCTTGATCTGGTTTTGCGCAAGATTTTTCCCCAGAAAGTACCCCGCCAGCACCATGAGTATGATGAACACATACGGCATGAACGCCTGCCAGTTTGCCATCGCAGCGCCGATCTGCGGGATGGTCAGCAGCACAAACGATGCGACCAAAAACACGAGCAGCGTGCCGATCTGCAAAATGTCCGCCAGGCGCAGATCCTTTTTGCATTTGTCGCCAATGGAGGCCTGTATCGTCACAAGTGAGCCTACCGGCGTACGCACCTTCTTGCCCAGCCCGAGGATCATTCCCTTTTCCGAATACGGCTCGGGATGCGCCATCTCAAAGGTCGCATAACCCGTCGCTTGCTCCGGCGGCTCCTCCTTGCAAAACTGGCATTCGTCGCTCAGGTGCAGATCGTCGATGTTGTCGGGCAGATAGGAAAGCGTCACCTTCCAGTGTGCAAGCGCCTTTTCCTTCTGTTCCTGCGATTTCAGGCCGCCGACATAGCAGTCCCTGCATCCCTTTTTGCCCAGCCAGTCGCACAGCTCACTGTCCGCGATCGGGCAGTTTTTCTTCGGATCATATCCATAGTCGTTGTTTGTGTTGCTCATGCAGTCCTCCCGCTCCCTATCAGAGCTGTAAAAACGGGTGGAAGCAAACCGCCTCCACCCGCCAAAGTACCTGTTCTTAAATTTCGATGTCCGAGATGTCCGCGTCGATTTGGACCGCGATGTCCTCGTTTACCACATTGGAGATCACATCGATGTTCTTGTAGCGCTTCATGCCCGTACCCGCCGGGATCAGCTTTCCGATGATGATGTTCTCTTTGAGGCCGAGCAGCGGATCGACCTTGCCCTTGATGGCCGCCTCGGTCAGTACCCTCGTCGTCTCCTGGAAGGAGGCCGCCGACAGGAAGCTGTTCGTTGAGAGCGACGCCTTGGTGATACCAAGCAGCACACGCGACGCGGTCGCCGGCTCCTTGCCGTCACGGATCATCTTCTCATTCTCCTTATCGAAGAGGAAGATGTCCACCAATTCACCCGGAAGCATCGACGTATCGCCCGCATCCTCGATCTTGCACTTCTTGAGCATGCAGCGCACGATGATCTCCAGATGCTTATCGGAAATCTCAACGCCCTGCATCCGGTAAACCATCTGGACTTCCTTCAGCAGGTATTCCTGTACGCCCTTCACGCCCTTGATTTTCAGAATGTCGTTCGGGTTGATGGAGCCCTCTGTAAGCTCGTCACCCGCCTCGATCGCCTGTCCGTCCTCCACTGTTACGCGCGAACCATATGGAATGAGGTACGTCTTCGCCTCGCCCGTATCGTTTGCCACCGTGATCTCACGCTTTTTGCGCGTATCGTTGATGGTCACCACGCCCGCAATCTCGGAAATGACCGCCAAACCGCGCGGCTTTCTCGCCTCAAACAATTCCTCGACACGCGGGAGACCCTGCGTGATATCGCCGCCGGCAACACCGCCGGTATGGAACGTTCTCATCGTCAGCTGCGTACCCGGTTCACCGATGGACTGTGCCGCGATAACGCCGACCGCTTCACCGATGTCCACCAGATTGCCCGTCGCCATGTTCGCGCCGTAGCACTTCGCGCATACGCCGTGTTCACTCTTACAGGTAAACACTGTGCGGATGTAGACTTCTTCAACGCCCGCTTTTTCGATCCGGTCCGCAATCTCGCCCGTAATCATCTGGTTCGCACCAAGAAGCTCGTTGCCATCCTTGTCGATGACCGCCTGCGCAGTATAACGTCCGCGTATCCGGTCCGCAAGAGGCTCGATGATCTCCTTGCCGTTGGAATTCGTCAGCTTCCTGATCGGTACGCCCTGCGTCTGCTCACCCAGGTTCTCGAAGCAATCCACCTCACGGATGATCACATTGTGCGATACATCCACCAGACGGCGCGTCAGGTAACCGGAGTCGGCCGTTCTCAATGCCGTATCCGCAAGACCCTTCCGCGCGCCGTGCGAGGAAATGAAGTACTCCAGAACGGTCAGCCCTTCACGGAAGTTCGCACGAATCGGTATCTCGATGATCTCACCATTCGGGTCCGCCATCAGTCCGCGCATACCGGCCAACTGACGAATCTGGTTGGTAGAACCACGCGCCCCGGAGTTCGCCATCATATAGATGGGGTTGAACGGATCGAGGCTCTTCATCAGCGCGTCCGTCACCTTGTTTGTGGTTTCTTCCCACACCCTGACGGCGTTGTCTTTCTTTTCTTTTTCAGTCAGAAGCCCGCGCTTATACTGCTTTTCAATCACCAGCACGCGGTCTTCCGCCTCCGCAAGCAGCTTCTTCTTTGCCGGCGGAATCTTGATATCCGAAACGGATACCGTGATGGCGCCGATCGTCGAATAATGGAAGCCCTGCTTCTTGATCGCGTCCAGTACGTAAGAGGTCTTCGTCGGCCCGAGCTTTGCGAAGCACAGGTCTACGAGCTTGCCGAGCTGTTTCTTGTCGATCAGCCGGTCGACCTCAAATTTGAGTTCGTTTTCTGGCAGCGAACGGTCGATGAACCCAAGGTCCTGCGGGATCGCCTGATTGAAAATGATGCGGCCCGTCGTGGTTTCGATGATGCCCGTCTTCATTTCCCCGTTCACTTCTTTTGTCACACGGATCTTCACCATCGCCTGAAGGTCGATGTTGCCCGTGTTATATGCGAGGATCGCCTCGTCCGGCGAAGCAAAGATACTCCCTTCGCCCTTCGCGCCTTCGCGGTGGATGGTCAGATAGTATGAACCGATGACCATGTCCTGCGTGGGCGAAACGACGGGTTTTCCGTCCTGCGGCTTCAAAATATTGTTCGCCGCAAGCATCAGGAACCGCGCCTCGCTCTGCGCTTCCACTGAGAGCGGAACGTGTACGGCCATCTGGTCGCCGTCAAAGTCCGCGTTGTATGCCGTACACGCAAGCGGATGCAGCTTGATCGCACGTCCTTCGACGAGGATCGGCTCAAACGCCTGAATGCCCAGCCTGTGCAGTGTAGGGGCGCGGTTGAGGAGCACCGGATGTCCTTTGATCACTTCTTCCAGAACATCCCACACTTCGGGACGGATCTTTTCCACCATACGCTTTGCGGACTTGATGTTGTGGGCAAAGCCCTCTTCCACAAGCTTCTTCATCACAAACGGCTTGAAGAGCTCGAGCGCCATTTCCTTGGGAAGACCGCACTGATACATCTTCAATTCCGGGCCGACAACGATAACGCTTCGACCGGAATAATCGACGCGCTTGCCGAGCAGGTTCTGTCTGAAACGCCCCTGCTTGCCGCGCAGCATGTCGGACAGTGACTTTAACGGACGGTTGCCCGGGCCCGTTACAGGGCGTCCACGCCTGCCGTTATCGATCAATGCGTCCACCGCTTCCTGCAGCATACGCTTTTCATTTCTGACAATGATGTCCGGCGCGCGCAGCTGCAGCAGCCTATTAAGACGGTTGTTGCGGTTGATCACGCGGCGGTATAAGTCATTCAAATCGGACGTCGCAAAACGCCCGCCGTCAAGCTGCACCATCGGGCGAAGCTCAGGCGGGATCACCGGTACCACGTCCATGATGATCCATTCCGGCTTGTTGCCGGACTGGCGGAACGCCTCTACCACCTCGAGCCGCTTGATCGCGCGGATGCGCTTTTGGCCCGTCGATGTCTTCAGCTCTTCGCGCAGCTCCTGCGCAGAAGCCTCGAGGTCTACCTTCTTCAAAAGGATCTTGACCGCTTCCGCGCCCATACCCGCTTCAAAGGCCTCGTCGCCAAACTTGGCCTGCGCCTCGCGGTATTCCTTGTCCGTCAGAAGCTGCTTGTATTCAAGCCCCGTTTCGCCGGGATCAGTCACGACGAACGCCGCGAAGTAGAGCACCTTTTCAAGCGAACGCGGAGACATGTCGAGCAGCAGTCCCATACGCGACGGGATGCCTTTAAAATACCAGATATGCGAAACCGGAGCGGCAAGCTCGATGTGACCCATGCGCTCGCGGCGCACCTTTGCGCGCGTCACCTCGACGCCGCATTTTTCACATACGATCCCTTTATAGCGGATGCGCTTATATCTTCCGCAATGGCACTCCCAGTCCTTTGTGGGCCCGAAAATGCGTTCGCAGAACAGTCCGTCCTTCTCCGGCTTCAATGTGCGGTAGTTGATTGTTTCCGGCTTTTTGACCTCGCCCCTACTCCACTCGCGAATTTTTTCCGGAGATGCCAAACCGATCTGTATCGAATCAAATGTATTGAGTTCAAACAAAGGTAACTCCACTCCTCTCTGCTATCTCAAAAAAATTTATAAACCTTTTATCGCTGCGCAGCGCGCCCTTACATCTCGTCATCAGAATCGTCCATTCCCTTGGTGTCGATGTTCAGGTCCTCGCTGATGTCGATATCGTCTTCCAAATCGTCGATCACATCGTCGCTGAAATCGTCAAAATCGATGTCTTCGTCCGAAAGCTCCTCGATATCCGGCAGATCAAGCTCGTCCATCGAAAGATCGTCAATATCTTCGATGACCATATCGCCCGCGTCAAATTCCTCATCGTCGTTCGGCAGGTCTTCCGCGCCGGCAATGTTGATATCGATCGCCATGCCGTCGTCGTCGTCCGATTCCTTGATGGTGATTTCGCCGCGATCCTCGGAAAGCACCTTAATGTCCAGCCCAAGGCTCTGCATTTCCTTGATCAAAACCTTGAACGACTCGGGCACACCCGGCTCCGGAATGTTTTCGCCCTTGACGATCGCCTCGTACGTTTTTACACGCCCGACCACGTCATCCGATTTCACCGTCAAAATCTCCTGCAGGGTGTTCGACGCGCCGTATGCCTCCAGCGCCCACACCTCCATCTCGCCGAAACGCTGTCCGCCAAACTGTGCTTTGCCGCCCAGAGGCTGCTGCGTAACGAGGGAGTAAGGCCCTGTGGAACGCGCGTGAATCTTGTCGTCCACCAGATGATGCAGCTTCAGAATGTACATATATCCTACGGTCACGCGGTTTTCAAACGGTTCACCGCTGCGTCCGTCATAAAGCACCGTTTTGCCGTCCGGCGAAAGCCCGCTCTGTGCAAGCAGCTCTTCGATGTCCTCCTCTGTCGCGCCGTCGAATACCGGCGTGGCCACGTCAAAGCCGAGCGCCCTTGCCGCCATGCCGAGATGAACCTCCAGCACCTGACCGATGTTCATACGCGAAGGTACGCCCAGCGGATTGAGTACGATGTCGAGCGGCCGCCCATCCGGCAGGAAGGGCATGTCTTCCATCGGCAGGATGCGTGAGATAACGCCCTTGTTGCCGTGTCGTCCCGCCATCTTGTCGCCTACGGAAATCTTACGCTTCTGGGCGATGTATACGCGGACGAGCTTATTGACGCCCGCCGTGAGTTCATCCTTGTTTTCACGCGTAAATATCTTCACGTCCACGACCACGCCGCCTTCACCGTGCGGCACTCTGAGAGAGGTGTCGCGCACCTCGCGTGCCTTTTCGCCGAAGATCGCACGCAGCAGGCGTTCCTCTGCCGTCAGCTCGGTTTCGCCCTTGGGCGTCACCTTCCCGACAAGGATGTCGCCGCTTCTGACCTCCGCACCGATGCGGATGATGCCGCGTGAATCGAGGTCTTTTAACGCATCCTCACCCACATTGGGGATGTCACGCGTGATTTCCTCCGGCCCGAGCTTTGTGTCGCGCGCTTCCGCTTCATATTCCGCCACATGCATGGAGGTGAATACGTCGTCCTTCACGAGGCGCTCCGAGAGAAGCATCGCGTCCTCGTAGTTGTAACCTTCCCACGTCATAAAGCCGATGAGAACGTTCTTTCCGAGTCCAAGCTCGCCGTCCTCGGTCGAAGGTCCGTCGGCCAGCACCTGTCCTGCCTCAATTTTCTGTCCTTCATATACGATGGGCAGCTGGTTGATGCACGTCCCCTGGTTGGAACGCGCAAACTTGATCAGCCGGAATTCCGACTGAGTCCCGTCGTCATTTGAGATCACGATCTTTTTCGCGTCTACGCTTTTCACAACGCCGCTCTTTTTGGAAATTGAGAGCACGCCGGAATCGTATGCCGCCTTATATTCCATACCCGTGCCCACGACGGGCGCTTCGGGAATCAGCAGCGGCACTGCCTGCCTCTGCATGTTCGAGCCCATCAGCGCGCGGTTCGCGTCGTCGTTTTCCAGGAAGGGGATCAACGACGTCGCCACCGAAACGAGCTGTTTGGGAGAAACGTCCATCAGGTCGACCTCGTTTCTCGACACCTCAACGATCTGGTCGCGCACGCGGCACATAACGCGCTCGCGTACAAATAGACCGTCGTCTGCAAGCGGCTCGTTCGCCTGAGCGACGATAAGATCTTCCTCCTCGTCGGCAGTCATATACTGCACCTTTTCCGTCACGCGGCCTTTTTTCTTGTCGATGATGCGGAAAGGCGTTTCGATAAACCCATATTCATTGATGCGCGCGTAAGTCGAAAGCGAACCGATCAGGCCGATGTTCGGACCTTCGGGCGTTTCGATGGGGCACATGCGTCCGTAGTGCGAATGATGCACGTCGCGCACGTCAAAGCTCGCACGGTCGCGGTTGAGACCACCCGGCCCCAGCGCCGACAGCCTTCTCTTGTGCGTCAGCTCCGCAAGCGGGTTCGTCTGGTCCATGAACTGCGAAAGCTGCGAGGAACCAAAGAACTCCTTAATGGAAGCCGTCACCGGACGAATGTTGATCAGGTTGGAGGGCGTTGCCACATCCATATCCTGAATGGACATTCTCTCGCGCACAACACGCTCGAGCCTCGTCAGACCTACGCGGATCTGGTTTTGAAGCAGTTCGCCCACGCTCCTAAGACGACGATTGCCGAGATGGTCGATGTCGTCCGTCACGCCAAGGCCGTATTTCAGCCCCAGGAAGTAGCTCACCGAGGCAAACATGTCGTCGATGATGATGTGCTTTGGGATCAGAATGGAAAGGCTTTCCTGCAGCGTTTCCTTCAGCTTTTTCTTGTCGGTCCCGCACTCGTCGAGGATTTCTCTCAAAGCAGGGTAATAGACCTTTTCATTGATGCCCGCTTCGATCGGTTTGAAATCAAGATGCGCGGCAGCGTCCACAAAGCGGTTGCCGTGTACGCGCGCCACTTCTTCACCCATCGAAAGATCGACGTGGGAAATGCCCGCGTTTTCGATCGCGACCGCCATTTTATGCGTGATCACGTCGCCCGCAGCGGCAAGCAGCTCGCCCGTGTCCTCGTTGACGACGTTTGCAGCCGCAACCTGATCCACGATGCGCTCCGAGATCGCAAGCTTCTTATTGAATTTATAGCGGCCCACGCGCGCAAGATCGTAGCGCTTGTTGTCAAAAAACAGTGAGCCGAGCAAAATGTTGGCGCTTTCCACCGTTGGCGGCTCGCCCGGACGCAGGCGCTTATAGATTTCCAAAAGCCCCTCCTCCTTCACGGAGGTATTGTCCTTTTTGAGCGTCGCTTCAATGTTGATATCGTCGCCGAAATATTCCCTTAAGTCCGTATCCGTCGAAAGCCCCATCGCACGCAGGAAAACCGTCACGGGAAGCTTTCTCGTGCGGTCTACGCGGATATACATGCAATCGTTGGAATCCGTTTCATATTCCAGCCACGCGCCCCTGTTCGGGATCACGGTCGAGCTGTACAAATCCTTGCCCGTCTTGTCCTTCACCGCACCATAGTAGACGCCGGGGGAACGAACGAGCTGCGAAACGATGACGCGCTCCGCGCCATTGATAATAAAGGTACCCTTTTCCGTCATCAGCGGGAAGTCGCCCATGAACACTTCCTGCTCCTTGACCTCGCCCGTTTCCTTGTTTAAGAGACGAACCTGCACCTTTAAGGGAGCCGCATAATTCACGTCGCGTTCCTTGCATTCTTCCACGTCGTATTTCGGCGTTTCAGAAATGTGGTAGTCTACAAACTCCAGCACGAGGTTTTCGGAATAGTCCGTAATGGGGGAGATGTCCTTTAGCACATCTCCAAGTCCCTCCGCCAAAAACCGATCGTAAGAGTTTTTCTGGATTTCGATTAAGTCCGGCATGTCAAGAACTTCTTTGATCTTGGAAAAGCTCATTCTCTTATTCGTTCCAAACTTAACTTCATGCATACTAAACAACAACTCCTATATTCAAATTGATTATTCACACTTGATGCATTCGCCCGCACTGTTTCGTGTTTTGCCGAAAAGCCTTTTAAAGAGGCGTTTTTTGCTCGATCAAAGGGGACAATTCACCACAGTACAACTATGCTAATGCAGTTTACTATATTATCACAACAAAAACAAGGTGTCAACAAAAATATTGCCACCGCACAGATTTTTTTATTCTTCCGTCTTATTCCACACCAAGTATTTTGCTCCCGTCAAGATAGTCCGCCACGATCCGTTTGCCGGGCGGCACCACGAGGAATTTGTCCTCCTCCCAGTTTCCGTTCAAAAAATCTTCCATCAGGCACTTGTTTCCCGCAACGCAATCGTATTCCCAGCCGTAATGCTGTGCCGCGCGCTTTGTGTATTCCTCATACTGCGGAAAATCGAGCTCGTCCCATTTTACGTATGTACAGCGGTTGTAGTTGCCTGTCAACTCCGTATACAATAGAAACTCCGCGTTTTCCTCGCCGTATTTTTCCGTATAGACCCCGAGCATATCCCGCTCGGTTTCCTCAGAAGGCGTACCCGCGTTTTCGATCCACGAAGCGTTGTACCAATAGGTGCCGCTATGCGCGTCGAAATATTCCTTGTACCGCTCCTTGCCGCCGAGAAACAGGGTGATGCAATCGTGCGCACGCGGGATGACCAGCGGATATCTGCTCGAGTGCAGGCCCACCGTGCCGTTGGAGCACAACCCATACCCCAAAAGGATCGCGTCGAAATCGCGGTCGGAATAATAGGAATTGAACGTATACAAATCCTCGCCAGCGTCGATCCTGTCGATCTCCTTTTGCAGCGTCTCCGCGAGAAAGGCGGGGGTGTCGTGCAGCCCCTGCCGCAGATAGGTCACGTCGATAAAATTCTCACACCGCGCGCTCAGCAAGGACAACTCCCGGTAAAGCGCCTTGCACGCAATCATCTTCAGTCTCTTCATGTCCGCCCCCCCATATGAGTGATACATTTATTTGATCTTCGCGAAGATCATGCGCCCCGCGGCCGTTTGCAAAACGCTCGTCACGCTCACCTGCATGGTTTGCCCCTCCATGCCTTTCGCGCCCTCCACCACGATCATCGTTCCGTCGTCGAGATACGCGATGCCCTGGCTGGCTTCCTTTCCGTCCTTTACGATCGTTACGTTCATTTCCTCACCCGCCGCGAGGATCGGCTTCACCGCATTTGCCAGCTCGTTGATGTTGAACACAGGCACGTCCTGCACTGCCGCAACCTTATTCAGGTTGTAATCATTTGTCACCACTGTGCCGCCGATCTCTCTCGCAAGCTTTAAAAGCTTGATATCCACCTCCGGCACGTCCTCATAGTCGGTCTCGTTTACGGTTACCGGGTTTTTCAATTCCTTTTGCATGCTGCCGAGGATATCCAGCCCGCGCCTTCCGCGCGTCCGCTTCATGGAATCGCTTGAATCCGCGATGCGCTGCAGTTCCTTTAGCACAAACTCCGGCACCACGATCTCTCCCTCGAACATGCCCGTCTTGCAGATGTCGAGGATACGCCCGTCAATGATGACACTCGTGTCAAGTATTTTCGGCGAAGCGCCCTTCCCGGCTCCTTTTTTCTGCTCTGTTCCTTTGCCCGATTTGCGGGTGTGCAAAAACGCGCCAAAATCAAATTTCCGCTTTACACCCATGGAAAGCCCAAGCGATCCAAACATCAGATAATCGATGATGGTCAGCGGAATGGATATCCACGCAATGGGAATCAGCCCGATGATCACGGAAATCAGCGCCGCGACCACAAGCCCCAATATTAGGCCGATGGTCCCCGCCAGAAGCGTCGCCGCCGGTGTCGCCGCAAGTTTCGCTTCAATTTTTTTGGTGTTCTTGTCAAACGCGTTCGCCAGCTTTTTGGATAAAAAGAAAAATATGATTCCGGAAATAATGCCGCTTGCAATATAAATGACGAATGGCACCCACGTTTGGAACGATGCGAAAAGCTCCGCCGATGCGAAATAATTGTATAGCGTTACACCCAGCAGTACAAGCCCCGGCCCGACAAAAAAGCCGACAGCTACGATGAACAACCGCATCAGTTTGTAAAACATACTGTCTCCTTCCTTTATTCAGTTGATTTTGATATCAAATATGCCTTTCGGCAGTCTTTTTCTATTTTAATACTTATTTATGTCCTTTTCATGAACAGATCTTAAAAAAATCAAAAAACTTTGGCAAGTACATCAAAAAGCGTGCTCACGCCTTCGACCTTTATCTTATAATCCATTCCCTTTTCCAAGCTGTTTTTGGGCACAAACACGGTGTCTATCCCCATTTTGGCACATTCCGCGATGCGTTTGCCCACCTGTGCCACATGACGGATCTCTCCGGATAAGCCAATCTCTCCAATGAATGCCATGCAGCGCGGCGCGCTCAGGTTGCGCAGGGAGGATACGATGGCCACCGCCATCGCAAGGTCCGCCGCGTGTTCCCCCACGCGGATGCCGCCCGCAACATTCACAAAAATATCCTGCTGATACAGCTTTAAGCCAATCTTTTTTTCCAAAACGGCACAAATCATATACAGCCGGTTCTGATCGATGCCCGAACACAGCCTGCGCGGGATGTTGAGCTGTGTATGGGCGCACAGCGCCTGTATCTCCAGCAGCATGGGACGCGTACCCTGCGTCGCCGCAAAGACCGCCACGCCGCTCATGTCCTGCGCAAAATCGTCCTCAAACAGCATGGTTGGGTTTTTGACCTCCACCATGCCCACATCCCGCATTTCAAACACACCGATCTCGTCCGTGGAGCCAAAACGGTTTTTCACAGCGCGCAGGATGCGCAGATTCGACGTGCGCTCTCCTTCAAAATAGAGCACCGTGTCCACAATATGCTCCAAAACGCGCGGGCCCGCAAGCGCGCCTTCTTTGGTCACATGCCCGATGATGAACACCGCCATGCCCATTTGCTTTGCAGTCTGCGTGATGCGCGATGCACAGCCGCGCACCTGCGCCACGCTGCCCGGCGCGGACGAAAGGTTCGCGTCATATAATGTCTGTATGGAATCCACGATCAAAAACTTCGGCGCAAGCTGCTCCACCCCCGCAAGGATGCTGCCCGCCTCGGTCTCCGCCATCATATAAATGTTTTCCTCCACGCCGAGGCGCTTCGCGCGCATTTTGATCTGCGAAGGAGATTCCTCTCCCGAAACGTACAGCACGTTTCCATATTCCGTCAGCTTTTTGGCCACCTGCAAAAAGAGCGTGGATTTGCCGATCCCCGGCTCTCCGCCCGCAAGGCATACGCCCCCCGGCACCACGCCGCCGCCGAGCACGCGGTCAAATTCCTCGATGCCCGTGGCAAAGCGCCTGCCCGATTCCTCGGGTATCTTATCGAAGGTCACGATATGTCCGGGCAGAGCGGCGCTTTTCGCCTTGCCCATGGGCTGTGCGACCACAAGCTCCTCCACCATGGAGTTCCAGCTTTCGCAGGACGGGCACTGTCCCGACCATTTTCCGCTCGCGTATCCGCATTCTCCGCAGATAAACTGCGTTTTACTTTTTGCCACGCTCTCTCCTCCGCCGGTTATGCACCCGGCACATAAGCATACTTCACTACGTCGTCCACAATCGATATTTTTTCTTTTTTGACTTCCTTGTCCGTCGTATCGTAGTAACACACGCCGTTCTGGTTCACGGACGCGAGAAGGTTTTTCGTCACCTCGTTCGTCACCTGCTCCGTCTCCGGCGAATTGGTATACGCCACGTAAACCTGTTCATTCTTCGTATAGGCCGCAAAATGATCGCCGATCCCGTAATCGAACACGCCGTCCGCAAGCTTTGTTGGCGCGGCACCCCCGGTCGAGATCATCAGCGGCGCCGCCTTGCTGTATTCCTCCGTGCTGAAAACGATGCTTTTTCCATTTGTTTTGGGCCGGTATACCGCGTTTCCCAAATCATAGCTTTCGTATTTGGACGTACCGTCTTCCAAAAATATGACACGCTTCAAGACACTATTGCCTTTTGCATCCTTTTCCGCCCACACCAAATCGTTGTCTGAAATATCCACATCCGAGCAGCGTACGCTCTCATCCTCGTAAAGGCGGACCGTCGCCGCTTCGCGTGTCTTTACATCATATACATAAATGCGCTGCGTGGTCTCTCCCGCCCACTGCATGAACGCAAGGCGGTCGCCGCTCAAAGCAAGCTGCGGCTGCGCATACGCAAACTCCTTGATCAGAAACTGCTCATCCTTTTCCAGATCGTAGCCAAGGATACGCCCCCCGCCGCCTTTTAAGCTGTCGATATAAACGGCGATGCTGCCCGATAAAACGGGCGTAACAAGCTGATCGTATTTCTTTTCCACATGCTCGAGCAGCCGCGTCTCCCCTGTCTTCGTGTTGAAAATTGCCACACCGTCCATTGCGCCCAGCGAATTGCGCTGCTCCTGTGTGGTGAAAATAATGTTGTCGCCGTCGATATACGGCTCGTTTTTCAGCCGGTATTCTTTATCCGTATAGATTTCCTGCGATTCGATCGCCGCCGGCTTTATGGCCTCTTCCTCTTCGAACTTCGCCTCGATCTTCGGCTGATAGCGAAGCGAAGGATCCACGCCCTTCAGCAAATCCTCAATCAGCGGGAATCCGAAAAAAATAATCGCGAG
>CAYTKQ010000007.1:0-117472 GCA_964438705.1 uncultured Christensenella sp. | reverse complement strand
AGCGCATCCGCTATGTTTTCCACCATAGAGTCCCGGTAGGCCATCACCTTGGGCTTTTGCATAATGAGCGTGCTGTCTATGTTCACCACGCGATAACCGTATTTGCGCAGCAGGGCGCCCACCTCTTTTAAAAGCGCGATGGAGCTGATCCCTTTGTATTTGGGGTCCGTGTCCGGAAACAGACCGCCGATGTCGCCCATGCGCGCCGCGCCCAAAAGCGCATCCATGATGGCGTGCACCAGCACGTCCGCATCCGAATGCCCAAGCAGCCCGGATTCAAACGGGATTTCCACGCCGCCCAATATCAGCCTTCTGTCCTGCCCGAACGCATGCATATCAAAACCGTTGCCAATGCGGATGTCCGTTTCCCGCTGCTTACTCGCGATATCGTTCCCCTGCTGCACATCCGCCTTGGTTGTGATCTTGATGTTGTCGGGTGAGCCCTCCACAATGTGCACCTCGCCGCACACCCGCTCCACGAGCGATGCGTCATCCGTGCCAAAAAATCCATCCTCGGCCGCCTGCTTGTATGCCTTCATGATCAGGTCATAGGAAAACGCCTGCGGCGTTTGCACGCACACAAGCTCCTCGCGCGGCAGCGTTTCTTCCACCACGCCGCGTGTCACGCGCTTGATGGTATCCGTCGCCGGAATCGCCACCACGCCGCTTCCGCAGCGGATCGCGCTCGCCGCACAATCGCGCACGATGCGCTCCGTCACAAAACAGCGCGCCGCATCGTGCACCATCACAATGTCCGTCCCTGACGGAACAAGCGCAAGCGCGTTTCTTACAGAATCCTGCCGTTCCTTGCCGCCCGCGCAAAAAATGCAGCGTACATCCTTCAAGTATTTCGCCGCCTTGCGCTCCATCGTTTTGCGTTCCTCATCCCGGCACACCACGATGAAGTCAGAGACAAGACCCGTCGCTTCAAACGTCTTTAAGCACCGCACCACAGCGCTCTGTTCGTCGAACTTGATCAAAACCTTGTTCATATCCATCTGCATGCGCCGGCCGCTGCCCGCCGCAAGGATGATCGCACAAATTTTCATCGTTACTCTATGACCTCGTACATTCCGTCGGCTTCCTGCTTCTTCGTCGTCTCCACGAGCGCCATGACCCGTACGCGCAGGGGCTTTGAACCAAACTCAATGGTGATTTCGTCCCCGATTTTCACGGCATAGCCCGGTTTTCTCTCCGTCCCGTTCACCAGCACGCGCCCGCCGCCACATGCCGACTGCGCCACCGTGCGGCGCTTGATCAGCCGCGAAACTTTCAAATATTTATCCAGTCTCAACGTTTCTTCTCCTTGAATCCATAGATATGTTTATTATATCTTTTTTCATTGGAACATTCAATGAGAATACAAAAAAAGCACTCGCAGAACTGCGAATGCTCTCATTGTTTTCTTAACTTATTTTACGGCGTCTTTGAAAGCTTTGCCAGCCTTGAAAGCCGGAACCGTGGAAGCAGCGATCTTGATCTGCTCCTTTGTCTGCGGGTTGATGCCCGTTCTTGCAGCGCGCTTTCTTGCTTCGAACGTACCAAAGCCAACGATCTGCACTTTTCCACCCTTTTTGATTTCCGCAATAATGCTGTCCGCAAATGCGCCCAGAGCAGCGTCTGCGTCCTTCTTAGAAATACCAGCTTTAGCCGCAATCGCAGCTACGAGTTCAGTCTTATTCAAAACTTTACCCTCCTTGATAATTTTTAAATTCCGGCGAATAGACTCCGCTCGGTCTGACACTGTGATGATTATAATACAATCACCGCCATAAATCAACCTATTTTTCAGTATTTTTTGCCTGTCTTATCCACTTTTTCCCGCTTTGCACGGTTCCACAATTCATCGAGCTCCGAAAGCGGGAGCTCGCCCAACTCCCTTTTGGTGTTTTTTTCCATAAACTCCAGCCGCTCGATAAATTTTTCACATGTTTTGTTCAGGCACAGTTCGGGGTTCGTCTTCTTAAGTCTCAATACGTTGATGATCGCAAACAGAAGGTCGCCCGCTTCCTCCTCCATATCGGCGTGCGCCCCCGTTTCCAGCTCTGCTTTCCATTCCGCAAGTTCTTCTTCCACCTTCAAAAAAGCCTGCATGGGATCGTTCCAGTCAAAGCCGATCACGGACGCTTTTTTTTGCAGCTTATAGGCGCGCATCATCGCGCCGAGTGAACGCGGCACATCCCGCAATACGGAAACAAAAGTTTCATTTTGCTTTTCCTCCCGCTTGATTGCCTCCCAATTGGCAACGACCTCCTTTGCGGTATTCGCCTTCCCGTCCCCGAAAATATGCGGGTGGCGGCGGATCATCTTTGCGCATACCGCGCTCGCCACGTCGTCGATATCGAATTCCCCGCATTCTCGCGCGATCTGCGCGTGGAACACCACCTGCAAAAACACATCGCCCAGTTCGTCGTAAAGCGCGAATATGTCGTCCGCGTCGATTGCATCCACTGCCTCATACGCCTCTTCCAGCAGATACTGCCGCAGGGTCTGATGCGTTTGCTCTTTATCCCACGGGCATCCGTTTTCCCCGCGCAGCGTCGCCATGATGCGCACGAGGTCGCGCGGCGTATATCGCTCCTTTTCGCACAACCCCTGTCCCGGCAAAATCAGAATGCCGCCCGTGCCGAGCGCAACATCCCTGTCCATATCATAAAGCTTCACACGCCTCACACGTCCCGCCGCGTAAAGCACCCCTTCCACATCCTCGGCATAATAGTCGCCAAGCGCGCATTTCACGCCCTCCGCCGTATTTGCGTTGTCGATGCCCGTCACCACAAGCGCCCTTTGCGTATCAAAAAATGTTTCACCAAGCATGCGCGCATCCAGAACCTCATATTCATTCACCACAAAAAAACGCCGCGCCGCAGTGAGCGCCGCTGCAACGTTGCCTCCGCCGGAAACAAATTCCAGCTGCACGCCGCTTTCTTCAAGCGCGCGCACAAATCCATTTGTGCCCGCATCCCCCAGAATGCAAAACGCGACCCGCTTTCCTTCCGCCTCTTGCGCAGCGCGCAACGCGCCTTCCTTATATAGGATGTCAAAATCCTCCGCCGTCGCAAACAAATCGTCGAGGGTCGCGATGCTTTCATTGAGCTTCATGATCTCCGCCGCCCCCTCTGCGCGGTCGCTCTGTAAAAACACGATATCTGCCTGCTTTAGCGTCTGTTCCGCACGCAGCGTCATTAGATCAAATTCCGCCGTCAGTTCCACAATTTGAATGCTCATCCGTTTTCCTTCCGTCCCCTGCGGGCTTCTCATTTCTACAAGATTATATCCGCTTCCGATAACTTTTGCAATGGTCCATGCGGTTTTGTCTGAGGTCCCGCATGACATATCAGCCACAGGCAATCAATAAAAAAGGACTGTCCCTCATCACGGGCACAGTCCTTGTGGCTTGCTTCCTTATGCGAACGTCGAAAGTCTGTCCGCGTAAGTCTTGATGTCTTCCGCGCCCTTCCACTGCTCGATCGTCTCGTTCATGTGATTTGTCTGCGCGGTGGAGAGTCCGTCTTTTATGATCTCTTCCTTCACATCGTCAAACGGCACCTCGCCGCCGCCCTCCGAGACATACTGGATGATGTGGTAGCCGAAATCCGTCGGCACCAGATCGGATATCTGCCCCGGCGTGGTCAGCGCAAGCGATGCCGTCTCAAACGGCTCCACCATACCCGAGCCGGCAAACACAAAATATCCTTCGGTTTTTGCGGGCTCCGATTTCATACCCGGATCGCCGCCCAGTTCCTCGATGAGCGCATTGAAATCTTCACCCGCCTTTGCGCGCGCAAGCGCCTCATCGGCCTGCGTCTTGATTTTCGCAAGCTCCGTCTTCACCAACTCGTCCGCGCCGGCGTCGTCGCCGCCCTGACGCTTTGTTTTGATCTCCGTTTGCACGTCATCCGGCAGAGCGATCAGCAGATTTTTCACATATTTGGAATTTGCCGGCTCAAACACCACCAGCCCGGCGCTTTGATAGGTCGTATACGCAGACGGATTGTTCTCGATCGTCGTTTTCTGCGTCTCCATCTGTGTGTCGTATTCCTTTTTGGCATCCTCTTCCGTGTAGCTCACTTCACCGTTCAGTTTATCCGTCTCCGCACTGATGGCTTCTGCACGGATCGCGTTCTCGACCGCCTTATCCACGTCTTTGTAACCGTAATACTCCACCATGGTGTTGTACTGATCCTCAATCGCCGCTTCCTTGTCCGTTACGGTCTCGTCGGCGTTCACCTGCTCCTCGATGCTCGTGCGCATGCTCGCAAGGGTATCTTCGATCCCGCTCTTCTTTTCCGCCTTGTTTTCCTCGGAATCATTTAAAAGGCCGTCCGCCTTCGCGTGCTGATACAAAAGCTCGCTCTGCACGACTGAGTCAAGCATATTTTCCTTCATCGTCGTAAACTCGTCCGCGCCATACTGCTGCACAAAGGCATCGCGGGTCATACCGTACATTTGCAGCATCATATCCACCTGGTCAAGCACCTCGCCCTTGGTGATGGCTGTGCCATTCACCTCCGCCACCACCTGTGCGCGATCCTTGTCCTGATTGACGGACACCATCGTGCACGATGTGGCAAGCACCGCGCACAGCGCGATGCATACAGCTGTTATTATCATTTTTTTGATTTTATTCATAATCGATCCATTGTTCCTTTCCAAATAAATACTGGTCTATCTTTTGTGTGTGTTTTACCTGTTTCTGCTTCCTCAACCCATAGAGGCCCGAAGCCGCTAACTTTTTTATTATACAAGAACGCCCTCGCATTTGCAACGCCAATCTATTTTCTGCGGCGCAGTTTCAAGCCCGCCAGAAATTCCAAAAAACCGTTCGTATCAAACTTGGCGCGGTAAACGATCGCCGGCGGGGTGGACGGTCTCAGTATAACATCTTTTCCGCATTCTCCGACGATTTTTAACAGTTTCTTTACATTCGGATTCATCGTTTCCGCATACTTGAGCTCGATGCCGTCCGGCTTTTTGATGACGCTTGCGATGCCTGCCGCAGACGCATAGCTTTTGATGGCCGCCGCGACGATCAGGTTGTTGACCTCTTTTGGAACCTTGCCGTAACGGTCGGCGACCTCCTTTGCGGTCGCCTTTGCATCTGCTACGGTCCTGATTTTGGAGATCAGCTTGTAGATGTCCATTTTATCCGTCTGGTCGCTGATGTAGCGGTCGGGGATATACGCGGGCACGCCGAGTTCCACCGCGGTATCCACCTCCGGCTGCACATGCGTTCCCTTCGCGGTCGCCACAGCCTCGCGCATCAGCTTGCAATACATTGCATACCCAACGCTTGCCATATGCCCGCTCTGCTCCGGCCCGAGCAGGTTGCCCGCCCCGCGAATCTGCAAATCACGCATCGCGATCTTAAACCCGCTGCCAAGCTGCGTAAATTCGCGGATCGCCGCCATGCGCTTGGCGGCCGTTTCGTTCATGGTTCCATCCCCAAGGTAGGTGAAATATGCGTATGCGCTCCTGTCCGAGCGTCCCACCCGGCCCTTGAGCTGATAGAGCTGGGAAAGGCCGAATTTATCAGCCTCATAGACGATGATCGTGTTCACCGCCGGAATGTCGATGCCGCTTTCGATGATCGTCGTACACACCAGCACGTCGTATTCCCTGTCGATGAACCCTCCCACCACGCGCTCCATCTCGGATTCCGCCATCTGCCCGTGGGCAGCCGCCACCCGCGCCTCCGGCACATTGCGTTTCACGTCCGCCACCAGTTTGTCCATCTCGCTGATCCGGCGGCATACAAAGTAAACCTGCCCGTCCCGCGCAAGCTCCCGCATCACCGCGTCGCGCAGCAACCCGTCCGAATAGCGCATCACATAGGAATAGGGCTGTTTGCGCATGGAGGGCGGCGTATCGAGCGTGCTCATATCGCGGATGCCCACCAGCGACATTTCCAGTGTGCGCGGAATGGGTGTCGCCGAAAGAGTGAGTACGTCCACACTTTGCTTTAGGAGCTTGATTTTTTCCTTGTGCGAAACGCCGAACCGCTGTTCCTCATCTACGATCAGCAAACCAAGATTGTTGAATTGAACGTCGTTCGAGAGGAGGCGGTGTGTGCCGATGATCACGTCCACCTTTCCCCGCCGCAGGTCCTCGAGTGTCTGCTTATGCTTTGCTTTTGAAAACCGCGATATGCCCGCGATGGTCACGGGAAAATCACGGAACCTCGCGCGAAATGTTTTCAGATGCTGCCGCGCAAGCAACGTGGTAGGCACAAGTACGGCAACCTGTTTTGAATCCATTACGGCCTTCATCGCCGCGCGCATCGCCACCTCCGTTTTTCCATAGCCCACATCGCCCAAAAGAAGGCGGTCCATCACGCGCGAGGACTCCATGTCCTTTTTGATCTCCATTATACTTTCAAGCTGCCCGTCCGTTTCTTCATATTCAAAGGATTCTTCGAACTGCTTTTGCCACACGGTATCCTCTGAAAACGCGTGTCCGCTGCTTTCAAAGCGCTGTGCGTAAAGGTCCACAAGATCAAACGCCAGCTTGAGCGCCGATTCCCGCGCCTTGCTTTTTGCTGTTTCCCACTCCCTGCCGCCCAGCTTGGAAAGCTGCGGCGGCGCGTCCTCGCTGCCGATGTATTTTTGCACCCTGTCGATCTGTGCCGTGGGAATATACAGCTTGTCACCCCCGCGGTATTCGAGCTCCATATATTCCGCAACCGTACCGCCCGCCTCCAGCGTTTTAAGACCCAAATATTTACCCTTGCCGTGTACGTCGTGCACCACAAAATCCCCCGGCGAAAGATCGCTGAAAATATCGTCCTCCGCGCGGGTACGCTTTTTTGTCTTCGCCGTCTTTTTGAGCCGCCCGTAAATGTCGTTCGCGCCCAGTATGAGCACCTTGCCGGACGGTATTTCAAATCCGTAGGAAACGTATTGATCGCTGATGGAAAGCCGCGCCGCCATGTCCCGTTCCACCGGCGCGATCACATCGAGCTCCTTGAGTGCATCGCTCAGTGCCTGCGCTTTGCCGCCCGCAAACATACGCACGGAATACCCGTGCTCTGTGCGGCTTACAAGGTCCTTGGCGAGCATATCCACCCGTCCGCGGTATTCAGCCGCACCGCGCATCTCCATATCCGCTTCGCCCACTGTTTTCAAACGGGCATTTTTCGTGCCTGCCAAATCGATGATGTCCGCCTCGCGGCCCTTCATCAGCGCACGCAGCTCTCCCATGCTTTCGGCCTGTACAAGGAAGGCTTCCCCTTCCCCGGCAAGCTCCTCCGCCATATCGCGAAACTCCGCGATGATCCGCTTTGCCTCGGTGTAGATGCGGTCGAAATCATCAAAGATCAGCAGCGCCCCCGGGAAATAGTCGGAAATAAAGGCGGGCGAAAACATGGCCGGAAGGAAGGAATCGGCGTTTTCGAAATTGCCGTATTCCTCGATCTCCGTTTTGATGGTATTTACAAGTTTTTGGTTCTCCTGCTTTTCCAGATAGGAATAAAGCCTGCTTCGCGCTTCCTCATCCAGCACCACCTCGCGCGCGGGCGGCAGCAGATAGCGATTGACCGGCTTTCCTACGGAACGCTGCGATTCGCTGTCGAACGGACGAATGCTTTCGATTTCATCGTCAAAAAAGGTAATGCGCAGAGGCAGCTTGGAATCGGGCGGGAAAAGATCGAGTATTTCGCCCCGCCGCGCAAACTCTCCGCGCGAATAAACCGTTCCCGCGCGTTCATAGCCGTTTTTGATCAACGCGGCGGTCAATTCTTCCCCATCATAGCTTTTCCCCGCCTCCAGCGTCATACACGTTGCCATGAACCGCTCGCGCGGAATGATTTTTGAAATATAGGCACGCACGGAAAGGAATACAGGCGAAGTGATGTCCTCCGCCTCCTTCATCACCTTGACGCGCGCAAGCTCTTCCTCGCGTCCCTTGGCTTCCGCCTGCCGAAGCGAAAACTCGTTTTCGGGAAACAGAATCCCCGCCGCCGCGGCAAATTCACGCGCCGCCTGCTCTGTCGTCGTCACACACAGCACCTGTCGCTTTGCCGCGCACGCGACCGCCTCCGCGAAATACGCCTTCGCGTGCGGCGTCACGCCAAAAACCGAGCAAGGCAGCCGCCCTCCCCGGATGTCATCCATTACGTCTTGAAACGCGCCGCTTTTTTGGATCAGCGGGCTCACCGCGTCATTCAATTTTTGATCCCTTTCTATGCTGTCGAGTAATCTTCAACCGTTAAACTTTGCCTGCGCGGCGGCGATCCCTTCCAAAACGATGCACGCGCACGCGTCTGCCGCACGCTCGAACAAAACCTCCGCCTCGTCACGCTTTTCCTTTTCGAATTTTCCGAGCACATGTCCGATCAGGTTGTGTTCCGGCTTTCCGATGCCGATGCGGATGCGCGGGAAGTCGCCCGACCCCGTATAGCTCAGAATGGAGCGCATCCCGTTGTGTGTGCCCGCACTCCCCTTTTCGCGGATGCGCAGCGTACCAAACGGAATATCGATGTCGTCATAAAGCACGATCAGTTTTCCAAGATCGACGTTGTAGTAATTCAAAAGGCCGTCCACCGCGTAGCCGCTGTTGTTCATAAACGTCGTGGGGCGCACAAGCAGCACCTTTTCATTGCCGATCATACCCTGCCCCGCCTGCGCGTCGAACTTGGTGGCCTTCAGCTTGACATCGTACCGCTTTGCCAGCGCATCCAGTGCCCGAAAGCCCGCATTGTGCCTTGTATTCTTATATTTCAGCCCCGGATTTCCGAGCCCTGCGATCACGAACATTTTATTTTCTTTTGTCCTTCCAGTTTGTTTTTACCGTTTGTCTGCTGCGCGCGATCGCGAAGGCGTTATCCGGGATATCCTCCGTGATGGTCGAGCCCGCCGCGACATACACGCCCCTGCCCACGTTCACCGGAGAAATAAGGTTCGTGTTGCAGCCCAAAAACGCATCGTCGCCCACTGTGGTGCGGAACTTGCTCCTGCCGTCGTAGTTTACCACCACCACGCCGCAGCCCACATTGATGCCTTTTCCAAAGTCCGAATCGCCGATGTAGGTCAGATGCGACACCTTTGTTCCGTCACCGATGTTTGCGTTTTTGATTTCTACGAAATCGCCGATCCTGCAATGGTCGCCCACCACAGTACCCGGGCGGATATATGCGTTCGGCCCCACTGTGGAATGGCTGCCCACCTGCGCATTCAAAATGACGGAGTTCTGCACATCCGTATCATCGCCGATCACGCTGTCCTTGATGCGCGAACCCGGGTAAAGCGTCACATCTGAACCAATTTTCGTATTGCCTTCCAGCGTCACATTGGGGTGGATCACCGTATCGCTTTCAATAGTGCACCCTGCGTCGATATAGGTATTATGCGGGTCTATGAGGGTCACGCCGTTTTTCATGTGTTCGTTGAGGATGCGTTCCCGCAGGATTGCCGACACCTGCGCGAGCTGCGCCCGATCATTCACGCCCATGCACTCTCGCGCGTCCTCTGCGACATAAGCGCCCACTTTTTCGCCCCGTGCATTGAGCAAGCCAACGATGTCCGTCAGATAGTATTCCCCTTGCGCGTTCTGCGGACGAATCTCCTTTAAGCATTCCAAAAGCAGCGGCGTGTTTACGCAGTAGCACGAGGCATTCACCTCGTCAATCAAACGTTGTTCATCCGTCGCGTCCTTTTCCTCCACAATGGCCTGCACGTCGCCCACAGCGTTTCGCAATATCCTTCCGTAGCCGTAGGGGCGCTCGAGGCGCGCCGTCAGCATGGTGCACGCATAGTTTCCGTCCTGCGCCGCCTTTACAAGCGCGCGCACGGTTTCCCCGCGCAAAAGCGGCATATCTCCCGCAATAATGAGCGTATAACCGGAAAACCCCGCAAGCTCGTCCGCCGCGCACATCACGGCATGCCCGCTCCCCTTGCGTTCCTTTTGCTCCGCATAGGCGACGCTTTGCAAGAACTGGGACTGAATCTCTTCGATCCCCCGTCCGCACACAACAACGCACTTTTCAAGCTCAGCTTCACGCGCTGCGCACATCACCCACTCTAACATCGTGCGGCCTGCCGCGCTGTGCAGCACCTTTGGCGTTTTGGATTTCATGCGGGTACCTTCCCCCGCCGCAAGGATCACGGCCATACATTTCTTCATATCGTAACCTCGTTTATCTTATCTGATTCAAACGGCCTCTACTCGTTTGTTCCAATCCATACTATTATACACAAAACCCTTTCACTTGCAAAGAAATATCCCCTGCTTTGTGGTATACACAGCGCTTTTCCCCTCCCATGCGAATCGATTTGATTTTTTTGCCGGGTTTTGTTGCCACATTATATTGTCACCATTTCGTTTTTAAGCTATACTATACTTGTTTAAGCTATTTTTGCCCAAAACACTATTATTTCAGAGGTTACGCATATGCCACAGAACAATATTTTTTCTCTGATCGTTGAAAACAGTGATAATCTGATCTATCTCTCTGATCCCGACACCTACGAGCTGCTTTTTCTCAACAAAAAATTGCGGGACATGTACGGCGTGAATGAAACCGAATATGCAGGGATGCCTTGCTACAAGCTTTTGCAGGGGTTTGACGCGCCGTGTGATTTTTGCACCAACGGACGTCTTGATCCTTCCGGCGAGGCTTATCTATGGGAGCGCTACAACGCAGTTCTCGAACGCAATTTTCTTTTGAAGGACTGCCTGATTCCCTTGGACGGCAAAACGGTGCGCATGGAAATCTGTACGGACATCACGGACAGCGAGCCTGTGAGCCGCAGTCTCCAGCGCCGTCTCAACAGCGAGGAAACGCTGGTCAAATGCATTCAGGCCCTTTCCACGGCCAAGGACATGCAAAGCGCGACCGACAGCATTCTGGAGATCCTTTGTGAATTTTATGACGCGGATCGCGCTTACATATTTGAATTCGATCATAAAGGCGATATTCTTTCCAATACCTATGGTTGGTGCAAGGGTGCGCCTTCCTCTAAAATCGAGGCGCTTGGGCATATTCCGATGAGCGCGGTGCTCGACTGGATGGAAAGCTTTGAAAAAGAAAAGGGGTATGTCTTTCTCTCCTCCGGCGCGGATGCCGAGTTTGATTTTCTGGGGCATGAATTCCTGAATGCGCTGAACGTAAAGACCCTTTTGCTCGCGCCGTTGCTGTCCGGCGATAAAATCACCGGTTTTCTGGGCGTCGACGCTCCGGGCAAAAATCTTGACAACGCCTCCCTGCTGAAGTCCATCAACTATTTTGTGATGGACGATATCGAAAAACGCAAGCTCATCCAAAAATTGCAGCGCATGAGCTATTATGACACACTCACCGGGCTTTACAACCGTAACAAATATGTTCAAACCTTAAACGATCTGGAATCGGAAGGCCCGCTTTCCATCGGGATCGTATATTTGGATATCAACGGCCTGAAAAACACCAACGATACGCTCGGACATCAATATGGCGACCATATCATCCGTCATACCGCAAACACGCTGCGCAAGTTCTTTGATCGGAATATTTTCCGCGTTGGCGGAGACGAGTTCGTCGTCCTGTGTACGGATCTGGAACGCGAGGATTTTGAAGCGCGCGTTTCTGCGTTCCGCATCCACACCGACGCAGACAAGGAATGCAGCCTGTCGATTGGCGCCGTGTGGAATGTGGACGGCATGGATACAGCCCGCCAAATCATTTACGCGGACAACCTGATGTACGTGGAAAAGCAATCCTACTACAAAAATAAGATGGATCATCCGGAGGCTTCTCCAAGCGCTCCCTCTCATAAGGAAGGCATGGTATGCGAACTGCTCGACGCCATCCAAAAAGGCGAATATACGGTGTTTTTGCAGCCGAAGATCGAACTCAATACCTCTGAGCTCATCGGCGCGGAAGCGCTGGTGCGCCGCTATGGCGCGAACGGCGAGATCATTCTTCCGGGTAAGTTCATTCCTTTGTTCGAAGCCGAGGGCATCATCCGCCACGTGGATTTCTTTGTGTTCGAGACCATCTGCCGCACGCTCAAGGAATGGCGCGATCAAGGCTTTCCGCAAATTCCGGTCAGCGTCAATTTCTCGCGCGTCACGCTCATGGAGCATGAGGTTGTGGAAAACCTGCTCGTCATCTGCAAAAACTATAACATCCTGCCTTCGCTGATCGACATTGAGGTTACCGAAGGCATCGGCAAAATTGCCGCAGCAGCGCTCACCGAGCTGATGCGCAAGCTTACACAGGCCGGGTTCTCGCTTTCTCTTGACGATTTTGGCTCGAACTTCTCCAATCTGTCGATCCTGTCGACAATGGATTTCAGCACATTGAAGCTTGACCGCAGCCTGATCGACGATTTGGAAAACAACCCCCGTTCGCAGGCCATCTTAAAGCACACAGTCAAGATGTGCGGCGATCTCAATCACACGGTCTCCATTGCTGAGGGCATCGAAACGGAAGCGCAAAAAGATCTTTTGCAGGAATATAACTGTCAGTATGGGCAGGGATTCTATTTTGCAAAACCGATGGATATCAAAAGCTTTGTGGAAACCTATTTCAAATAAACGTTACTGCACCAAAAAAATGGCTGTCTCAGAATAAAACTGAGGCAGCTTGTTTTTTATGCATCAAAAGCGAGCGGAAGCAGGGCAAAAGAGCAAAAAACGGAGCAGCAAAACAGCGTTTCATTCGGACAACCCCACTGCTTAAGATTTTAACATTAACATGCTATAATTTTCTAAAAAAAGCACAATGCTTTACAAATTTTTTATCAGGAGCGGGAACGAAAAGCTACCCATGACATTTTGGGTGCTTTATGATATATTTTAAACAGAGACAAAAAAGGCACCGGACAAATTTGAACTTGTATGATGAAAGCAGCGAATATGAACAGATATATTGCGTTTTTGCGTGGTATCAATGTGGGCGGCAGAAACAAAATCCCAATGGCGGAATTAAAAAAAGGATTTGAAGAACTGGGGTTTTGCGATGTCAAAACACACCTAAACAGCGGCAATGTGATTTTTTCAAGTAATGGGGATCACTTGGAGTATCTTACAAAGCAGATCGAAACAATGATAAAAAAACAGTTTGCTTTGAACATCCCTGTTTTTGTCATATCAAAGGAAGAACTTGAGGACATTTTGCTTCGCGCACCAAACTGGTGGGGCAATGAAGAAAAGGAAATCTATCATAATTTGATTTTCATTATTCCTCCTGCTACATTTGTTGAAGTTTATGGTGAAATTGGCGAACCCAAAGAAAAATTTGAAAAAATAGAAAACTACAATAAAGCGGTATTCTGGTCTTTCATTCGAAAAGATTATCAAAAAACAAACTGGTGGCCTAAGACAGCGAGCGCAAGCATCAGTAAAAAGCTGACAATAAGAACAGCAAACACCGTCAGAAAGTTAGTTGACATGTAATTGCTTCTCAAATTTCAATTAGGATGGGTAACAATGGAAAATACATTTATTGCGAAAATTGAATTATTTGAACGCGAAAAGGGTTGGTACTATGTTGCCGCACCAATAGAATTGAGCAAGCCACTTGAATATCTCGCAGACCGTGGATTGATTGCAATAACCGCTAAGGTTGGCAAGTCAAGTTGGGCTACATCATTGCTGCCGATGGGCGATGGCACACACTTTATTGCTTTGCCCGCAAAAGTGCGTTCAAAGGAAAAACTATCTCTCGGCGCGGAAATTGAAGTGTCATTTGCAACAAGAAGCCGTAAAAGCAAGTAAGGGTGCCTGCCTGTCACGCAAACGCTTCGGGGTCATCCACATCATCATAATTGAGAATGTCCGTTTATACAGATGGATTCAAGCGATTTTACTGCCGATTGTTTGCACGCATTGCCAAGCAGCACATCGCGCCCACCTGGCCCGATGTACTTCATTCAATTTGATGTCAAAACAAAAGCTCTATCGTAAACATGTCGCCTTCCTTGTATGCCCGAATACTTCCGCCTGCCTGCTCGGTCAATATCTTGGCAATGGAAAGGCCTAGGCCTGTGCCGCTTCGACCATTTTCAACGGTATAAAACCGGTCAAACAAACGGCCTATGCTGATTTCATCCAAGTCTTTTGCATGATTGCGAAAAGTAATCGAACCATCGGGCAGCAATGCAATAAATAAATCACCATCACTGTATTTCAGCGCGTTACTCATTATGTTATCGAGTATGCGGGCAAGTGCAGCCTTATTCAAAAGACGCTCTGTCAATTTTTCCGCAATGGATACTTTGGGTACGATCCCTCTTTGGGTGAGCGCGCTGTAATGCGCGGCGATGCACTCTTGCAGCGCACGGTTTAAAACAATTGTCTCGCGGCTGTCCTCTGCGGCTGATACGATAACCGAATAGCGAAACAGTTCCTCCGTCAGTTGCTTCATTGCATCGATCCTGTTCGCGATGATCTGCAAATACTTGCGCACATCATCCGGTATATCCGTTCGTTCAAGCAGCTCCATGTACCCACAGATCGCTGTTAATGGGGTACGCAGATCGTGCGCGATATTTGTGATGGCATCCTTTAACTCACGGTCGCCCTGCGTAAAACGGATATGCCTACGCCTTAGGTGCTTTAGCTGCCTGTCAATTTCCGCAGCGAGACGGCGCATCCTGCGGTCGGCGGTTGAAATATCGATCCCCACATTTGTGTCTTCGTGAATCCTTGCGGAAAACGCCGCGCCAATCTCGTCCGCCGCACTGCGCAGGCAAACAATTTTGCAGAGCAAAATGATTGTGACTATGACAAGCGCGGCGCACAAGCCGCAAAGCAACCAAATCATAAACCCACCTATTTCAAATCTTTTCTACGGAAAATATAGACTCCCATCACGTTTGCAATCACAATGATTGCAGCTGAGTACAGCATCAGCAGCCATGGCTGCGGAACTTCCATCCAAATAAGCTGCTGTGCCTGACCCGCCGGCAAAATATCCACAACGGCCTGCACAAACGGACGCTGTTCGGGCGGGATATATTTGGGATTCGGGATTTTCTCGACGTATTCCATACTGTAACTGGTTTGATCCGCCTCCTGTGTTTCCGCACTGTCTGCAACGTCAGCCACGATGCCGTCATAAAATTCAGGCTCCTTTAACAACACGCATAGGTTAGACCCCGCAATCATCAAAACGACAGCAAGAAGAACACAAATGATCGCTGAAACCGCCTTACTTGTTATGAGCATTGTGATCAGCGTGAAGATCGCCGCCCAGCTAAGCGTCAAAAGGAACCCTATCGCAATCCAAGTGAGCAGGGTCGTGACCGATACTGCCGCCGTACCGATCAAGGCATGACCCACGAAAGATATGACGATGATATATACAAATTCCATTAGGATGCCTGCGGCGGCGCACACCATAAAATTGGCGATATAGACGTTTGCCCGCTTTGCTCCTGCCGCCAGCTTATTGCGCATTGTCCCGTCGCTGTACTCCGTTCCGATGAACAGCGGCGCAAAGATAGAGATGGCAATACCCACCAATAAAAAAACACCTAAAATACTCGAATTCAGAGAGACAGCATGATCCGTTTCCTGCATCGCCTGATATTGTCCACCGAGTATCACCAGTCCCAAGATCACAACAGCCGCTGTCAATATCCAAAGGACCTTGTCGTGCATCATGCGCGCAAAATTTGCCCGAACCAGATTACGCATCGCGCTCACCTCCCAGCAAATTGATGTAATAGCTTTCAAGGCTTTCATCACGCGCCACCATGTTTTGTATCGTACAGTTTTCTTTGTCCAGCGCACGGGTCAGCTCGGTGATATTCCATTCGCCGAACACGTCCGCTTCGTTGGCTGAGGTGACCGCATAGTCAAGGCCTATTTCGTCCAGTGTGCGTACGAACGCATGAATATCCGACACCGTAAGGTTCATGCACCTGCGGCAACTGCGTTCCAATTCTTCCGCGCTGATTTCTTTGACAATCCTGCCGCTGTCGATAAAACCGTAGTGCGTTGCGAGGCGGGACAGCTCATCCAAAATATGACTGGAAATCAGTACGGTGATATGGTGCTCGCGGTTCAGCTTCAAAATCAGCTCACGCATTTGTACAATGCCCTGCGGATCAAGACCGTTTACCGGTTCATCCAGTACCAAAAAATCCGGATCACCAGTGAGCGCCACGGCAATACCAAGCCGCTGCCGCATGCCCAAAGAAAAGTGACGCGCTTTCTTTTTTCCTGTGCCGCGCAGTCCCACGAGCTCAAGCAGCCCGTCTATCCCCTCAAAGGAAGGGCGCCCCAACACTCTGTATTGCGCTTTTAAATTTTCTTCGGCTGTCATGTCCTGATAAATGGACGGCGTTTCCACGATTGCGCCCATTCTGCGGCGAGATGCGCCAATGTCGTTAGACGTATGCTCTTTTCCATATAGCGCATAGTGGCCGTCCGTAGGCCGTTGCAGCCCGCAGATGATTCGGATCAGCGTCGTTTTGCCAGCGCCATTTTTGCCTACGAACCCATAGATTGCCCCCTTTTCCACCCGCATGGATAAATGATTGAGTGCCTTGAATGTCCGATATCGTTTGGACAGATTTTGAGTTTCTAACACATATTCCACGTCAATGCCTCCTTATGTATGATGCTGTTATGGTAGCATAATATGGTTAAGAAACCGGTAAAGAAAAGCGTAAAGAAATCGTAAAGATACATTCATTCTAGCAACTTAAACCCAATACCCCACACTGCCTCGATATATTCTTTCTTGTTTTCCGCCCGAAGCTTCCCGCGCAGGTTGCTCACATGAACTTTTAGCGAGCTTTCCACGCAATCCGGCGTATCAATGCTGATCATATCCAGCAGTTGTGATTTTGTAATAACTTGGTTTGGATTTTGCATCAAATATTTTAGAATTGCAAATTCGGTTTTTGTAAGCCGAACAGGCCGGTCAGCCACGGTGATTTGATGGGTGAGCGTATCAAGGCAAATATCGTCGCAGCGCAAAATAATATTTTCACCTGCACCGACACGAGGACGTATATGCACCTTTATCCGCGCGATCAGCTCCCTTATTTCAAATGGCTTTGTCATATAATCCACCGCACCGTCCAAAAGCAACCTGACTTTGTCGTCAACCGCCACTTTTGCACTCACAATGATTACAGGAATCGCTTGTATTTTAGGGAGCACCTCTTCTCCGCCAAGGCCGGGCAGCATCAAATCCAGCAAAACGAGATCCGGCTGATGTTCTGAAAAAAGAAAAAGCGCCTCCGTTCCCGAATAGGCACGGAGGGTACGATATCCTTCTTTTTGCAGCGCTTCTTCCAGCATATCGCCGATATATATATCATCATCTACGATGGCAATCGTTTTCATAAAAATCACCCCATGCTCACAAAAAGAGATATGTTATGAATACATTATATTGGAAAACAATATATTGCACAAGTTTATGGGCTGTGCAAACGGGTTTTGTTTTCTGTTCAATTCCGTAGGCGCGATTTTTATTTTGTGGTATAATCACATTGTTTGCAGATGCCGAAACAATTAAGGAAGGGTAACATATTATGGCGAAAGAAACTATCGCGTTCAGCGATTTCATCTCCGCGGTTTCAGCAGAGCATAGGGCTTTTGTACAAAGCCTGCACGAGCAGCTCATCGAATTGGGCTGCGATTTAATGATTAAGGAAGCGAAGAGCGGCTATGCAGCTTCTTACAAATGTGAAAACAAAACTGTGATGAACTGGGTATTTCGCAAATCAGGCATTTTGGCCCGAATTTACGGCGATCATGCCGGACGCTACGAGGACATACTTGCCGGCCTGCCTGCTGCGATGCAAAACAAGATGACCGCGTCCCGCGACTGCAAGCGGCTGTTAGACCCTGCGGCTTGCAGTGATACCTGCGTAAAGGGATTTATCTATGAGCTAAACGGAAGCACGCTGAAAAAATGCCGCAATGACGGAATGTTTTTCCCTCTCACAGATGAATCAGCGGAACATATTGCCAGAATTGTCTGTGCAGAGGTCACGACGCGCCGGTCGGCTTCCTAGGCAACAGAATCGTTGGGCCCGATCAATTCCTGTTTGATGCAAAATTGACAGAAGCGTCTTTATATGTTAATATAAGTGCATATCTGATTCCGCACTGTCTCGCATATTCTTGTAAGCCCAGTATGGTTTGCAAAAGTATGCGTTTTTGTTTGCGGGCGATATGTGGGCCGTTAGGGACATGTTTCATTGCGTTGTTTTCTGTATGGCCTATCGATTAATAAAACAGGAGACATGATATGCAAGAAATGCAAGCAACACCCTTTAAAGATCTCGGCATCTCGGATGAGATTCAGGAAAGCCTTCGCAAAATGAATTTTGAAAAGCCCACGCCGGTTCAGGAACTGACGATCGGAGGCTTTTTGGCAGGAGACGATTTGTTGGTGCAGGCGCCGACCGGAACGGGCAAGACCGGCGCTTTTGGCATGCCGCTCGTTCAGCAGGTCGATCCCACGCAAAAAATCACGCAAGCCCTTATTCTGTGTCCGACCAGAGAATTGGCAATACAAATTTCAGGCGTGCTTCACGCCCTTTCAAAAAACAAACCGGGCATTCGTATCGCTACAATATATGGCGGAGAAAAAATCAACAAACAGCTCGACTTTTTGAAAACCACGCCACATATCGTCGTGGCTACGCCCGGCCGTCTGCTCGATCATATGCAGCGCAAAACCATTTCGCTCGCGAACGTCCGTACGGTTGTGCTGGATGAAGCCGACCGGATGCTGGATATGGGGTTTCGTAAGGATATGGAAAAGATCTTAAAGGCCACGCCGCACATCCGGCAGACCGTTCTTTTTTCCGCAACCATGCCGCAAGAAATCTATGTGATCGCAAGCCAGTTCCTCAAAAGAGAAGCGCAGGAAATTCGTGTGGAGCAGGAATCCTTGACGGTGGAAACGGTCAAGCAGTACTACACCATCGTTCATCCCGGCGGCAAAAACACCGCTTTGCTCTCGTTGCTCAAGGACAACGACTACCCTTTGACGCTGATTTTTGTAAACATGAAGCATCGCGCGGATAAACTGGCGTTCCACCTGCGGAAGAAGGGCTTTCGGGCCGCTGCACTGCATGGCGACATGAACCAGAATCAACGCGACCGGGTCATGAAGCAATATCGCTTGGGCAAGCTGGATACCCTTGTAGCCACAGATATCGCCGCCCGCGGAATCGATGTCAAAAATATTGACGCCGTCATCAATTATGACGCGCCGATGGATGACGAGAGTTATGTGCATCGTATCGGGCGCACAGGGCGCGCGGAGCAGGAAGGGATCGCCTACACGCTTATCCATTTGGATGAGGCCGATCAACTGCGGAAAATGATCAAAAATTCCAAAATCGACATATCCCCTACAGCAGATACGCTCGAGCTTCCCGAGCCAGTCCGGCAGAAATCGTATGGTAAAGTAAGCGGCCAGTCCTTTCACAGCATCAACGTGCGGCGCGGCGGGCGTGGCCGCAGGTGGTAAATACTGCATTTTGTTGTCGGCAAAGCGATTAACTCAATAAATACGAACAGGCTCTTCCTTTTGGAAGAGCCTGTTCTAAGAGAACATAAGCCACCCTTTATTCACTATTTCTTCAATTTCTCCGGGACCTTGGGTTCATACCACGGTCCGGAACAAGGAAGACCGGAAAAAATGTCCGCTACTGTCATAAGAGATTTTTCTGTCACTTTTGTAATCGCTTTTTTCACTTTGGAACCGCTTGATTTTTTCATATTTTCTTCCTTTCAGTCGCCGTAGATTTTTTTAAGTTCAAATCACTTCTATAAAATAACACAAATTGGGTGGCTTGTGTTAAACTATGAACGAAATGTCGGCTTAAATGAACGAAATATTTTTTTGCTGTCCACCTTTATGCTTATTTAGTATATAATATAAACAGATTTATTATTTGAAACATGATTTTTTAACTGGCGGTGCAATATTATGACAATTGTTTGGGCACTTTGGGAAATACTCATCAATTTCATCGAGACCTTTTTTCTGTTTTATTATCTCTCCGCTCAGTTGGGATACTCTCCTGACAAAAACCGCAGGATATATACATTTGCGCTCGTCATTATCGCTTGTGTCACAGCGCTCAACCTGATCGGCGTCCATTACAACATCACGATGATCCTCATGTTTCTCATCAAGGTGACCTACGCCCTGATGTTTAACGGAAGCATCGGCAAACGCCTTTTTCTTGGCGTCATCGGCGGCAGCATCCCCATCTTTGCCAATATGCTGATTTCCGTGCTTCTCACGTGGACCTCCGGGATCGACATCAGCGAAACGCTGTTGCCTTCCGAATCTCGCTTTGCAATCACCATCCTATATTCTATGATCGTCGCGAGCGCTTACTGGATCGCCTCTCGCGTCCGCCGGAAACAAAACATACGCTTTCCATTGTTTTCTCAGATATTGATGGTGGGGGTGATGCTGCTTGGCATCTTCGCCGCGTGCGGAGCGATATCGCTTTCCATCACGTCAGCACGCACGACACCCGAGCAGATCGTGCTGAGCGCGATCAGCGCCGCCATTCTCGCCATGATGGTCGCCATCATATTGCTTTTTGATAAAATCGGGCGCACCCTGTGGGAAAAAATATACATCGAAGGACAGCTCAAGCAGGCGCACCTGGAGGAAGAACACAACCAGCGAACAGAAGCGATGATTCGTGCATGGCGGCATGATTTCCACAATTATCTCGAGGTTCTGCGCATATATATCGAAAACAAGGATTACGATCAATTGAAAAATTATGTCGGCGAGGTCGAACAGGAATTTCAATCTACCCTTTCGTTGTTTGCCACGGGCGTATCCTCGATCGACGCGGTCCTCGCGAGCAAAATGCTCATCGCGAACGAAAACAGCGTCAAAGTCTATCTCGACGTTGCGCGCCTGCCCCGCCTGACAATCAGCGAAACCAAGCTTTGCGTTTTGCTTGGGAATCTTCTCGACAACGCCATTGAAGCCTGCGAAAAAATTTCAGACGCAGCGCAGCGTTATATCAAGCTGAGCATTTTTCCCCAGCGCGGGATGCTGATGATCCACATCGTCAACCGTGCGCCCAACGACTATTCTTATCAAGACGATCATCTGATCTCAAGCAAAAAAGAATCCAACCACGGCTACGGTCTTGCACGCGTCAAACAGATCGTAGAAGCGGAAAACGGTTTATACAGCTTCACACACACGGAAAAAGAATTTGATTCCGCGCTATTTTTACCGCTGAGGGAGGATTCCAGTGAAAATTAAGATTGCCATCGTCGAAGACGAACTGGCCTTCATCGAGCAGCTCAGCAGGCAATTGCGCCAGTGGGCGGTCAAGCATCAGCATCTGCTTGAAATCAAAAGCTACGCCACAGGCGACCGCTTTCTGATGGACTGGGAGCAGGAGCATTTTGATATGATTTATTTTGATATCATGCTGCCGCATGGTGATAGCGGTGTAGACCTTGCACACTACATTCGTTCTAAGAACGATCAAACGCCGATCGTGTTTCTTACTTCACTGCGCGACCGCTTCAATGAGGGCTTCCGGGTGTCCGCGGTGCAATATCTGATCAAGCCTGCCTCCTATGAAGAAATCGAGGAATGTATGGATATCGTCTCCGCGCGGATGATGAATCGGCCAACATCCGTTTATTGCTATGCACAGGGCAGAAACACCGTCTCTCGCATCCCCTTCGACGATATCCTGTACTTTTCAGGGGCGCTGCAATATGTCGAAATCCACACGCTCAACGGCGTCGAACGGCAGCTCGAGCGTTTAAAAAACATCGAGGCGACGCTGCCGGAGGAATTTGAGCGATGCCATCGTTCGTTTATCGTAAACGTTGGCGCCATCTATTCCATTTCATCTTCTTTGCTGACGCTGATCGATCGCTCCACTGTACCCATCAGCAAATCCTTTTTTGAAAACATCAAACGAAAATTCATGAATTATTTTAAACGAACGGGGAGCCCATAATGGAAAAATTATCCAGTTCATTCGCTGAATGGCTTGTAAACAAAGGCGCAGATGCGGAAAACAAAGAAATCTATGCCTACAGTATGGAATGTTTGCTGAATACGATCCTCACCTTTGGGATCATTCTGATCACAGGAGCGGTTCTGAATCTTTTTGCCGCCACGGTGGTATGGAGCCTCTTTTTTCTTCCGCTCCGCCATTCATCGGGCGGCCTGCACGCGCCCAACCACATCGGCTGTCTTATTATTTCGCTGTCCGTGGGGATTGGCTGTATGCTGCTCAACGCCCTTCTGGTCGGCATTGTCTTCCCGCTTGTTCTCGCTGGCGTCGCTGGCAGCATCGCCATCGTCTTCGCGCTTGCTCCTGTCATCCACCGCAACCATCCTCTTTCTCAGGCGCGGATCGCAAAAATGAGAAAGATAGCCCGCATCTTGATGCTTGCCGAAGGTGCTCTTTGCATTCTGCTGCTGTTTGCGGCACCCGCTTCGATCACCGTCGCCGCAGTGCTGGGCATCCTTTCCGCCTCCATCTCGTCGCTGGTCGGCCGTCTGCTCAATTAAAAGAACAACAACCACATGGCTGCTGTCCCTTTTAAAATATTCCTCAATGCTGCGGACGGATATATTTCTTGAAAAATTCTTCGGTGGGCACGGGCTTTCCGTAAAGGTATCCCTGCCCCATCTGGCACTGCATATCGCGCAAAATCTGCTCCTGCACCTTTGTTTCCACGCCCTCGGCGATCACGTCGATGCCCAAATCCTTGCACATGAAAATGATGTTTTTCAGGATAAGCTGATAGCTGGCCTCATCGCCCAGCGCCCCAACGAGGCTCTTGTCGAGCTTCAGCATACTGAAATCAATGTCCGCCAATATGGAAAGATTGGTATACTTTGTGCCAAAATCGTCCAGCGAAATGGCGAAGCCCGCCTGATAAAGATCGTATGCCGCCTGATAAATCACACTTTTTCCCATATCCGCGACGCTTTCCGTGATCTCGATCTCCACAAACTTTCTCGGAATATCATACCGTGCGATGATCGCCTCCATAGATGTGAGCAGATCGCGCTCCAAAAGCGTAAGCCTCGAAAAATTAAGCGATACGACGGGCAACGCCGCACCCTGCTCCTTCCACATCGCCAATTGCCTGCATACCTCCTCGAACACAAACAGGTCAACGAAACGGATCAGGTTGTTCTTTTCCAAAAGATCGATAAACTGGCTCGGCGGAATCAACCCTTTTTCTTTGTGCCGGTAACGCACCAGCGCCTCCGCACCGATCACCTCGTTGTGCAGCAGTTCCACCTTCGGCTGCATAAACACCTCAAATTCATGGTTTTCCAATGCTTCCAGTAATCCCTTGAGCATCCTTCCGCGCTCCGTGTTGTCGGAGTTCGGCACAGAGTCGTAATGCCTCTTTTTGTTGATCTTCATGGTTTGGGTCGCCTGCTCGATCAACACAGACAGATCCTTTTCCACATTGTCCCATGAATAACCGACCGACACCGTAAACGCGTCTCGCGCGCGTATCATCTCCTCAAGCTGCCCCACCTTTTCCTCCAGCAGCGCAAGCCCCATGTCCTCTGCGATCACCATGAATTCGTCGCCATTCATGCGGAAAATCTTTCCTTCCCCAAAGATATCCCGAAGCATGTCCGCAAACTGACCGATCAGGTAGTTGCCCGTCACAAATCCCTGTGCGCTGTTGATGCCCTTTAGGTTATCAAAATTCGCCATCACAACGCCCACACAGGCAACGCAGTCATGATCATAATCCACGACCGCATTCTCAAAACTTTTTCTGCTCAGCAGGTTTGTCAGATCATCGTATCGGCTCGCATACAATGCATTTTCAATCAGTTGGCGCTTACGCAGCTCATTGACAAAAAACACAGAAAAAGATTCCATAAACGCGACATTTTGAAAATTGCTGGAAATGTTGTCGATCTCGATGCACGCCTGCTCGCCGTCGGTCGACTCAAGCCCCACCCACCGCTGATTTTTGATTCCTTCACTTTTCATCAGTTCGTACATGTCATACGAATGACACAGCATGGCCTCCGGGCTCTCCAGCGTGACCGGCTGTTCCAGATTTCTTCCATCGAGCCATGCATTCACTTCCTTCACGCCGCTGTGCGTGTTCGCCTCGCTCCCGTCGCGGTTCCATCGGCAGACGCAGGCGTATTCGCTTCCCGCATCCTGCCGCCGCCAAAGCCGGACCATATCCGCCCGAAAAAAGCATCCGATGGTCTCCATGGCATTGTGCATCGCCTCCGAAAGTGTCTTTGCTTCCGCCATGCGCTGCACGCCGCTCAAAAGATTGTGGCTCTCCATCTCTTTGTTATCGATCGAATCCACAATGCTCTTGTTGTTTGAAATATCGACCGCAAGCGCCAGCATCACCTCTCTGCCGTTCCACATCACCAGCTTGTTCTTGATCAGAAACTCCTGCTCCAGCGCGAGGTTCAAATTGCGCCACATGTAAAACTTATCCGTCGACCAGTTCGCCTGACTGCAAAACGGACAGGGTGCGGAGCGCTTTTGCATGGCTTCATAGCATTTCATGCCCACGCATTGTTCCGCCGTCAGACCCAGCCTGTCATAAAACGCCTTGTTTCCGCAAATCAAATCAAACGTATCCGGGTCGACCAGATACGCAATATCACCCTGATCCGAAATAAACGCGTCAAAATCGGATGACTGGGCCGCCGGGCCCTGTGTCTCCGACAGGAGGTTCACATTTCTTCTCTGCTCGTCGCTGAGCGCCCCGGCTTTTCCGCGAACCGCCTCCATTCCTCCCTCCCGGAAGAAAACAAAGCGGCACTTGCCTTCGGTCTTTGCCTGATAAAGCGCCACATCCGCCTGCCGGAACATGTGCTCGTATTCCGCCGCACCGCGCAGCATGGAAATTCCGATGCTGCACGTCGGCATACCGGTTTGCTCTTCCTTCTCCAGCAGATCATACAAGTTGTTCAGGCGCTCGACTGCCTTCTCTTCCGATCCGATGTTATCCAAAAAGATGATAAATTCGTCCCCGCCAAACCTTCCGATCACATCGCTCTTGCGAAAAGCGCTGCTCAAAATATTCGCCAGCCCCACAAGCACGTCGTCCCCCGCCTGATGCCCAAAGGAATCGTTGATCTGCTTGAAATTATCAAGATCCAATATCATAAACGCGCTGAGTTCGTTTTCAGAGGCATTCAGCAGCCGCTCCCGGATGGTTTCCTCCGCCATCTTTCTGTTGTACATATTGGTCAACTGATCACGCCGCGAATCATTCAGCAAAATCAGCTCCTGCTTTTTCTTTGCATCAATGTTTTTAATGGAGAGCAGCGCAAGCACATGCCCGCTCATCGGGTCCTGAAACAGATGTATGCTCAATTGCATCCACATCATCTTGTTCTGATCCACAATGCGGCGGAATTCGCAGCCCAGCTTGTCGATGCCGTCCTCGAGGGATTCGATGAAGTTTGCCCTTTGCATGATCTCAAGATAGTGCTTGCGATCCTCCGGATGCACGACTTTATTGATAAACTCCTCGATCAGATGCGAATAAGTCACCTTATCGATGATTTCATTGTACAGGTTCCACATGCCGCCGATCCGTGTGATGCGGTCTTCCGTCACATCCACCTGCGCATATGCGTCTTTTTCGCTGAGCATCGCCTGATAAAACTGCGTTTCATTCAAATATGTGCGCGCCGCTTCCTTTTCCTGCGTGATCACCGCCAGCGTTCCGACCGCATATCTTGCGCTCTCCTGCCTAATGCTCAACGTGAGGCGCACCCACATATCCGTGTTTCCATCCGGGTTGATCTTCAATTCACGGACAGCCCTTTCCCCGTCCCTTTTCAAATTCAAAAACGTTTCACGCCAAACCGTCTCATACTTTTTAGGTATCACATCGCACGCGATCATACGCTCCGCAAAATCGCGACACGCCCCATCCGCATCAAAAAATTCCGTAGGCAATACCACGCCTGCGGAATAAAATCGTGCACTGCCCGTTTCCATATCATACAGAAAACAGTCCAAATCGATCTGCCGTGCGAGGATGCACAGGATGTCCTCCGTCTCCTCAAGCATTCTTCTATTCTGTTCATATGCGGAAATATCAAAGGATACGCAGTCAAACACCGGCTCTTGCGCATGTTCCACACAAATGATTTCCGTGTGAAGCCAACGTTCCCTGCCCACCTGCTGCCTAACGCGTATCGGCCTCTCATCCCCTTGGTCAAACCGTTTTATTGCCTCATCAAAGGCCTTAATAGAATCCGAATCAAATAACGCGCATAAACGGCTGCCATACTTATCCCGCAATTCATCCTCAGTGCACCCCAAAAGGTCGTAGAACGCCTGATTGGCGGAATGCAGGATCAGGTCCTTTCCCTTTGCGGTATAGGCGGCGCACACCGGCTCTGCGCTCAGCTGCACCGCCGTTTCGTCATTTTTTTCATCGGCGTTTTCTTTATTTTTTAATATATCATCAAACATGATATCCTCCCCATGCACATCCGCTCCATCTTACGGCAGATGCGCAACCGTCTATGAAAGCATTATATCATTCAAGAAGCTTTGTGCAAAGCCAAATTCCAGATTCCTGCCCAACTCCGCCAAAAAAAGTGGCATTCTCACATGCTCAGCTTCTTGCACGAGCCAGCACGGTCTCCTTCACCAGCCGCACAAAGCCCGCCGCATCGATTTTCGCTCCATACCATACCTCGACGCCCGTTGCGCTGTCTGGTACGCTCTTTCCCGCGTCCCGCCCCTTTGTGATCACATCCATGCGCGTTCTTTCATATGTTACAAGCTGCGGCTCCATCAGAACGCCGATGCACAGCGCGTCGTGCAGGGGGCACGCATAGAAGCCAAGCTCCTTTGTATAATTTTCCGCATAGAGTTTGAGCAAACCGCCCACGAGCTTGGAAAGTCTGTTATCCCGCCCTTCCAACTCGTCGATATCCTTTTCATAAAAAAGCGCGCGCATCGTCACGTCGAGCGGATTCAGATATATTTCGCAGCCGCTTTTCAGCACATATCTCGCGGCATCCGGATCAGTATAAAAATTGAACTCCGCCGCAGGGGTTACATTCCCCGCGACGCGCACCGCGCCCCCCATGATGATGAGCCGCTTCACGCGCTCTGCGCATTCGGGCGCACGGGAAAAAGCCGCCGCTATGTTTGTGAGCGGTCCCAAACACACCAGCGTGATCTTTTCTTCCGCCGTAAGCAGCGTGCGGATCAAATAATCCACTGCGTGCTCTGCTTCGGGCGGGCGCGTTTGCAAATCAAAAGAATAATTCCCCAAACCGTTTGCGCCGTGTATTTCTTCTCCCGACGCGTTGTTCAGTTCTTTGTTTGACGGTTTCGTACATCCGGCGTATACGGCAATATCGCCCGCGCCCGCAAACGCCAGTATATCGAGCGCATTGCGCACCGTGTTTTCAAGCGTGCTGTTGCCCGCCACGACGCTCACTCCCAAAAGCTCGATGTTTGCCGCGCGCGTCGCGAGAATGAGCGCCACCGCATCGTCATGCCCCGGATCGCAATCGATGATTACTCTGTGTCTCATAAAAAACGCTCCTTTTTCATGTGATTATAACCCATCCGCATAAATTCTGCCACATTGGTTTATATATAATACCATGACGACACCCCATTTGAAAGGAGACAAACATGATCTCAAGAAATGTCATCAAGACAGTGACAGGAATGCATACACAAGACGGCGCGGGGGTAAACCTCGTGCGTGTGATCTCAAACCGCGACGTAGAGGACTTCGACCCATTCCTCATGCTCGACGCGTTCGATTCGAGTAACCCGGAGGATTACGTAAAGGGCTTTCCGTGGCACCCCCATCGCGGCATCGAAACCGTGACCTATCTCTTAAAAGGCGACATCGAACACAGCGACAGCATGGGCAACAAGGGCAGCATTTGCGACGGCGGCTGCCAGTGGATGACCGCGGGCAGCGGCGTACTTCATCAGGAAATGCCGCAGGCGTGCGAACGCATGCTCGGCTATCAGCTTTGGCTCAACCTGCCGCGTGCGCATAAAATGGCTCCGCCGAGGTATTTCGACATCACAGACGAGATGGTGCAGGAGGTCGCGCGCGATGGCGCGAGGGTGCGCATCATCGGCGGCTCGTTCGACGGCGTTGCCGGAAAAGCACAGGGCGATTACGTGCAGGCCGACCTGCTCGATATCGATCTTTCTCCCAACAGCACGCTTGAATTTGCGACCGAGCCTGAAAAAAACGTATTCGTCTACCTGTTTGAAGGCGAAGGCCTGTTTGGCGGCGAGGCAAAGAGCGTTCCTGCCAAAACGGCGGCCCTGTTCTCGCATGGCGACCGGTTCACAGTGCGCGCGGGTGAGCGCGGCGTACGGTTTGCTTACTTTGCGGGCAAGCCGCTCAAGGAACCTGTCGCGTGGGGCGGCCCCATCGTGATGAACACGAAAGAGGAGATTGACGAAGCCTTTGCAGAGCTTCGAAACGACACCTTTATCAAGCATGACTAATGGATAAAAAAGGAGCGGCCGCAGCCGCTCCTTTTGATCGTTTGTTCATTTCGTGCCCAGCCGCGCATTTGAATCGCGGTATTTCCCGGGCGATACGCCCTCCAGCTTTTTGAACACCTTCGTGAAATAGCTCTGCTCCTCAAAACCCACGACATACGCAAGCTCCACAAGCGAAATATCCGTGGTGCGCAGCAGCTTTTTCGCGTTTTCGATGCGCACGTGGTTGATGTACGCGCTAATGCTCTTCTGCGTCTCCTCCTTGAAAATCTTGCTCAAATAGGAAACCGAAAATCCAGCCAGATTGGCAAGCTCGTTCAACGAAATCTTCTTCATGTAATTTTCTTCGATGTAGCCCTTCACCTTTTCCACGATGGCCGCAAGGCGCACATGGCTGTTTGGAAACACGGAAAACATGATGCTGTTCAGCACCTTTGTGAGCCACTCGTTCAAGTCGCGGATGTTCTCAAATTTTTGTATCTCGCTGATGTAATCGCCCGAAAGCGCAAACACATTCTCGATCCCGATGCCGGATGCCACCGCCGCACGCAAAAGCCCGACGACAAGCTCCGTCACCCTTGCCTTGATGATCTTCAAATCGCCAAAGGAGTGAAAATAGATGCCGCCCAATATCTCGTTTAGAAGCTCCTGCGCTTCCTCGCGGTTTTTGAGCTTGATATGGTTCAGGAGCTTTTTTTCCATCTCCATCTGGCTCTCGAGCGTCTCTTTTAAATCCTTATGTTCGTAAATCAGCTCATGCACACGCCTGGAAGGCTCCTCCGCCTCGCTCCTGATCTGGTTGCTCGAGCGGATGGACGCGGCCGCGTGCTTTGTGACGATGTTGATCATGTCCGCAAGATAAGAAACGCGGTTGCACGGGATGTATGCCACATCCTCCGCAATCTTCAAAAGGGTGCGCGCGTCCTTTTGCGGAAAAATGTTTTGCAGGTCCTCTGCGGCAAATTCCCCCAGATCCACCATGAAAAACGGCCCCGCGATGATCGCGTACCGAAGCTCCAGCTCCAGCGGAACGCCGCTTGCAATGAAGCACAGGCCAAGCGGGCAAAGGTATTCGTACTTTCCGCCCCACTTTTCAGACTGGAATGCGCTGTTCGTGTGCAGTGCCGCACAATTCGTGTTCACATTGTGCTTTTTTTGCAAACGCAAACACTCCCGGCAGAATGGATTGTCGGGCACACAGCTCTCCCACACGTCCTCCACCGAGCAATTCACGCCAAGCGCGTTTTGTATCAGCTGACAGCTTTTTTCCAGAGATATATCTTTCTTCTTCAACGATGCACCTTTATAAAACAGTACTTTTTCGTAGTATTATTATATCATAGTCTACGGGGACATATTATAGAATTATTCTATCATATTTGTGAATATTTATCTTTTTTACAAAAAAAGGGGCTTGCGCCCCCTTTGTGATTGTGTTCTTATGCCTCGCTGACCTTCGCAGCTTCGAACTCCCGCTCGATTTCCTCCGAAGGTTTTTTGTCGAGCAGGCTCACAAGGAAGCACGTGAACAGCCCCAGCGCAAAGCCGGGCACCATTTCGTAAAGCCCCGTCGGTCCCGCCAAAAGCTGATTCCATACGATGGACACCACAAAACCCGTGGCCATACCCACGAGCGCGCCGTTGCGTGTCGTACGCTTCCAAAACAGCGCAAGCAGCACCACCGGCCCAAATGCAGAGCCAAAGCCCGCCCACGCGAAGGACACCACCGACATGATCGACGTCTGCGGGTCGCTGGCCAGTATCGCCGCGATCACCGCGATCACGACAACGCCTGCGCGTCCGATCCACATCAGTTTTTTCTCAGACGGCTGCTTTTTTGCAAACCTTCCGTACATATCCGCAGTGATCGCAGAGGATGCCACCAAAAGCTGTGAATCCGCAGTGCTCATCACCGCCGCAAGGATGGCCGACAGCATGATGCCCGCCACAACCGGCACAAACAGATCCTGCGCCATTACGAGGAATACCGTCTGCGCACCGGCCGCATCCGTAAACAGATCGCCGAAGTAGATGCGCCCCACGATGCCCACCATGATCGCTCCCGCAAGCGCGAGCACATTCCAGCCCGTAGCAATGCGCCGCGAGGTTTTGATCTGGCTTGGTTTTTTGATCGCCATATAGCGGATGATGATGTGCGGCATTCCAAAATAGCCAAGCCCCCACGCAAGGTTGGAAATCAGCGAAAGCGGATTCAGCGCCTCGCCCTGCGTGTTCGTAAACGGATCGAGAAAGCCCGGGGCAATGTTGTTTGCCGCCGCTGCCGCCTCCTGCGCCCCGCCGAGCTTACCCATCGCGGCGAGCGGTACAATAAAAATCGCGACAAGCATCAGCATCCCTTGAAAAAAATCGGTCCAGCATACGGCCTTAAACCCGCCCAAAAACGTATAGACGATGATGACGACCGCGCAGATCACCATGGCGACGGTGTAATCCATACCCGGAAAGACCGCCGTAAACACCGTGCCGCCGGATACGAAGCCGGACACCACGTAGAATGTGAAGAACACAAGGATGACGACGGAGCTAATGAGGCGCAGCACGCCCTTTTCATCCTTAAAACGATTCTCAAAAAACTGCGGCACCGTGATCGCGTCACCCGCCACATAGGAATACTGCCGCAAACGCTTGGCCACAATGAGCCACGAGCAGTAAGAGCCGATCGCAAGGCCCACACCCAGCCACACCTCGCTCATGCCGGACAAATACAGCGCGCCGGGCAGACCCATCAGCAGCCAACCGCTCATATCCGATGCCTGTGCCGACAGCCCCGCGACTGCCGGGTTCAGTCCCCGTCCGCCGAGCATATAATCAGAAATATTGGACGATTTCTTGTAAAAATAGAATCCGATCAACAGCACAAAAATAAAATAGCCGATGAACGAACCAACGACGCCCCAGTTCAGTTCCATACATATTCCCCTTTGTTTGATGAAATTCTTTTTCAGTATACCGAAAAAAACGCTTTTTTACAAGGTTTTTTCAAGGCATAAAAAAACGGCGAGAGAAATTCCCGCCGTTTTTAACCTCTTTTTACAGCTCTTCCTCTGTTTCCATATAATCCCGCGCCTCCTGCATGTAGTGCGCCACAAGCTCACGCTGATAATCGATGTCCGCCTGCGTCAGCTCGCGCACCGCCTTTGCGGGAGAGCCCATAATCATGCTTTTGTCAGGGAATTCCTTGTTCGGCGTGACGAGAGATCCCGCCGCAACCATACAGTTTTTGCCGATCTTCACACCATCCAGGACGATTGCGCCGATGCCGATCAGCGATCCGTCGCCGATTTCGCACGAGTGCAGGTTTGCGCTGTGCCCCACCACCACGTTTTCGCCGAGCACAAGCGGCTGATCTTCGTTTGTGTGCAGCACGCTGTTGTCCTGCACGTTCGAATTTTTACCCACCACGATGCGGCTCATGTCCCCGCGAAGCGCTGCACACGGCCAAACACTCGCATTTTCTTTAAGCGTCACATTTCCTGTGACCACCGCGCTCTTGTGCACGAACGCCGTCTGATCGATCTCCGGCTTAAATCCTTTCACTTTGCAAATCATAACAATTCCTCCCCAAAAACTTGAATCGCGATCGCTGTCTCGATGCGTTTCTTTTCTGTTTCGCAACCGATTTTATATGGCTTTCTGATGTCCCCCGTCGCGTGATAAGCATTCGCCGCGCATCCGCCCGAGCAGTAATATTTCGCCCAGCATTCCGCGCACCCCTGCTTGGTGAATACGTGCGTTTCCATAAAATCCCGCTTGATCTCCGGGTCGATTTCTGCTTCGTCTACGCTGCCCATGCAAAACCCTTCCATGCCCGCAAACTGATGGCAGGGGTAAAGACTTCCGTCCGCCGCCACCGCGAGATATTCACTTCCCGCCCCGCAGCCGCGCAGCCGCTTGTTGAGGCACGGCCCGGAATTCAGGTCGATCATGAAATGGAAAAAGTTGAAGCCCTTGCCTGCTTTGTCACGCTTCAAATATTCGCGCGCCAATATTTCGTATTCATGCTTTAGCTGCGGGATGTGCTCCGCGCGGATCGCATAGCTTTCCCCCGTCACCACCGGCTCCACGGAAATCTGGTCAAATCCCGCGTCCGCAATGGCACACACGTCGTTTGAAAAATCGAGATTCTCCGCCGTATACGTGCCCCGCACATAGTATTCCTTGTCAGCGCGCCCGTCTATGATCTTGTGCGCGTTTTTGACCACCTTGTCATAGCTGCCCGCTCCCGCCACATTTTTGCGCATCTCGTCGTGCACTTCCTTGCGTCCGTCGATGCTGATCACGACATTCTTCATCTCGGCATTGATAAACGCCGCCATTTCGTCTGTTACATGGTATGCGTTCGTGGTAAGCGTGAAGCGTATGTTTTTATCGTGCAGCTTTTCTAACTCCCGTCCGTATTCCACGGTCTGCTTCACCACGTCAAAATTCATCAGCGGCTCCCCGCCGAAAAAATCCACCTCGAGGTTGCGGCGGTTTCCGGAATGCGCAATCAGAAAATCGATCGCCGCCTTTGCCGTATCAATGTCCATCAGCGCGCGCTCCCCGTGGTATTCCCCGGTTTCCGCAAAGCAATATGAGCAGCGCAGATTGCAATCCTGCGCCACCAGCAGGCACAGCGCCTTCACAACGGGCGTATTGAATTGCGTCTTTTCCGCGTCGAGCTCGCATTCGGAGTATAAAAGCCCCTGCCGCGTCAGCGCGTCGATCTCCTCGAGCACCTCGCGCGTCTCTTCGCCCAGATCGTTGATGATCTGTTCGTTTGTCTTTCCCGCGTTTTTAAACGTCAGTACGCTCATCGCGGTGCGGTCGATTGCGTGTACCGAGCCCGATTCCACATCGAGCGCCACAAACTTTCCGCAAAATTCTATCAAATGAACCATTCCCTAAATATCGCTCCTTCCAGTCGCTACCGGGAAAGAGATTGCATCCCTTTCCCGACTTTTTCCTGCTCAAGGTTGTTTTGCTCACGCACACAAGCGTTTCGCAAAACGGATTTATTTCTGACGAACCCCCTCAAATAGAATTCGTTTCGCTTGAAGAGGTTCTGTGCTTCTCCTTCAAAGAAAAAAGTGACGGCATGTATCAACCATGCCGTCACCCAATTATTTTTGCTGCTTACGCTTTTTTCTCACACTTCTGGTTGGCAAGCGTGCAAGACGTTTTGCATGCCGACTGGCACGACGTCTGGCATTCGCCGCAGCCGCCTGTGCGCAGCGTGTCTTTCAGATTGTTCTTCGTCACCGTTTTGATATGCTTCATCAGAATTCCTCCTTGGAAACTTTCAACCTGTGTAGTATAGCACAATCCGCTAAAATATTCAAGCTGTAAAACTATTTTCCTTTTTTGGAGCTTTCTTTCTCGGAAACTTCGTCCTTTTTCTCTTCCTTTTTGTCGTCCTTTTTCTCTTCTGTTTTTTCCGGGATCTTTCCTTCGTCAAAGCTTTCCACAGAAGCGATCGCACCCTTGGATAAAACGAGCTTCGTCTTATCGGGGCCGCACTCGATGGTGATCAAATCTTCCTTGATTGCAGAGACCCTGCCGTAAAAACCGCCGATCGTCTTGATGTGGTCTCCCACTTTCAGCGCCGAGAGCATGTTTTTAAACTGCTTTTCTTTTCTCTTGTTCGGAACGATGATCAGTACCACGAACACAACGATCAGTAAAATCGGGAACAGCCACATTGTAATGTTGCTGCCGCCCAGTGCGCTTGCCGCGCCGTCACCTACTGGCATATTGGTTTACCGCCTTTCAAATTCAAAAATTACTATTACTAATCATATCTTTAAAACAGGGCCAAGTCAACTGTTTTTTCGCTCTACATACGGAATCCCGCCATGAACGCGCGTCGGAATTCCCCAAACGTTCCCGCCTCGATATGCGCCCTAATCTCCTCCATCAGGCGCACGGTAAAGCGAATATTGTGGATCGAGAGAAGGGTCGCGCCCAAAATTTCATTTGTTTTGACAAGGTGACGGATGTATGCGCGGGTATGATTTTGGCACGTATAGCAGTCACATCCCTCCTCGATGGGCCGAAAATCCTTTGCGTATTCCGCGTTGCGGATCACCAACTTGCCGTCCCGCACAAGCGCGGTCCCGTTGCGCGCCACACGCGTTTGCAGCACGCAGTCGAACATATCCACGCCGCGCGCCACCCCCTCCACGAGGCAGTCCGCCGATCCCACGCCCATCAAATAGCGCGGCTTGCTTTGCGGCAGCACTGCGTTCACCACGTCGAGCATCTCATACATCATGGGCTTTGGTTCGCCTACGGAAAGCCCTCCGATCGCGTTGCCGATGAAGTCCATCTTCGCGATTTCCTCCGCGCTTTGCCTGCGCAGATCGGGATACATGCCCCCCTGCACGATACCAAACAGCGCCTGCTGATCATTGGTTTGCGCGTCTTTGCATCGCTGAGCCCAGCGATGAGTGCGCTTCATCGAATGCTTTGTGTATTCAAAATCTGCGGGATATGGCGTGCACTCGTCGAGCACCATCATGATATCCGATCCAAGCGCCTCCTGTATTTTTACCACCTTTTCCGGCGTGAACATGTGACGCGACCCGTCGAGGTGCGATTGGAATGCCGCCCCCTCCTCCGTCAGCTTGCGAAGGTCCCCCAGGCTGAACACCTGAAACCCGCCGCTGTCCGTCAAAATCGGCTTTTTCCAGTTCATGAAGGCATGCAGACCGCCCGCCTCCGCAATCAGCTCGTGCCCCGGACGCATATACAAATGATACGTATTGCCCAAAATGATCTGCGCACCCGTTGCGTTCACCTGATCGTTCGTCAATGCCTTCACGGTAGCCTGCGTGCCCACAGGCATAAACACAGGTGTTTTGATCTCTCCGTGCGGCGTCTTCAGCGCGCCTGTGCGTGCCGCGCTGTCCCGATCCCTTGTTTCAACATCAAAACTAAAATTCATTTGTTCCCTCGTTATTGTTTTTTCCGCTTCATTCTATCAGAAAATTCACAGCCTGACAAACTTTGTCGCAACGTTTTTCATAAAGGCCTTGTCGTGCTCCACAAAGATCATCGTTGGCGCGCATTCACAGATCAACCGCTCGATCTGCATGCGAGAAAGCACGTCGATGTAGTTGAATGGCTCGTCCCAGATGTATACGTGCGCTTGCTCCGCCAGACTTTTGGAGATCATCACCTTTTTCTTTTGCCCCGCGCTGTAATCCTCCATTTGCTTTTCAAACTGCTCCCGCGAAAAATCCAGCTTGCGCAGCAGCGTTTTCATCAGCGTCTGATCGAGGCCGTGCTCTGCGATGAACGCGTCGAGGCTGCCCCGCAAAAAAGACGGATCCTGCGGCACATAGGAGATCACAAGCCCCTTCGCCGCAAAAAGCGCTCCCGTGTATTCGATTTTCTCCCCGCACAGCAGCTTCAATAGGCTCGATTTCCCGCTGCCGTTTTTCCCTGTAAGCGCGATGCGCTCCCCCTGCTCCAATTGGAAACTGACCGGGCCGCACACGGTATGCCCGCCATAGCGGATGCACACCTCTTGAAGCGCCGCAAGCCGCGCGCTGTGAAAGCGCAGCGGTTTTAAGAACACCCGCTCCGCCTTCTCGATGTTCTTCAATAGCTTTTCCTTCTCCTCCGCCGCTTTTTCACTGCGCGCCTCCACTGTTTTCGCCCGCTTCATCATCTTCGCGGCCTTGTGTCCGATGTTCCCGCGGTCAGGCCGCAGCCCCGCCACCCGCTGCCCCTTTTTGGACTGTTCCACCTTGCCCGCCCAGTTTTCCTTTTGGCGCGCGGTCTCCTTCAAGCGTTTGATCTCCTTTTTCAGCCGCTCATTTTGCCCAAGCTCGTATGCGTCCTGCCGTTCCTTATTCTGAATCCATGCGGAAAAATTCCCTGCCTGTATCTCGATGTTCGTCTTGTTGACAGACAAAATGTGATCGACGCAGCTGTCGAGGAAAAGGCGGTCGTGCGACACGAGGATGAACCCTCGTTTGCGCGCCAAGTATTCCGCTACGGCAGTGCGGGCCGCCGCATCCAGATGGTTCGTCGGTTCGTCGAGCAGCAAAAAATGATCCGGTTTCAAAAACAGCGCAGCAAGCAGCACCTTGGTGCGTTCACCGTTGCTCAGGCTGCAAAACGCACGGTCGAGCACGTCCTCGCGTACATCGAGTAAATTCAGCTCCCGCTCCGTTTCCCAGCGTGTGATATCAGGGCAAATTGCGCTGATCACGTCGATGGTAAAACGCGAATCATCCTCCACCTCAAACGGGAAGTAATCAAATACCGCCGTTGAAGTGATGGTACCCGCGTAAGGATATTGCCCCATCAAAAGCTTGAGAAACGTCGTCTTCCCACAGCCGTTGCGGCCCGTGAAGCCGAGCTTCCAGTCCGTGTCCATACGAAAGGACACCCCCTCAAAAATCGTATCATAGCTGCCTTCATACCCGAAGGTCAGATTCGAAATATCGATTTGTGCCATATCATTCACCTCACACAAAAAAGAGCCTGCAAGAAAATACGCTTTTGCAGGCCCATCGTGTATGGACAGTCTTCTATTCCGCGGACGGCACTTTTGAATACGTAATTTCTTGCGCGGGAAATCCGGGCAAATGACCATCGCCACCGCCGTATCCCATCATAACAATGTACTTAGCAAGAAAAATTGCGCATCGGCCGCCTCCTTTTGTTGATACGCATATCATATCATTTCCCCATCGCGTCGTCAATCCCTTTCGCACAGGCTCTTTTCATCTCCATTGCCAGCCGTGGCAGAGCACTTAAGATGTTTTTATCTGCTTCGAAAAGTGCTATAATAAATATGTGATTTTATCTGGCCCGGCAGGGTGCTCTGCAAACACATGAACGCGCCAGTCGGGAATTTGCATCCCGCTAACCCAACCGACGCGCGGCGGGGCCGGCAGCGGTCATTTATCCCATGCTCAAACAGGTAATTGCTTCGCAATTAAACTGCGCGTGGGACAAACGACACGCTGCCGACCCTAATATGCCGGGGTGCGTAGCCTGTTGCAAGATGCCGATGGACGGGGCCTTGTGCAGGGCGCTTAGAGCTTTATTTCTAACTGACGCGCCCGGAACACGGAGCGGCGGTGCTGATGCTTTGGCCTTGCTTTTGCGAAAACAACGCCGCGTCCCCGGGAGGTCGGCGCTTGCAACTAGGCTTTCACTTGGTCAAAATCACATACTCAAAAGAGAAAGAAGTGGAATCATCATGAATTTTTTCAAGACCAACTGGAAGGGGCTGCTGCTGTGCCTCGTCATCTCCGTCCCCGCGTTTTTCCTCGGCAAGCTGCTGCCCGTTGTGGGCGGGCCGGTGTTCGCGATCCTCATCGGCATGGTGCTTGCCCTCGTCATCAAAAACAGGGACAGCCTCAACGCGGGCATAAATTTCACCTCCAAAAAAATATTGCAGTGGGCGGTCGTGCTGCTCGGCTTTGGCATGAACCTCACGGAGATTTTGCGGGTGGGTGCGCAGTCGCTGCCCATCATCCTATCCACCATCGCCACGTCGCTGATCCTGTCCTATATCCTCTATCGCGCGATGAAAATGCCCGCGCGCATCTCCACGCTGATCGGCGTTGGTTCGTCCATCTGCGGCGGCTCGGCCATCGCCGCCACCGCGCCCGTCATCGGCGCGGACGATGAAGAGATCGCGCAGTCCATCTCCGTCATCTTTTTGTTCAACGTCGTCGCCGCGCTCATTTTCCCCACGCTCGGCGGCGCGCTCGGGCTTTCCAACGAGGGTTTCGGCCTGTTCGCAGGTACGGCGGTCAACGATACCTCCTCCGTCACGGCGGCGGCAGCGGCGTGGGACGGCATCCACGGGAGCAATACGCTGGATTCCGCAACCATCGTCAAACTGACGCGTACCCTCGCCATCATCCCTATCACCCTCGTTTTGGCGTTCGTGCGCACGCGCAAAGAAAAAAAGCTGGAACAGCAGGCTGGTGCCGCGTTCAGCTTCAAAAAAATATTTCCGTGGTTCGTGCTGTTCTTCGTGCTTGCTTCGGTGATCACGACGGTGTTCAGCCTGCCCGCATCCGTCACCGGACCGCTCAAGGAGCTCAGTAAATTTTTCATCATCATGGCAATGGCCGCCATCGGCCTCAACACCAACATCGTCAAGCTCGTCAAGACGGGCGGCAAACCCATCCTGATGGGCCTCGTGTGCTGGCTCGGCATCGCCGCCGTCAGCCTGATGATGCAGCACCTCCTCGGTATCTGGTAAAACAGCAAAAAGCGCGCCGGCGACGCGCTTTTTTATTTGATCTCCGTGGTTTGAATGAATTGAATAAATTCATCGTAGGGTAAGGTGTCTGTGGTGATCGAGATAATCAATTTATCGTAGTAGCCCTCCGCAATCGCTCCCTCTCCATCATAAATGCCAACGACTCGCGTCCCCCCTTGCATCACAGTATCAATGGGTTTAAATGAATCGGTTGTCGCGGTTATGTTTCCGCTATGCTCCATTCTTTCAAAAAAATGCATATTATATATCTTCACGATACTGTCGTTTATTTGATAAGTCGTCGTTACCTCATATCCTAAATCCGCAATTTCCGTCACAACAACTTCTGTCGCCGAATGGTTCACATTCTCCGCAAGCAAAATCCCATATTGTTTGCGCACTTCCTCTAAATTATTGAACTCTTGCCTTTCGGGCAAACTACTTTCATGGGGAAACTCATACTCCGGATCATCCCCATAATAAACGGAAACTGAACCGGAATCTTCCGCCCATTGTGCCGTCATTTGATACAGGCCGTCCGCAAGCGTCGCGCCAAGCGGCGTAACGATCATCACCAAAACCGCGACCGCGCAGGCAGGAACCGCGATCAACGCCCTGCGCAAACGTTTTTTTCTTTGCCTTTTCCGTTCCTCTTCCTTGATTTCATAAAACCATGAAGGAATGGGCGGAATGTCTTTCTCATCGATTAAATTTACGCCTTTTTCTTTGCGGTCAAACCATACCGGATGTTCCTTTAGCTTTCGATAAAGCTCTTTTTTTCTCATGCCGCCCTTCCTCCTTTCCTTTGGCTTCGTTCCATTTATCTCTATTCACATTCTACTTATTTAACCGAGCCAACGCACCAAAAGGGGGGTAGATCATAAAATATTTTTCAAGTTTTTTTCCAGTTGCTTTTTCCAATAGCGCATTTTATCCCTGCTGACCCCATATTTGCGGCAAATCACCTTGATCGGCACCTCGTCAAGAATGTGCTCACGAAGATAGGGTGCCAGCTCCGGCGGAATCGTATCCAGTTGCTGCTCTACCACAATGCCGAGCACCGCTTCATCCTCAACGTTGTAGTGCGCTTCACGTTCCATAAAATATGCTTTTTCACGTTCGGCATCCTTTATATTCTTCTCAAGATACGATAATGCCGTATTTTTACATACGACAACAAACCACCGTTTCAAATCCTGATCACCGATGTGTTCCGTAGCGGAACGATATGCCTTCATGAAAGCGATCTGCAACACATCCTCCGCATCAGCGGCATTTCCCAGTATCCGAAAAACAATGGTAAAGTAAAACCCGTAATGCTTTTCAAACAAAACGACCAGACGATCCATCAATCCCTACCCCTATACAACGCAGATTCCCACACATAGATCTTCGCTTTGCATGGCTTGATTCTAACACATTTTTAATGTTTTTCACAATTATTTTTGAAATCCACCCCCCTTTTGCTCCCTTGGCGAGGTTAATTTAATAAGAGCACAACAAAAACGGGTAAATTCTAACCCAAGGGGGTGCGTCATGTTGTTTCGATTGGTTCTCAAGGATATCGCAAACCTGTTTCGCACACGAAAATTATTGTCTGTTCTGCTGATTTGCGGAATTGCTGTGTCCTTTCTGGCATTTCATATGATGTTCGGCATCATTAAGCTCACTTTGGTTGCCTCGCGGGGTTTTTCAGCATTCAGCACCTACTCCATCGATTTTGATGATTTGGTTACAAGTGATAACATGGCACAGGTGGAACATATCATCGACAGCAGCGATCTATTGCGTACAGCGCTTATCATGCGCATCAATGAAGACTCCCCCATGATCGTCGGCTGGCACGGAGCCAACGACGATAGATGGTTTGTGCAGGATGAAGGAAGATTTTTCACCGAAACCGAACTGTCCGAAGGAGCCAATCTAGCCATCCTCTCCGGTCGTTTATATTCGCGTCCTGATTTTGATTATGCATCGTTTCCAACCAAAATAGCGAGTGAGCACTTTGAAATAATTGGCTTCGGCATTCTTCCCACGAACAGGATTTTTTTTACCTTCCAAGATGCACTGTATGAAAAATATTATCCTCCGACGGATGAATCTCAGATTCATTCCCATGCGGAGGATGATGCGTTCGACGAAACCCAGCAAGTGAATGTCGTCGATCAGGCAAAAATCATTCCTTATAAAAATTTTCTAAAATTAGGTCTGAAGCCTCAGGTCGTTCGACTGGAGTACGATATAAAAGACGCGGATTCTTATTATTCGATCCTGCGGCAGTTGGAAGAAACCTTTCCAAACGCTATGATAATGCCGCCGGTGTTGCCGCAAACCCATTTTTCGGAAACGATGCAGGCCGATCTGCTGCAGGCCGTTGGGATCGTCGCAGTGGCATTGGTGAATATCGCGGCCCTCTTTATCTATTGGCTGCAGCTCAATCGAACCGTCTATCGTACCTACATGACATGCGGCGCCAGCAAAAAAACGGTGGCATCCCTCATGCTATGCGAATGGTTGGTTATTGTATCCATATCGTTTTTCATCGCCATCCTTGCGCAAAATCTGCTGACCCCTGTTACAGAATTGCTGGAAATCTCATTTCGCTTTGATTTGATAGAATATGTGGCGATCTTTTTGGGGGGCTATCTTCTTTCCCTGCTGTTTATGATTCCTCAGATCAAGCAAAACACGCAACTCTTAAACAGGAGGAATGCACTATGAAGCTGTTCTATTTAATCCGCAAACTGTATTCCAGATATTTGATCCGCGAAGCAGTGATTATCCTGCTGACAGCATATTTGATTTATGCTCTTGCAACTGCGCTCTCCCCCATATCCTATACCCTCTCCCTTCAAAATAGCGTGAAGGAAAGTGTCCGATCGGAATCAATCTACTTTTTACCGTTTGAGCGGGTGCAGAGCCTGTTGGATGGTCGTCTGTATGCATCCGAAGAAGAGGTGGATGAAATGAGCGATCTGATGAAACGATCGCTGGGAACAATCGATGGTTTGATCGGTCAGGGAAAAACCGCAGAGCTTATCTTTTCAAATGATTCCCACGACAATATCCGCATGATTGGTTATGACGACGCCATGCGCAAAAATTGTTCCTTACCGCTCAAAGACGGCGAGTGGTTTCAGCCGGCAGATGCTCAGCAGCCTTCTGACTCCATCCCTGTTGTTTTGGGTGGACGCTATCGTGACCTTTACAGCGTCGGCGATTGCTTCGAACTGAATATTGACATGACGGGCAAAACAATGAAATGTTACGTGATTGGCCTTCTTGACGATAGGGACATATTTTTCAACCTCGGTTACGGCTCGACCATGCCCCGGCTCAATTCCATTGCGGTCATGAACAAGTGGGTCAACATGGGGGTTCCGGGTGCCGATCAGTTCATCATGCTTGCGCCGCTTGAAAAATTAAACTTTGTTACGCCAAGCGATGTCTCCAAGAGCCGATTGCTGTTTTTTGAAGAAGGCACCAACGTCCAAAAAACGGCCTCCGTTCTTCAGGAAGGCGGAAAATACGGAAACTATTATACCGTTGATACGCTGTTTCATAACGAATTGGAAATTACTTTCAAAATTTATAACACTGAGTTCGTGCTTGCGCTTGTCCTGTTTTTGTTTGGTGTGTTTGGCTTGGGCGGCTATACGCTGCTATCCCATTCGCGCAATGAAAATGTCTTTGGTGTTTACTTTTTGTGCGGGATGAAAAAAAGAACCGCCGTTTTCATCAGCGTCTTGGCGGCTTCTTTGCTCGTAGCGATTCCAGCGGTGGTGATGACACTCCTCTCCCCGCTATACATTCCCGCAATGTCTGAGTCCGGAATCATAACCTACTGGGTCACCATCGGTTCCGTTTCCATCATCATCATCATCTCGGCACTCATTTCAGCTCAGCGAATCGCAAAAATGAATCTGTCACAAATTGACAAGGGGGAATAGTCATGTTGCTGGAAATGACAAACATCAAAAAAATCTATAATGAAAACAAAACTAATGCCGTTCATGCCTTGCGCGGAATCGATTTTCATGTCGAACAAGGCAGCATGGTTTCTATCATGGGAGCATCCGGCAGCGGAAAAACCACATTGCTGAATATCATTGGCTGTCTCGATCATCAATTTCATGGAAACTACTTGTTGGACGGTCTGCAAATCGATTCGCTGAGCGAAAACCAAAAAGCAGCAATCCGAAACGAAAAAATTGGCTTTGTGCTGCAGGATTTTGGTTTGATCGAAGGGCGCACGGTCATGGAAAATGTAAGCGTTCCCTTGTATTTTTCAAAAACAAAGTATACGGAGTGTCAGCCCCGCGCGATCGAGATCCTTGAACAATTAAAAATTGCCGACCTGTACAAAAGGCCTGTATCCGAACTTTCCGGCGGACAAAAACAGCGCATTGCCATCGCGCGCGCGCTGGTCATGCATCCCGATGTCATTCTAGCCGACGAACCGACGGGCGCTTTGGATTCATCGACTGCCCACGACATGGCAGAGGTGCTCACTGCGCTGAACAAATCCGGCGTAACGATCATCATCGTCACGCACAATCCCAATCTGGCGCAAATATGCAAACGTCAATATTTGATTACCGACGGCTTCATTTCAACCATAAAATAGCTTGGCTCTCAAATCATGAGGAGGAAGAAGATGATGAAAAACAAAAAACTGACCACAAGGATCGTAGTTGTTATTTTGGTGATTGCGTCCATCCTGGCAATTTCAGCGACCGCATCTGCCACCGCTTCAAAGCCCTACGGCAGCTATGGCGTCACTAAGACAACATTAAAAGGCGAAGCTACTATAGTATTTATGAACCAAACGACAATACTTTAAAGGAGTTAAATTATGCGCATATCATCAATCATAATTGCAATTTTTCCCGTTCCATTTCTGCTCATGATAGCTTTTTTACTACCGATGGCGGAGGCTGTCAGCATGAGGGAATTTAATCCTGTTTATGAGACGCTGTTGAGTATCCTGCTTTTTGCCGTACCGGGCGTTTATGTGTCATTGTTGCACAAATCAACAGCCCGTGAATTGCACAAAGCCATCGCCAACGGCATCGCCGCACTTTCGATGGCAACCTTGCTTTTCATTTCCTCTCAATTCAATATCCCGCAGGTTGAAACGGTGATAGGTGCTGCCATCGTGCTGCTTACCGGAAATATCCTGCATGTGATCTTCTGCATCAGGAAGTTGCGCTTCTAAACGTTACGCAAGGCATATCCTGCGCAACTCACGCGCTGATACGATTGTCTGCCGCACGCGATAGCGTTCATTATATCCGGCAGAGCATTGTGGTTATAAAGGAGCACGTCATGCAAAAAAGAAAATATATCTGCCACACCGCATTCATCGCTCTCGTTCCGCTGCTGCTGTTGCTGCTGTTTAACGGAATATATCGTTATATTGCTTACGAACTGGGTCAAGCGGGAGATGTCTCCGATATCGGCACGATCTCAATCTTCAACTATGTAATGAAGGTCGTCCAGTTTATGTTGTTTGGTTTGTTTTCATATTACATCAGCACACTGCGGTTTCAAAAGGGCTTTACCATCCCGTTCGCAATAACAATCACCTATCTGGCTTTGATCGTTGTTTTCTTCCCTATCACTCCGATTGTTTGGCGGAACTTTGAAAGCAGCACGATACCTGCGCTTCTGCTTGCCGTATATGCGGCAAAATTGGGTTTTGCGCTGCGGCGGCGAAGCAGATGGGATGAATGACATTTCACCTACACTCCAAACACATCCTCAAGCGCCCGCGCAATGCCGTCGTGGTCGTTGTCGTGCGTCACGCGCGACGCAATTTGCTTGATCGCATCGGGCGCGTTGCCCATCGCAAAGCTCAGGCCCGTGTGCTCGAGCATGTCCGCGTCGTTGAAGTTGTCGCCAAATGAGACCGTCTCCTCTGCTGAGATTCCCTTTGCGTCGCACAAAAAACGGATTGCAGAGGATTTGCACACGCCCCGCGCGGTGATCTCGAGGTAAATCGGCTTGGAACGTTTCGCGCTCACCCTTCCTTCCCGCTCGAGCAATTCCTCCAGCGCGGCGATCTCCTCCGGTTCGCCCATGCACAGCATCTTATACACCGTTTCGCCGGACGCAAGCACGCCGCGCACATTTCCCTGCGTGGGCACGATGCCCGTCACCTTGTTTTCGAGGATCACCCACGGGTTTTTCAGATCGTCCACGATCCACCTGTCGATGGTGGAAAGGGTGCAGCACACCTCCGGCCAAAACCGCGCGGCGGTCTCAACCACATAAAGCCCGTCCTGCCCCAAAAGCGGCGCTTCGTGAAGCGCGCTTTCTTTGTCCATCACGAGCGACCCGCCATAGCAGATCGTCGGGGCATTGAGCTTTAATTCCTCGTGCAAATGCGAAAGCCCGAACGGCGGGCGCGACGAAACAAGAACAAACGGCGTGCCCGCATTTTGAAGCCTGCCGATCGCCCTTGCCGTATCCTCTGTAATCACACCTTCGCTGTTTAAAAGTGTCCCGTCAATGTCGCTGAACACCATCTTATATTCCGCCATCCAATTTCTCCTTCTTCTCCAACTACTTTCTTCCCACACCCTTTGCGCCCTGCAAATGGATGCCGATGTGTCCGATGCCAAAGACGACCGCAAACAAAATCATCCAGATCACCTTCCCGTAAATCCCCAGAAGCAAAAATGCCAGCGGAGGAAAAACCGCGAGCGGCACGGGGATCACATAAAAGCTGCGGTACATGTCCCGCAGGCGCTGTTTGCTCTTAAAATACCGCAGCCAGCACAGCTCGTAAAGCGCCATCATCGCAAATGCGGCGATGAGCCACACGCTCCACGGCGTGAAGGGCGCGCAATTAAAGTCGCTGAAAATCAGCGCGCATGTGGCACAGCCAAATTCACCGATGCGCTCGAGCATCATCAGCACACCGCTTTCATCTCCGCCGTCATATCCCGCCGGCCTGCGCCGCATCCACAGAATGTTCGGCACAATCAACAGCATCAGCAAAATCAACCCAATGTACGAAAAACCAAGATGCCCAAACATGCGATCACTCCCCTACCAAAAAAGTTTGACCTCAGCCCTGCGCAAAAAATGTTCTTCCAGTTCCCTTTTATGATACAAAAATCCCGCGTCCTCAAAACGCTTCGCCCCGCGCAGGCATCTTTTCACACACGCGCAGCATTTGATGCATATGCCCTCGCACACACGGGGATTGTCCTGCGGGATCGACCCCATCGGGCAAATGCGCGCGCACATTCCGCAGCCTGTGCACGCGTCGTCGCTCACGGGTTTTACCTTGCGGATATCGATGGACTTCCCGTCCCTGTCACGCGGCATATAATATCCGCGATACGGGTAAGGCGTTCCTTCCACCGCAAGCTCCGACAGGTCTTCTGTCCGCAGCTTTTCAAGCGCGCACCCAAGCGCCGCAGCAACCGCCAGATCCGCTTCATCCGGCCGCCCCTCCGCAAGCACGTCGGAAAATGCGTGCTGCCCGATGAACGCGCCCGCCGCAATCGGCTTCATTCCACGCTTTTTCAAAATATCCCGCAGCTCGATGAGCGCGTCGTCAAAGTCTCGATTTCCGTAAACCACAACGGGGATGACCGCCGCGCCGTTTCCCTCGATGGTGTCGAGATACTTAAGCAGCACATTCGGCACCCGTCCCGCATAGACGGGTACGCCAAACACCACGATATCCTCGGAAGAAAAGCGCAGCGCCTGCTCCCGCATACGCGGCAGGGTAAAATCATATTCCTCATATTTGCCGATCGCCTCCGCAACCGCACACACGACCTTTCGCGTCGTAAGCGTCGCACTGAAGTATACCGCCCAAATCGTCCCCATAAACACTCCTACACAATCATCATCGCGTCGCCGAAGCTGAAAAAGCGATACCGCCCGTCAACCGCCTGCGCATACACATCGAGAATTTCTTCGCGCCCCGTAAGCGCTGCAACAAGCATCACCAGTGTGGATTTCGGAAGATGGAAGTTGGTGATGAGCGCGTCCACGATCTGCCATTCATACCCCGGATAGATAAAAATATCCGTCTCTCCGCTTCCCGCGTATAACACGCCGTCCTTCGCCGCGCTTTCCAGCGTACGCACGCTCGTCGTGCCCACGGCGATCACCCTGCGGCCCTCACGCTTGGCCGCGTTCACGGCCTCCGCCGCTTCCTCGCTCACACAGTAGGATTCGGCGTGCATCACGTGCGCCTCCACCGTTTCCTCCTTCATGGGTCGGAACGTACCCAACCCAACGTGAAGCAATATTTTCACGACGATCACGCCCATTCCTTCGATTTTCTCGAGCAGCGCGGGCGTAAAGTGCAGCCCTGCCGTGGGTGCTGCCGCGCTTCCGTCCTCTTTTGCGTATACCGTCTGATAGCGCTCCTTTTCCTCGAGGCGTTCCGTGATATAGGGCGGCAGGGGCATGTTGCCGTATTTGTCAAGCAGCTCCTCAAACACGCCGTCATACGCAAAGCGCACCTCGCACACGCCGTCCTCTTTTTTCATAAGCAGCTCCGCCGCGAGGTCCGGCCCGAAATCCACCCATCCGCCCGGCTTCAGCTTCTTGCCCGGGCGCATGATGACCTCCCATGTATCGAGCTTCAAACGCTTCAGCAGTAAAAACTCAAAATCCGTTTCCGCTCCCCGCTTTTTTCCATACAGCCGCGCGGGAAGCACTTTCGTCTCATTTAAAACGAGCACATCTCCCGCCCGCAAGTAATCGGTAAGGTCATAAAAATGGCGGTGCTTCACCGCCTTTTTTTCCCTGTCGTATACAAGAAGCCGCGAATGATCGCGCGGCTCAACCGGCGTTTGCGCAATCAGCTCTTCCGGCAGTTCATAATCAAAATCCGATGTTTTCATTGCGTACTACTCCAACTAGAACAGTCTTGTTTGTCCTTTGCTGTCGCGGTTTTGCGGCAGCGGCAGACCCATATGCGCATAGGCATTCTCTGTGGCGCACCGTCCGCGCGGCGTGCGCTGCAAAAAGCCCAATTGCAGCAAAAACGGCTCGATCACGTCCTCTATGGTGCCCGCTTCCTCGCCCGTTGTGGCTGAAAGCGTATCCAGCCCTACAGGGCCGCCGCTGAATTTCGTGATGATCGCGTCCAGCACGAGCCGATCTGAATGATCGAGCCCGAGGGCATCCACCTCCAGCAGCTTCAACCCCTCGTCTGCCGCCTCACGCGTGATGACCCCCTCCGCGCGCACGTCCGCATAGTCACGCACGCGGCGCAAAAGGCGGTTCGCGATGCGCGGGGTCCCACGGGAACGGCGGGCAATTTCCGCCGCGCCTTCCTCGTCCACGTGAATGTCCAGTATCTTCGCCGAGCGCTTGACGATCGTCTTAAGCTGCTCCGCGTCATACATCTGCAAGCGGTTGATGACCCCAAAGCGGTCTCGCAACGGCGAAGTCAGCATCCCCGCGCGCGTGGTCGCCCCCACAAGCGTAAAGCGCGGGAGATCGATGCGCATGGAACGCGCCGACGGCCCCTTGCCGAGGATAATATCAAGCGCGTAATCCTCCATCGCGGGATACAGCACCTCCTCCACACTGGAGTTAAGGCGGTGTATCTCGTCGATGAACAGCACGTCCTTGTCCGACAAATTTGTAAGAAGCGCCGCAAGATCGCCCGGGCGCTCGATGGCCGGGCCGGAGGTAATGCGGATGTTGACGTTCAATTCCTGCGCGATGATGTGCGCGAGCGTCGTCTTCCCCAGCCCCGGCGGGCCGTACAGCAAAACATGGTCAAGCGCTTCACCCCGCATTTTTGCGGCCTCGATGAATATCTCCATCTTTTCCTTGACCTTGTCCTGCCCGATGTATTCCCCGAGGCACTGTGGACGCAGTGTCGCGTCCGCAGCAATATCCTCGTTCATTTTCATGCCCGAAACGATTCGTGATTCTTCTTCCACAGTCCCGTGTTCCCCGCTTCCTATTCCAGCTCCGATGCCATCATCGTCAGCTTGCTCGCATCCCCCGCCGTGGGAGAGTAGAGGCATCCGTTCTCGTTGTCCTTTGCCTTATACCATTCCACAAGGCCTTCAGCGCCGGGGTTATACTTGAGCACCGCCTGCTGAGCGTCGTCGTCAATCATAATATCCTCAACGTTCGTAAATTCCACATACACGCCGGAAATATCCTGCGGGCCGTCAGCCTTTTGGAGCCGATAGGTGTATTCGTCTCCATTCCACGTGAATTTCACCTGCCCGAGCTTTTCATCTGCCAGATACGAATAGGTAATATCCGTCGCGCTGTCCGGCGGGTCGCTCATATCCACACCGATTGCCCGTTCGATCTCGTCCTCGCTCGTCGCCTGCGTCCATGGGTTTGCCATGCCCGCCTGTCCGCCCGCGTCAGCAGTTGCCTGAACGCTTGCGGATGCATCCGCAGCCGCGCTTTGCGTGGCCTGCGGCTGTTCTGAGGGCACCGCCGAAGGGGAGTCCTCCGCTCCCTGCTGTGCACACGCCGTAACGGCCATTACAATCACAGCCGCCATCAATACAATCAAAATCCGTTTCATATCCGTTCCCCCTTTTATCGTCCGATCCTCTTGAGTGCAAGAGCAACCAATTCCTCCGCCGTATCCCCGAGGCTTTTTACCGCCGCGACCGCCGCGACCGCCTCCTGACGGTTATAGCCGAGCCCCGCAAGCGCTGCCGCCGCTTCCGCCGCCGCATCCTGCGAAAGCTCAGATAAATCATAACCTTCGCCTACAGCGTCCTCAAAGTCCACCTTTTCCTTCAATTCCAGCACAAGCCGCTGTGCCGTCTTTTTGCCGATGCCCGGTACGTTGGTGAACGCCTTGTCGTCGTTTGAAATCACCGCAGCGGCAATGTCGTTGACACGCATACACGAAAGCACGGCTGCGGCAGCCTTAGGGCCGATGCCGCTGATAGACAGGAGCTTTTCAAACATCGTCTTCTGCTCCACCGTGCCAAAGCCGTACAGCGTCATATCGTCCTCCGCCACCTTCAAATAGGTGTAAAGCTTGCCCTTTTCCCCCGTCTTGAGGTTGTTGAGCGAAAACGAATCCGTGTAGATCAGATACCCGACCCCATTCACGTCGATGACTGCGTAGGTCGCCGCCTTTTGGGCGACCTCACCGGAAATATATGCGTACATATGCACTCCTTATTTGATCTTTGTATTCAGTATGCCCGCCGTACGCGCACTGTGCGCGTGGCAGATTGCTACCGCCACCGCGTCCGCCGCGTCGTCCGGCTTGGGGATGTCCTTTAAGGAAAGGATGGTTTTTACCATCATCTGCACCTGGTTCTTATCTGCGCGGCCATACCCCACCACTGCCTGCTTGATCTGCAAAGGGGTATATTCATAAAGCTCCTCCATGCGCTCGGAGGCCGCCACCAGCGCCGCGCCCCGCGCCTGCGCCACATTGATCGCCGTGGTCACGTTTTTGTTGAAAAACAGCTCCTCAAAGGCGACGCAGTCAGGCTTGAACATGTCGATCAACTGCCCGATTCCCTGATGGATCTGCCGCAGGCGAATGGGAAACTGCTCCTTCGCCTCTGTAAGGATCGTGCCGTAATCGATGAGGCTCAGCTTCGTTTTTTCATCACAGTTCACGACCCCATAGCCCACTGTCGCAAGCCCCGGATCGATGCCAAGAACGATCATCCGTCTCTTTCCCTTCTTGATAAATACCCTATGTGGTTCATTATACATGATACAACATGATTTCGCAATTTATGTGGATTTGAAAAAATCTTTACGATTTTCGAAATAACTATTGCATAATTATTCATTTTTATGTATAATTATAACCATCAAATGAATATTACGCACTGCGTGCGCGAAAAGGAGTTTTGAAATGGCAGCAAATAAACAGTATAACAAAGTGGTTTTGGCTTATTCCGGCGGTCTTGATACCTCTATCATCATCCCGTGGCTCAAGGAGACATACGGCGTGAAGGACGTGATCGCCGTGTGCGGCAACGTTGGGCAGGGTAAGGAGCTCGACGGCCTGCACGAAAAGGCCATCAGCACAGGCGCGAGCGAAGCATATATCGAAGACCTCACCGAGGAATTCATCACCGATTATGTGTTCCCCACCATGCAGGCGGGCGCGGTCTATGAAGGCAAATATCTGCTGGGTACCTCGTTCGCGCGTCCCGTGATCGCAAAGCGCTTGGTAGACATCGCCAAACAGGTGGGCGCGGACGCGATCTGCCACGGCGCGACGGGCAAAGGCAACGATCAGGTGCGGTTTGAACTGACGGTCAAGGCGCTTGCGCCCGAGCTTGACATCATCGCCCCGTGGCGCATTTGGGACATCAAATCCCGCGAGGAGGAGATCGAATACGCGCAGGCGCGCAGCATCCCCATCCCCGTGGATAAAGAGCACAACTACAGCATGGACGCAAACATCTGGCATCTTTCGCACGAAGGCGCCGATCTGGAGGACCCGTGGAACGAGCCGAAGGACAATCTGTATATGATCTGCAAAACGCCGGAGGAAGCGCCGGACAAACCCTGCTATTTCACCATCGAGTTTGAACAGGGCCTGCCCGTCTCCATCGACGGCAAGAAATACGGCCCGGTGGAGCTCGTCACCAAGCTCAACGAACTGGGCGCGGAGAACGGCGTGGGCATTGACGACCTCGTGGAAAACCGCCTCGTGGGCATGAAGAGCCGCGGCGTTTACGAAAATCCCGGCGGACGCATCCTCTATACCGCGCACGCGGCGCTCGAGATGTTGACGCTCGATAAAGACACCTCGCACTATAAGGAAGGTGTTGGCGCAAAATATGCGGAGCTCGTGTACGACGGAAAATGGTTCTGCCCGCTGCGCGAATCGCTTGCCGCGTTCGTGGCAGAGACGCAGAAGACCGTCACGGGCACGGTACGCATGAAGCTTTATAAGGGCAACTGCACGCACGTGGGCATCCAGTCTCCCTATTCGCTGTACATGGAGGAGTTTGCGACGTTTGGCGAGGACGAGGTCTACGACCATAAGGACGCGGAGGGCTTCATCAACCTCTTCGGCCTGCCGCTCAAGATGCGCGCCCTTGCGCTCAAGGATAAAATCTGATTTTTGTATATTGAAGACCGCTTCTTAAAACTCGGAAGCGGTCTTTTTCGTTCATTGCTTTTTATTTTTCTCGACGTGTTCTCTGATCTTATCAAAGGCGTGCGCGCTGATGATGTGCTCGATGCGGCATGCGTCCTGCTCGGCAATGTCCGTCTCCATGCCAAGGGTCTCGATCAAAAACTCCTGGATCAGCGTATGCCGTTCATAGATCTCCTCCGCCGTACGCAGGCCTCTTTCCGTCAATTCTATGAAGCCGCTCTTGTCCATGGTGATATAGTCCTGCTTTTTGAGTATCCCCATAGCCCTGCTCACGCTTGGCTTGGAATAAGAAAGCTTGTTCGCGATGTCGATGGAGCGCACGCATCCCAGCTTCTTTTGCAGCAGCAGGATCGTCTCCAGATAATTCTCCCCGGATTCACGCATTTCGTTTCTCCTAATTCTCTGTTTCAATGCCACATTGGTTTTCCCTATCAGTTTACTTCCACAAGCCTTTTCTGTCAAATTTCAAATATTTTCCCGCGTTTCTTGACTTCGTCTTCATCCCATGCTACGATATTATGAAACTGAATCATTGCAGCCATCTGACGCCGCCGGGCGGCTTATGGCATGGATGCAGAAATTTTTCGTATTGTTAGGCCTGTGGATACGCACAGGCCTATTTTTTTGCAGGAGGAACGATGGAACACACAGGAATCTTGAACCAAAACATCTACAAAACGTTTTTCAAATACGTATCCCTCAACGTATTGAGCATGCTTGGCGTGTCGCTTTATATCCTTGCCGACACATTTTTTGTGGCAAACGGCGTGGGGGCCGACGGCCTTGTCGCGCTGAATCTTGCGCTTCCCGTTTTCAGCCTGATCAACGGCATAGGGCTTTTGCTGGGCATCGGCGCGGCGACGCTCTTTTCCATCTCCACCGGCAAAGGCGACCAGCAGGCCGGAAGCCGCATTTTTACGCAAGCCTTCATCCTTGGCACGGGGATCAGTATTCTGCTCACGCTTCTCGGGCTGTTTTTCAGCCGTCCGATTGCTATGGCGCTCGGCGCGGACAGCGAACGCATCGTTTCCATGACCGCGGCCTATCTGCGTATGCTCTTACTCTTCTCGGGCGCATTCATCTTGGACAATCTTCTCGTGGCGTTCGTGCGCAACGACTCCAACCCCCGCCTCGCAATGACGGGAATGCTTGCAAGCTGCCTGTTCAATATCGTATTCGATTACATCTTCGTGTTCCCCATGCAATTGGGCATCTTCGGCGCAGCGCTCGCCACGGGCGTCGCACCCATTTTGAGCATGGTCATCCTGTCGACGCATTTTCTTCGCAAAAAGAACCACTTCCGGCTCACAAAGACAAATCTTTGCGCAAAGGATGTTCGTAACATCGTATTCACCGGCCTGCCCTCCTTTGTCACAGAGTTTTCCTCCGGCATCATCATCTTCCTGTTCAATATGGTCGTGATGAGCATCTCGGGAGATATCGGCGTCGCCGCCTATGGCATCGTCGCAAACCTTGCGCTCGTGTGCATTGCCGTGTTCACAGGCGTCGGGCAGGGCATTCAGCCCGTCGTGAGCGTCAATTACGGCGCGGGGAAAATAGGCAATGTGCTGCGCACCTATCTATGCGGTGCGCTCCTTGCATTCGTTTTCGGCCTGCTCTTTTTCCTTGCGGCAAAAATATTCCCAAATGAAATTACGGCTCTGTTCAACAACGAACAAAACCGTCAGCTTGCCGCACTCACCACAAACGGCCTCGGCATCTATTTCTTCGGATTCCTGTTTGCGGGCATCAACATAGTGACAACGTCGTTTTTTGCGTCCATCGCACGTCCTCGCCCCTCTTTTTTGATTTCCATCCTGCGCGGGTTCGCGCTCATCGTACCCTTCCTGCTCCTTTTGCCCCGCGCCTTCGGCCTGAACGGCGTGTGGTTGACCGCACCCGCCGCCGAACTCACGACCTTCGTGTGCTGCATTGCGTTCGTGCTGTCCTTCCTAAAGAAACATAAGCAGGGACGGCTTACATCACGCTAAAGGGAATCGCGGTTCACTCCGAAATCATCATTGCCTTCACGCCGTGCTCCCTGTCCTCCACAAACCGTTTGAGTGCCTCCGGCGTTTCCTCCAAGGCAAAACGGTGTGTAATGAGCGGCTTCACATCCACGATGCCTGCCTTCAAAAGGTCGATCCCCTCCGGGAAATACAGGGCAGGGATGGCGTTGGAAGCCCTAATTTGCAGCTTTTTCATATGGATCACGTTGGAATCGAGCGAAAATACCGCGTCCGGCCCATAGCTGATGCCAAGAAAGGAAACCACGCCGCCGATCGCGCACGCCCGCGTCGCCATGTCGATGGTCTGCGGGGGCGATGTCACAAGTACATGATCCACACCGCCGCGCTCAAATTTAAATTCCTCGAGGCTCACCTTGTCCGTGAAAATGACGCCGTCCGCCCCAAACTGTCTTGCAAGCGCGACCCGCTCATCAGCACCCGAGCGCTGCGCCGCATACACCCTGCGCGCGCCGCTTTTTTTTGCCATCTGGAGCGCCATCAGCCCGATCGGCCCAAGCCCAAGCACCACCACGTCGTCGTTCAATTTGATGTCCGCGGTTTTGATGAGGTCGATCGCCACGCCGAGCGGCTCCAAAAACGCGCCCTCCTCAAAGGATATTCCGTCAAATTTTACGCACAGCACCTCAGGCGCGATCACGTATTCCGAAAAACCCATGCTGTTGTCGCCCATCGACATAAAATTCGGACCGTTCATGTCGAGATCCACCCGTCCGTTGAGGCTGCAATCCGCGCCCGGGTCAAAGATCGACGTTTCCACCGCCACCTTATCGCCCGCACTCAAGCGCGTGACCCGGCTGCCCGTCTTTGCGACCACACCGGAAAACTCATGTCCAAACGGCTGCCATTCGTCCGCAGCGTATTTGGCAAGAATGTTGTCGTGTCCGCAATAACCGCAAGCCTTCACGTGGATCAAGACCTCATCATCTCTTAAAATGCGCGGCTCCACTTCCCTGATTTCGAATTGATAAGGCGCTTTCAAATATGCTGCTTTCATCGTGTTTCTCCTATCTGATCTGTCCGTCCCCGTCGATCACATATTTCGTGGTCGTCAGTTCACTTAAACCCATCGGCCCGCGCGCGTGCAGCTTTTGCGTGGAAATGCCGATCTCCGCGCCAAAACCAAACTCAAATCCGTCCGTAAAGCGCGTGCTCGCGTTCACATACACTGCCGCCGCGTCCACATCCGCTTTAAACTGCTCTGCGTTCCTGTAATCGTTCGTAATGATCGCCTCGCTATGGCCCGTACCGTAACGGTTGATGTGCGCAATCGCCGTGTCTACGTCGTCCACCACCCGTACGGAGATCACATAATCCAAAAACTCCGTGGCGTAATCCTCCTCACTCGCCGGAATCGCGCCGTATTTCTGACACATCGCGTCCCCGCGAATCTCCACATTCTTTTCCTTGAGCGCGCGGAACACCTTCGGCAAAAATTCCGCCGCGACCTCCCGATGCACGAGCAGACTCTCCGCCGCGTTACACACCGCGGGGCGCGTCGTCTTGGCGTTGATCGTGATGCCCACTGCCATATCGAGGTCCGCCGTCTTGTCCACATAAATGTGACAATTTCCCGTACCTGTCTCGATCACCGGGATCGTCGCGTTTTGCACGACCGACTGAATCAGCCCGCCGCCCCCGCGTGGGATCAGCACGTCGATCACCCCGTTCAGTTTCATCATCTCCACCGTCGCCTCGCGCGCAGTGTCCGTTACGAGCCCCACCGCCCCCTTGGGCATTCCCGCCGCCTCTCCTGCGGCAATCAGCACCTTTGCGATCGCTTTGTTGGAATGGATGGCCTCACTTCCGCCCTTAAGTACCACGGCGTTCGATGTCTTAAGGCACAGCCCAACCGCGTCAGCAGTCACGTTCGGACGTGCCTCATAAATGATGCCCACCACGCCCATCGGTACCCGCTGCTTTGCGATCAGCAATCCGTTCGGACGCTTGGTGGCGTGCAATATTTCCCCGATGGGGTCAGGCAGGTCCGCCACGTCCCGCAAGCCCTGCGCCATATCGGAAATGCGCTTCTTGTCAAGCGCAAGACGGTCAATGAGCGCCGCCGTACGGCCCTTCTCGCGCGCGGCGTCCACATCCAGCGCGTTTTGCTTCATGATCTCCTCCGTATGCGAAAGAAGACCCGTTGCCATCGCCTCGAGTATCCTGTTCTTTTCGATCGTGTTCAGACGGTTCATCGCTGCCTTTGCCGCTCTCGCCGCCATGGCGATTTCTTTCACCTTGCCCATGAGGATCCTCCTTATCCATTTTTCATCAGTATAGCATCCCGCTTCGCCGGACACAAGGTCACGCGCGCTCCCACACCAGCGTCTCACCGCGGTTCATCGGGGGCACGAAGTGGCATCCGACCGGCCTGTCCGCATTTTCAAGGGCGCGCGCCGCCGTTTCCCCCGCGCCGCCGTAGTGCATGGGGATCACAAGCGTTGCCCCCGCCGTATTCATAAAATATTCCACACCCAGCAAAAGCGCGCCGTCAAGACGCGGATCAACGGGCACGAACGCAATGTCGATCTTCTCGTCTTTCAGGTTATCGATCTCCTGCTTATAGTCCCGCGCCACATCCGCGTTCCATTGCGTGTCCTCTCCCTCCCAGTGCCACCAGTTGAGGTCGCCCGCGTGATAGATGCACAGCCCGTCAACAAACACGAGGAACGCCACCCCTTCGTCGGTAGAGCGCAGCGTCTTTATTTTGATGTCATCCAGCGCGTATTCGCCGTGCGGCTCAACCATCAGCGCCCCCGCATGGGGACGGATGTCGTGCGAAAGCACATAGCGAATGCCGCCGATCTGCGCCTCCCATTTGAAAATCGCCGGATTATAGTGATCACCGTGCGCATGCGAAACAAAGACCACGACTTTTTTGTCCGCAAACTCCGCCGGATCGACCGCACCGCCGACCGGCCTCTCATTGTAAGCGTCAAAGATCAAAATATGGTTTCCCGTATCCACCAAAAAACCGCTGTTGTCAAGATATGTGATTCGAGCGTTCATTCCACGCGCTCCTTTTGTCATAATTTTTACATTCCCTTTCATTATACCCCAAAAAATGCTCCTTTACATCAGCTTTTTCCATATTCAAAAAGAGCGTCCCTGTTTCTGCGGGGCGCTCTGCACAAATGTACGATTTTAAAAAATTTCCTTTTCCAGAAAAAATTTATACTTGCTGCTCTCCAAATGATAAAACTTGATCAAATGCTCACGTGTCGCGCGGAGCAGCTTTTCCTCATCCCGATCCACAAGCCCTTCGATGATCTTCTGGTGATGCGAAATTTTACTGACGCTGTCCTCCACACCCGAATAGCCGATCGCTTGCAGCAGGCATACTTTTTGATAAAGCTCATACTGAAATTTTGTGAGGATAGGATTCCCGCCGATTTCCGACAGTTTCAGGTGAAACTGCACGTCCGTCACGATCCGGTTGTACATATCTCCCTTCAAAGCATATTCATTGCATTGCTCCGCGATTTGCGCCAGCGCCATGAAATCTGCGTTGCTGCCGTTGAAGATCGCCAGCTTTCCCGCCAGAAGGTCTTGACTGAGCCGCGCCATGCCAAGGTCTTGGATGTCCTCCTCCGTGAAAGTCACGATCTTTGCAAACCGCTTGGGATAGAGCTCCACCAGTCCTTCTGCAGCAAGGATGCGCAATGCCTCGCGAATGGGGGTGCGGCTTACCTTCAAGATATCCGCGATCTTTTCCTCCGGAACCTTTTCGCCGCTTTTCAGCTCCTGCTTGATGAGCATTTCCATGATGTACCCGTGCACATACTGCGCCAGATTGGTATTCGCTTGCTTTTCCACACGCTTCTCCTAAAAATACAATTATAGTATATTCCGTTATATTTTTGCACTATTTGCTTTTTACGCTACATTATATACTATTATATAATATGGTATTTGTAAAGCGTTATATTTCCAGCACCACCTTAAAATGCTCGGGGTCCTCAACCTGATAGTGCATCGCCTCAACACATTCGTTCAATGGAAACACCCGTGTGATCAGCTTGTCAAGCTGCTCCCTAATGCCCGCGTCTTTTAGCAGCTCCACTGCCGCTTCGAAGTGTTTCTGCGCATGAATGCGCACCCCTTTCATTTTCAGCTCCTTGGCAATCACCGTCCCCGTGTCTACCGGGAAGGATTCACTGCCCATTCCCACGACCATGATCGTTCCGCCGATCTTTGCGGTCTGCGTCATTGCGGCGATGCCCGCCTTGCTTCCCGACACCTCAAACACCACATCAAATCCCTTTCCGCCGGTAATTTCCACAGTTTTTTGCGCAAGATCTTCCGTTGCCGGGTTGATGGTATGAAGCCCGATGGACTGCGCAAAATCAATGCGGAACGGGTTGATCTCGCTGATGTATACCTGCCCCGCACCCGCATGTTTCGCTACGATGCCGATCAGCATGCCAATTGGCCCGCCGCCGATGATCAGCGTTTTGTCTCCCAGCGAAAGCCCGCTGCGGTTCACATCGTGCACCGCGACCGCAAGCGGTTCCACCAGTGCACCCATTTTAAGAGATACACCCTCCGGCATCTTGTAGACCTTGCGGATAGGAACACGAATATACTGTGCAAAGCAGCCGTCGCGGTGGATGCCGAATATGTTCAACCGGCTGCATACATTGTCGTGCCCGGTGATGCACGGCTCACACATACCGCACGTCCAGATCGGCTGAACGACAACGCTGTCACCCGGTTTCAGGCCATCGCGCAGCGTGCCCTTGGCCTCTACGAGCACACCGGAAAACTCATGCCCCGGAATACGCGGATAGGTCGCGGTTGCGTGATGCCCCTGCCACACGTGCACATCGCTCCCGCATATGCCTGCGTATTTCACCTCCACCAGCGCTTCCCCTTCGGCAATTTCCGGTATCTCCCGCTGTGTCATTTCGATTTGTCCCTTTTGCGGAAAAAGCGCCGCCTTCATCTTCGCCATATCGTTTCCCCTTTTCTGTCGTGAACTGCCGACCCTGAAATAAAATCTCTATTTTGTATATTCGTAAAATCCTCTGCCCGTTTTTTTGCCGAGCAGCCCCGCGCGCACCATTTTTTTCAGATATGGGTGCGCCCGATATTTTCCGTCGCCCGTTTCCTGATGCAGCACATCCATGATCGCCAGTACGATGTCGTTGCCGATCAAATCAGCCAGCGCCAGCGGCCCCATCGGATGCGACGCGCCCAGTTTCATGGCGAGGTCAATATCCTCGCGTGTTGCAACGCCTTCCGCCAGCACCCCCACGGCCTCGTTGATCATGGGGATCAGTACGCGGTTGACCACAAATCCCGCGCTCTCTTCCACCCGCACGGGCATTTTCCCTACGGTCTGCGCAATTTTGCAAATCTTTGCGATCGTTTCCTCGTCCGTCTCCATGCCGCCCACCACCTCTATGAGCTTCATGATGTGCGCCGGATTAAAAAAGTGCATGCCCGCAAACCTGTTTTTATGCCTGAGCACGCTGCCGATTGATGTAATGGAGATCGATGACGTGTTGGTCGCAAGGATCGCCTCCTGCCCAAGCGCCGCTTCCAGCGCGCAAAAAATTTCCTGTTTGACCGCCAGCGCTTCGGAAACCGCTTCTACGGCAAGTAGGCTGCCCGCACAGTCTGCAATGCGATCCGTCCCTCGAATATTTGCAAGATAGCCCTCTCTTTGTGCGGCGGTAATGGTTCCCTTGCCTTCCAGATATGCGAGATTCTTTTCAATGATCCTGCGTCCTTTGTCCACAAATTCCATGTCTCTGTCTACAAGCACAACGGCATATCCGCCCACCGCGAACACCTGCGCGATGCACGCACCCATCGTACCCGCGCCGATCACACTCACCTGCTCCATCGCTATCTCCCCTCAAAGCGTATCGTTTTCTGTTTGTTATTGAAATTTTTCATGCCGGTCTTTTGATCCTGTGTGCCAAACAGCGACGCAAACAGCTCGTTTTCGATGCCCGGCGGCATATTCGTTCCGGCATATTCCCGCAGCGCCTTTTTTGCCCGCGCGATCCCGAGCGGCGCGCACGAACAAATTTTTTCCGCCATGCGCTTCACGGTATCCATCAATTCCTCCGGTTTGGTCACTGTGTTCAAAATGTCCATACGCAAAGCCTCCTGCGCGCCGATCCATTCCCCGGAAAAAACCATCCACGCCGCGTTCGCATATCCTGCGATCGCAGGCAATCTGCGCGTCCCGCCCCATCCGGGCATCACGCCAAGCATGACCTCGGGAAGACCCAAAACCGCATTTTCCGATGCGACGCGAATGTCGCAGGCAAGCGCAAGCTCCATCCCACCGCCGAGCGCATAGCCGTTGATCGCGGCAATCACGGGGAAGGACAGCGCCGCGATCTGATCCATCACATGGCAGCCCTTTTGCGCAAGCACCCTTGCTTCATTGTCGTTCATTTGCTCCATCGCACCCACGTCCGCGCCCGCCGCGAACGCCTTTTTTCCCTGCCCCGTTATGATGAGGCAGCGTACCCCCCGTCTCTGCTCCACTGTGGCGACTGCCTCATCCAGATCGCAAAGCATTTCCAGATTGAGCGCGTTCATTACCGCCTCGCGGCACAGCGTGATCTGCGCGATCTCTCCGTTCAAATCCAGCTTGATCGTATTCATTCCGCCCCCTCTATTTGCAGTATGAATCCCGTTCAAAGATTGCCGCTTCGCCCATGCCTCCGCCCACGCACAGCGTCGCAAGGCCGCGCGTTGCGTTCCTCTTTTGCATTTCATACAGCAGCGTCACCGCGATGCGCGCGCCCGACGCACCGATTGGATGTCCGAGTGCGATCGCCCCGCCGTTCACGTTCAGCTTTTCATCTTCGATCTCAAGCGCTCTTTTAACCGCGATCGCCTGTGCGGCGAACGCTTCGTTCGCTTCCACCAGATCGATATCCCGCATACGAAGTCCCGCGCGCTCAAGTGCCTTTTTTACGGTAGGTACCGGCCCGATCCCCATGATTTGCGGATCGACCCCAACAGAAGCGCCCGTCACATAGGCCGCCATTGCGCTCAGCCCATTTTGCTCCAAAAATGCTTGAGACACCACCACCATAAACGCGGCGCCGTCGTTTATGCCCGATGCGTTCCCCGCCGTCACCGTTCCGTCCTTTGAAAAGGCGGGCGCAAGCTTCGCCAGTTTTTCCGCTGTGGTTCCCTCGCGGATATATTCATCCGCACAAAAGACGATCTGTTCTCCTTTTTTCTGCGGAATCTCCACCGTCACGATCTCGTCGCAAAATCGTCCTTCCGCGCGCGCGGAAGCCGCCTTTTTCTGGGATGCCACCGCAAACATGTCCTGCTCCTCGCGGCTGATATGATATTGATTGGCGACATTTTCTGCTGTGATGCCCATATGATAGCCATAAAACGCATCCGTCAGCCCGTCGCGGATCATCGTATCCACCATCTGCGCATCACCCATCTTCTTTCCCCACCGCAAATCGAGGACATGCGGCGCACGCGACATGCTTTCCATCCCGCCCGCCAGCACACATTCCGCTTGCCCGGCAACGATCATCGCTGCGGCAAGGTTTACCGCCGCAAGACCGGAGCCGCACACCTTGTTGAGGGTCATTGCGGGTACCGCATCGGGTATTCCCGCAGCGATCTGCGCCTGCCGCGCGGGGTTTTGCCCTTGCCCCGCCTGCAATACATTTCCTGCAAGCACATAATCCACATTCTCCGCAGCGATCCCCGCGCGTGAAATCGCCTCACGCATCGTGATTGCGCCAAGCTGCGCTGCGCCGAATTCCTTCAAACTGCCGCCAAACGCACCAATGGCCGTGCGGCATGCGCTCAAAATATAAACCTTGCGCATCTATTTTCCCTTTCTTTTTATGGCCTTCTTCGCCCTGCTCACGATCTCCCCGGCATTCAGCGCAAACCGCTTTTTCAAGAAGTCCACCGAGCCGACCTCTCCAAGCTCATCGCGCACGCCCACGCGTTCCATGGGCACGGGGCATTCCTCGCCAAGCACCTCTGCAACCGCGCTGCCCAGCCCATTTAAGATGTTGTGATTTTCCGCCGTCACCACCGCGCCTGTCTTTTGCGCCGCCTCGACGATCGCTTCCCGATCGATAGGCTTGATGGTGAACATGTTGAGCACGCCCGCCGATATCCCTTTGTTTTCAAGCATACGCGCCGCTTCCATCGCCTCTGCTGTCATGATGCCGCTCGCGATGACCGTCACGTCTTTTCCGTCCCGAAGCCGCGCCGCCTTCCCGATTTCAAATTTTGAACCGTCCTCAAATATTTTGACCGCGTTTTTGCGTGAGAGCCGCACATAATAAACGCCGTCCGTATGCTCGAGCTGCTCCAAAACATCCTTAAGCATCACCGAATCAGTCGGCTCGATCACCGTCACCGTCGGGATGCCGCGCATGATTCCCATGTCCTCAAAGGGCATATGCGTGCCGCCGTTAAACGCCGCAGTGATGCCCGGATCGCTGCCGATGATGCGCACGTTTGCCTGTGCGAACGCGCAGGAAACAAACACCTGATCCGCCACCCGCCGCGTCGCAAACGTGCCAAACGTGTGGATGAACGGAATTTTCCCCATCGAGGAAAGCCCTGCTGCCACACCCACCATGTTGGCCTCCTGTATGCCGCAGTTGAACGTGCGCTTGGGAAACTTTTCTCCAAACGGCACCATGCCGATGGAGTTCATTAGGTCTGCGTCCATCGCGACGATATCCCCATTGCGTTCCGCCATCTTTATGAGCGTTTCGCAGTAAACGTCCCGCATCGCATGCGCTTCCACCTCTGCCGTGGTGCAGATTTTATATCCAGTCATGTCCTCTTCCTCCTCATTGCGCCTGCTCGAGCGCCGCAATCGCTTCATCCGCCTGCTCCGCGCTGAACTGCATGTGGTGATTGTAAAGGATTCCCTCCGCAAAGGTACAGCCCTTTCCTTTTTGTGTGTGCAGAACGATCATGTTTGGCTTTTCCCCGTCTGCACGCGCGATCGCTTCACTGATCGCCCCCACGTCATGCCCGTCGCACTCCACAGCGTTCCAGCCAAAATCCTCAAATTTTTGCCGGATATCACCCAGTCCGCAGATGTCGTCCAGATAACCGTCCAACTGCTGATTGTTGTTGTCCACGAAAGCGATCAGGTTGGACACCCTTTGCTGTGCAGCAAACATCGCGCCCTCCCATACCTGTCCCTCGTCGCACTCCCCGTCCCCAAGAATCAGAAAGGTGCGCGCGGCGAGTCCGTCCATCTTCTGTGCCAGCGCAATGCCGATCGCCGTAGACATGCCCTGCCCGAGCGAACCCGTGCTCATGTCCACCCCCGGCGTTTTGTTCCGGTCGCAGTGGCTCGGGAGGATCGTCCCTCCCGTGTTGATGGTCGCAAGCGCCTCCATCGGGAAAAATCCCTTCAGCGCAAGCGCCGCATAAAGCGTGGGCCCCGCGTGTCCCTTGGAAAGCACAAGCTGGTCGCGCGTGCGCTTTTGGGGGTCCTTCGGGTCCACGTTCATCTCATCCGCGTAAAGCAGCGCGATCACGTCCGCAACGGACATCGCCCCGCCTACATGTCCAAATCCAAGATTCTTCAGCGCCCGCAGTGCCTCGATCCTAATCTGCCGCGCAAACTGTTCCACTTCCTGCCGTTTTTCCACGTTCATACCGTTTCTCCTCTTTTACACGTGTCGCTCATACGCCCGCGCCGCCGATGCTGACCGCCATGCCATTGCTTCTCGCATACGCCGCGCACGCCTCGATCTGTTCTTCGTTGTCCGTGCTCTTATCCTTCATTTCGTAGCCCAACCCAAGCTGTTCGTATTTCGAATCTCCTAAATTATGGAAAGGAAGGATGTGCATCTCGCTGATTCCGCATTGCTTTGCAAAATCGATGATCTTCTTGAATTCATCACCGTCGTTCACGCCCGGAATGAGCGCTACGCGCAGTACCACGGGTTTGCGCTTTGCCGCATACCGGAAGTTTTCAAGAATACCCGCGTTGTCAACACCCGTATACTTCAGGTGCCTTTGCGGATCGATCATTTTCAGGTCAAACAGAAACAGATCGATGTCCGGCGTAAGCCGCCTGAGCACTTCTCTTGGATAAAACCCCGCGGTCTCTGCCGCAACGTGTATGCCGCGCGCCTTTAATTCCCGCACAAACGCCTCGCAAAAATCCGTTTGCAGCAGCGCCTCTCCGCCTGAAAGGGTCACGCCTCCGCCGGAGTTGTGATAAAACACCTCGTCCTTTTCCATCTCCGTCATCAGTTCAGGAAGCGTCGTTTCCATCACAGAAAACGTGCGCGCCTCGTGATAGCAGGTCTTGATACAGCGGAAGCATGCAGCGCATTTTTCCCTGTCGATCCGGTAAAGCCCGTCTTCGCCGCGCACACACGCCCCCTCCGGGCACTCGAGCGCACACGCGCCGCATCCGCAGCATTTCGATGCGTCAAACATCGTGCACCGCTTTTGCGTCAGCGCCTCCGGGTTTTGGCACCATTGGCACCGCATGCCGCAGCCCGCGAAAAACACGAGCGTGCGGATGCCCGGCCCGTCGTTCACCGAAAATCGCTGTATATTTGTGATCCACGCGTTTTTCATTTTGCAAACCGTTTGATGATGTTGTCCTGCTGCACCGGCGACATCGCGACGAAATATGCGGACAGTCCGCCCATGCGCACACGCACGCTCCTGTGCTTTTCGGGATGGATTTTCGCGTCCTTCAAATCCTCCACGTTGATGCTCGTGATGGTCATGATCTGCCCGCCCAGCTCACAGAACGAACGGATCAGCGACGAAAGGCGCTTTGTGCCGATATCCCCCGCAAAATCATTCGAGTTGATCGAAAGATCAAAGGGCGCGCCGCTGAAATACTTGCTCAAATTCGGCTTGCAGCTGCTTTTGATGGCCGCCGTTGGCCCATTGATGTCCGCGCCGGGCTGGGGCGAATAGTTTGGCGCGAGCGCCTCTCCAAAATAGCGTCCGTCCGCAGACGCGGCGATATCCCGCCCAAGCGCCGCATAGTTTTCGAATGTACCGATGCCGCACGGGAATTTGATGGGATGGTCCGCGCGATTCCACGCATCCACATACTCCTCAAAATCCTTGAGCATCTTCACCGCAAAGTCGTCCACCTCCGCGTTGTCGTTGCCAAATTTCGGCACCTTGTTCACGAGCTTCATGCGCATGCGCTCCTGCCCTTCCCAGTTGCCCTTCAGCGCGGCGATCAGCTCCGCAAGGTCGACCTCCTGCTTCTCATACACAAGCCGTTTGATGCCAAACAGCGCATCCACCGTGTTGGAAAAGCCCGTCACCAGTATCTGATGAAAATGGTATCTCGCGCCGCCTTCCGCAATATCCTTGCCCTGCGGCACACAGTCGTCTGTCAGTGCTGACATCAGCGGATCGGGCGCGATCATCGCGCTCAGCCCGTAGCTTTCCAGCCTGCGTTTGCACTGGTTGTCGATGTACTGCTTCATCTGTTTGAGATACGCCTGATAGAACGCTTCGAAATCCTTGAACGCAAGCGGGTCGCCCGTGTCAAAACCCTCCTGCTTGCCATTGTGCTGTGAAACACCCCGAAACAGCACCCACTCCACGCAGCGCAGGTTCATCACATGCGCATAGGTAAAATAGCTCCGCCCGGGAATCAGCGCCTCCCAGCAGCCGTCGTTGGAATAATCCCGCGCGTCCTCAACTGGGATGCCAAACTCCACGAAACCCGGAACGATCACGTCATCGTTGTAGATGATCGGCTCGCCCTGCCCATAACGCAGCACCTCCGCCACCTTATCCACAAACGCCGGCGGCGAATTTTTATGGAACCGCGCCCCCAGCGTGGGCATCAGCAAACTCATACGGTTCATGATATCCACAAACATGAATGAAATTTCGTTTGTCGCGTCTGTGCCGTCCGGCGCCACGCCGCCTACGATGCAGTTTTGCAGCCAATCGTTGCCCGACTGCCCATAATTGAAGTTTGCGTCGCTGTCGATGTCCTCGTCTTCCTGCCAGCTCAATGCGCGCACCTCATAACCGCCCGTCTGGTTGGTCTGGCTCTCCTCCGTCTTTTCATCCGGTATCACACCCTGCGAGAACAGACCGAAGTTGTAGTGGTTTTCCGCCAATTTTGTGTCGATGATCACGCGTTCGTTGCATTTCACAAGGAAGCTCGCCACCATGTCCTCCGCCTGTTCGTGCGTGATGTTTCCTTTTTCAATATCCTTTTGATAGTAGGGGTAAAGAATTTGGTCCGCCCTGCCAAGCGGCACATATTCTCCGCCGCTGTTCACAAGACAGTAGGTGAACCAATACGCCTGCAGCGCTTCATGCAGCGTCTCCGAACCTTGCATGGGCACCTTGCCGCACACCCGTGCAATCTCCAAAAGCTCCTCTTTGCGTACCGGGTCTTTTTCCAAAAGCGCCGCCTCGATGGCCTTGTCCGCGTGGCGCTTGGCAAACGCCTCCACGCCCTCCAGCGCAATCAGCATCGCACGGTATTGGTTGAGCGCTGCTTCGTCCGTGTTTTTTTGTGCCGCCTCGAGGATGATCTTGCGCACCCCCTGTGTGCCGATTTGCACCAGCCGTTCCCAGCGCGGCGGATGATGTCCCCATACGGAAGCCTCGTTGAGCTGATAGCGTTTGGCCTCCTCGCCCTCTTCTTTGGTGTAATAAATAGGCATCACAGTTCCCCAGCCCACGCTGTTCTGATTGGGCAGGCCGACGATCAGCTCGTCCGGCTTGATCTGCGCCGTTAAGTGCTCCCCCATATACTTTTGCGCATACGCCTTGCGAACCACCAGCGGCTCACAGACGATCTCGGGCATCAGCTCAATGAGGTTTGTATCTTTAAACTGCCATACGCCCGGATCGTGATGCTCCACGTTAAACAGACGATCCTTTAATGCCTGCATTCTTTTTGATAATGCCATTGCTTTTTCCTCCGCTCAGCCAAGCATCTGCTTCAAGGCGATGCTCTTTGTCTGCGTAAACTCGTCCAATGTGTGAGATACACCCTCGCGTCCAATGCCCGTCATCTTGTATCCGCCGAACGCGAGATGCGCGCTGCGGTAGTTTCCGCAGCCGTTGATCACGCATGTGCCCGCCTCCATTGCCATCGCCACCTTGAGCGCCGTCGGAAAATCCTTTGTCATCACACCGCTTGAAAGCCCATAGGGCGCCGCGTTCGCGATCTCGATCGCTTCCTCCGCCGTATCAAAACCGATCACCGGGAACACCGGGCCAAATACCTCGAGCTCCTTGGCGATATCCATATCCGGCGTCACATCCACGAGAAGCGTCGGTTCAAAATAGGTGTGATCATACCGTTTTCCGCCGAACAGGCATTTCGCACCCTGCGAGATGGTGTGCGCCACCTGGCTTTCCACATCCTTTGCTGCGCGCTCGCTGATGAGCGGTCCATACACCGTCTGCGGATTGAGCGGATCACCCACCTTGATCTTTTTCAGCGCCTCAAGGAGCTTTTGCGTATATTGTTCCTTCACGCCGTTTTGCACGATCATGCGCTTCGTGCCGCAGCAGGTCTGCCCCGCGTTGCTCGCACGGCCCGCAAGCGTCTCCTCCACAGCCTTGTCTATGTCTGCATCGTTGAAAACAATCAGCGGATCGTTTCCGCCCAGTTCCAAAAACACATGCGTCAGGTTTTCCGCGCCATTTCGCGCTGTCTCGATGCCCACCGCTGTGCTGCCCGTCAGGCTGATCGCGTCGATCTTCGGACTTTGCGCAAGCTGCTTGCCGATCTTTGCTCCGCTCCCTGTGACCACCTGTGCCGCTCCGCCCGGAACACCAGCCTCCAGCAGCAGCTTGGTCAAGTAAATGTTGCCAAGCGGCGTATCGCTCGACGGCTTGACGATGACGGCGTTGCCCGTCACCAGCGCGGGCGCTACCTTGTGCGCGTAAAGCTCCGTCGGATAATTGAAGGGCACTACGCACGCAATCACGCCGAGCGGCTCTTTGACGGTAAAAATAATGTCACCCTTCACCCGGCCCTCGGAATCAAGCGGCAGCGTTTCGCCGCCATAATTTTTCGCCTTTTCACAGTAGGATTCAAATATTCCGATGCACGCGTCTGTTTCATCCACACACGCGCCAAGAGGCTTTCCCGTCTCCTTGCACATGATCATCGAAAATTCATCCATGTTTTCCTTCAGCAGCTTTGTGAATTTGCGCAGGATCGCTATGCGGTCATAAAGGACAACATTTTTCCATTCCTTCTGGCCCTTGCGCGCAGCGTCAAGCGCCCGTTCGATGTCCTCTTCGGTCGCCGCGGGAACCGTGTCCACCAGCTCCATATTGGCCGGATTGAGGACGTCGTTGGTTTTTTTGTCGCTCGCGTCCGTAAAAATTCCATCAATGATCATTTTCATGTGGGATTCCTCCTGTTAAATTATCGTATAATATTTTTGTTATTGTATACAATTTTAGAATATTGGATGTTTTGTATTTTGTCAATCCTTTTTTAAGTATTTTAATTATTTAATAATCTGATTGCGCATCTTCCTGTCCGCCGTGATAAAGATGGCGATCATAATGACCGTGCCATAGACGATCTCCTGATAAAACGCCGGAACGCCGATGACGGATATGCCGTTTTGCACGATCGCCACGACCGCGCAGCCAACCACCATCCATAGCGCGTGACCGCGACCGCCGGAAAGGGAAATCCCGCCCAGAACGGCGGCGGCGATCCCAAGCAGGCTCAGATCGTCTCCTACGTATGGGGAAGCACTTTTCAATTTTGCCACCAGAAGAACGCCCACCAGCGCACTCAAGAGTCCGCAGATCGTAAAGGCGATCAGCTTCGTTTTACGTACGGGTGTTCCGCACATGCGCGCCGCCGTTTCGTTTGCGCCGATCGCGTACAGGTATTTTCCGTATTTGGTTTTCGCCACCAGCAAAAACGCAATGACGATAACGATGATCCCAATGATGAACGGCATGGAAAACACGCCGATGTTGATCTTCAAAAATTCAAGCGCGCCTGCCGCGTCCCGCGATACAGAAACCGATGCGGAGCCCGAAAGCAGCAGTGCCATACTGCTCCAAACGCTCATCGTCGCCAGCGTGGCGATGAAGGAAGGAATGCGTACAAACACCAGCAGCACCCCGTTGATAAATCCTGCCGCGATCCCAAACAGAAGCGGGAATATCAACCCGGCCGCACCCCAAGTGTTCACGCTCAGCGCCGCCATCACCGCCGCCAGGGAACATATCGCTCCTGTCGAAAGGTCGATGGAACCAATGAACAACACCATCATAATACCCGCGCCCATGATCATATAGGTGGACATATCCATAAAAAGATTCCGCAGATTTTTCTCCCCCAGAAATTTTGGATTAAAGGCTGTCATAAAAATAATCAGCACGATCACCACGCACAGGCTTATCAGCTCTGTCTTGTTGATGACCAGTTTCTTTTTCAGCAGTTCAGTTGAGCCATTCATGTCTTTTCCTCCTACATCATCATCTTGACGAGATCGATTTCCTCGGGTTTTTTGTCCACGTCTGCGTCATATTCAGAAGTAATAAATCCGTCCTTCATCGTGAATACGCGGTTGCTCATCCCAATGCACTCCGCAAGGGTATCCCCCAGCAAAATCACCGCCTTACCCGCAGCCGTCGCCTCCCGAATCAGCCCGTAAATATCCTCTTTTGCCCCCACGTCCACGCCGCGCGTCGGATGATTCAGTATTAAAATATTTGCATTGGAAAGGAGCGCCCTCGCAAACACCACCTTTTGCGCGTTGCCGCCGGAAAGGTTTTCAATCCGTTCCGTCACATCCGAGCACTTAATGTTCAACTTGCCAACCCATTCCTTGGAGACCTTAAGCTGACTCTTTTTCAGGATCATACCGCCCGTTTGCGCACATTTCAAATTGGAAATCGTCATATTTTCATAGATGGGCAAAATCTCCATGATTCCCTCTTTTCTTCTCTCCTTGGGGATGGCGATGATACCCTGTTTAAGCGCCTCCACCGGCGCATTCATTTTAACGGCGCGTCCGTCAACCTCGATCGTTCCGCCATCCGGCTTTTCATCCCCGCAGATCACGCCGCACACTTCCTCCTTGCCTGATCCCACAACGCCCACGAGGCTAATGACCTCACCCTCGTGCAGCTCAAAACTCACATCGCGGAACGCGCCCTTTTTCCGCAATTGATCTACCTTGAGCACAACCTTTTGCTGCGGGGTCGATTGGCGGTCGAGCTTATAATATTCTCCGGTTCCCGCCTTGCCCACCATCATTTCATATATCTTGTTTTCATCTGCCTGCGCAGTAATGATCTCCCCTTCGTTCCTGCCGTCCTTAAACACATAAATGCGGTCCGTGATCTCCAGCACCTCGTCAAGCCGGTGCGACACAAAAATCACGCAGTGCCCCGCCTCCTTCAGCCTCCGCATCTCCACATAAAGCTGCTGTATTTCGGTCTCGCCCAGCACGGAGGTCGGCTCGTCAAGCAAAATGATGCACTTTTCCGACGACCCGCTCTTTGCGGTGTGCAGCACTTTTGCGATCTCCACCATCTGCCGCTTCGCAAAATTGTAATCTCCCGCCTTTTTTTCCGGGGCAATATCCGGGTTATTGATTTCCGCCAAAATTTTCGCGGATTCCCGGTACATTTTTTTCCAGTTGATAAAGCACAGCCGTTTGAATTCCTTTTCCTTGCCAAAAAAGATGTTTTGACCCACCGTCAGGTTTGCCACGATGGACTGCTCCTGAAACACCATCCCGATGCCGGATTCATTCGCTTCGCGTGGGTTTTTGGGCTGATAGAGTTTACCCGCCATCATCATCTCGCCGGACGTCGCTGTCTCCACGCCGTTTATGATCTTAAAAAGCGTGGATTTCCCCGCGCCGTTTTCACCGACCAGCCCGAGGATCTCTCCCTCGTAAATATCGAGTGATACGCCCTTTAAAGCCTGTGTCCCCTGATAATTCTTGCAAATATCCTTTGCCTGAAACAACAATTTTTTTTCCATTTTGTCTGCCTCCCGCTCACTTGTCGATCTGCCTGCGCGCGCCCACCACCGTCATCGCAACCGCGCCCAGAATGATCAGGCCCTGGATACCCTTCTGAATCGTGGAATCCACGCCCAGCATGATGAGGCCGTTTTGCAGGATCGTTACGATCACCGCTCCAAGAAGCGTATTGACCACGCCGCCCTTTCCGCCGGATAGAGAAGTCCCGCCGACCACCACCGCCGTCATTGCCGGAAACAGCTGATCAGAGCCGATGGCAATCGTTCCGCGGCTTATTTTCCCTGCGCCGATGATTCCCGCGAGGCCGATGCACAATCCACTCAAAACGAATGCCATGATCTTGACCTTGTCCACCTTCACGCCCATCAGCCGCGGGATCATTTCATTGTCGCCCACCGCGTACACATACCGCCCAAACGATGTCCACCGCTGGATCACAAGCATGATCACAAACACTGCCATCGCGATGATGAACGTATACGGCACCACGCCGCCCATATCCCCGTTGGCGATCGTTTTCAGCGGTTCATAGCTGATGTTTGCCGGCACGCCCTGATAGGAAAGAAGTCCAAGCCCGCCCGCGATGCTCGACATCGCAAACGTCACCATAAAGGATGGTATCTTTCCCTTCACGTGGATCAACCCGCTTAGGCCGCCAATCGCGCCGCACAGGACGACCGGTAGGATCATGCCGCCCACGCCTAGGTTTGCGATCATTTTATCGCTCGCAACAAACAGCGCCACAAAGGATGCCGACATGCCCATCACACCCTCGATCGAAAGGTCGATCGACCCCATCAGGATCACAAACGTAATTCCAAGCGCCAAAATCAGCGGGATCGCCAGCTGATTGAGCAACGACCGAATATTTCCGGCCGACAAAAAAGAAGGCTGCATCGCGACAAAAAACAGGATCAGCCCAATCAATACAATGACCGGAACGATCTGGATGATCTTATTTTTTTGATTCTGCGCTTTCAGGTTTTGAGCGAGTTCTCCCTCGATTGTAATTGATGCTTTGCTATTATCCATATCTTTTCTCCACCTGTTTCATCCTTGTTCGAAAATCCGGGGGAACGCTGCCGCATTCCCCCGGAATCCACTCCTGTCTGGTTGCCTCAGTATCCTTCCACCAATGGAATATCGAGCGCCTGATAGACCATGACCTCCGGCTTACTGTAATCATAATCGAATTCTGTATTCTGGAATTCCTCTACCGTATCCGCAGTAATCAGCACGCCCTCCGTCAGGAAGCTGCGCTGTTCCGCAGTCAGCTCTTCCGGTTTGATGTCGCCATTCCATGCTTTGTAGAGATACGCGCAGCCAAGCCCTGCCTGCAAATCCGGGTTGCTATATACGGTCGCAACCATCTTGCCATCCGCAACGGCCTGCACGCCGTCCGGCGTTCCGTCGATGGCGACAACCTTGACTTTTCCGGTGAGCCCTTTGGAATCCAGCAGTTCCGCGACAGACAATGCCATCTCATCATTTGCTACCCAAATGCCATCGATGTTGTCATATTTTGAAAGCCATGTTTCAGTGATGGTGTAAGCCTTCTGCGCATCCCAGTCTCCAGCCTGCGTATCCAGAAGCTTCACGCCCGGCGTTTCGGCGAGCGCTTTATCAAGACCTGCTTTTCTGTTGATGGAGGCGCTGTTTGCCTGCATGCCAAGGATCGCCAGCACATTGCCCTCACCCGGCTTTTCAAAGCTGTCAAACATCGCTTTCGCGATTTTGTAGCCCGAATCCTCGTCCGCCAGCGTCTGGTGGAACAAATAGTAATTGTTGTCCGTAAGCCTCAAATCGTCCGATGTGCTCCACGTCGTCTGCCAAAACACACCGTTTTCCTCGCAATATTCAGCGATCGGCACGGCGTTCGGCGCATTATTCGGGTCTACATACAGGATGCTGTTTTCGCCGTGCGCGGCGATAAAATCCTTCACGCCCGAAAGCTGTGCGTCGTCTGAGCCGTCGCAGGGCAGGGTGACCACTTCGGCTTCCTGTCCGTTGTCGTTCAGATATTTCGCAAATTTTTGTGCTGCCGCCTCGATCGCCACATAATAAGGGTTTGTCAGTCCGCGAATCGCCAGGCCAATATACAACTTTTCTCCCGTTCCGCCTGCCGCAGCGGGCGAATCCTCCGCTCCGCCGTTCTCGCCTTTGGCGGACGGGGTTTTTGATGCCGTGCCGCTTCCCGCCGCAGGCGCGGAAGCGCAGCCCGCGATGAAACACATCGTAAGCAATAGTGCCACAAATACTACCAGACCTTTTTTCATTTTCTTTCCTCCTTGTTTTGGATGACTATGTGCCGTTTTTATCAAAACGACGAAAATGGTTATTGCTTTCTCAAGGTTGCTGCTGTATAGCTCCACATCTGATATTCAAAAACAATCATGTGTTTTTAACACGCTTTAAAATGTAAATCGATACTTTTTTTCTTCGAGCGCATTATGGTATTTTATTTTTCAATATTGGATTTTATTTTTTATATTTTATACTATTTAATAAAATAGTATATCACGTGGCACTCTTTGTCAATTATTTTCTCGCATTTTTTTATACTTTTTGCCACATACAAAAAATGCACCCCTTTTCAGGAGTGCATTTGTGGCGTTTTTCCGTTTTATTTTTCCGTCTGCCACTTCTCGCGGCCGTGCGTATAGGTGGGCAGTAACAGCGGCGATATTTTGTCGCTCACGATGCCCGCAGCCTTCATTTCCTCGGCATACGCCTCGACATGCTTTAAGGTCGGCTTGCCCGCCTTGACGGACTTCGCTTTTGCGGAAGCGTTCTTCCCCGCATTGCGTCCGAATACGATGATGTCCAGCAGCGAATTGCCCATCAGTCGGTTGCGCCCATGGATTCCCCCCACTGCCTCGCCTGCGATGAAGAGGTTTTCCACCCCGCTCTGCCCGTCAGCCGCAATGTTGATGCCGCCGTTCTGATAGTGCAGCGTCGGATAGACGATGATCGGCACCTTGCGCATGTCGATGTCATATTTCATATACATCCGCAGCATGGCGGGGATGCGCCGCTCGATCTCTCCCTCGCCGTGGATGATCTCGATCATCGGGGTATCGAGCCACACGCCCGCGCCCTCCGGTGTCGCAACTCCCTTGCCGCGCGCTTTGCACTCGCGGATGATGGATGCCGCTGCAACGTCGCGTGTCTCCAAAGGATGCATGAATGCCTCGCCATCCGAATTGATGAGCATCGCGCCCAAAGAACGCACCTTCTCCGTCACAAGCGCGCCGAATATCTGCTCGGGGAACGCCGCGCCCGTTGGGTGATATTGCAGGGTGTCCTGATATAATAGCTTTGCGCCCGCGCGATAGGCGAGGATCAGCCCGTCCGCCGTCGCGCCGTAGTGGTTGGAGGTCGGGAAGCCTTGATAATGCAGCCTGCCCGCGCCGCCCGTCGCCAAAATAACGGTCTTTGCCCGCACGATGCGATATTCGCCCGTCTCCATGTTTTGCAGCACCGCGCCTGCGGCCCTGCCCTCTTCGTCCAAAATCAGCTCCACCGCCGCTGTGAAATCCACGACCGTGATGCCGCGGTTCCACACCTCGTCGCGCAGCACACGCATGATCTCCGCGCCCGAATAATCGCGCGCCGCGTGCATCCTCTTACGTGAAGTGCCGCCGCCGTGCGTGGTGATCATCGTGCCGTCCGGCGCCTTGTCAAACATCACGCCCAGCTCGTTGAGCCACTTCACAGCCCCCGGCCCTTCGCTCACCAGCTTTTTCAAAAGCTCGGGCTTGTTGGCATAATGTCCGCCGCCCAGCGCATCCAAATAGTGGATCGCCGGAGAATCGTTCTCCTTGTCCGCAGCCTGAATGCCGCCCTCCGCCATCATGGTGTTCGCGTCGCCCATGCGCAGCTTGGTCACCACAAGGACGTTCGCGCCGCCATTGTGCGCCTCGATCGCTGCCGAAGCACCCGCGCCGCCACCGCCGATCACAAGCACGTCCACATCATATGCAACACGTCCGAGATCGAGGTCGAGGCCGCTCACGCGGCTGTTTGCCTGCAAAAGCGCCGCAAGCTCCACCGGCACCTTTTCGCCCTTGTTCGGGCCGATTTTAAGATTTTCAAATCCGTCCATCCTGTAATCCGGATGGAATTCCTGTAACAATTTCTCTTTTTCGTCAGCGGTCATCCTCTGGGGCTCCACGCCGATCCTTGATTTTCTTGTCGCTTCGACCTTCTTGATCGAATCGAGCATTTCGGGTGTAAACATGGTTGCCGCCTCCTTATTGTTCGATCTGCCTGTGGTTATACAGCTCTTTGAGTTCCTCGATGGGCTTGGTCGCCACATCCGCGAGAAGCTGGGTAAAATCGCCGTTTTCAATATCCTTTACGCGCTGTGTGAGGTGCTTTGCTTCGGGCGCGATATATTTTCCCGTCAGCCGCCGCGCCAAAACCGCGACGTGCGGATGGGAAATCTCGGCAGGGCAGCGCGCAGAGCACGCACCGCACATCACGCAGTCAAAGGAAAGCTCCGCGCATTTGTCATATTCCCCGCGCTGCGCGTGGGCGATGTACTGCATCACCTTCAAATCCTGCGTACACGCCTTCGTGCATGCATTGCAGCCGATACACTTATAGATTTCCGGGTAAAGCTGCATCATGATCTGCTCGTCCGGACGCACCTCCTCGATGTCATAAAGCGGCTTCACGATTGGGAAATACGGCAGCGTCGCCACATACATCTCGTCTTCCACTGTCGTCTGACACGCCAGACAGAATTTGATCGTGTTGTCACCCTTGATGCGGTAGATCGTCGTACACGCGCCGCAAAAGCCATTCCGGCATCCGCAGCCGCGCACCAGTTTATATCCCGCGTATTCCATTGCCCCCATGATGGTGAGTCCGCCGGGAACGCTGTATTTCTTTCCAAACAGAAAGACATTTACCATTTCTTCCATAACTCAATCCTCTCTGAATCAATATTCGTCGGGCAGCTCTTGGAGCTCGTCGCAGCGGAACACCGGGCCGTCCTTGCAAACATATTTGGAACCGATGTTGCAGCGCCCGCATTTGCCGACCCCGCACTTCATCTTCAGCTCCATCGTCGTATAGACCTGCGTTTTGTCGAAGCCGAGCTCCTCCAGCGCGCCGAGCACAAATTTGATCATGATCGGCGGGCCGCACACCAGCACAGTCTTATCGGTGGTGAAGCCGAGCTCCTTGACGTAATTGGGCACAAAACCAACATGTCCGTCCCACTGCTCCTCCTCACGGTCGATCGTGAGGTGTACATTCACGCCGTCGGATTTCATCCATTCGTTGATGATCTCCTCATAGTCCACGAGGTCCGCCATCGAGCGGGAGCCGTAGACAATATCCACCTTGCCGTAATTCGCGCGGTTATCCCGCACATAATTGATCACCGAGCGCAGCGGCGCAAGGCCGATGCCCCCCGCGATAAACAGCAAATCCTTGCCCTTTAACTCCGTTTCCACCGGAAACGCGTTGCCGTAAGGCCCGCGAATGGCGATCTGCTGATCTACGTCCATCTGGTGCAGCCAGTCTGTAAGGCAGCCGCACTTTTTGATGCTGAACTCCATATATGCGGTGTTCGTAGGCGAAGACGTAATGGAAAACATCGCCTCTCCCACGCCGGGAATGGAGAGCATCGCGCACTGCCCGGGCATATGCGAAAAGCACACGCCGCCATCGGGCGACACCGCGCGAAAGGTTTTCACATCCGGCGTGTCCTGCCGGATATCTGTAATGACCCCGATCTGAGGGATCAGCGTATCCTGTCTCATTTCTCGTCCCCCAAGGTTTTGATTACTTTTACGATATTCATGGAAATCGGGCATTTGCTGACGCACCGTCCGCAGCCCACGCACGAATATTCGCCGTCGTTGTTCGCCGGAAAATACACAAGCTTGTGCATGAAGCGCTGGCGGAAGCGTTCCACCTGGGTCCTGCGCGGATTTCCGTGCGCCATGCGCGTGAAATCCGAATACATGCACGAATCCCAGCAACGGTAGCGCTGAATCTCCTTGCCCGTGTCAAAGTCGCGTATATCGTAGCACTGGCAGGTCGGGCACACATATGTGCACGTCCCGCAGCCAATGCAGGCCTTTGAAAGCTCCTCCCACTTGGGGGAATCGAAGAATTTCGCCGTGGCCTCTCCGCCAAATCCGTCGAGGTTCAATTCCTTTAAGGGCAGCCGATCCAATATCTCCCGCGCTGCCGCGATCGCGCCGTCCGCAGCAGTCTCATCCGCCGTTTCCAGCATGGAAAGCCCGGACAACAAAGCCTCACCCTTTTTTGTGAGCGCCTTGATGTAAAGGGTATCATCCATGATCCACGCGCACGCATCGCCATTGGGCTGTGCCGCGTCGATGCCAAACGCTGTGCAGAAGCACGTTTCCTCCGGCTCGCCGCACGCGAGGGACACGACCACGCCGTTTTCACGCCGCGCCTGATAATAGGTGTCCACCGGATCGGAAAGGAATACGCGGTCCAAGACGTCCATGCTCTTCACATCGCACGCGCGTACGCCAAACACCACAAATTTTTCATCGGGCGCGTCGGGCGCGCACACGGAAATCTCCTTGCCCTGCACCTTGAAGGCCGCAATATCCTCCACCTGCGGAAAAAACAAATCCTTGGGAGACTGCACCGTGTTGAGCACATTGAGTTTCACATGCGCGCCTTCCTCCCATTTGTCGTAATTGACCTTGCCTTTTTTCTCGATCGGGAGATACAGCGCCTGCTTTGCCGCAAGCGCGGAGAACAGCTCCCCGATGCGATCCATCGTTATTTTCTGCATCAGTCGGCACCTCCTCTGATCACGCCCGGCTCCACGTCCTGCTCTGTGTAATCCACAAGGGGCCACGCCGAGCTGTCGTCTGCCCCGGCCTGATATTCTCCATAAAATTCGTTGATGTCCTTGATGAACTTGCGGTTCAAAAGATGCAGCGGGATGCCCTGCGGGCAAACGCGGCTGCATTCGCCGCAGTCCGTGCACCGGCCGACCACGTGGAACGCGCGGATGATGTGAAACATGTTTTCCTCAAACGTATCCGCATTCGCCTTGCTGCTGACGCCCGAAGCGTCGTTGTCAAACACGCACTTTAAGCACGAGCATGCTGGGCAGGTGTTCCTGCACGCGTTGCAGCGGATGCACTTGGAAAGCTCATCACGCCAGAAATCAAAGCGCTCCTGCTCGCTCATGGCCTCCAGCCTTTCCACCATGCCAAAGCGGTCGTGCGTCCTCAATTCCGCCGGAGCCGGATCGGCGATCACCTCGTCGCTCACCATGTACTCCGTACCCTTGCACGCCATGCAGCGCTCCAAAAGCACGTCGTTTAAATCGCACGTCTTTTCGCCATACATCGTCTGCGCGTGCAGTACGCCGTTTTCCTCGTCGACTTCGGTGATGCCCTTCACGCCCTTTGCGTTCATCTTTTCCACGTCCGCAATGCCGTGGCAGGGAATGCCCAGCACAAACACCTTATCCCTGTCGATCCGATGCTCCTTTACGAGCTGATTGAAGCTGTATGTGTCGCACGGCTTCAAAAGAGCGAGAACCTTCCCCTCTTTTTTGCTCTCCGCGATCAAATATTTGCTCAAATTCGCGCCGCAGAAACTGTTATAGACGAGGTTTTCAAGGTTGTCCGCCGTGAATACCGCGGGCGAATTGTCGTAGCAATATTCCCCGCGCTCCCAGCCAAGCACCCGATCGACCGTTCCGTCCGCAAGCAGCGCGCGCGCTTTTTCCAGAATTGCTTTTTCTACCGCTTGCATCTCAAATCCTCCAGCTTCTTATTTTCACCCAGCTCATGGATCGTCTTGGCAAAGTCGTTCATGACCTGCGCAAATTTCTGGCCCTCCGCCGCGGAAACCCATTCCACGCGCGTACGGCCCTTCTCGATCCCCAAATATTCCAGCATACTGAACAACAGCGCCATCCTCCTGCGGGCGTAATAGTTGCCCGTGGAATAGTGACAGTCGCCCGGATGACACCCATTGACGATCACGCCGTCCGCGCCGCGCTGAAAAGCGCGAAGGATGAACATCGGGTTCACCCTGCACGAGCAGGGCACGCGGATGATCTTTACGTTTGCCGGATAATTGAGGCGGCTCGTGCCTGCGAGGTCCGCCCCCGCATAGCTGCACCAGTTGCAGCAGAATGCGACGATCAGCGGCTTAAATTCGCTGTTGTTCTGTTCGTTTACGCTTTGCATATCGCATCCACCTCCGCCATGATCTGCCTGTTTGTGAAGCCTTTGAGGTCCATTGCGCCGGACGGGCACGTCACCGTGCACGCGCCGCAGCCCTGACAAACGGCCTCGTTGACCTCCGCCACCCTGCGCGTCTCACGCACGCCGTGGTCGTTGATCTCCCTATCCACATAATCGATCGCGCCGTATGGGCACACGTTCTTGCATGCGCTGCAGCCGTTGCACAGCAGCTCGTCGCTCATTGCCACGCACGGATTGCACGTCAGCTTGTCCTTAGCGAGAAGCCCAATGACCTTTGCCGCCGCCGCGCCCGCCTGTGCCACCGTCTCGGGGATGTCCTTCGGCCCCTGGCAGATGCCGGAGAGGAACACGCCCGCCGTGGGGCTTTCCACCGGACGCAGCTTGGGATGCGCCTCCGTAAAGAAATCGTTGGTGTCCATGCTCGCCGTGAGCATCGTCGCCAGCGGACGCGCGCTCTTGTCCGGCTCCACCGCCGTCGCGAGCACCACCATGTCCGCGTCGATGTTGACCTGCACGTCGTTGATGAGGTCGCATGCCTGCACCTTCAAAATGCCGTCCTCCTCCGCGACCTTGCCCACCATACCCTTGATGTAATTGACGTTATACTGCTCGATCGCGCGGCGCTGGAACTCGTCGAAGTTCTTGCCCGGCGTACGCACGTCGATGTAGAACACGTAAACCTCCGTGTCCGGATATTTTTCCCGCACGAGCATTGCGTGCTTTGCGGTGTACATGCAGCAGATTTTCGAACAATACGGCTTGCCGCAGCCCGAAGTGTCGCGCGAACCCACGCACTGCACGAATACGATGGTATGCGGGTGCTTCTTGTCCGACGGACGCAGCAAAATGCCCTCCGTCGGCCCGGCGGCGTTCATCAGCCGCTCAAACTCGAGGGACGTGACCACGTCCGGGTTGTGGGCGTAACCATATTCGTCGAAATCGTCGAGCGGAATCGTATTAAATCCCGTCGCCGCGATGATTGCGCCGTATTCGCGCGTCACGATCTCGTCCTCCTGGTCAAATTTGACCGCGTGGGACGGGCACACCTTTTCGCACAGCCCGCATTTTCCCGTCTTATAGTGGATGCACTCGTCGTGATCGATGACGGGTACGTTCGGGATGGCCTGCGCAAACGGAATGTAGATCGCTCCGCGGTTATTAAGACCCATATTAAATTCGCTTTTTGCTTTACGCGACGGGCATTTCTCCGCGCATACGCCGCAGCCCGTGCACGCTTCCTCGTCTACGTTGCGCGCCTTTTTGCGAATGTCCACCTTGAAGTTGCCCACAAAGCCGGAGACCTTATCGACCTCGCTGTAGGTATATAGATTGATCTTTTCATGCTGCGCCGCATCTACCATCTTGGGTGTCAAAATACACGCCGCACAATCGAGGGTGGGGAACGTCTTATCGAGCTGCGCCATTTTACCGCCGATGGTCGGGGATTTCTCCACAATATCCACCTCATAGCCCGCATCCGCAATATCGAGGGCGGTCTGAATGCCCGCAATGCCCCCGCCGATCACCAGCGCGCGCTTCACCACGGGGCTTTCTCCCGCCTGCAAGGGTGCGTTCAGCATCAGCTTTGCCACCGCCGCCTTCGCGAGGATGATGGCCTTTTCCGTTCCTTCCGGCTTATCCTTATGAATCCACGAGCACTGCTCGCGGATGTTCGCGATCTCCACCATATAAGGGTTAAGACCCGCCGCCACCGCCGCCTTGCGGAAGGTGGCCTCGTGCATGCGCGGTGAACAAGCCGAAACGACAACGCCCGTGAGTTTATGCTCACGGATCGCCTCCTTCATTTTCGATTGCCCGACCTCCGAGCACATATACTGGTAGTCCTCGGTGTACACAACGCCCGGCGTGGTCTTGAGCGCCTCGGCGACCGCCTTGACGTCAACCGTTGCCGCAATGTTGCTGCCGCACCAACAGACGAAAACTCCTATTCTTTGCAAATGGTTCACTCCTCTCGTCGGATCAAAGGCCACTCCCCCGATCCGCCTTTTCCCCACGCCGCCCGTTTCCTTGGGCGCGTAAGATTCTCAGCTCATTATTTCGCGTACTTCCGAAACGCACTGGTGATTGCCTGCTGCGGCATATCGCTCTCCGCCTGGATCGCCGGAATATCCTGCGCGTTTAAATGGTTCTGCCCCTTTTCGCGAATCTTCAAGACCCGCACAGCCTCAATCAGCTTTGCGGGCTCCACGCCGCGCGGGCATCGCTCCATGCACGCAAAGCATGAAAGGCACCGCCACAGCGATTCCGATTCCATCAGCTCCGCGATCCGGCCCTTTTTGACCATCGCGACAAACTGGTGGGGATGATATTCCATTTCATCATATGCGGGGCACGTTCCCGTGCACTTGCCGCACGTCATACATTTGGAAGGATCGACGCCGCTCATCCTCAGCACCTGTTCCTTCATTTCTGCGGGCGATTGCGTCACTGTCCCTCACTTCCTTCCTTGAGTCCCAGCGCCTCGGCGAGCAGCTCGGTGAAATAGTATACCGACACGCCCGTATCCGCGTTGTTCTCTTCTAAATTATAACGGCACAGCGGGCAGGCCGTAACGACCGCCTCCGCGCCCTTTTTCGCGGCGGAATTGAGTACCTTGCCGCACATTTTTTCCGTTTCTTCTTTGCTCTCCACCACCACATATCCGCCGCAGCATTCGTTGCGGTAGGAATAGATGACCGGCTCCGCGCCGATCGCACGGATAAAGTCCTCCATGATCGTCGGATTTTCCGGGTTGTCAAACTGCATCTCCTTGTTCGGGCGCAGCAGCAAACAACCATAGTAAGCGCCGATCTTGCGGCCTGAAAGCGGCTTTACGACCTTGCTCTTCAGCACATCGAAGCCCACCTTGTCGCGCAGCATCTCGATGTAGTGAATAACATCCGTCTCCCCGTTGTAATCCTGCTCGAGCTGCAAATAACGGTTCACCTTGCCGCGCATGTCGTCGTCGGTGCGCATGTCGTTGTTCACCCGCTTGATCACGTGGTGGCACGCCGAACACAGCGTCACAAGCTCACCGCGCTCACGGCTGTCATGAAGCGCGCGCACCGCCGACAGCTTCGTCGCGATCTCGTCGCTCGCCATGGGGTATACCGCACCGCAGCACTGCCACTCGGCAAGCTCCTCGAGCGTCACACCCAGCGCCTCCGCCGAACTGCGTGCATATTCATCCAGCTCCTTCGCCTGTGTTTTCAGCGTACAGCCGGGATAGTAATTCAGAATCATGTTTGTCCTCCGTCAGAGTCAGATCATTTCCTCAGGATGAAACACCTCGTCAAACTTTTCGGGTGTGAGGAAACCAAGCTCCACACACGCCTCCTTTAGGGAGATGTTTTCCTTGTGCGCCTTCTTCGCCGTCTTGGCGGCGTTGTCGTATCCGATATACGGATTCAAAGCCGTCACGAGCATCAGCGAATTGTGCAGATTGTGCTCCATTTTTTCCCTGTTGGCCTTAATGCCCACCGCGCAGTTCTTGTTAAACGAGCATATCCCGTCCGCAAGCAGCCGCACAGACTGCAAAAAATTATAAATGCACACGGGCATGAACACATTCAGCTCGAAGTTGCCCTGTGAAGCCGCCATGCCAACCGCCACGTCGTTTGCCATCACCTGCACGGCGACCATCGTCAGCGCCTCGCTTTGTGTGGGGTTCACCTTGCCCGGCATGATGGAGCTGCCCGGCTCGTTTTCAGGGATAAAAATCTCTCCGAGGCCGCAGCGCGGACCGCTTGCAAGCCAGCGCACGTCGTTGGCGATCTTCATCAAATTTGCGGCAAGCGCCTTTAACGCCCCGTGCGCAAACACCAGATCATCCTTTGAGGTCAGCGCATGGAACTTGTTCTCCGCCGTGACGAACGCCTTGCCCGTCAGCACGCCCACCTGCTTCGCGATCTCCTCCGCGAAGCCCTCCGGCGCATTGAGCCCCGTACCCACGGCTGTGCCGCCGAGCGCAAGCTCCTTTAAACCGGGCAGCGAAGCGATCAGCATTTCCTTCGTCTTTTCGATCATGTTGCGCCAGCCGCTCACCTCCTGCGAAAACGCAATAGGGGTCGCGTCCTGCAAATGCGTACGCCCGCTCTTCACAATCCCTTCGCTTTCGCGTTCGATGCGCTTAAGCGTCGTGATAAATTCGTCCATCTGCGGGATCAGCATGTCCTCAATGCCCAGCACCGCCGCGATGTGCATGGCGGTCGGGAAGGTGTCGTTTGAGCTCTGGGATTTGTTCACGTCATCGTTGGGATGCAGAATGCTCTGCCCCGCGATCTCGTTCCCGCGGTTTGCAATCACCTCGTTCGCGTTCATGTTCGACTGCGTACCGCTGCCCGTCTGCCAAACGACAAGCGGAAAATGATCGTAGAGCTTGCCCTGTGTCACCTCGTCGCACGCCGCGCAGATCGCGTCCTTCTTTTCCGCCGGCAGCTTCCCGAGGTTGAAGTTGGCGATCGCCGCCGCCTTCTTCAAAATGCCGAATGCGTGCGTGATCTCCCGCGGCATCACTTCGCCGCCGATCTCAAAATTTTGCAGGCTCCTCTGTGTTTGTGCCGCCCAGTAACGGTCGGCAGGAACCTGCATTTCACCCATAGAATCGCGTTCGATGCGGTATTCCATCCTGTTTTCCTCCAAATTAAAGTTCGATCTGCTTGATGACGCCCTTCAGAACGTCCGCACTGTGCTGCAACTTCGCAAGTTCTTCTTCCGTCATATCGGGAAGCACGTTGCCGCAGATGCCGTTCGGCCCAAAGATGAATGGGATCGAGAGGCATACGTCATCGATGCCGTATTCCCCATGCAGCATGGAGGAAACCGTCATAACACGGTTCGAGCTGCCAAACAGGCAATCCACGATGTGGCAAACGGAAATTGCGATCGCGTAGAACGTCGCGCCCTTGCGCTCGATGATCTTGCCGCCGGATGTACGGATATACTTTTCAATTTCCTCCGGATTCAGCTTCGCCTTGATGCGGCCCGTGAAATTGAAGCCGCCGTTTTCATTCAAAATTTCCACGCTGCCCACGCGCGCGGCAGACCACGGCACAAACGAGCTGTCGCCGTGTTCGCCCATCACATAGGCGTGGATGCTCTTCTGGCTGATGTCGAGGTATTCCGCAAGGCGGGAACGCAGCCTCGCCGTGTCGAGGATCGTACCCGATCCGATGATGCGGTTTTCCGGCAGACCGGACACCTTGCAGAAGGTATAGGTCAATACGTCGACCGGGTTGCTGACAAGGATATACATCGCGTCGGGCGCATGCTTTACGATTTCCGGCGCAATCTGCTTGATGACATTCACATTGTTCTGCGCGAGGTCGATGCGCGACTGGCCCGCCTTACGCGGCATGCCGGACGTAATGATCACAACATCTGAATCCTTCGCGTCTTCATAGCTGCCCGCATAAATCTGGATGGGGGAACAAAACGGCGTTCCCTGACGGATATCCATCGCTTCGCCGAGCGCCTTTTCGGTATTCACGTCGATCATCACGATCTCGGACGCAAGCCCGTTGACCGCCATCGTATACGTGATCGTAGAACCGACGCTGCCCGCGCCAATGATCGTTACTTTTCTGCTCATAATTCAATCCTCCTAAAATTTATCACATTTTCAGGGCGGCTTTTGCCGCCTTATTCACTTGCCCCTTCAAAAAAATCAGGCATTCCGCGCGCCGTTTTCCGCCGCGTACGCCCTCTTTTCCGGCTCTGTGCGGCCTGCCATAGCACTGCCACACACCGCAACGATCCGAAAGTCCTCCATGTTAAAATAAACTTTGTGTATATTTTAACAAAATCCGCGGGCTTTGTAAACACTTGGCGGGTTATTCACCCCTAAAGTTCATGGATTTTTCATCACCATTGTCTCTTTTTTCACACATTCACATTTTACGCGAACATTCCCCTGCCAATGTGACACATTTTCCCTTATTAATATAGCAAAAAGGGCCAGCCGAAAATATCCCGGCTGGCCCTGCATTTCTTACGACTCGCTTCTTTGCTCGATCGCCCGCTTCACCTGCTCGGTGAACATGGGCAGTATCTTGGTCACGTCGCCCACCACGCCAAAGTCCGCAACTTCAAAGATCGGCGCGTATTCGTCCTTGTTGATCGCAATGATCACATCGGAATCCTCCATGCCCGCAAGATGCTGGATCGCGCCGGAAATGCCGCACGCAATGTAGAGGTCGGGGCGCACCGTCTTGCCCGTTTGGCCGACCTGCCTGTCCTTTTCCACCCAGCCCGCATCCACGCACGCGCGCGACGAGCTCACCGTGCAGCCGTTGCCGAACGCCGCCGCGAGATCCTCGAGAAGCTTGAAGTTCTCAGGGCAGCCCATGCCGCGTCCGCCGGACACGAGTATCTTCGCGTCCTGAATGTCCATCTTATCGCTCACCTTTTTGATGATGTCAAGAATTTCCACATTCACGCATTCCTTGGGCACGTTCACCGGATAGTTCTCCACCTTCGCGTGCGACTCGATGGGCTTGATGCGCTGCATCACACCCGGGCGCACCGTCGCCATCTGCGGACGATAGTCCGGGCAGATGATGGTCGCCATGATATTGCCACCGAACGCCGGACGCGTCATGCGCAGGTTCTTTGTCTCCGGGTCAATCTCAAGGCCCGTGCAGTCTGCCGTGAGGCCTGTGTGCACACGCGCGGATACGCGGGGCGCAAGATCGCGGCCGATGGCCGTCGCGCCGTAAAGCACGATCTCCGGCTTCTTGTCGTTGATGATCTGCGTCAGCACATGCGCGTAAGGCTCTGTCATGTATACCTCGAGCTCCTTTGCGTCCGCGAGGATCACGTTGTCCGCGCCGTAACGCCCGAGCCGCGCCGCCATATCGCCGATGTTATATCCCAAAACCACCGCCGTCACTTCCGTGCCGAGGTCCTTTGCAAGCTCTGTCGCCTTGCTCACAAGCTCCAGCGAAACGCCCGTCAGTTTTCCGTCTTCCTGCTGGGCGAATACGAATACGCCTTTATAATCCTGTATATTCATCTTGTTCCCCCCGTCAAATAATGAACTTGCTGCGGAGCTTTTCCATCAAAAACTCCACGCTTTCATCCACGTCCGTGTTCACGACCGTACCCGCCGACTTCAGCGGCTTGGTAAAGGATTTGAACACGTGCGTCGGCGAACCCTTCAGGCCGATGTTGGAACGATCCACGTCGAGGTCCTCCAGCGTCCAGATCGCGACCTCTTTGTCATGATACGCGTCCCAGATGCCCATGGGGGTCATATAGCGGGGCGCGTTCAATTCCGCAAGCGCCGTAATCAGGCAGGGCAGCTTTGCCTTGATGATGTGGTAGCGGTCCTCATACTGGCGCTTGACCACGAGGCTGTCGCCCTCCACCTTGATCTCCTCCGCATAGCTGATGTTCGGGAGCTCAAGATGCTCCGCGATCTGCGGTCCAACCTGTGCCGTATCGCCGTCGATCGCCTGACGGCCCGTGATGATAAGATCGTAAGGCAGTTTTTTGATGGCCGACGCAAGCGTCGAAGACGTCGCCCATGTATCCGCGCCGCCAAACGCCCTGTCCGTGACAAGGATCGCCTCGTCCGCGCCCATCGCAAGCGCTTCGCGCAGTGCGAGGTCCGCCTGCGGCGGTCCCATGGAAATGACGCTCACCTTCGCGCCAGTGGAATCCTTCAATCTCAGCGCGGCCTCGAGGCCCGCCTTGTCGTCCGGATTGATGATGGAGGGAACGCCCTCGCGAATGAGCGTGCCCGTCTTCGGGTCAAGCTTCACTTCGTTCGTATCCGGAACCTGTTTGATGCAAACAACTATATTCACTGTGTTATCCCTCCGTCATTATTTCAGCACAGCGCCGGAGATGACCATGCGCTGCACCTCGCTTGTGCCTTCGTATATCTCGGTGATCTTCGCGTCGCGCATCATGCGCTCCACCGGGTATTCACGCGTATAGCCGTAACCGCCCATCAGCTGCACACATTTGGTGGTTACCTCCATCGCGGTTTCCGCCGCGAACAGCTTGGCAATTGCGGACTCCATAGAGAATCGCTCCTGCGTGTCCTTCGCGATCGCCGCGCGGTAAACCAGAAGCTGTGCCGCGTCGATGCGCGCCTTCAGATCCGCGAGTACAAACTGCGTGTTTTGGAATTTGGAAAGAGATTTTCCAAACTGCTTACGCTCCTTCACATAGGCAACCGTCTCGTTGAACGCGCCCTCCGCAATGCCGAGCGCCTGCGCCGCGATGCCGATTCGCCCGCCATCGAGCGTCGCCATCGCCACCTTGAAGCCCTTTCCTTCCTTGCCAAGAAGGTTTTCCTTGGGGACGATGCAGTTCTCCATAATCAGCTCTGCCGTTGCGCTGCCGCGGATGCCCATCTTACGTTCCTTTTTGCCCACCGAAAAGCCCGGGAAATCCTTCTCTACGATAAACGCCGAAATCCCGTGGTTGCCTTGGGATTTATCCGTCATCGCGAAGATGATGTAGATATCTGCATATCCCGCGTTTGTGATAAATATTTTCGTGCCGTTCAGCACATAGTGATCGCCCTCCAGTACAGCCTTCGTCTGCTGTCCGGAAGCGTCCGTGCCCGCGCCTGCCTCTGTGAGACCGAACGCGCCGATCTTCTCGCCCTTCGCGAGGGGCACGAGGTATTTTTGCTTTTGCTCCTCCGTGCCAAACTGCTTGATGGGGTTCGAGCCCAAGGACGTATGCGCAGATACGATGACGCCCGTGGTGCCGCACACCTTGGAAAGCTCCTCCACGCACATCACGTACGCAAGCGTGTCGCACCCCTGTCCGCCGTATTCCTTGGGGAAGGGTATGCCCAAAAAGCCGTACTTCTTCATTTTTTCGACCGTTTCCACGGGGAAGCGCTCTTCCTCGTCGATGTCCTCCGCGAGCGGCTTCACTTCGTTCTCCGCAAACTCGCGAAACAGGGTCCTAAGCATCTGATGTTCTTTGCTTAATGTGAAATCCATATCGTTCTCCTAATTTAAATTTTGATACGGCGCGCACCGAAAACGGCACGGCTCGGTTCAATCCTTTTTTCTGCGGTATGAGGACGCAATCCCCATCTCCTTGCGATATTTGGCCACCGTACGCCTTGCGACGGGCACGCCCCGCTCATTGAGCTTTTGCGAAAGCGCGCTGTCCGATAGCCCCGGCTCTTTTTCCAGCAGCTCCTTCAGGCAGCGGCGGGCGGCATCCCCGCTGATGGTCTCTGCTTCGGCTACGCCCCGTGAAAAAAAGCTCTTGAGCGGAAAGCTCCTGCCCTCATAAAGCACATATTTTCCGGCGACCGCCCTGCTGACTGTCGAAACATGCACGCCGAGCGTACTCGCGACATCCGACATCCTAAGCGGCACAAGCGCGGCCTGATCGAGGAAAAAATGCCGTTGTGTGTGAATCACTTCCTCCGCCACGCGCATGAGCATCGTTTTCCACAAGTCGAGGGAGGAAACGATGCGCTTTGCCGCCGCACTGCGCTCCCTTAGGTACGCCTGTGCTTCCTTATCGAGCTCTCCCGCGTCATATTCCTGACTGAGCGAGGCGCGCACGAGCTTCTTTTCATCGATATAAACCTTCAGCATCCCGCCGTCGTTTTCCACGGCGATCTCCGGGTAAACATACACTGTGTCGTCTTGCGGCGCATTGTCTGCCCCCGGCCGCAGCGAAGCGATCAACGCCCCATATTCACGGCTTTTTTCGGTCGTGATTCCTACGGCCTTCGCAATGCGTGCGTATTTTTTCTCCGCAAGCAGCGCGAGGTGCTCCTTTGCGATCACATAAGGCGCTTCGTCCGTCACGCCCAAACGCTTCAATTGCAGCGTTAGGCATTCGGACAGATTTCGCGCGCCCACCCCCGCCGGGTCCAAATCCTGTACGGCTTTTAACGCCCGGATGGCTTCCCCGCGCGTCACGCCGCACACCCGTTCCAAATCCCGCAGGGATTCCGTAAAGTATCCGCGCTCGTCGAGCGCGGCAATGATCTCCTTCGCCGCCTTTTGCTCCGCGCCGCTCAAGCGCCGAACATCGAGCTGCTCCAAAAGCTCGTCGCGCAGCGTACGCCGCACGGCCCTTTCATAGGGCAAAGCACCCGCGCCCTGCGCGGGCGAAGCGCTCCATTGCCGCCATTCGGGCTCACGTATCTCCAGCAGCGGGTTTTCAAGTGCCTGCTCCCGCAGATATTCATTCAGCTCCCATGCATTTTTTCGAAGCAGGAGCAGCGCCTGCTGCATCTGCTGCGATGGAACCTGCGACTGTATTTGCTTTTGTTCAACCGCAAGCCGCACAGCTTCGCTCTCCCGCTTCGTTCCTTGTCAATGCTTACGCCCAAATCTCCTCATCGGTCGGAATCTTCTTGTCCTTGTTGTAAAGGCCGATCTGCGACACGTTGATCAGGTGCGTATAGTTGAGGTTCTCCGAAATGCTGTTGTTGCCCCACGAACCGCACCCCAGCGTCGTGGTGGGCGAGAAGCCGTTCGTGAGCGCGCCGCCCGCCGTGGTCGACGAAGGCTGGTTCACAACGATGCGGCTTACCGGCATATATTCACCGACCATGCGCACGTGCTCCATGTCGTTGGAGTGGATCGCGCAGGTGTGGCCTTTGCCTTCGTAGCACAGATTTTCGTAAGCAATATGCATTGCGTCCTCAAACGTGTCATACGGCAGCGCCACCATGAACGGGCACATTTTTTCCTTGCACAGCACGTCCGCGCTTCCCACGCCGCGCGCCTTCAAGATGACCACCTTTGTGCCCTCCGGCACGCTGACGCCCGCAAGCGCCGCGATCTTCTGCACGCTCTGCCCAACGATGTCCTTGCCGATCGTGCCGCCCGGGAAAAGGGTCTGCGCGAATTTTTCCACCGTCGCCGGATCGTCCACATAGTAAGCGCCCGCTTTTTTGAACGCATCGATCACCTTGTCATATTCGTCGCTCGGCGCAATCACGCTCTGCTCGCCCGAGCAGATGATGCCGTTGTCAAACTTACGGCCCGCGATCACCATTTCCGCCGCCTCGTCGTAATTGATGCCCTTGTCGATGATGACCTGCACGTTTCCGGGGCCAACCCCGAGTGCCGGCTTGCCGCTCGAATAAGCGGATTTCACCATCGCGCCGCCGCCCGTCGCCACGACCACGTCAGCCGTCTTCATCACTTCCTGCGTCATTTCAAGCGAAGGATTCTCGATCGTCTGCACGAGGTCCTCCGGAAGGCCCAGCTTCTTAAGCTCGGCACGGAACAGATCCACAACGTATTTGTTGAGCGCGCTCGTGCGCGGATGCGGCGCAATAACGATCGCGTTCTTTCCCTTCAACGCAAACATCGCGTTGCACATAGGGGTCACCACCGGGTTCGTAACAGGCGTTACCGCGCCTACCACGCCCTTGGGCTTCGCCACCTTGATGATGCCCGTTTCCTTGTTTTCCTCGATGATGCCATAGGATTTTTTGCCCTTCAGGCTGTTCCAAATGCACTTGGATTTGCCCTTGCACTTGGCGATCTTGTCTTCCACCACGCCCATGCCGGATTCCTCCACCGCGCGCGTTCCAAGCTCCTCGGCGCGATCATAAACCACCTTGCCGATCGCCTTTACCGCCGCGTCGACCTGCTCCTGGCTGGCGTTCTTTTCAAATTCCGCCTGCGCCTTGTGGGCGCGTTCGAACAATTCTGCTACCGTTGCCATTTCAAAATCCTCCTAAAATATTTAAATAATTTAATTATATACAGTTTTTCTTATACCATTATAGTGGTTTTGTGTCAAAATTCAAAGTTATGTAACTAAAAAAAATTTTCTTTCCAATGAATGACTATGCAAAAACCCCTTTATCAGTGTATAATAGTAGCTGTTTGAGCAGAACGATTTCGCCCGTTCGGGCGGTTTGAAGCGGAGGATATCATGAACGAAAAGATCAAGTGCGAAAAGTATCTCAGCAAGGTGATGAGCGCGGAGGAAGCCGCGAAGCTCATCTATAAAGGCGCGACCATCGGCATGAGCGGCTTCACGCCTGCGGGCCACGCAAAGGCGGTGCCTTTGGCGATCGCAAAGCGCGTGGAGGAGACGGGCGAAAAGCTTGAACTCACCGTTATGACGGGCGCTTCGGTGGGCGATGAAATCGACGGCGCGCTCGTGCGCAGCGGGGCAATGAAGCGCCGCATGCCCTACCAAACGAATTCCACCGTGCGCAACGCGATCAACGCGGGAGAGATCGACTATTACGATATGCACCTAAGCCAGCTCGCCGTATGGGCGAAAAACGGGTTCTTCGGTGACATCGACTTTGCGATCGTGGAAATCTCGGGCATCGACGAGGACGGACGGCTCATCCCCTCCACCTCCATCGGCGCGGCAAATACCTACATCGATTGCGCCAAGCACGTCATTTTGGAGGTCAACACCTCGCAGTCCGATTCGCTCAAGGGCGTGCACGACGTGTATACCGTGGAGCGCGTGCCCAATTCGCAGCCCATCCCCATCATCCATGCGGAAGACCGTATCGGAACGTATTACTATCCGTGCGATTTCGATAAGATCGCCGCCATCGTCATCACCGACATCCCGGATCACGGCCGCAGTGTTCCGCCCGTAGACGAGATTTCGCAAAAGATCGCGGACAACATCATCGAGATCATCACCAAGGAAACGGAAGCCGGCCGCCTTCCCGTTCCGCTTCCCCCGCTCCAGTCGGGCGTGGGCGGCGTGGCGAACGCGGTTTTGGCGGGCCTCAAAAAATCGGATTTCAAGGATTTGAACGTGTATTCCGAAGTGCTGCAGGACGCGGTGTTTGATTTGATCGACGCGGGCAAGATCGCCTTCGCGTCGGGCACGTCACTCACCGTTTCGCCTGAATTTGAGGAACACTACAAGGAAAACTTTGAGCGCTATAAGGATAAGATCATGCTGCGTCCGCAGGAGATCAGCAACCATCCTGAGGTCATCCGCCGCCTTGGCATCATCGCCATGAATACGGCGATCGAAGCGGATATCTACGGTAACACAAATTCGTCGCACATCAACGGCACGCGCATCATGAACGGCATCGGCGGCAGCGGCGACTTTGCGCAGAACGCGGGGCTTTCCATCTTCATGACGCCTTCCACTGCCAAAAACGGTACGCTTTCGTGCATCGTGCCCTTTGTGACGCACGTGGATCATACCGAGCACGACATCCACTTCCTCGTCACGGAATACGGCTACGCGGATCTGCGTGGTCTAACGCCGCGCGAGCGCGCCTTGAAGATCATCGACACGTGCGCCCATCCGGATTTCCGCCCCATGCTGCACGGCTACATCGACGACGCGTGCGCGGATTGCGCCGCAAAACAGACGCCGCACGTGCTGTGCGAAGTGTTCAAGGATAAATAAGAAGTATACGTCAAGGCGCGGGAATCACCACCCCCGCGCCTTTTTTATTTACTGACTACCTTACGTTTTGCATGCTTTCATGTAGATCATTCAGACCTCCAAGCTTCTGCTTCCACATAGGATCAGCGGCATTTTTATCTACTCATGCTTCGGCCATATTCTTCCTTTTCTGACAACGATCATGTACGCGAACAACGCTCCCGAAATGATCGCCATCAAGCATAACAAGCCTCCCGACATGCTTGCGTCATCTGTCTTTGGGGCACGCGGTTTATCTGTGACTCCGCCGACTCCTTCTGTCTTCGACACAACTACGCCAAACGGAGAAAGATCAGATGTCACAAGGACGAGCTCACCATCCTTAACAACACCTGACAACTCTTCGACCTTTCCATTTCTATAATGCAGAACCTTCATCGTCTGTCCATTATATTGTTGCCCTACGGTTATAAAAATCGTCAATTCCTGAAAATGTCCTGCCCGAATACCATCCTTTTGAAGAACAATATTCTTCCCCCACAATAAAGATTCCCCTTCTTTCAAAAAGCCTTGCATTGCGTTCGCAGGCTCATCTGCAATATCATTCGCCTCAACAGTAGAACCTTCCGGTATAATCCCTAGTATTTTCACGCCTGCTTCATGGTTCACCGCTTCTCCCTGCAAATAGTCCTCAACGAAAGGAAGCTCAAACGATTCTCCAATATAACCGTGCCCGTCATATGCCATGATCCCCGTCGGAAAATATTCAAAAATAAGTTCCCGATCCGGCACGAAACAAGGCAGGGATACCTTCACCGTAAATTGCAAAGTTATGCTACTTGTATCCTCCGTGCTTACCGTGGCCGCGCTCCACTGTCCATCGGTAACTTCTGAAAGCTCATCGAGCTTTTTTTCCATATAATCAGAACCTCTAATTTTTCCAAATTGATCGCGCGCAATATAATCCCCGACAAGATATATCTCAAACGCCTGCCTTTCCCCTGTGAGCGTGGGAATGTCCGTTTTTTTCGCTGTCACATACCCCGTGATAACTGCGCTGCCGTCCGCGGCAAGCGAAACCGGATCAAGCGATACAGCGATCCCTGTGTCGGGCTTCAAATAGAAAAGATACGTTTTGGTCTGAGTACCATTAAATATCTCACATTGGTAATAACCAAAATCCGTCGTGGCAAGCGAATCGATCGATAAGCTTGACGACGAACCTATCGTTTGAAACTGTGCGTCATACGTATTTTTGAAGCCCCATTTATAAGTTTCCGCTCCCAATGCGTTCTGCACCACAACATTTGCCGTGAAGGCTTCACCTAGAGAGGCCAGAACTTCATGTTTGCTCTCCTCAAATAGCTCCCCGTTGATTGTCAAACTTGTGTTTAAATCAGATGTCACAGCAACACGATATGTTAATGTGGCAAGGCTTGTATCGTTCACCGTACAAATGTACGTACCCCATTCAGATGGCAAGCATTCCTCACCCGTTGAAACCGTCTCTCCATCAAGTGTCCAAACATAGGAAATCGGATATGCCGCCAAATCATCATTCGTGACTGCGGGTGCTTTTAAGGATGCCGTTTCATTTGCGGAAAAATGTCTGGTATCTGTAATGTCTGTTTCAGCGGAATCTGCAAAACGCAAATTTGATCCTGTGCTTTTTGCATTACCTGCCAGCGCCAAATCATACGCGGCAATCAGCGGAACTCCCCCATTGACCTTCTGAGCTTCCGTACCAACAAATGATTTTTGCCCGCCTTCTTCCTGTGCAAGACCGATCGACATACTGTTAAATATCAACATTATGACCAACAGCACAATAAAACCTAATTTTACTCTTTTCATGATTCCCCATGCCTCACCTTGAAAAATTAATGACTATTTATATGGTATTTTATACTTATTTTAATGAAAAATCAATACTTAAACAAGTTTTGCACGTATTATGCGCGTCTGAAACTTCAAGATACCATCCCCGCGCCTTTTTTATTTGTGCTATAATCAGTACAGGAGGAAACAAACATGGCAAATGGTTCCATCGCATTTCCGGCGGTCATCGCGGTCGTCGCGGCAGTCCTTTTCGTTGTCGTCATCGTTTGCGCCGCAAGGCGCGCGGCAAAAAAGCGGGACGCGGCGCTCATGGACGCGTTCGGCACAGTTCCCGATGCCGATTACGAGATCGGCGGCATCGACGCGTATCACAAATACGCATGTGCAAGCGGGCCCTCCAAAAGCCGTATCGACGATATCACGTGGAACGATCTTTCCATGGACGACGTGTTCCGCCGCATCAACGCCTGTTCCTCCTTTTATGGCGAGGAGTGGCTGTATCACCTCCTGCACGAGCTTGATCACGGCGAAGCAAATCCGCAGCGCCAGGCCTTGATCGACGCGCTTGAACAAGATTCCCCAAAACGGCTTTTGCTGCAAAAAATACTGCGCGGTATGGGCAAGCGCAAATCCCGTCTCAGCTATTACGTCTTTCACGCGGACGCAAAGCGCATTCCCCACGCATGGCTGTTTACGATCCTTGCGGCTCTGCCCGCCGCCGGACTCGCGCTTATGCCTTTTTTCTTTGCGGCGGGCCTCACGCTCGCTGTCGCGGCGGCCTTTACGAACCTCGTCATCTATTATGTACACCGACTGAATCTCGAGGAAGGGCTCGATAGCATGCAGGGCTTCTTCGCCCTGCTGCACAGCGCAAAAACCATCCACAAAAAATTCAACGGCCTGTGCGTCGGCCTCGCGGACGCGCTGAAACCCTTTCGCCGCTTGGGCGGTTTTCTGTCCGGCAACACGCGGCAGGCGCTGGCGGAATTGGAAGCGCTCAGCATCTTTTTGAAGGCGATCTTCCTCATAGACCTACTCTCTTATAACCGTGTGATCGGCAGGCTGATCAAATACCGCGCGGCATTCGCCCGCCTCTTTGCCGCCGTCGGCGAGCTCGATGCCATGTTGAGCGTCCTTTCCTTCCGGCAAAGCCTGCCGCACTGGTGCACACCCATATTTTCAGCAAAAAACGAGATCGTCTTTTCGGGACTCTATCATCCGCTCATCAAAAATCCCGTCACAAACGACGGTGATTTTGGCAACGGCAGCCTCATCACCGGCTCAAACGCCTCGGGCAAATCCACCTTTCTAAAGGCGCTCGCGGTAAATGGCATCCTTGCGCAGACGATTGATACCTGCTGCGCGCAAAGCTGCACGCTCAAGCCCTGCTATATCGCCACGTCTATGGCATTGCGCGACGATATCCTGTCCGGCGACAGCTATTTCATCACAGAGATCAAATCCCTAAGGCGCATCGTAGAATACTGTAACGACCGCGATTGCGCCTGCTTTATCGACGAAATATTGCGGGGCACCAACACGCCGGAGCGCCTCGCCGCCTCCACCGCCGTGCTGCGCGCGCTGCACAAAAAAGACTGCCTGTGTGTCGTCGCCTCGCACGATGTCGAGCTGACGGACATTTTGGGCAGTCTCTTTGACAATTATCATTTCTGTGAGACGATGGACGGAAACCGGATCACCTTCGATTATCTTTTGAAGCAGGGCCCGTCCACAACGACCAACGCCATCGCGCTGCTCGAATATATGGGCTTCGCGCCGGAGATCATCTCCGAAGCCCGCGCCCGCCTTCATGGTTCGGACGCTTCGCCGCCCTCGTGAAGCGTGTACGGGGCATTTATCCTTATTCCGGCACAAATTCCCCTGTCACGGTCTGTGCGTCACCCGAAACGCTTGCAGTCGGCGCAATCGACGCGCCGGGCGTCGGTTCCTTCACCTTCCTTGCCACAACCACGATCCGCCCGTTTTCCTGCGTATATTCGCATGTAGTGAGCGTAATCAGCTCGTCGCCGTATTCCGGGGTGATCCCCGTTTCATAGAGCTCCAGCTCCTTGATATTCTTTACATAATCATCAAACTGTTCCTTATTCTCCGACCCGTAATACTTGTAGAACTTAAATACGTCGTCGTCTACATTATATATCTTTGTAAGAAACACCGCTGCGATCTCATAGTTTCCGGTCTCATACAGCGTGCTGAACTCGATCATCGGGTGTTCCTTATAGTACGCCTCCTCCATATATTCGATCAGCGTGTGAAACATCGTGCCGTTCTTCATGTTGTGCCCGTGAATCAGCAGGTTGTCGGAAAGCGGCTCCATCTTACAGCTTGTGTCGATGAAAATGCAGCCCTCCTTCGTCGGGTCCTCGTTCTTTTCAAAGGTACGGTAGAGGTAAAACTCCGGGTCCTGCGGCGTGTACATCACCGGATAATCCACCTTGGTACCCCCGATCTTGATCCATCCCGCAAGGTCGCTGTTCTTCTCATAAAGCTCCCTTAATTGCGGCAAAATCTGCTTTTGGGTTGGTGTCGCGCTTGCCGATTGCGTGGGCGTCGGGCTTGCCGATTGCGTGGGCGCGGGTGTGCTCACCGGCTCCGGCTGGGTCATCATCGGTGCAAGCACCAGCGCGATCACGCACACGATGGCAATGACCGCCGCCGCGATCACAATGATCCACTTGCGCTTCCCCTCAAAAAATTTCGGTTTTTGTTGTTCGCTTTTTTTGTCTTTCATAAAAATCTCCGTTAAATTGCACAGAGCGGGAATAATCCCGCTCTGCACGATTCACTTGGCGTGGGTTGACAGTGAATCTGGATATGAAGTTATCATATCCAAACTTTATTTAGAAAATGCTTTCCTGCAAGCTGCTACGCCAACAGTTCCTGCCGCAGCGATCGCGATAATCGCAAGTACAAACATATCTGTTGTCGCGTCCCCCGTCTTGGGAACTTTGTCCAGCTTGCTGTTTGCAGAAGCGCTTGCCGAAGCCGAAGGATTGCTCGACGGCTGGGACGGTTTCTGCGTATTCTCAGACGGATCTTGTGTCGGCGGATTGGTCTCCGTCGGCGGGTTGGTCTCTGTCGGCGGGTTGGTCTCTGTCGGCGGTGTGGTCACTGTAACCGCAGCCGTTGCCGAGGCATTTTCACCGTCGGTTTCTGTACCCGTATTTAAATCGCCGATCCGAACGCCGGAAAGAGCAAAGCTGATTGCGTCGCCATTTTTCGCGTCTGCTTTCACCTTGTAGGTGTACGTGACAGAAGCACCCGGACTAGCAATTATTACCATCTTTTCACTGCCTAAGTCACTCGTTCTGCTAACATAAGTCAGGTTGCTGCTGACAGTGATATTGGCTGACGTTCCCAAGCCGTCAGGGCTTTTGACCGTAAAACTGATCGTATCGCCCGGTTTCGGTTTGGAATTGCTCACACTTACGCTCGGTGCTGCCGCAAATGCTGTAACAGCCATAGCCATCACCAGCACTGCCGCGATTACAACCGATACTATGATCTTATTCTTTTTCATTTCAATCCTCCCAATAATTCGTTGGTCACTTTATGCAACGAAACTTGTCACGATCGCGTTCAGACGCATCATATCGATGAGTGAAATCACTGCGTCATCATTCATGTCCGCTGCCGTAAAATATACACCATCAATGCTGCCAGTGCTGGTCATCACACTGTTCAGCTTCATCATGTCGATAAGGCTCGCATATCCTTTGCCCGTCACGTCGCCCTTCACCATAATGCTCAGGGTGTCCGCAACGCTGCCGTCCGCGTCTGCGACCATCTTCACCACACAGCCCGTTCCTACCGCTTTGTCGCCGCTCAGAACGTTGCCGTCCTTATCCTCGACCACAATGCTGTAGCCGGCCGGAGCCGTGATGTTGTCCCTCAGATCGGAGGCCTTCAGTGCGCCCGCCGCGCTGTTGCCCGCCGGCGGCGTGTTCAGCATCGCTTTATCACGATCCACTGTGAGGCCTTCGCCCACAGCACCGTCGTCGATCACAGGAGGCGTGATCGAAGTCTTCACGTTCAGCGTCATCACTGTGGAATCCACGGAATCGCCCATGTCCTGGTTCGTCACAATACATTTGAACATCGCGCCGTTGTCCGCTTCCGTCAGCACACCCGTCGTATAGCTTGCGCTCTTAGCGCCGGGAATGGCCGTTTCATTGCCCAGTCCGTCAACCGTGTACCACTGATAAACAAGCGGTGCCTCAGGCTGCACTGCCGCAGCCACTTGGAAGGTCGCTGTTTTTCCTGCCTCTGCGTCCATTGTTGCAGGCAGATCTGTGGTCAGGTACGGTGTGTCAGCCGTATAAGCAAGGAATGTCGCTGTGTCGGAAATTGCAAACTCTCCGTTGGTTCCGGTTCCGTTCACCGTGACCACGCAACGGTAAACGCCGTCTTCCGCAGCCGTATAGCCCTGCTTAAACGTCAGCTTGCCATCTTCCGGCTCTATAAATCCGCTACTCCTGTGGTACGGATAAATCTCATCCCATGCTGTGCCGTTCTGCTTCTCCCACTGATACGTAAAGGTCTTGCCGTCGATCGCTTTGACTTTGACCTCCATCGTCACATCTTCGCCGTTGATGGCTTCCGCAATGATGCTCTGCGGCTGACCTTCTATCACTGGTACCAGCGCCGGGTCTACAACCACGAGCTCTGTTTCAGCAGACTCCTTGGTTTCTTTCGTCACGGTGTTCGTCGCCGTGCAGAAATATATCTTGCCGTTGTCCGCCGCTGCGATTGCCGCCGGCAGCGTATAGCTCTCACCTGTCGCTCCGGGGATCACATTGGTGACACCAGCGGTGGTGATTACAGACCACTGATAGGAAATCGTGTCGCTCGTTTCCACATTGGCGTGTACGCTCAGGGTCGGTGTATCGCCCAGCTTCACCGCCATTTTATTTTCGAGATCCTTATCGAATGACGGTTCGGTCCTTCTCGATGTGAGATTGATCGCCACCTCAGCCGTCTCATTTGTCGCCGCGCCGATCGAATTCGTTACGACACACTTGAACTTGCCAAGCTTGTCCGTCGCTTTTTCGATCACATAGGTCGGAGCGGTCGCACCCTCGATGTTTGTGAACACATCGAGTCCTTTCGGTGCGGACATCCACTGATAGCTCAGTGTACCGTCGTTGTCCGTCGTCGCCTCCACCGTCAGCTCCACCTTGTCGCCCGCGTAAACCCGTGTCGGCGCTTCAGGCTCCGTCACGATGACGACAGCTCCGGTCGGATTGTTGATCGCGGAAATTTCAAGCTCGCTGGATTCCGTGTTTGCGCCTTCCGCCAGTGGGTTGTTGTTGATCACCTTGCACGTATATTTTCCAAGGTGCTTCGTCGCGTCCAGCTTGTCGATCGTATAGGCTGCGGATGTCGCGCCCTCGATCGCCGCTTCCGCTTCATATCCGCCGATGCCATTGCTCTTCTGGAAATACCATTGGATGGCGAGCTGTTCCGTCGTCGCCTTCGCCTCGATCTCTGCCGTGAAGGTCACGCCCTTGTCCTTCACCCAGCCGCTGCTCGGGTTCATCGAAACATTCACGACCGGCTTATAGCCCGGCTCAGGCGCAACCGGCTCGGTTACCGTGAGTTTCGCTTCATCCGTGTATACGAATTCTTTCGTGTCCGGAATCTTCGTGGTGACCTTGCAGCGATAAATGTTGCCATTCTGCGCCATCGTCACGTCCTTCACGTCCAGCGTGCCCGTCGCCCGGCCGATACCGTCCGCGGAAACCCATTCGCCCTTGCCGTTTTTCTTCATTTCCCACTGGTATGTGTAAGCATCAATATTCAAGTTGGTTGTCAGCACCACATTGAACTGCGCGTCCTCGCCCACCATCTTGCTTACTGACGCAGGCTGTGTATAAACCTCGGGCTCAGTGCCGCTTGTAACCGTCAGCTTAACGATATCGCTGATTTCAGTCACAGGCGTCGTCGGTGCGCCTTGTCCGCCCGTCGTCATTTCGCAAGCGTAACGATTGCCGTTCATTTTTGCGGTGACACTGCTTACTGTCAGCGTAGCAGTGGATACGCCCGGCACCACCTCATAGGTCGCGCCGCCGTCCGTGCTCACCTTCCACACATAGGTCGGCGCATCGCCTACACCACTATCTTCCGGCACAACCGTGAACGTTGCGTCCTGTCCGACTGTTTTCGTAACGTCTGTGGGCTGGGTTTTGATAATACTGCCCGCCGCCAGCGCCATGGTCGGGATCAGCGTTGCGATCATCAGCACAACAACGACGATCGCCGCCAATCTTTTTTTAAAACTCTTCATTGCCTCCTCCTTTTGCCAAATGGCATTTTCTAATAAAGTATAGGATTCGGCAGAGTCAAATTTTTTATAAAAAGGGGTTGATTTTTTAATTTTATTTGATTAAAATAGTAGTTGTGTGGGGAGTGGGTGCATTTCTCATAAAATATAGCATAAGAGAAATGTGAAAATATTAATAGGAATGGTTCGCGGCGTATCGAAGCGCCGCTTTTTTGTGCTGTCTTACCTTCCTGTAAAACGTGCTTTGGGCCATGCCTGCGTCGCGTGACGCGTCCCGCAGGGTCAGCCCTCCCATTAGCCATTGTTCGCAGAGTGTTTCAAAGTTTTGCGGAAGCGGATGCTCTGGCCGGCCAAACTTCACACCCCGCGCTTTCGCCGAGGCGATCCCTTCCGCCTGCCGCTGCCGGATCGTCGTTCGCTCTGTTTCAGCCATAAAAGACAGAAGCTGCAGCACAAGGTCTGCAATAAACGTACCCAACAGGTCCTTGCTTTGCGTCGTGTCTAAAAGCGCCATATCCAGCACCCTCACGTCCGCTCCCGTTTCCTTGGTGATCATCCGCCATTGCTCCAACACGTCCAGATAGTTCCGCCCCAGCCTGTCGATGCTCTTGACGACCAGCAGGTCGCCCTTCCTAAGCTTTCGCATCAACCGGCGATAAGCGGGACGTTCGAAATCCTTTCCGGACATTTTGTCCACATACAGGCATTCCTTCGGTATCCCGTGCGCGGTGAGCGCATCCCATTGACGGCTCTCGTTCTGGTCGCGTGTAGAAACTCTGATGTATCCGTAAACTGCCATATACTCACCTCCGTTCCAATTCGCTGCCCATTGGCATTCCGGATTTTTTCCATTATAGCCCCAATGTTTTCATACGAAAAGCATTATTTTGTTCTGCAATACCCCGTTCACCCTGCAATCCCCACTCGTTTTTCGCGGTTTGATCCTCAACCCCTTTGTCCTATTATCTCACGAAAATAACGTTCTTTGGCGATTTTTGACGATTTTTTATGAAAAGTTTATAATTGAAAAGCGGCCCTTGCAAAGAGCCGCTTTCGGTAAAATTAAATTTTTTCTTACGCAAAAAGCCCGGGGTTGTATCGGTAGAGCGAGCACGGCCTTCCGCCCGTGCGGTAGTTCACCGCCTCTGTGAGCTCTCCCGCTTCGCTCATATACGAAAGATAGCGCTGCACCGTGATGCGCGATAAATTGACCGCGCCCACCACATCGCCGCACGAAAAGCTCGCGCCCGGGCGGCTCGAGAGCAATGCCCGTATCGTGTTGAGGGTGCGCTTTTGCAGTCCCTTCGGAAGCTCGCTCACTGTCTGTATGCTCCGCTTTAATCCGTCCGCCTGCTCCTGCGTGATCTCCGGCGACGCAAAGAGCCTCCTGCGCTCAAAAAAGCGCTCTACGGCCTGCTCAAAACGGCTCGTGTCAAACGGGTCAACGAGGCAGTCCGCCACGCCCAAACGCATTACGCGGCGCAGCGTTCTGTAATCGTCCCGCGCGATATATGCCACGATCTCGCTTTTCACGCCCGCAAGCCGCAGCGCCCGCAGAAAATCAAGCCCCCGCGCGGGCCTGCCGCACAGATCGACGAGCAGCAGGTCCACAGGATGTTTCACAAAATAGTCCGCACAAACGCTCCCGTCAAGGGGAAGCATTTCCGTACGGAAACGCTGTCCCCCGATGGTATCCGTCATCGCTTCTTGCAGCTTATAAGGCCCTTGTTTTAGTACAGTCAACCGATACATCTTTTTTCTCCTGCGCGCAAAAAAGCGCCGCAATCCTCAATAAAGCTTTTTGTAAATGTCGTATACCGCGTCGCGATCAAGCTCCACATAGTTGTTGCCCATCAGGCGGCCCTGTTTTTCCATTACGTTGTCCGTGAAGGTTTCAAGTTCTTCTTCCTTCACACCGTATTCATGGAGCGGCTTGCACTGAATGATCTGATTGAGCAGCTTCTCGAGCTCGTCATACACCACTGCTTCGTCGCAGCCGAGGATATCCGCAATAAAGCGGTTCATCTTCTTGAGCTTGCCGTTCGGATCGATGCTCATGTATTTTTTGAATACGCCGATCAGCAGGCAGTAATTCGCCTCGCCGTGCGGCACATGATACGTCCCGCCAAGCGGATAGCTCATAGCGTGCACGGCGGCGCATCCCGCGTTGCCAAAGGCAACGCCCGCATAGTTGCTCGCAATCAGGAAGTCCTTCAAAAGCGGCATACGCGCGTCCTCGCCATCCCGCGCGATCACCTTGTAGCCCTCGAGGATCATCTTGATGGCCTCATAGCCAAACATCTCCGTATAAACGGTCGCCTTGGGCGAAAGGCTGGATTCCAGCGCGTGAATGAGCGCGTCGATGGAGCTGGTCGCAAAGAACTTGAAGGGCAGCCCCTTTAGAAGCTCGGGAATCAGCACCGCACTGTCCGCATACATCTCGTCCACTGCAAGCCCCATTTTGGTGTGGCGGCTCTTCAGCTCGAGGATCGCGATGTTCGTCACCTCGCTGCCCGTGCCGCATGTGGTGGGGACGAGAACAAGCTCCTTGTCCTTGATGATGTCCACGTTCCTGTCGTAAAGATCGAGGATTGGGCTCACATGCTTGAGCGCAAACAGCTTGGAAATGTCGATGATCGTACCCCCGCCAATGGCGATGATGCGCTTATAGCTGCCCTTCATGTCGGCATACATTGCCTCCGCCATCTCGTCGGACGGCTCGCCCGCGCCATATTTTTCCTGATAGATCACGTCCGCATCGACGTTCAGATCGCCAAAATACGGCTGAAAGATGTATTCGTTGGTGATGATCAGGTCGCCCTTGCCAATTTTGTATTCCGCGCAAAACTCCTTGCACGTCTCAAACGAAAATATTTCCGGTTTGATCGATAATTCTTTCATAACAATTCCCCCTTAGTCCTGGTCCTCATATTTGCAGCAAAACTTCTTCTCAAAAAATTCGATGAGCTGCGGCCTGAAATCCGGATGCGCGATCCGAATGAGGCGCACCGCGCGTTCGCGCAATGTGATGCCCCGCAAATCCGCGATGCCGTATTCCGTCACCACATACTGTACGTCGTAGCGCGAGGTGGTCACCGCCGCGCCATCGTCGATGTTGCACACGATCTTCGACACCTTGCCCTTTGCCGTGGAAGGCATCGCCATGATGCTGCGCCCGCCCTTGCTCATCGTCGCGCCGCGCACAAAGTCCACCTGTCCGCCCACGCCTGAAATCTGCTTGGCGCCGACGGAGGTGGAAACCACCTGCCCCATCAAATCCACCTGTACGCAAGAATTGATGGACACCATGTTGTCGTTTTGGGCGATCACCACCGGGTCGTTGACATAATCCACAGGGTAAATGCCCACCGCCGGATTGTCGTTCAAATAGTCATACAGCCTGCGCGTGCCCATCGCAAACGTCAAAATGCTCTTGCCGGGATGCAGGTTCTTGCGTTTGTTGGTGATCACGCCCGCCTCCACAAGCTCCACCACCCCATCCGAGATCATCTCGCTGTGGATGCCGAGGTCCTTCTTGTCCTTCAAGAACAGCAGCACTGCGTCCGGGATCGCGCCGATACCAAGCTGCAAACAGTCGCCGTCGTTGATGAGCGACGCGCAATTCCTGCCGATGGCCTCCTCGATGTCTGTGATCTTGGGGTTCGGCAGCTCGATGATCGGCTCGTCAAATTCCACAAAGTCGCTGATCTCGTCCACATGCACAAAGGAATCGCCGTGGATGCGCGGCATAAACTTATTGACCTGCGCGATCACGGTTTTCGCCTGTTTCACCGCCTCCATCGTGTAATCCACGGAAATGCCGAGGCTCACGTAGCCGTGCTCGTCCGGCGGGCTCACCTGCACGAGCGCCACATCCGGCTTGCAGTTGGTACGCAAGAGCTCCGGCTCCTTGGAAAAGTATACCGGTGTCATGTCCGCCCGCCCCTCCGCGCATGCCGCGCGGGTCGTGCCGCCGAGGAAAAACGAATTGTGACGGAAGTGCTTTTCCATACCGGGCGCGCAATAGGCCGATTTTCCCATGGAAACCATGTGGATGATCTCCACATCCTCGTAAGCCGCCGCGTTCGCCACCATCGCGTCCGTCACGTGCACCGGCTCGCCCGTCGCGTGCGCGATCACGATGCGGTCGCCCGATTTGATCTTTTTGACCGCTTCTTTCGCAGTCGTCAGTCTAGACTGATATGTTTCTTTCCAGCTCATTGGCAATCTTCTCCTTTGATTTTGCGTTGTATCCGTTCCAGTTCATTGAGCAGTCCTTCATATGCGTCGCTTTCCGTGAGGATCGCGCGTCCGTGTCTGCCTATAAGTCCGTCCACAAGCGCGCACGCACTTCTGCAGCCGCACACCACCACCACATAATCCATATCGGCGGCGGGTGCTGCGGCAAACACCTCGCTTTCGGGCAGGTCACGTTTCAGCCGCTCTATGATGTTCGTCCTGTCGTAGCGCGGATTACAGCCTCCGCAGTATTTAATCCCTATTTTCACGCTGTGCTCTTCTCTGCTCCAAAATCTGTTTTGCCATGTCCCATGTCTCGTCGCTCACGCCCGTCAGAAGCACGACGTCCTTCACCTCGGGCACAGCCTCGCGCACCGCCGTCCCCACCGTGTTTTCCAGTGTCAGCGACGCGGACGGGCAGTTCGAACAAGCGCCGAGGAAGCGCACCTTCAGCACGCCATCCTCGAAGCTTACGATCTCGATGTCACCCTGATGCGCGCCCAGCGCGGGCCGCACCCGCTCTTCGATCACCTGTTCGATTTTTTTTAGAATCTCGTTTTTCATTATTTCCCTTTTGATCTCTTATTCCATCAATCGCGTGTCTGTCCGGCATATACCCGCCTTATTCCTTGATATGCGCGATCGTCTTCGCCAATTCCTTCTTCATCGCAAGATTGCCCTGCCGCGCGATCATGATGCGCTGCGCCTGCGGGCTGCCCGCACCGTGCATAGATTCCGTGCGGTAACCGACCGCCGCCGTGCCAAGCGCCAGATTCTCGATCAGGCGAAGAATGCGCAAACGGTTTTCCGTGGAAACAGAGGCAACGCCCTTCAAATACTTCTCCACATACTTGCCGATCTTCGGGTCGCGCAGGTCCTTTTCGGACGGTGCCGTCACCATGAGGCCGCCCGCGATGTCCTCCGCGAGTCGCACGATCTCATACGGGAAGCGCGTCACGTTCTGCTTGCACACGTTCGCGAGAAGCAGGTCGATCATGTAGTTGCCCGATTCCGTCGGATGCCCCTCTGCCGAGCACGCGATACCGCACGCAAACAGCGTTTCGTTGAGGTGCGTCATCTCGATCAGCTTGTCCTTGATGTGCGAGGCCTTTGCCGCGCCGTTGTAATCAGCAGCCACCGCCGCCGCGCCGATCAGCACATCGCCCACGCCGACCTTGCAGCCGCCGTAGCTCTGACGGTGATATCCCGCGAAGCGCTCCACCATCATGCCCGCGAATTCATATTCGCCATTCAGGAAAATACGGTCGTTGGGCACAAATACGTCGTCAAAGATCGTCAGCGCTTCCACGCCGCCGAATTCCGCGTTTCCTACGTCAAGCTCGCTGTCTTCGAGCTTGCGCGTGTCGCAGGACTGGCGGCCGATGATCATGAACAGGCCGGGCGCATCGAGCGGCACGGAAAACGCAACGGCATAATCCTTGTCTTCCTCGCGCATCGCGATGGTGGGCATCACAATCACCTCGTGCGAATTGAGCATGCCCGTCTGATGCGCTTTGCAGCCGCGCACCACGATGCCGTCTTCGCGGCGTTCCACCACGCGCAGATACATATCCGGGTCCTCCTGCGCGTGCGGCGCAAGCGAACGGTCGCCCTTGGGGTCGGTCATCGCGCCGTCGATCGTCAGGTCGTTGTCCTGGCAATATTTCATATACTTCACAAAGTTTTCATGATAGTTCGTTCCGCATGCCTTGTCCGTCTCAAACGTTGTGCTGTAAACCGCGTTGAACGCGTCCATCCCCACGCAGCGCTGGAAGCACGCGGCGGTCTTCTGCCCAAGCAGACGCTGCATCTTCACCTTTTTGATCAGATCATCCGTGTTGCGGTGGATATTCGTGAAACGGTTGATTTTGCGGCCGTCCTCCAGCGTCACCGTCATCAGATCCTCATATTCCGGCATCTGCGCCAGATCATAGGTCATGCGCACGGAATTCAGCGAAGGACGAAGGATCGGGTCGTCCACCGGGCTTTCGATCTTCTCTCCAAACATATAAACCTGCATCTTGATGTTGCGAATGCTTTCAATGTACTGTTCTCCTGTCATAAGTGCCATAATCGTTTCTCCTTTACTCATCATGAGCGTTGTTATTGTGACCGGCCGGGTTGGCCCGTTTTTCTATCTATTATTATACATGCAATTTTCATGCCAAGCGCAATGTTTTTTTGAAAACTTCTAAAATTTTGCTGAATTTTAATCTTTTATTCTCATTTGTCCGCCCTTTTCACAAAAAAACCTGCTATTTTGTAAAAACTAGCACCTTGTTTTTGTGGTGCACGGGTTGTTTTACATCCTCTATCACTCCATTTGTTTCATTTTTGCAACGCCGCACTTGGCACTTTATTTGCATATATAAAAAAGACGCTTGCACAGCGTCTTTTTTATATATTGTTTCATTTTTGCAACACGTTTCATTTTTGCAACGATCCATATTTCTCACGGTACTTCTTGCGCTTGCGCACAAAGGTCGCCGCATCCATTTGGAGGCTCTTCGCCGCGTCGCGCACATTCCCCTCCCGCACGTACGCGCGTTCGATATAATCGAGCTCCAGCCGCTCGGTCACCGCCTTCAAATTCACTTCGCCATATTCGCTTGGCAGCCCCGCTGCCGGAGAATGCAAAAAAAAGTTCCCCGCCGAAATGTCCTTCGTGTTGCTCATGACCATCGCACGCTCCACCACGTTTTTCAGTTCGCGCACGTTTCCCGGCCAGCGATAAGCGAGAAGCGCATCCTCGCCGGAAGGCGTGAGAAACTTATCCATATTATATTTGCGATTCAGCTCCGATAAAAACCGCTGTGCCAGCGGAACGATGTCCCGTCTGCGGTCACGAAGCGGCGGAATGGTGACGGGGAACACGTTGAGGCGGTAATAAAGATCCTCGCGAAACAGCTTTTCGCGCAGCATATCCTGCAAGTTCCGGTTGGTCGCCGCAATCACGCGCACATCCACCTTCACGGGCCTGTTCGAGCCGATCCGCTCGATTTCCTGCTCCTGCAGCACCCGCAGCAGCTTCACCTGCATGTCGAGGGGCAACTCGCCCACCTCGTCCAAAAAGATGGTACCCTTGTCCGCCACCTCAAAAAGCCCCATTTTTCCCTCGCGGTTCGCGCCCGTAAACGCGCCGCGTTCATAGCCAAACAGCTCGCTTTCCATGAGCGCCGCAGGGATCGCCCCGCAATTCACCTTAATGAACCGTTCGCCCGCGCGCTTGCTCTTGCGGTAGATATACGAAGCGATGCGGTCTTTGCCCACACCCGTCTCCCCCGTGAGCAGCACGGTGGTATCGAGCCTGCTCACCTTGTCGATCATGCGCATCACGCTGAGCATGGCGGGGTCGTCCACCACAAGCTCGCCGTCGCCGATGATCTCCCTGCGCATCGCCTCCAGCTCGCTTACGTTCTTTTCGCTTTGTTCCTCGTTTTGGGCAAGCCGATTGCGCAGCTCGTGGAGCTCCGTCACGTCACGTACGTTGGTAATGACCAATATCACCTGCCCCGCCTCGTCGAGTGTGGGCGTGCTGGTGATCACCGCGCGCTTTCCCGTCTGAAATTCCTGCTCGAGCGTCACGCTCTCGCGTGACTCGATTGCCGTCAGCGTGCCCGATACGTTGATGATGTCGTCGCGCACAAGGTCGCGCATGTTTTTGCCCAGCACATCCTCGCGTTTCAGGCCGGAAATGATCTCATAGGATTTATTCACCATCAGCGTGTTTGCGCTGCCGTCCGTAATATAAATGCCGTCGTAAGACCCGCCGATCACCACGTCAAGGATGCTTTTAGCCCTATCGATATCGCCCAGCAAGTCAGTCGCGCCTTTTTGATAATAGGCGGGCACTCTCTTTTTCATCCGCTTTCCTCCCCGGTCATGGCAGACGGTATACAATGCGCGGATGCCCGCCCGTGTTGTAATCCACGTCGCTTACGATCCGTCCCGCATCCGTGAGCTGCTTCAAATAGCGGCGCATCGTCACTGCGGAAACCGCAAGCCTTTGCGCAAGCTCCTTGACTGTAAAATCGTGCTCCGGCTCCTCACCAAAGCACGCAAACACGCGTTCCAAACGTTCGTTTCCGCTTCGCTCTGCGCCCCGGCCCTTGGCGGTGTGCAGCAGCTTGTCCACCGTTTCCTGATCCACAGTCCTAAGCCCCCGCGCAATCGCAAGCCGCGCCAAATATCCTTTTACGCACATACGAAAACGTTCCCGTTCAACAGGGGCGATCAAATAGTCCTGCGCCCCCGCGTAAAGCGCCTGCCGGAGGGTTTCTCCGTCCTTCTGCCCGGTCAGCACGATCACATCCACATCGATCTCGTCGCGCATGATGATGTTCAGCAGCGTTCGCGCACCCGGCGCGTCAAAATCCGCCAACAAAAGATCCGCCGGCTGCTCCGCCAAAAAGGCAAGCGCGTCCGTGCTGTTCGTAAAATCTCCCGCAATGCGAAAAAGCGGATCGTCCTGCGCATATTCGCGGGCAACCCGCAGGCTCGCTCCGTCGTCCAGCAAGACGACCATGCATCCATTTGCTTCCATACCCATAATTGTAAGTGATTTTAAATACAGTGTCAACGAACCCGCGTGTTTACGCGTTTTTTCAAACGCCGCTCACCCGCCGAAGTATTCGATGATGCCATCCAAAAGCCCCTGTGCGCATTTCTGCTGATAGTCGCCCGAAACGAGCAGCGCTTCCTCCTCGCCGTTGGAAAGGCAGCCCATTTCAATGTTGCATACGGGCACGGTGCTCCAGTTGAAACCCGTCTGGTCATCCCGCGGGATCACCCCACGGTCCTTCGCACCCGTCGTTTCCAGAAACGCGGCGAAGATCGTCTCGCCCGCCGCGCGGCTCTTTTCACTGATCGCTTCCGTATATTTCCCAGCAGGCACGAGCATCATCGCGCCCTGTACCGAAGCATCGTCCACGCCGTCGCAATGCAGCCGAAGGGCGAGATCGACGTCCGCATCGTTGAGCAGCTTCGCGCGCTCCTGATTGGAAATATCCACGTCCGGAGATTTGTGGGTCATCACCACCTCCGCGCCGCTCTGCTCCAGCAATTCGCGCAGCTTGAGTGCCACAATGAGGTTTACCTTGAATTCGGGCACCCGCGTATTTCTCCCATCCGTTCCCGAGGTCACCTTGTTTTTCGTCACAGACGACCCCGGCGCAAAAGCCTCCTGTGCGGAATTTCCTTTTACCTGATGCCCCGGGTCAAGCCCGATTTTAACGCCGGATAAGGGCAGTGCGCATTCCTTTGCGTCCTCCGCATAGATGCGCACGAGCGTCTCCTCCCCCGCGATGCCGTCTGCCAAAAGGCCGTTTTGCTTCTGAAACAGCGTGACCGCGCGTGCCGTTGCGGGGCCATACTTCGTGGTGTATTCGTCGATCTTCAAATACCCCAGCTCTCCCAAACGCTCCTGTAGCTTTCGCACCTCTTCGCTTTCCGCTCCGCTTTTCAGCGTCGGGTCAGGCGTCGGGGGCGGTGTTGGCTCGGGCGTGGGTACCGTCGTTGGCGCCGGCTCCGATGCTTTCGCGGCGGGTTGCGTTTGGGACGCAGACGGCTGCTCTGCCGCCGTCTGTGCGCCGCACCCCGCAATTCCCGCGCATAACAGGCAAACTGTGATACAAAACATCAAAATCCAAAACTTTTTCATCAAATATTGCTTTCCTTATCTTTTATTCGTTTATTATTATAAACATATTTGTTGGAATACACAATCCCGGCAAAGCATGTTATAATAAAGCACAAGAAAACAACGGGGGCTGTAGAATGAGAGCTTTGATTACCGGTGCAAGTTCCGGGATTGGTTGGGAAATCGCCAAAATTTTAAGTGAAAATGGATATGATCTCATCATATGTGCACGACGCGAAGATAAACTGCTTGCGCTCAAAAGCGAGCTGAAAACGGATGTGCGCATCATCACCGCCGATCTTTCCGACGAAAAGGAATGCTTTCGGCTTCACGCCGAGGCCGGTGATATCGATGTTCTGGTCAACAACGCAGGCTATGGCGTGTTTGGCGCCTTCGACAAAACGGATCTGCAAAAAGAACTCAACATGCTCGATTTAAACATCATCAGCGTACATATTCTGACGAAACTGTTTTTGAAGGACTTCATCGAAAAAAACAGCGGCCATATCCTGAATGTCGCGTCCTCCGCCGCGTTCATGCCCGGTCCGCTTTTTTCATCCTATTACGCTTCCAAAGCCTATGTGCTCCGCCTCACGCAGGCGATCCGCGAGGAGCTGTATCGCACGGGCCGCAGCGTATATATCGGCGCGCTGTGCCCCGGCCCGGTGCGCACAGCGTTCAACCAAACCGCCGGAGTCGAATTCTCGCTCAGCGGGCTTTCCGCAGAATATGTGGCGCAATACGCCGTGAAAAAGATGTTTGCGGGCAAAACCGTGATCGTGCCGGGCGCAATTATGAAAGGGGCCAGATTTTTTGCAAAACTTCTCCCCGATTTTCTGGTTGAAAAAGCCACCTACATGATTCAAAAAAGCAGAAGGACATAATCGGGCTCATTCCGCCGTCATCTGTAAGACTATATTTTAAGGGTATGAAATGAAAAAGAACTCCGCATATCTGCTGATCATATTTGTTGTCCTGTATGTCATTTTGGGCGTCGTCACAATCAACGGCCTCACCGCCTCCATGACGCAGGAATATTCCGCCATGCTTGGCACCAAGGCGCTCGACATCGCCAAGATCGCGGCGAGCAATTTCTCGGTCACAGACGCGGAGGTCGCCGAAATGAAATCCCTCACGTTTGAAGAAGCCTTGAACAACTCCGTCAACAAACGATTCAGCAACATGTTTTTGTATTCAGATTTCAGCGGTGACTTTAAATATGCCTACATCATGATCAAGCTCGAACCCGATGAAATCAAGTACAGCGTCACAGACGATACTGCGGAATATTTTGGCGTACAGAGCGGAACGCCGCTCGATCTTCTGTGGCTCACAGATGTGATCATCAACGAAAATCAGCAGGTAACGGTAGATCATACACAGGGATATTACGACGACATCCACCGCTATTCCGTCTTTCCGGAAGAAGCGCTTTCTCTTTATGAGAATGCGCAAAGCGGTTACCAGCTCATCGTGGACGAGTATGGCGATTCCATCACGGGCTTCGTGCCGATTTATACCGTAGAGGGAAACTATGTCGGGCTGCTTGGCGCCGACATCTATTACGAAAATTACAAAGCCTATACGGTCGAGGTCCAGCAGGCTCTCTTGCTGATCTTTTTGCTTCCAAGCGTCGCTTTATCCGTCATTTATCTGATCCTGTATGTGATCAAAAGCAAACGAAGCAGCGTGGAAGCAAACACAGACCCCATGACCTCGCTCTACAACCGGAGATTCCTCGAGGCAAAGCTTCCGAAGCTCGTCTCCGAAGCATATCAAAACCAAACGACGTTATCCTCGATCATGCTGGATATCGACTATTTTAAGAATTACAACGACCACTACGGGCATAATATGGGCGACGAGGTGATCCGTCAAATTGCCTCCACGCTTCTTTCCGTGCTGCGCGGAAGGCACGATTTTGCCTTTCGCTACGGCGGAGAGGAATTTTTCCTTCTGCTGCCCGGCACAGACGCGGAAGCGGCTCTGATGGTCGCCGAGCGCATTTCCACGGCCGTCGGTCAACTGGCGATCCCGCACGAATCCAATCCGGGCGGTGTCTTTATCACGGTCTCGCAGGGCGTCTATTCAGCAATCCCCGCCGGATCAACCGAACAAAATCAAAGTGTTTTTATCGTGAATGCGGATCAAGCGCTTTACAGGGCAAAGGAAAACGGCCGAAACCGTTGCGAGCTTTATGCGGAAAAGTCTTCCGAAAAAATCTAAATAAAAAAGCGATATGCATGCGCCGCGATCCGCGTGCAAACCACAGTCAAATATTGATATCATGCAATCGATTTCCACTGTATCACTTCATATACTACAGCTGTTTTTCCACTCTGCAAGCGGCTTTCTATTCTTCGTCGGGCACATCCGCAGCAGTAGCTTTCACCCAATCATCCGCGTGCTGCGCACTTGATTCTTGGGAAAGCCTTGCATGGGGCGTGCCAGCGACTCGCACCCCAAGGCGCCCCCTCTGACGCTTTCAGCGTCATTCACCTTATTCCTCGTCGGGCACGTCCGCAGCAGTAGCTTTCACCCAATCATCCGCGTGCTGCGCACTTGATTCTTGGGAAAGCCTTGCATGGGGCGTGCCAGCGACTCGCACCCCAAGGCGCCCCCTCTGACGCTTTCAGCGTCATTCACCTTGTTCTTCGTCGGGCACATCCGCATTATGATACACGTTTTGCACGTCGTCGTTGTCCTCGAGCATATCCAGCATCTTTTCGAACTTGATCTGCTGCTCTTCGCTGAGCGCAGTGGTCGTCTGCGGCACCATATCAAGCTCCGCAGAAAGGAAATCATAGCCCGCCGCTTCAAGCGCTTCGCGCACGGATGAAAAATCCTCGGGAGCGGTCGTGATCTCATATGCGCCGTCCTCCGCCGCAAAATCCTCCGCGCCCGCCTCGAGCGCCGCCTCCATCACCGCTTCCTCGTCGCCTGCCGCCGCGTCGATCACGATCACGCCCTTTTTATCGAACAGAAACGCCACACTGCCATTCGTACCAAGCGAACCGCCAAATTTGTCGAACGCGTGACGAACCTCTCCCACGGTGCGGTTTTTGTTGTCCGTCATCGTCTCCACGATCACCGCCACGCCGCCGATGCCATAGCCTTCATATGTGAGCTCTTCGTAATTGATATCCCCAAGCTCACCCGATGCCTTTTTGATGGAACGTGTGATGTTGTCGTTGGGCATATTGTTTGCCTTTGCCTTTGCGATCACGTCGCGCAAACGCGAATTCATTCCCGGGTCTGCCCCGCCAAGCTTGACAGCCACCGCAATTTCCCTGCCAATTTTCGTAAAGACCTTGCCGCGCGCGGCGTCTGCCTTTCCCTTCTTGTTTTTGATCGTTGACCATTTCGAATGTCCGGACATCTGTTTCACCTCAAAAGTATAATCTCACGAACAGGGCCAAGCCCCGTTATTACCCTAATGATAGTAACATAACTTGCCTTTGTTGTAAACGCCGCGTCTCTTTCATCTGTAAATAATTTGTGAAAAAAATACAATTGGCATCGAATTTATGCTAGAATGTTTCTATATATGCATGGATTTCCATACGCTGGAGGTAACGAATCAATGGCTCCCAAAAAAGATATCAGGGATACGATAAAAAACACCGGTGAAAAAATCAAAAAAACATTTTTGGTGGACGAAAAAGAGACGCAGTCCGGCAAGCCCTCTGCTCCGCTCAAAAAACCGACGCAAAAAAACGCATCCGCTGCGGGTTCTTCGAAAAAACTTGCTCAGGATTCCCCCACAGAGGAAACCGTTGTCTTTTCAGACGATATGACAAAGCAGTTTTCATCCGGCGCGTCCAAAAAGCCTTTGAATATAACGGGCAAAAAGCCGGTTCCCCAAAAGGAAATGACGCAGGAAATCCCCGTCGTGGGCAGGCGTTCCATTTTCAAGCCGCGCGATAAAAAGCCAAACTTTGCGCTCGGCGTGATCTTGACGACTATTAAAACAGCGTTTGTCGCAATCTTCGTGGTGATCGCGATCGCCTTTGGTTCCCTGTTCGGCGTTGCAAACGCCTATCTTGGGACGACCCCCGAGCTCGATGTGAGCAAAATCGAAAATCAGAATGAAAATTCCAAAATCTATTATGCGGACGGCACTGAGCTCGCAACGTATACCGGCCTCGAAAACCGCGAATGGGCAAAGCTCGAAGAAATTCCAAAGGGGCTGCAAGACGCGGTGATCGACTTGGAGGATATCCGTTTCAGAACGCATACCGGCGTCGATTTTCGCCGCCTGATGGGCGCGTTCGTTTCCAATATGTCGGAGGGGAAATCCGAAGGCGGCAGCACCATCACTCAGCAGCTCGTGAAAAATGAACTGCTGACGAGCGAACGTTCCTATAAGCGCAAGCTGCAGGAGGCCTATCTTGCAATGGAGCTTGAAAACACCTACAGCAAAGACGAAATTCTCGAAGCTTATTTGAACGCGATCCCTCTGGGCGGCACCGTTTACGGTGTCAAGGCCGCCGCGAAGGATTATTTCAACAAGGAGCTTTCACAGCTCACGCTCAAGGAGATGATCTGCATCGCCTCCATCACGCAAAATCCGTCGCGCTATAATCCGCGCCGCGCGACCTACACCAGAACAGAGTATCTGCCCGATCTCATCAACCGCATGAACATCGACGCGGAACGCATGTACTGGAACGGCGACATCACAAAGGAGCAGTACGACGAGGTGATGACGCCCCTTCAGGTATACCTTGCGGACGAATGCATCGAACAGGACGCCGACGGCAACTGGAAGCTGAAGGAGGGCGCAAAAAAAGTGCTGCGCGAAGGATATCTCGACACTTGGAAGGCCGAGATGAACATTCCCGAGCAGTCCCCCGTGCGTTCCCTCTATGAATTTCCGCATTTTGTGGAATATCTGATCTATGACGTGCAGTCCTTCTTCCTTGAGAAGGAAGGGCTTGAGGATACGAAGGTCAACCGCAGCAGGGTAGACCGTGAGCTGCAAACGGGCGGCTACAAGATCTATGCGACTGTCAATCCCGAAATCCAGCGAACCGTACAGGATACGCTTGCAAACTGGGACCGGTATCCGAATATGGATACAAAGGTCGAAAAAGATGCGGACGGGAACACCATCGAGACCATTCAGCCGCAGGCTTCTGCCGTGGTGATTGAAAACTCAACGGGGCAGCTGAAGGCGATCATCGGCTCGCGCACCACGCCCGACACCATGAAAACACTGAACCGCGCGTATCAGGGGCAGCTGATGGTGGGCTCCTCCATCAAGCCGCTGTCCGTCTATGGGCCGGCGTTCGAGCTGGGATATGGACTTGGCTCCTATGTTCCCAACATCCAGCAGCCCATCAACGGCTGGCTGAAGGACGGCAAGCCTTCTTTCCCACGGCCCACCGGCCCAAACGAGCCTATCACCATCAAGGATGCGATCGTATGGTCCCGCAACATTGCCGCGGCCCAAACGATCATGAATTATGTGGGTCTTGATAATTCAGAGGAATATCTCTATAAGCTGGGCGTATCGCAGGATAGTCTCGTGAATCCCACGACGGGCGTCAATATGAAGACCGGCTCCGGCCTCGGCCTCGGCGTGGCAAACCTCACGCCCATCGAAATGGCGGGCGGGTATGCCACCATCGCCCGCGGCGGGGAATATAAGCAGCCGATCTCCTTCACCAAGGTGCTGGACGCCAAAAACAATGTCGTGATCGACGCGGAACAGGACCGCGAGGAGCATGAAGCATTTTCACCGGCCACCTGCTTCATGCTGACCGATGCACTCACAGAGGCGGTTCGGAGCGGGACAGGCGCAAACGCGCGTCTTGACGGCATGACCACCGCCGGAAAAACCGGAACAAACGACGACAACCGCGGCATGTTTTTCGCGGGTTATACACCCTACTATACCTCGACATTGTGGCTCGGAAATGACGACTATAACATCACCCTGCCCTCACGCACAGCAGCCAGCTCTGTGACCGCGCCGCTGTGGAAGGCCTATATGCAGAAAATCCATGAGACGTTGGATGATAAGGTCATCATGGAGGGTTCGTTCGCCGACTACGGCATCGAGGAATTTACCGTGTGTAAGTATTCGAGTAAAAAGCCTTCTTCCGGCGCGTGCGTGCGCGTGACCGCGCTGATGCCTTCAGACAGTCCGCTTTTGAATCAGGACTGCGACGTGTGCATTTCTTCGAGCAGCGAGGATGTGAAGATTTGCGGCGAATCTGGCCTGCTGTTTGTGGAGGGCAAATGCCCGGAGGCGAGCGCAAAGTATGCTTCAAAAACAACGCGCAGCTTTGCCAAGGGTTCTCCCTATGAAAACTGGGGTTCCAGCTCCGGCGGGTCCTTTACGGGTGCTGACGGCAAAGAATATTCGATTCCAACGGAGTCATGCAATCTGGATCATCTGGTCATCCCGCCGACCCCGACGAATCCAATACCGTCGCCCAATCCAAGCCCGGCTCCAAATCCGACTCCCCCGCCGATAATTGACCCGGTTGAGCCGACGGAATAATCAACATCAGGAAGGAAAGACGATGCAACGACCGGAAATCAACATCAAGAAGCTCGACGACAAAGCCGTGATCCCCACCTACGGCTCGGAATATTCCGCGGGCGCGGATCTGTATGCGTGCCTCGATGAGGCGGTTGTGATCCTGCCCGGAGAGACGCAGCTGATCCATACGGGCATTGCAATGGAAATCCCCGCCGGATATGCGGGGCTGGTTTACGCGCGCAGCGGCCTTGCCATGAAGCGCGGCCTCGCGCCCGCCAACAAGGTCGGCGTAATCGACAGTGATTACCGCGGGGAATGCATGGTCGCCCTGCACAACCATTCCGACGCGCCGCAAACGATCATTCCGGGAGAACGGATCGCGCAGCTCGTCATCACTCCCGTATTGCAGGTCGCCTTTCGCGAAGCGTCGGAGCTCGTAGAAACAGAGCGCGGCGCGGGCGGTTTTGGCTCCACCGGCCGCACTTGAGCATAAAAAAACGGCAGGGCGGGAAACCCGCCGCACCGTTTCAAAATCAACTTTTTATGACCGTCGCCTCACGCGGCGGTCTTTTTATTTCGCGGCCTGTGCGCCCATCTCGAGCGCCTGCTCGTTCATGGGAATGAGGT